>DJPL01000012.1:255-74263 GCA_002437415.1 Ruminococcaceae bacterium UBA6413 | reverse complement strand
GCCTTTGGAGCGCCTTCCTCTCTTCCCTTGGGTTGTCTCCCTCACACATAGTAGCAACATTATCAAATGGAATAGCGAACCCGAGAAGTGCTATCCAACGAATAGAACTATCGGTAGCCTGTTATCACATTCAAAACATCAAATATTTTTGCCAAGCCGAAAACAAATAACTATATAACACAGAATAGCATATCTAAGAAATACTATCTCATATGTAAACATTCGGCGGCAAGCATTCCTCATAACATCACACATAAACCCCACCGCAAAACTAACCTCCTACCACTAAAAAAACCGTGGTACAAACCACGGCTTTATATACAATTATTTCCTGCACCTTTTCTCCGTCTGCCCTATCATAACAAGCAACAGCACAAAGAAAAACGCCAAAAACAGCGGCATAAGCCTCAGGCTGATACCGTTTGCGATAACGCCGAACAATGGCGGCATAAACGTTGAGCCGACATAGGCACTCGCCATCTGTATCCCGATAATGCCCTGCGAGTTCTCCGCGCCGAAGTTTGCAGGCGTGGAGTGGATAATACACGGATATACGGGCGCACAGCCAAGCCCGATTATCACAAAGCCCGCTACCGCTGTGACAAAGGTCGGGATAGCTATCAGCACAACGCCGGATATCGCAATGCCCGTGCCGAGCCTTATCATACGGTTGTCGCCGAGCCTGTCCGAAATAAAGCCCGACAAAAACCTTCCCGCGGTAATCCCGATAAAGAACAGCGAGCCGAGCGCCGCCGCCTCGTCCTTGGGAAGCTCCGCAACGCTTTCAAGATAACTGCTTGCCCACAGCATAGCGGTAGCTTCTGCGGCACAGTAGGCGAAAAATCCTGTCAGCAGAAAAGGCACGCCCTTTATCTTAAGCGCACCTCTTATTCCGAGGAGCGGCTTGCTTTCTTCCCCGCTTACCTCGGTTTTCTTACCGTTTATCTTCCACAGCGGAAGAGAAATTACGAGTATCAGCACTATGCCGAACTGAATGAACGATACCCACCTGTAGCCGTCCGACCATGTGGCGTAGTTCAGCGCCATACTCATTATGTACGGGCTTACTATCGTTCCGACACCCCAGAAGCAGTGAAGCCAGCTCATATGCCGCGAGCTGTAATGCAACGCTACATAGTTATTGAGAGCCGCGTCTATAGCTCCCGCGCCGAGTCCGTAGGGAATACCCCACAGGCACAGCTGATAAAATTCACTCACTGTGGAAAAGCCGAACAGCGCAACAGCCGTCAGCAGTACGCTGACTGTCGTCACGACCTTAGTTCCGAGCTTTTTCGTAAGGCGCTCCGACATAAGCCCCGATATTATCGTGCCGCCCGAGATTATCATCGACACAAAGCCCATATACGACAACGGCACATCAAACGCCGCCCTTATCGTAGGCCATGCCGAGCCGAGCAGCGAATCGGGAAGCCCTAAGCTTATAAACGCGATATATATTACCGCAAGCAAAAGAAGATACATAAGCTATCCCTCAGATACAGACGAATTTTCGCTGTCAGCCTTTAGCTTATCAATGATAGCCCTTTCAGCCGTCATCGGCTCGTCCGCCGCTATAAGCACGCACAGCTCGCCCTTTTTGAATACTACCGTCTGCTCGGCATTCTTCGCCTGCTCGGGATATGTTGCAAACTGCTTTATCAGGCTTTCTTTCCTGCTTTGGAGCGCGTCATATACGCCGTCAGCATCACTTGCGCGCACCGCGATCACTTCCGACAGCTCAACACTTATAGCCTGCTGATAAACGCAGTAATCGGTAATTCCGTACTGCGAAAAGTCCATTATAGTATCTAGCAGTGTGCTGTCAGTTGCCTTTACCATCTCGGGGAAATTTCCCGCGTTAAGTGCGGTGAGCACCAATCCCTCGCAGGAAATATCGTTGTCGGCTACCTCGACAGGCGTCCATTTTGTGGAAGAGTGTGACGAGATTTCGTCCGCCGCCGGGCTTTCGGCTACCGTTGTATCCGACTGCTGAACCGAAGAAACCGTTTCACTGTCCGAACAGCCGCAGAGCACTGCCGCCAAAGCCACGGCACAAGACACCGCGATCAGCTTTTTCATTTACTTTCTATCCTTTCGAGGTTCTTCATCAGCGCATCGGGGAGCTTATGCCTGTCCTTGTCGTACCATGGCAGATCTTCGCGCATAATTACATCGGGGTGCGACATAACGCGCTTCATAAAGTCTTCCGTCATATATTTTTCATTTATCACCGTGTAGCCGTCTTTATCGAAAACAGGCTTGTAGCCGTCACGCTTGTAGACAAATTCGCCCCACCAAGGAAGCCACCACAGCCACATGGCATTATCCTTTTTCATCTCATCGGGTTCGGGGATATAGCCGCACTCTGACAATGTTATCAGCTTGCCGTGTGCAAGCGCTTCCATATAGCTGAAGCGCTCTTTCTGCGAGGAATGGTCGTATTCCTTCACCGAATAGATATCATCGCCGCAGATGTCAAACGTGTTGGGGTTTACCTCCATACACTTATCCTGACCGTTCCATACCCATATAAGGTTAGGTAACTTGTGATAGTTTTCCATACGGTCGAAGATCATATACCACAGCTTCTTATATGCTTCGCGGTGCTTATCATCGTGGTTTCCCCACCAGAACCAGTTGCCGTTTGCCTCATGCAGAGGTCGCCACAGCACAGGTATGTCAAACTCCGCCATACGCTTAAGCTCAGCAGACACCATATCTATCTCACGGATAATGAACTCATATTCTGCCGTGCCCTCCGTCACGCCCTTACACAGATCAAAGCAGGTCTTGTGATCGTAGTCGGTAGTCTTGTAGTAAAATGACGAGCCCTTGGAATAATCGTTCATATCGTTCGGGGCGTACCAGTGCCAGCACATTGTAACGATGCCGCCGCACTCGGTAGCCCACTTTATGGCTCTGTCGACCTGATCGTCGGTCTTCTTACAGGAGCTCACACCCATAAAGTCATAGCCGCGCACAGCCGGGAGCTTGCCTGTAAGGCGGTAATAGACAAGATCCTCGACCTCGTCGCTAAGCAGATACTGCTGACCCGACAGGTGCTTTTTGCCGTATATGCTCTTGAGATATTCATAGAGCTTTACGGTGTTCTTGCTTGCCTGCTTTGAAACAAGCTTTGTCGGGTCGGGTTTGTAGTTCAGCTGTTCTTTCAGCTTCTCAAAATCGGTAGTATACGCCATAGTTCCTCACATTATATTTTTATATTATCTTTCTTTATTTATTCTTCTGTTCCTGTAATGTTCTCACTGTTCTGAGAAGGAGCTTTGTAGGAGCAAATCTTGAGCCAGCCGCAGCCGCCTTTGTCGTAACACCGGGGATAATCAGCAGGTCGCCGCATAAAAGACGCTCGATAGCATAATCCGCTACATAAGCCTCACTCTCGCTCGGGATACCGAAACTCTTAACGCCTGCAACGCTGTTGAACTCCGTATCAACAGGTCCGGGGCAAAGCGTGCTTATAACTACTCTGCTGCCTGTGCTTCTGAGCTCTTCATATATAGCCTTTGTCAGCTGTACGACATAGTTCTTTGTTGCGTAGTAGGTAGCAAGCAGAGGACCAGCCATAAAGCCCGCAACAGAAGCGGTATTAAGGATATATCCGCTGTTTCTCTCGGCAAAGTCGCGCAGGAAGAGCTTGGTCAGGATATGAACTGCCTTGATGTTGACGTTTATCATCGAAAGCTCATCGTCAAGGTCTGTTTCAAGGAACGATCCGTACAGACCGAAGCCCGCATTGTTGAACAGGAAATCTATCCTGTAGTCCTTTACCCTGTTGTAAAGCTCAATGCACTGCTCTTCCTTTGAAAGGTCGGCGGTTATCGTCTTGACCTTTATCTCGGGGCAGTTGTATTTTATCTCCTCTTTCAGCGCGATAAGGCGCTCTGTTCTTCTTGCGACAAGTATCAGGTTCACACCTCTTGTTGCAAGGTTTTTAGCCATTTCTCTGCCTATTCCTGAGCTGGCGCCCGTAATAAGTGCTATCATATTAAGTTCCTTTCCCGGTCTGTGACCGTTTGAGTTTAATGTATTTCGTAGTATGCTTATGCCTGTGTTGTGATAGTACAGGCTTTTGCTTGTAGAAAAAGTCTATTTTTAAAATAGTACAAATTTCTCTATTCCTAACCCCAAACCCCTTCCCCATAGGAAGGGGCTATATTGCTGGGGCTGCCGCCCCTAGTCCCTGCCGGGGGCTTCGCCCCTGCGACCCCATTTGATTATATTAAATTGTATGGTACAAGCTGTTAAGCTGTTTCACAAAAATCACTGCTGTTTATTCATCTGGCGCTCGTAGTACTGCTCCTTTGTCATAAGCACCTCTCGGGGCTTACTGCCCTGTGACGGTCCTACAATGCCCATCTCTTCCATAACATCGACAAGTCTTGCGGCTCTGCCGAAGCCGAGCTTGAGCTTTCTCTGAAGCGTACTTACACTCGCCTGTCCGTTCTCGACAACAATACGGATAGCGTCCTCAAGCTTATCATCGCTGACATCGATATCACCGCTTTCAAAGCCCGAGCTGTCTGAGGACTTGTCGTTGCCCTTGACAAGCTCTGCCTGACGCTCGACCTCCTTGATAACATCATCGTCATAATCGAGCGTGAACTTATTTTTGAGGAAGTCAACAACGCGCTCGACCTCCTTGTCGGATATCCAGCAGCCCTGTACACGCGTAGGCTTAGGCATAGAAACCGACTTGAACAGCATATCGCCCCTGCCGAGGAGCTTTTCCGCGCCCTGCTCGTCCATAATTGTACGGCTGTCAATACCCGAGCTTACCTTCAGCGCGATACGGCTCGGGATATTCGCCTTGATAAGACCCGTAACGACATCTACCGTCGGACGCTGAGTAGCTATAACAAGGTGCATACCTGCGGCACGCGCCATCTGCGCAAGTCGGCATATGCTGTCCTCGACCTCGTTCTTAGATGCCATAATAAGGTCGGCGAGCTCGTCAATGAAGATCACTATCTGTTCCATCTTCTTCATCTCGGGGTCTTTGTCCGCGAGTGAATTATAGCCGTGAATGTTACGCACATTGTACTCCGAGAACAGGCTGTATCTTTTAAGCATCTCGCCTACCGCCCAGCTGAGCGCACCTGCCGCCTTCTTTGCGTCGGTGACTACAGGGATAAGCAGGTGAGGTATGCCGTTATACGCCATAAATTCGACCGCTTTCGGGTCTATCATTATAAAGCGTACCTCTTCGGGCTTGCTTCTGAACAGTATCGACATTATTATCGAGTTTACGCATACCGACTTACCCGAGCCGGTCGTACCCGCAATAAGCAGGTGCGGCATTTCCGCGATATCGGCAATTACTATCTCACCCGAAATATCCTTGCCGAGCACCGCCGCAAGCTTGCTCTTCTTCTCGGCTATCTCGGGGCTTTCGATAAGCTGCCTGAACGGCACGGTATCTCTTATCTTGTTCGGCACTTCTATGCCGACAGCGGGCTTATTGGGTATCGGGGCTTCAATACGAATGCCCGATGCCGCAAGATTAAGCGCGATATCGTCCGCAAGTCCCGTTATCTTAGATATCTTAACGCCTGCCGCAGGCTGTAATTCATATCTTGTTACTGACGGTCCGCGGCAAGTGCCGATGCACTTTGTCTGAACGCCGAAGCTTCTCAGTGCTTCTACTATAGTCGTGGCGTTGGTTTCAAGCTCCTTATTTATATCTTCCTGCGTCTTGCCGGGCATTATCTCGTCAAGCAGTGCGGTTGGCGGGAGCGGGTGGTCGTCAGGGTCGATAGTAACGGTATACAGCTTGTCCTCTGTATCCTCGTCCGACTGCTTCGTGCCGTCATTCTCGGCGGCGTTTTCCTCGGCGGGCGGCTCGGCGGGCTGTACAACAGGCGCGCTTACGTCACTTACAAACTGCTCCTCGCGCTGTCTTATCGCTTCCTGTTCACCGTTTGTTTCTTCTATGAACGAATTAAGCGCCGCTTCTACGGGGTTTACCTCCTCGGGAGGATAATCGGGTAACGGCGGGTAATCATCTGCCGTATCGACAGCGACAGCGGCGGTATCATTTATCACCTCGGCAGTCTTGCTTTCCCGATTTTCGTCAACCGTATCCAATGCGGTATTCTCTGCGCCGCTCTTTGCCGTATTCGGCAGGTCGGGGAGCTTTTCGCACGATGTATGTATATCGCTCTCGGGCGCTATGTCGGGCAAGGTTTCATTGCTCTGCTGTACAGCCTCATCGGGCTTTGGCGAAACTATGCCGTTGTAGTTGTTAAGCTCGTTTATGAAGTTATCGCTGTCCTTTTTCTGCTCCTTGATATTCTCTTTCTGCCTGTCCTTAAGTGTTGTTTTTTCGCTTCCGACAGTGTTCATTTCAAGCTGTGCAAGGCGTTCCTTGTTCTCGCTTTCAGCCTGAAGTCTGAGCTGCTCCTGCTCGCGTCTGAGCGCTTCCATCTCTTCTTTATGCTGTGCGTGCTTTTCCTTTGCGGTAACAGCCGCCTTTTTCACGGGCTTTCCGACAGCACCGAGAAAATCCATCAGCGATTTTCTGCTTATCAGCATTACGAATACAAATGCTATAAGAATTATCATCACCACAGCGCCGACATTTCCGAACAAAAGCAGTACCCACGCGGGCAGACCGCCTATAATGCCGCCGCCGACAAGATTTACGCCGTCTGTGTAAAGACTGCCTATAGCGCCGAAAAAGTCGGTTGTGTTCTTACCGACCGAGCCTACGAATATTATCTGTATTGCCGTGCTGAGTATTATTATACCGCCCGACAGCTGTAATACCTTTGTCAGAATGCTTGTTCTGCTCTTGTCAGTCGCTATCAGAACCGCAACATATATCACTATAGGACCTGTGAAGAACACGGTAAAGCCGAACACGCCGCACAGGAACGAATAGATCATATCGAGCATATTCAGGCTGTCGCCCTCGCTTCTGCTCATACCGCTTATCAGTCCGATTATTGTAAACACAAGCAGTAAAACGCCGATAGCAAAAAGAATTATCGAGCTTCTGCGCCTTTTTGAGCGCTGCTCCTTTTCAAGCTCTTCCCTGCGGCGCTCAAGATACTCCTGTTGTTTTTTATCCGCGGCGCTTGTGCGCTTCTTTGTTGTCGTCTTTTGCGTATCCTTAGCCGTATCTGCATTTATATTTCTTTTTGCAGCCATTTACTACATCCTTTCTCCCACGGACTTTGCCGGATAATTAGTTTATATCTGTATCAGAAAACTATCATAATGCGTGTGCCTGTAACAAGTTCATATATTCCCACTGCTATGCACGCCGCACCGAGTATCGCCGTATAGAAGCCGAAGATCTTGAATCTGTCCTTCTTTAAAAGCCACTTTACAAGCGCTATCGCAAGCAGTCCGACTACAGCCGCTACTGCAAAGCCTATGCCGAGCTGTACCCAGTCAAGCTGAATGTCGCTTTTCAGAGCGCTGCCTATTTCAAGCACACTGCCGCCGAGTATTGCGGGTATGCCGAGTATAAACGAGAATGTGACTGCGGTTTCCTTTGTAAGTCCGCAGAAAAGACCTGCCGCCGTTGTAGAGCCCGAACGCGAAACGCCGGGGAACAGCGCAACGCACTGCATAGCGCCGACTGCTATGGCATCGGCGACCTTCATCTTGTCGCCTGTCTTGTTGCCCTTGACGCACTTATCCGACATAAACAGAAGAAGTGCCGTGAAAATGAACGCCACGCCCTCAAAGATGATATCGTTATCGCTCTCAAAGCCTGTGAAGAAGTCCTTGAAGAAGTATACCGGCACAAGCATAGCCGTAGAGATTATGACCATAAACATCATACGTCTGTTTGCGTTCATATTCTTCCATGAGAATTTTCCTGTGAATATGTCCTTTATCGTAAGGAAGAATTCCTTTATCATTCCCCATATAGTCGGGAAGAATGCGATAAATACCGCAAGTAAGGTACCGAGGTGAAGAACTATCGAGGTAATAAGACCCGTTTCACCGACATTCATAAAATGCTGTGCCACAGAGAGGTGACCCGAGCTTGATACGGGCAGAAATTCGGTCAGACCCTGAATAATGCCCTGAATAATTATGCTTATGTACTCCATTTTCATTTGTTCCTTTCAGGTTGCAGTGCCATTCGGCGTTTTGTTTATTTATATTATATGTACGGGCATAAGCCCGGAATTACTGCTTTTTTATTTCGGTGAGCTTAAGGTACGCGCAGGGGTCTGAGCACAGCCGAGCCTGCTTTGTGTCAGGCTTTACACTGTATGGAAACACACAGCCGTCAACGGCATAATAGGCGTTGTTGTCATACGGCACTGTGCCGCCGAAAACCTCGTACTCGTCAATGACGGTCTGAAACATTTGCACCACCTCGCTTTGCCCGCGCCTCTGCACCGCCGGGGTGATACTCTCTGAAGGTGCTCACCTTTGCGGTTGCCTTGCTCTTCTGTGATGAGCCTTTGAGCGTCCTTTTGGAAGCGGTTGAGGATTTTTTGCTGTCGGGGCTTTTTGCGGCAGCTGTTTTAGCGTCCGACTTTTCGCTCTTGCGCTCTTCGATAAGCGAATACAGACACTGCACCGCGTCACTCAGCCCTCCGAGGCTGTCTATAAGCCCCTCTTTTACTGCCGTTTCGCCGTCAAGCACCGAGCCTACGTCCATAACAAGCTCGTCTTTTTTCATCATAAGCTCTCTGAAGCGTTCGGGCTTTATCTCGCTGTTCTTGCTGACAAAGTTGATTATCCTCTCCTGCATACGCTCAAAATACGATAAAGTCTGAGGTATGCCGAGAAGCAGACCGTTCATTCTGACCGGGTGTATCGTCATTGTTGCGGACGGCACGATAAAGCTCTTTCTTGCGCTTACCGCAAGCGGTACGCCTATCGAGTGACCGCCGCCGACTACTATCGAAACCGTGGGCTTTGACATTCCCGCGATAAGCTCCGATATGGCAAGCCCCGCCTCGACATCTCCGCCGACAGTATTCAGTATTATCAGAAGCCCCTCTATACTCATATCCTGCTCTATCGCCACAAGCGCGGGCATAATATGCTCGTACTTTGTCGTCTTGTTCTGCGGCGGGAGAATATAGTGTCCCTCTATCTGACCTATAACGGTAAGGCAGTGTATATTATGCTCCGCATTGACAGAAGCGAATACGCCGTTATCGGTCGGCTGATCCGCCGTTATCTGCTCTTCGTTTTCTTCCTCTGCGGGTTCGTTATCGGTTATGTTAAGCTTGTTCATTGCGTACTCCTTTACTGTGAATTTTCTTGTTATATTCTTAGCAAAAGAAGTACGAATATTCAGCCGCGCACGCCGCCGTCACATAATAATACATTATAAGTATATCACAACCTGCTTGTCATTTCAAGCTGAAATTGCATATAAAAAGCCCCGCAGATATTCTCCGCGAGGCTTGAAATTTCAATTTTCGGCTTTATCAGCCGTTTTTCTTCTTAGCTTCGATATCGGCAAGTGCAGCCTTTCTTGAAAGTCTGATCTTACCCTGATTATCGATGTCGAGAACCTTAACGATTATCTCATCGCCGATAGAAACAACATCTTCAACCTTTTCAACTCTTCTGTTTTCAAGCTCTGAGATGTGTACCATACCGTCCTTGCCGGGAGCGATCTCAACAAATGCGCCGAAGTTCATTATACGAACAACCTTGCCCTTGTAGATAGCGCCGATCTCCGGAGGAGATGTGATAGCCTTGATCATCGCTACGCAGTTCTGAGCCTTTTCAAGATCCTGACCGCAGATGAATACGTTACCCTCTTCATCAATGTCGATCTTGACATCAAAGTCAGCGCAGAGCTTCTGTATAACCTTACCGCCTGTACCGATGACCTCTCTGATCTTGTCAACGGGTACCTTGTAGTTGAGCATCTTGGGAGCGTACTTGTTGACTGTGGGACGAGGTGCGGGGATAGCCTTGAGCATTATTTCGTCAAGGATATAATCTCTTGCCTTGTGTGTCTTTGCAAATGCGTCCTTGATGATCTCGGGTGTAAGACCGTCGATCTTAAGATCCATCTGAATAGCAGTGATACCCTTGTGTGTACCGCCAACCTTGAAGTCCATATCGCCGAAGAAGTCCTCAAGACCCTGGATATCTACCATTGTCATCCAACGGTCGCCCTCGGTGATAAGACCGCATGAGATACCTGCAACAGGTGACTTTATCGGAACGCCTGCGTCCATCAGTGAAAGTGTAGAACCGCAGATAGAAGCCTGTGATGTAGAACCGTTTGAAGAAAGAACCTCGGATACAAGTCTGATTGCATAGGGGAATTCTTCAACGGGAGGGATAACGGGTTCAAGTGCACGCTGTGCGAGTGCGCCGTGACCGATCTCACGTCTGCCCGGTCCTCTGCTTGACTTTGTTTCGCCTACAGAGTATGCGGGGAAGTTGTAGTGATGCATATAACGCTTTGTTTCTTCTTCGTCAATGCCGTCAAGCTTCTGGCTGTCGCTTACAGGACCTAATGTTGTGATAGTCATAACCTGCGTCTGACCGCGGGTAAACAGACCTGAACCGTGTACTCTCGGGAGAAGTCCTACTTCAGCGGCGAGAGGACGCATTTCGTCCATACCTCTGCCGTCAACACGCTTCTGCTCGTCTAAGAGCCAACGTCTTACGATGAACTTCTGAAGCTTGTAGATGCACTCATCTATCATAGCAGCCTTGTCGGGATACTGCTCGTCAAACTCTGCGTGTATAGCGTCCTTGATGGGCTGTAAACGCTCTTCGCGAACATTCTTGTCGTCTGTATCAAGAGCGAACTTTACCTGCTCTGTGTACTTATTCTGAATAGCCTCGAACAGGTCGTGGTCAACCTCCATTGAGGGGAAGCTGAACTTGGGCTTGCCTATCTCAGCCTGGATCTGCTTGATAAAGGGAATGAGCGACTTGTTGATCTCTTCGTGACCTGCCATAATAGCCTTGAGCATTGTGTCGTCGTCAACTTCATTTGCGCCTGCTTCGATCATTACGACCTTCTTCTCGCTTGACGCAACAGTCAGCTGAAGGTCTGACTTAGCTCTCTGCTCTGCGTCAGGCATAAGAACTATCTCGCCGTCAACAAGACCTACAGAGATACCACCGATAGGACCGTTCCACGGAATATCGGAGATAGAGACCGCGATAGAAGCGCCGATCATAGCAATGATCTCGGGCTGTGTTTCGGGGTCTACTGCGAGGACTGTCATAACGATAGCAACGTCATTTCTCATATCCTTGGGGAACAGAGGACGCATAGGACGGTCAACAACTCGTGAGTTGAGGATAGCCTTTTCGCTGGGTCTGCCCTCTCTCTTTAAGTATCCGCCGGGGATCTTTCCTACGGAGTAGAGCTTTTCTTCATAGTCTACCGCGAGAGGGAAAAAGTCAACGCCCTCTCTGGGCTTTGCGCTTGCTGTAACGTTTACCATTACGACTGTTTCGCCGTAGTGTACCCAGCAAGAACCGTTTGCAAGTCCGCATACCTTACCGGTTTCAACCATAAGCTCACGGCCTGCAAATGTCGTTTTGAATGTTTTGTAATTCTCGAACATATTGTTCCTCCTGTTTTATTTCAGAGAAACAGCGTTAGCAATAAGTTCAGCGGAATAGCCATTATTCCGTTCAATTTATTGCTGACTCCACTGCTTCTCTTTACATCGAAAAATGATATCTGAAATAAGGGTTAAAGGGCAGAACAATAAATGCCCTGCCCTTTTTTAAACTCTTACTTACGAAGACCGAGCTTTGCAACTATTGCACGGTAGCGTTCGATATCCTTCTTAGCGAGGTAGTTTAACAGATTACGTCTGTGACCTACCATCTTGAGAAGACCACGACGTGAGTGGTGATCCTTCTTGTGAGTCTTTAAGTGTTCTGTTAAGTCGTTAATTCTCTTTGTGAGAATAGCGATCTGTACTTCGGGAGAACCTGTGTCGTTCTCGTGTGTGCGGTTAGCTTCGATAACCGCTGTCTTTTCTTCCTTTAAAAGCATGATTACACCTCTTAAAAATATTTTCTTTGTCATAGCGGCGGGAAACGGTGTTTCTCATAAAGAGCATTCTCCACAGAGCCAAGACAAGAATTGATCGTGTGCAGTGCACAACAAAGATATTATAGCATACAAAATTGCTTTTGTAAATACCATTTTTAAATTATTTTTATTTTTTCACTGTGCGGCATAGCTTTTGGCGAGTGTTCGACGATATTGGCAGTAATATGCCGACTGTTGACCGCAAACTGCCGGCAGTTGATCGCCAAATGCCGCGGTGACTGACCGACTGCCAACTGCCGCCTGTGAAAACAATTACAGGGGATTGTGATACAATCTAAAGGAGTACTATCCGCCCACTTGCACTACACCCTTGCCTCCCCTCGAAAAAGGGGAGGTGGATTGCAGACAAGCAGTAAATCTTAAAATTCAGTTTTATCATGCAATATCTTCAACGTTGATATATCAATAACATTTCTGTCTGCAAGACGGTGGGGATTGAAGTTGATAGTACTGCTATTTTCAAAACTTCTTATCTGTCACAATCCCCTTCGTCACGGCTTGGAAATGTCGGAGATATATAATAGTCAGATTTTCTGAACTTATATGTTAGAAGCGAAAAACTTGTATCAGCCGTGCCACCTCCCCTTTTTCGAGGGCGGGCACGGATGCCCGAAGTTGAACGCCCAGAGTTTAAGCAAGGATGCTTACAAGTGGTCGAACCCAGTCGGTGTGGGACGCACCGACCACAAACGACCACGATTGCAGAGACGCAAAACAAACAGAGCGTTCATCAAAAGGCAAGGGTGGTGGTGCTTCAATATACAAACAAATGAGTTTTATACGTTTGTATAAGCGGCTCGCTGGCGCTCACTTAGTTCTATTTTAGTATAGATATCTCAGGATAGTAGCGTTCTTTTTGGATAGTCGGTGACAGTACAGTTGTACAGATAAACTCACGAAATTATTAACAACTTATCGGCACGGAAGCTGTTTCCGGCGTTGTTGGTTGTATATTTATCACTTTGATTTTTTACCATATGTTGCACTGCAATTTCAATGAAATTTTGATAAACTGAGAAGCTGTGATGAAATTTTTTGCACTTCATCACAGCCCCACTGCATTATTTATTGTTCTTTTTCAGCCGAAGCTCAGCCTGCGTTCTTCTTGAGTGCTTTCTTCTCCGCGCTTCTTCTCAGCTTTGCGACATTCGCATCTCTGATTATCTCGGGTTTTCTGCCCTCGGTAACGCATTCGCCTGTGAGCACAACCTTTGTTATGCTCTCATCGCTCGGAGCGTCAAACATAGTATCCGAAAGCGCTTCTTCAACTACCGTTCTCAGTCCTCTTGCGCCTGTCTTTCTGTCAGCCGCCTTCTTGGCAATGGCACGCATAGCGTCATCGGTTATTTCAAGCTCGATATTGTCGAGCGAGAACATATACTTATACTGCTTTAAGATAGCGTTCTTGGGCTCTGACAGTATCTTAACGAGTGCGTCCTCGTCAAGGTCGTCAAGCACCGCGATAACGGGAAGTCTGCCGACAAGCTCGGGGATAATACCGAACTTTACAAGATCCTCGGGCTCTACCTGATGGAGCGCCTCATTTATCTTGTTTTCCTGCTTGCTCTTGACATCTGCACCGAAGCCGAGCGCGGAAGAGCTTGTTCTCTGCATAATGAGCTTATCAATGCCCTCAAAAGCACCGCCGCAGATAAACAGGATATTCTTTGTGTTTATCTGTATAAACTCCTGGTTGGGATGCTTTCTTCCACCCTGCGGAGGAACATTTGACACAGTGCCCTCGATTATCTTGAGCAGTGCCTGCTGTACACCCTCACCGCTTACATCACGGGTGATCGAGGTGTTCTCGGACTTTCTTGTTATCTTGTCTATCTCATCGATATAAATAATACCGTGCTCTGCCGCTTCAATATCATAATCTGCCGCCTGGATAAGCCTTAACAGAACATTCTCAACGTCCTCGCCGACATAACCTGCCTGAGTGAGCGTTGTCGCGTCTGCAATGGCAAACGGAACTTTCAGAATGTTTGCGAGCGTCTGCGCTATCATCGTCTTACCTACACCCGTAGGACCGAGCAGAAGCACATTGCTCTTCTGAAGCTCTATTTCATCAGCCTTTTTATCATCGCCGCAGAAGTTCTTTTTATAATGGTTATATACGGAAACGCAGATAGTCTTCTTGGCTTCGTCCTGACCTACGATATATTTGTCAAGTATCGCCTTGAGGTCGGCGGGCTTGATAAGCTCGTGCTCTTCCCCGTGCTTGCTCTTTGACTTTCTCGAAACAGGCATACCCTCCTGCTCCATCAGCATCTGATATGACGCTACTATGCAGTCGTTGCAGATACAGCCGCTTGCACCGTATATTATTCTCTCAACCTGATCTTCAGTTCTTTCACAGAAACTGCATCTAAGCATTGGTCGTTTTCCTTTCATCCGGTTATCTCTTTGCAATTACCTTATCAACAAGACCGTAAGCGCAAGCCTCCTCAGCCGAAAGGAAGTTATCTCTTTCGCAGTCCTTGTGGAGCTGTTCATAGCTCTTGCCGCAGTTGTCTGCCATTATCTTTTCTATCGTTTCTCTTGTCTTTTCAAGGTACTTTGCGTGAATTGTGATATCGGTCTGCTGACCGCTCAGTCCGCCGCTTATAAGGGGCTGGTGTATCATAACTTCCGAGTGAGGCAGGCAGAAACGCTTGCCCTTAGCGCCGCATGAAAGCAGGAACGCAGCCATAGAAGCCGCCATACCCACGCATATTGTCGAAACATCGCACTTGATGTAATTCATTGTGTCGTATATAGCCATACCCGCGGAGATAGAACCGCCGGGGCTGTTGATATAAAGGCTGATATCCTTATCGGGATCCTGACCCTCAAGGAACAACAGCTGTGCTACTATCAGTCCCGCAGTAGTGTTGTTCACTTCTTCGTTGAGCATTATAATTCTGTCGTTAAGCAGTCTTGAGAAAATGTCATATGCTCTTTCTCCTCTGCCTGTCTGTTCAATGACGGTTGGTACTAAACTCATAAAACTCCTGCCTTTCCTTATTTCATACAGACAATAAAGAGCTTTCCATATTCGATACAGAAAGCTCCCGATTGTAAAACTAAATTATTCAGTAACTTCGGTTACGTCTGCACTCTCACGAACGATGTCGAATGCCTTTTCAACCTCAAGATCCTTTCTGAGAGCGTCCTCAGCAACGAGAGCCTTGACCTTGTCAAGGTCCATCTTGTAGTTTTCAGCCATCTCAGCGTATTCCTTCTCAACGTCCTCATCTGTAACAGTAACGTTTTCGAGCTGAGCAATCTTCTCAAGAGCAAGTCTGAGCTTAACCTGCTTTGCGGCGGGCTCCTTGAAGTTCTCCTTGAACTGCTCGATCGTTGTGTTTGTGAACTTCAGATAATCGGCAACTGTGATACCCTGATATCTGTTTCTGTATTCCCAGTCACGAACGAGGTCGTCAACACGGTTGTTTATCATAGCGTCGGGAATTTCGCCCTCAAGCTTCTCGATAACAGCGTCTGTGATGTCTGCGTCAAGCTTAGCGTCAGCGGCGTTCTTAGCGCTCTCCTCAAGCTTAGCTCTGATATCGGCCTTGAATTCGTCAAGTGTATCGAAATCGCTTACGTCCTTTGCAAACTCATCGTCAAGCTCAGCGTATTCCTTAGCCTTGATCTCGTGGATCTTGCACTTGAATACTGCGGGCTTGCCCTTTAAGTTCTCGGCGTTGTAGTTCTCGGGGAATGTAACATTGATCTCAAATTCTTCATCAATGCTGTGTCCTACCATACCGTCCTCAAAGCCGGGGATAAACTGACCGCTGCCGATCTCGAGTGAGAAGTGCTCAGCCTTGCCGCCTTCGAAAGGCTGACCGTCAACGAAACCTTCAAAGTCAAATACTGCTGTATCACCCTTCTGAAGCGCTCTGTCTGTAACGTCGATTATTCTTGCGTCCTTCTCCTGATATCTCTTGAGTTCGTTTGCAACATCTTCGTCAGTTACAGTCTTGACAGTCTTGTTTACCTTTATACCCTTGTAGTCCTTAACTTCTACCTCGGGCTTTGTTGTGAATGTAGCCTTGAAAGAAACACCGTTCTCCTTGCTTACTTCCGTTACTTCAATATTGGGCATATCAACAACCTCAAGCTTGAGCTCGTCGATAACCTCGGCAACGCTCTTCTGATACATACCGTTTACCGCATCCTCATAGAAAACGCCCTCGCCGTACTCAGCCTCGATTATCTTACGAGGTGCTTTACCCTTTCTGAAGCCGGGAACGTTGATGTTCTTTTTCTTCTTTAAATAAGCTGCCTGTACTGCCTGCTCAAATTCTTCGGCTGTTGCCTTGAATTCTACCTCTACCGTATTTGTAGCGGTCTTGTTGTTTGAAATGATCTCCATTTGAAAAATCCTCCGTTTTTGCAAAGCCTTGTATACGGCGATGCGTATTATTGTATTTTATTCCTGCACAAGTACAGGTGTAAATTTAACATAGTCAGCCGACACCATTCTGTAGGTAATTCCGTCCCTCACACCCTGAAAGGCTTTCGGAAAGCACGGAGCGCTGTGAACGTGACCGTAGAAGCACCGCTTCACGGGATACCTTGACATAACATCAAGAATGTAGTCGTTTTGCTCACTGCCGTATATCGGCGGGTAATGTATAAACACCACCGGCTCAAGCCCTGTGGCAACGGCTGCTTTAAGCGACATCTCCAGTCTGCCCGCTTCTCTTGCCAGAACCTTTGCGTCCTGCGGTTCGCCGTCATCATTTATCCAGCCTCTTGTTCCGCATATTGCTATGCCGCATTCAGTGAACGCGTTGTTGTGCATTATCCTGATATTGTCGAAACCGTTTGACTGTAAAAAGCTGTTCATTTTATTAAGTGTAGTCCACCAGTAATCGTGGTTGCCCTTTGAGATTATCTTCCTGCCGTGAAGCTTACGGCTCACGAACTCAAAATCGGGAAGAGCCTCCTCAAGCGACATTGCCCAGCAAAGATCACCGGGTATCACAACGCAATCATCTTCGCCGACTGTACTGTTCCAGTTTTTTTCAATGCGCTCGGTATAATTTTCCCAGCCACCGAAAATATCCATCGGCTTCGGTCTGCCGAAAGGCAGATGAAGATCTCCCATTGTGTATACTTTCAAATAAACGCTCCTTAATTACTTGTTTATAAATTCGAGAACTGCCTTTGACATATCCTCAGGCTTGATTGAGCCGGAAAATCTTACGGGCTTATTCTTGGTATCGGAAAGCGCCTTGGGGCAGGTCGTCTTTGTGAGCTTTTCAAGCTTGCCGATAAGCTCGAACTCGTCAACGCCATCTGTTTCGCCGCCCAGTGCGTCATATACCGCAAAGCCGAACTTGTAGGGATTAGCTGTAGAAGCGATAAGCGTCTTTGTATTGTCGCCCGTCTTCTTCCTGTAATCCTCATATACCTTGTAAGCAACGGCTGTGTGAGTATCCATAAGGTAGCTGTATTCGCCGAATACTTCCTTGATAGCACCCTTTGTTTCCTCATCGTTGCAGCAGCCTGCATAGAAGGTTTCCTTGATAGCCGCCTTTACGCTGTCGTTTACCTCGTATCTGCCGCTGTTCTTAAGAGCTGTGAACCACTCGTTTATCAGCTTGTCGTCTTCACCTGTGAGGTGATACAGCAGTCTTTCGAGGTTGCTTGAAATAAGGATATCCATAGAGGGAGAAACAGTCGTGTAGAACTTTCTGTTTCTGTCGTAGATACCTGTGTTTATAAAGTCGGTAAGTACGTTGTTTGCATTTGACGCGCATATGAGCTTTCCTATCGGGATACCCATCTGCTTAGCGTAATATGCGGCAAGTATGTTACCGAAGTTACCTGTGGGAACTACAACGTTCAGCTTCTCGCCGTACTTCAGTTCGCCGTCCTTGACGAGCTGTACATATGAAGAAACGTAGTAGATTATCTGGGGAGCAAGTCTGCCCCAGTTGATGGAGTTTGCGCTTGAGAATACCGTATTTGCCTTTTCAAGCTCGGCGATTACGGCCTTATCTGTGAATATCTGCTTAACGCCGCTCTGGCAGTCGTCAAAGTTGCCGACTACAGCGCATACGTTTACGTTGTTGCCCTCCTGAGTTGTCATCTGACGCTTCTGCATATTGCTTACGCCGTCCTCAGGGTAGAATACCATTATTGAAGTGCCGTCAACGTCCTTGAAGCCCTCAAGTGCCGCCTTACCTGTATCGCCGCTGGTAGCAACGAGGATAGAGATCTTCTTGCCGTCGATAGTCTTCTTTGCTGAAGTCGTAAGAAGATAAGGCAGTATCTGAAGCGCCATATCCTTGAATGCGCAGGTAGGACCGTGCCACAGCTCAAGAATATAAGTACCGGGTACAAGGTGAGATATCTCAGCGATGTTGTCGGTAGCAAAATTCTTGTCGTTGTAAGCGCCGTTTACGCAGTGCTTTATCTCATCATCGGTAAAATCTGTAAGGAAGAGCTTGAATATCTCATACGCTCTTTCTGCATACGACATATCACAAAGCGACATTATTTTCTCCTCGGAGAGCTTGGGAAGACTGTCGGGAACAAAAAGTCCGCCGTCAGCCGAAAGTCCCTGCGAGATAGCATAAGCGCTGGGTACATTTACCTTGACATCTCTTGTGCTTTTGTAGTTCATAGCAAACATCCTTCTTTGTTAAAATTGCGTTTCGTATCCGGTAGTGTCGAATGCGTCCTCATAGTACTTAAAGTCAATGACCCGCACAGCAGTACCCGATGAAACCGTTACCTCCGCTATATCATAGCGGACAGTCTTTTCGGTGCCGTATCCGGCAAGAAATATATCGGCAGTTGCGATTATCCTGCCCTTTTTCTTATATCCTACCGCTTCCGCCCCACTTACAAGACTTCTGTACTTCCGTGTTTTTACCTCAACGAAAGCCAGTATATCGCCCTTAGACGCTATAATGTCAATCTCACCGCAGGGTCTGCGGTAATTTCTTTCGATTATCCTGTAGCCGTGTTTTTCAAGGTAGTCCGCAGTGAAATCCTCACCCAGCCTGCCCTTGACGGCTTTATCGTTATTTGTCTGCGACATTCTTTGAATTGTAGTACTTCACAAGAAAGCTCTTACGGTGAATATCGCTTGCACCGTATTTGTCAAGCATTTCATAGTGGAGTTTTGTGCCGTAGCCTTTGTGCTTTTGGAACATATACTTCGGATATTTTTCGGCAAGCTCTTTCATATAGCGGTCACGCGCTACCTTTGCAAGTATCGATGCCGCCGCTATCGACGCGCTTGTCGCGTCGCCCTTGACTATTGCCTTTTCGGGGATACCAAGTCCGGGCGTCTTGTTGCCGTCAATAAGCGCCGTGTCGGGCTTTACGGAAAGTCCCTCATACGCTCTTCTCATGGCAAGCATTGCCGCATTCAGTATATTTATGCTGTCGATCTCCTCGACAGACGCAGTTGCGATACAGTAGCTTACTGCTTTTTCGCAGATCACGTCAAACAGCGCCTCGCGCTTCTTCTCGGTAAGCTTCTTACTGTCGTTTATTCCTTCGATAATAATATCATCGGGGAGTATCACTGCCGCCGCGTAAACATCGCCGGCAAGCGGTCCTCTGCCCGCTTCGTCAATGCCGCAGATAACGCCGCATTCACTTCTTGCTTCTTTATCATAAAGGAACAGATCCTTCTTTTCCTCAAGGTCTTTCGAGAGAGATCCTGCCAAGTTTACCACTCCTGAATTCATCGAGCACTGCCGCAGCCGCTCTTTCTATATCGGGTTCGCCGCCCGAAATAAGCATACCGCGCTTTCTTGCAATCATTTCAAGGTCGGGCTGCTCCGTGTTCTCGTCAAGCTTGTAGCGCGCAATAACATTCGCCTTGTAGTTTTCCCACAGGAAGCAAAGTAGGCTGTGTGCAAGCTCGCACACGTCCATTACATCGTCCTTTATAGCGCCGGTATAACCGAGCTTTATCGCTACCTGCTGGTCGTCAAACTTCGGCCAGAGTATTCCGGGAGTGTCGAGAAGCTCAAGCTCCTTGTCAAGAGATACCCACTGTGCACCTCTTGTAACACCCGGTCTGTCCTCGACCTTGGTCTTACCCGCCTTTGAAATTCTGTTTATAAAAGAAGATTTACCGACATTCGGTATTCCTACTACCATAACTCTGAGCGACTGACCTACAAGACCCTTAGCCTTGCGCTTTGCAAGAAGATCCGAAAGCAGATTTTTGACGTTCGGTGTGAACGCCTTTACGCCCTTTCCGCTCCTGCAATCGCATATCATAGCCTTATAGCCCTGCGCCGTATAGTACTTCTGCCACTCCGCGGTCACTTTTTCGTCCGCATAGTCGCATTTATTAAGCAGGATAATTCTCGGCTTTGAGCCTGTTATCTCGCTTATTACGGGGTTTCTGCTGGATTCGGGTATTCTTGCGTCTACTATTTCGGCAACAGCGTCAACAAGCTTTAAGCTTGCTTCTATCTGTCGCTTGGTTTTGGTCATATGACCCGGAAACCACTGTATATTGGATACCTGTGCCATTACCCCTCCGTTTAAACTGTTCCAAGTGCGTTTAAAGGCCAGATCCTGAGATATGCCTTACCCATTATGTAGCGCATATCGACCTGTCCTACATCACTGCTTCTGCTGTCCTTTGACGCGTTTCTGTTATCGCCGAGCACGAACACCTTGCCCTCTTCGACCGTGACCTCTCCGTTTACGGGGAAGTTCTCGGGAAGATTAGTGGGGGTATTTGTGTACTCCTCTGTCAGCGCTTCGCCGTTTCTGTAAACAACGCCGTTCTTAAAGTCGATCTTTATAGTATCGCCCGGCAGTCCGATAACTCTCTTTACTATCGGCTTACCGTAGCTCTGTGTTGCTTCGTTAAACAGCTTGTCGGCATACAGTATTACTATATCACCGTACTGCGGAGTATAGAACATATCCGACACGATAAGTCTTTGCTGATCCTGAAGCGTAGGGACCATCGACTCACCGTCGACCGTGATAACACGCGCAAGCAGTGCAAATATTACAATAAAGCACAGAATGGCTGAAAAAATACTGCACATCCAGTCGAACATATCGGCAAAAAAATTCTTCTTGTCTGCTGTGCCGCTATTTTCATTTTGTGTTGTGATCTTTTCTTCCATAGTGCGTCCCTTCAAAACAAAATATCGAATTTATGCAGTGGCATATCGCCACTGCCTTGAAAATTCGATGAGGAAATGATGTAAGGTCTTAGATCTTTGACTTAACCTTAGCAGCCTTACCGACTCTGTCGCGGAGGTAGTAAAGCTTAGCTCTGCGAACCTTACCTTCTCTTACAACTTCAACCTTTTCTACTGTGGGTGAGTGCAGAGGGAATACTCTCTCGATACCGCAGCCGTGAGCTACTCTTCTTACCGTGAAAGTTTCGCTTACGCCGCCGTGCTTCTTGGCAATTACTGTACCCTCAAATACCTGGATACGGAACTTGTCGCCTTCAGCGATGCGTACGTGTACCTTAACTGTGTCACCTACGTTGAACTTAGGTGCGTCAGCCTTAAGGCTGTCCTGTGCAATGAGTTTTAATGCGTCCATTTTTTCCTCCTGGTTTTCGGATATTCTTGTATCGGCTTATCCTCCGTGCACCTTTGCGCTACGAACAACGGTATCTTTTACCGTTAAATACAGCGGACTACCCGTTTTAATGTCTTTGTGCTTTTCGCACTAACGGCATTAAACACGCTGACAGTATATGCCAAAAGGCATAATTATCCCATCAGCGGATTTCAAATGCTTTAATATTATAGCACCTTTATACGAAATTTGCAATAGTTTTTTGTTAATTTTTTTCGGTTAAAAAGCTATGCGTAAGGTTGCCGAATAGTTCATTTATTAAACAAGTAACAATTTTAAAATCCCTATCCCCCTGCCCCCTTTCCCCGGGAAAGGGGGAGAATGCGGGGACTGGCGTCCCTGCGACCTGCCTTGGGGCTAAGCCCCAAACCCCATTTAAGATAAATTGCATTTCGCACAAAGGTGCTTATAATTGTTAATTTATTCAAACTGAGTACCGTCTTTACAGAGTATACCCGTTCGTACTATATCAAGTCTTTCGGTTTCCTCGCCGCTGAATTTCTCAAATGCGTCAAAGAAAAGCGACGGATTAAGCGTAAAGTCACAGCCTGACGGCATTATAAGCGTAAAACGCCCGCGTTCATAATCCTTTATCTCTGTGAACGGTTTGATGTCAAGCGTGGTTATGCCCTTTTTGGTCTTCTTCTCCACTTCGACAGACGACAGCTTCATAAACTCTTCAAGCTTATCGTAATCGCACACGATATTCACCGAGTACACCGACTTTTCGATCTCGGTGTGCTTTTTAACGGGCAGTGCCGCTCTTATTATCCTGATATCCGGCGGGAGCACGGCATTGAGCTTGTCCTTCAGCGTATCAAAATCCATCTGCTCAGTGAGCTTTATATCCATAGACTCATTTACGCCCTCGCTTCCGAGAGAAAGCGGCAGATTGACATTTACATATGTGTGCGGATTGAAGCCCTGCGTGTGCCATATCGGGATATCGGTACGTCTTATCGCACGCTGAAAGCAGGTGATAAGGTCAAGCGCCGATATATATTTTGCTCTGCCTGTCTTTGAAAAGAACAGGCGGACAGCGATATTATTCTCATTCATATTTAAAGCAAGCCCTTCCTAAGCATTTGTTTATGCCGCAACCCGCGCACTTTTCACGGCAGTTTGCGGTGGTCTTTTCCTCGTGAGCCTTGATATTTTCCCTGACAAGGAAACTGCGGTCAAACAGCATATCCATATGCTCCCACGGAGCGATCTCGTCATATTCACGCTTACGGTTAGCGTAAAACGCCTTGTCTATGCCGAATTTTTCAAATGCCGCGTCCCATATTTCGGGCTTGAAGTATTCGTTCCAGCCGTCGAGCTTACAGCCGTTCTTCCACGCCTCATAGATAACGGCGGACAGCCTTCTGTCGCCCCTTGCGAGCACCGCTTCAAGTATAGTGGTGTCGTAGTGGCTCCAGCTGACATCAATACGTCTTCTGCCCTTCGAGCCGATTATATCAAGCAGATATTTCTGCCTTTCGTTTATCTCTTCCTCGGTCGCCTGCGGCTCATACTCAAACGGAGTAAACGGCTTCGGGATAAAGGTCGACAGTGAAATTGAAATGCTTATCGCCTTCTTGCTTCTGCCCTCCGTATTATAATATAAGTCTATGATCTTATCCGCAAGCTCCTTTATCGCCTTGATATCGTCAAGCGTTTCTGTCGGCAGACCGAGCATAAAATAGAGCTTTACCGAGCTGTATCCTCCCTCAAAGGCAATCTTACAGCTCTTGAATATCGCTTCCTCGGTGATATTCTTGTTTATAACATCACGCAGACGCTGTGAGCCCGCCTCGGGTGCAAAGGTAAGACCGCTTCTTCTGACGCTCTTTATCTTCTTTACGACCTCATCGCTGAATTTATCGATACGCAGTGACGGGAGCGATAAATTGACACCCTTCTTATCCGTATATTCGGTGATATCGTTCAGGAGTCCCTCTATATCGCTGTAGTCACTGGTAGACAGCGATGAAAGCGATACCTCGTCATAGCCTGTCGTTTCGGTAAGGCTTTTTACCTGATTTACAATAGTTTCCTTGGACTTTTCCCTGAACGGACGGTAGATAAATCCCGCCTGACAGAAACGGCAACCTCTGATACAGCCGCGTAACACCTCGACTACCGACCTGTCGTGTACTATCTGAGTATACGGTACTACAAAGCTGTCGGGAGTGTAGACCTTGTCAAAATCGTCGATTATCTGCTTCTTAACCTTAGCGGGAGCGCCGTTCTTGGGAGTAATCGCCTTTACCGTTCCGTCCTCGTTATAGCTGATATCGTAAAGCGACGGAACATAGATACCCTCTATCTGAGCCGCCTGCTCGAGATACTCCTGCTTTGTGCCGCCGTTCTTCTTGAACTTCTCGGCAAGCTGCATCATCTTAAGGTTTACCTCTTCTCCCTCTCCGAGCACGAACAGGTCGAAAAAGTCCGCTATCGGCTCAGCATTACATACGCAAGGACCGCCGCCCATAACTATCGGGAAAAGCTCTTTTCTGTCCTTTGAATAGACAGGCACGCCCGCAAGATCAAGCATAGAAAGAATGTTCGTATAACACAGCTCATACTGAAGCGTAAAGCCGATGAACTCAAAGTCCTTGATAGGATCAAGGCTTTCCAGACCGTAAAGCGGGATATCGTTCTTCCTCATCTGCTCTTCCATATCGGGAAGCGGCATAAATACGCGCTCGCACCAGTAATTCGGCACGCTGTTCTTGAGTGAATACAGTATCTTTATGCCGAGATGTGACATTCCTATATCATATGTGTCGGGGAAGCAGAAAGCAAAGCGGATATCCACCTTGCTTTTGTCCTTGACGACAGCGTTTACTTCACCGCCGATATATCGTGACGGCTTCTGCACCTTTAATAAAATTTTGTCTAATTTTTCCTTTAGCATTTTTACTTCCGTTCCGTTCCGAAATTTATAGTTATAGAGTATATTTTACTACATAAATCCGCTTATTGCAAGCCCTACCCGATGAACTGGGCGAGTATCAGATAAAATACCGCGAAAATCAGCGACAACGAAACGCTTTTGTTGCAACTGACGCAATATATTATAACGCCCGCGATTATCGAAACCGAAAGCACCGCACCGACAACTTTTTTTACCGTTTCGGCGGCTCTCAGCGACATAAATTTCGACAGCAGTATTTCAAGTATCCCCGCTCCGTCAAAGTACCCTATCGGCAGTGCGTTGAACAGGCAGATGATAAGGTTCACCGCGCAGAAAACCGCCGCCGTGCCGTTATCCGGCATAAAAAGATAAGTCGACGCGACTATCAAATTCACCGCGCACCCCGCCGACAGTATCACGATACGCTTGCTGTCTGGCAGGCTCTCCATTCCTGTCCTCGTCAGCGCTATCCCGCCGCCGTAAAATGTTATGCGCTCGGGGTACGCGCCGCATACCGCCATAGCAAGCAGATGTCCGCCCTCGTGCAGTATACAGGCGATAAGCGACAGCACCGCCGCCCCGCTCGTATCGACAAAAATCATAAACGCCACTACCGCAAAAAAGCTGAAATCAAACTTTACCTTCAGCCGACCGTTATGTTCCATTGTCATTCTCCTTTTATCCTTTTGGATAAGTATATTAGAAAAAACGGAAATAAGAACGAAAAAACAGCACCGGAAATCAGTGCTGTAATTTGTCAAAAAACATTGTCAAAAGCTACATAGGCGGTTTGCTTCGCTTCTTTGCTAAGCCTTTGACAGCCTACGGCTCGCGCCTGCATTACGTTCCAAGATAATCCGCATTCAACAAGAAGTCGTAAATATTGACTGTAAGCACGCCGTTCTCGTCATATGTCGGTGCAACGATATCTCTTGTAACTACGATTTTCTTGAATGAGTCTTCAATCTTTTTAAACGGACGAATTTCCTGTGCTTTCTTATCCGCGTCGGGAATAGAATATGCTGACTGAATGTAGTACCGCTTTGAACCGAGATTACACACAAAATCGACCTCAAGCTGCTTGCGGACAGCCTTGCCCTCTTCATTTCGTTCAGTGACAGGTACAACGCCTACATCAACATTAAACCCGCGCATTTTCAGTTCATTATAAATGACATTTTCCATAGTATGTGTTTGCTCAAACTGCCTGAAGTTAATTCTTGCATTGCGCAAACCCAGATCGGAAAAATAATATTTTTTCGGTGTCGCAATGTACGATTTTCCTTTTATGTCATATCTCTGTGCGGCTTCGATCAAAAAAGAATCTTCAAGACACTTCAGATACTTGTTTATCGTAACAGTTGTGATACGACTGTTTTTGACAGAACGGAAAGTGTTTTTCAGCTTTTCGGGATTTGTCAGAGAACCGATCGCAGAAGAAAGAATATTCAGCAGATCTTCAAGTTCACCCTGCTTTTTCAGCTTATTGCGCTTTACGATATCACTGATGTATATTTCACTGAACAGGTTTTGCAGTGTACGAGCCTTGTCGTTTTCGTTTTTACGCAACACAACAAGCGGAATTCCTCCATACATCATATACTGCGTCAAACCTTCGTACTTGTCACCTTCGTATACGGACATAAATTCCGAAAACGAAAGAGGATACATTCTGACCTCATCGCCACGACCCGCAAACTCGGTGATAATATCGCTTGAAAGAAATTTTGCGTTGCTTCCGGTAACATATACATCAACATTGTCCTTACGCAAGTATCCGTTTAAAACGCTTTCGAAACAATCAAGCAGTTGAACCTCATCAAGCAGTAGATAATACATATCGTTATCCTTGATCTGCGAGCGGATATATGCCATAAATTTTTCGGGATCGGCTTTCTTGTTTTCCTTTTCCAACCGTATCAGGCTTTCGCCGATGCGCTCAAGATCGTCCGCGGAATCAAAAGCAAAACGAATGATATGATCCTCGGCTACGCCTTCAGAAATCAGGTAATGATAGAAAATTGTATTCAGCAAATAAGATTTTCCGCATCTTCGAATACCGGTAATGACTTTTATCAGTCCATTCATTTTTCTGTCTATCAATGCAGACAAATACAAATCACGTTTGATTTCCATGCAACACCTCAAATAAATATTTTTGCAACATTACGCATTTTTCTTCATTATAGCACAAAACCAAGTCTGTGTCAACCGACACAGCGGACTTGCCGTCTTTTTCGGTCGACAAAAATTTACGCCGAAATAAAGATTTTTGCAACAATTCACACTTTTCTATATTATAATCGGGTGCAAGAACACGAAAAAAGACGATACCTAACTGAATTTTGAAAAACTTACATAAAAAAATCGTTTCATACTTCACCGGCAAAGTATGCAACGATATCCATATTCAAAAAACAAAACAGCACCGGAAATCAGCGCTGTCAGCTTATAGAAAGAGTCTGTTTTATATGAAGCGTTCGCTTGTCGCTCGTATGAAGCAAAGTGCACTTCCGCAATGTACAGTCAGGCATACATTTTTCATAGCACCGCAAGGTGCGCTTCATTTTAAAAAAGCACCTAGCGAAACGCTAAGTGCTTTAACTGGTTGCGGGAGCCGGATTCGAACCAACGACCTTCGGGTTATGAGCCCGACGAGCTACCCCTGCTCCACCCCGCGATATTTAGTGTACTCTCGTGAGTGCTTATATATTATAACACGCTCCTTGATGTTTGTCAAGCATTTTTTGAAAATTATTTTTCGACTTCAGCTAAACCCGCTTGCAGAGCGGATCTACAGCTGTGATTTTTCTGCGTGTATGCACTAATATATGTGTGTTCCGGCAAAAATATTCATATATTTTCACATTGCTCCGCTTCTCACGTCTGTAATATTCCTTTACATATGTGAGAAAATGTAGTAGAATAACATCATTGATAAAACCACGGAGGTAAAGCTATGTGCACAGCCGCAACATATAAGACAAATGATTTTTACTTTGGAAGAACGCTTGATTACGAAAGCTCCTACGGCGAGGAAATTGTTATAATGCCGAGAAGCTTCAGGCTTGATTTTCTCAGCGAGGGTATCTGCGAACAGCATTACGCCGTTATCGGCACTGCGCATATTGCAGGCGGTTATCCCCTGTTCTATGACGCTGTAAACGAAAAGGGTTTGTGTATGGCGGGGCTTAACTTTGTCGGAAATGCTCACTATTTCAAAAATAAAGACGGTAAAAACAATATAGCGCAATACGAATTCATACCGTGGATACTCGGTAAATGCGCAAGCACAGATGAAGCAAAAGAGCTTATTTCAAATATAAACATTACCGACACCCCTTTTAACGAGCATATGCCTGTAGGTCAGCTCCACTGGATAATAGCGGACAGAAACATTGCTATTACCATAGAGTCTGTATCGGACGGAATTAAGGTATACGATAACCCACTCGGCGTGCTGACGAACAATCCGCCGTTTAATGAGCAGATGTTCAGGCTGAACGACTATATGCACCTATCTCCAAGACAGCCGAAAAACACTTTTTCCGACAAGCTTGGGCTTAAAGCATACAGCAGAGGAATGGGCACTATCGGGCTTCCGGGCGATCTGTCGTCGCAGTCGAGATTTGTGCGCGTGGCATTTGTCGAGGCAAACTCTGTTTCAGCCGGCAGTGAAAATGAGAGCGTAAGCCAGTTCTTCCACATACTCGGCTCAGTCGACCAACAAAGAGGCTGCTGTGAGGTCGCACAAGGCAAATACGAGATAACAATATACACCTCCTGCTGTAACGCCGATAAAGGCATATACTATTACACGACCTACGACAATCACAGGATATCGGCAGTTGATATGAGAAAGGAGAACCTTGACGGAAATTCCCTCGTAGCTTACCCCATGCTGACAGGCGAAGATATAAACTTTCAGAATTAAGGCTGTTTGAAAATAAGTGCATACAAATCCCCCGTGCAGGATCTGTGCGGGGGATTTGTATATTGAAAACAAACAAGAAAAAAGCACGACTTTTTGAGCCGTGCCTTTTGACAGATCAGATTTATTCGTTCTCAGCGTCATCGGGAGTGTACGCATAATCCTCGGGTTCTTCATCTGTAGAAACCAGTTTGTGCATACAGGCGGTGCAGTAGGTGTTGCTGAATTTGTTTTTTGTGCCGCATACGGGACAGGTGACGATCTTTCTCATCATCTCTATTCTGGCATTGTACTGTGCCATCTTCTTATAGAGGTGATCTATCTCCATAACAGCCTGTGCAATCCTGTCGGCATCGGAGCTGTCCTTTTTCACCATACCGTACATTGTTCTGCCAAGCTCTGTGTACTTAGCCTTTATCATCGCGTCAAGCTGAACACATCTTAATTTCAGCTTTGATATGCTGAGAATTTCGTCAGCCTTGCGGATACCGCTGTCCGTAAGCTGTTTTGCCTTTGCCGATACAAAATCCAGTTCATCTTTTAAATCCATAGCCGTGTTTCCTTTCAGAAATGCTTTTTTATATTGTAGCACAATAAGTAAAATTATGCAAGCGTTAATTTGCTTTCAAAGAAATTCTCTATATCCCTTTTGCGCTCGTTCATAAGCTCAAACCGTGATATATATTCGTAAGGGTACTTATAATTTATAACGCGTGAAACGTTTTTGCCGTCATACAGCTTTGTAGAAGCGCCGCAACCCGCCGCAAGTATCGTCTGCACGTCTTCCATAATGCATATATTATATATGCTCTCAAAGCCCTCCTTGCAGTAGCCGACATTCTCAAGATTATCCGCAATGTTTTTCTGTCGGTAGAGATAATACGGCAGATACCCTTTGTCGCTCAGCACATCGTAAGCCATATCGGTCATATGCTTCGCACCATTTCCGATATCGTCACCGAACTGTCTGAACAGTGCGGAAGAGCGCTTAAGGCTGAGCGTGTGCACCGTGATATTCTCGGGAGCAAGCTCACACAGCCTTTCGAGCGAGCCTTCAAAGCTGCTTTCGGTTTCTGTAGGAAGTCCCGCGATAAGGTCGGAATTTATGCAATCAAAGCCGACTTTTCGCGCAATATCGAACGCCTCGCACACCTGCTTTACCGTATGCTGCCTGCCCACCGCCGCCAGTACACCGTCATTCATCGACTGAGGGTTTATCGATATCCTGCGGACACCGCCGTTTTTGAGCGCCCTGAGCTTATCCTCGGTTATCGTATCGGGTCTGCCCGCTTCGGCTGTGAACTCGCGAATATCCGCTATATCAAACTTACCCAGCTTATCAATAAGTCGGTCAAGCTGAGAAGCCGACAGTGTTGTCGGCGTACCGCCGCCGATATATACCGTATCGACCTTGAGCGAGTACCTGCGGACGATATCCGCATAGATATCAAGCTCTAAAAGCAAAAGCTCAAAATAATCGTCGATAAGCTTCAAAGCGCCCTCACCCGATGCTGAAACAAACGAGCAATAGCTGCACCTTGACGGGCAGAAAGGTATTGATATATAAAGGCTTATCCTATTCAGTGCCAGCGTATCAAGTATCGGCTTTTGCAGACGTATCACGTCATTTGCAAGCTTCAGCTTCTTGTCGCTTACGAGCAGGGTGTTGCGTATATAATCATCTGCATTACTGCGGGTTTCGTATATACTGCGGATATACTTGACAGGGCGCACGCCTGTGAGTATGCCCCACGGGAGCGGCGCGTGACCGAGCTTTTCCATACATCTGCAAAGCAGTCTGCACAGCTCAGTTTCGGCTTCATCGGCACAGTAATTGTCGGATTTTTCCGTCACCGCCTTGCCGCTGTCCGAAACAGTAACCGACAGCCTGCCGCCGTCAGCCGCGAAATACGCATAATCCGTACCCGAGGGCGCTTTATCGGTATAAAAATCAAGCTTGTGCGGCAAAGAGAAATTTCTTATCAGCCGCTCAAGCTCGTAGGCATACTTATATGCCGTGTTATCAAAATACAACGAATTTATCATATCAGAAAAAATCCACCGGGCTTTGTCCGAGGAACGGATTGAACTGCTTTTCCTGCTTTAATGTAGTGGTTCCTCCGTGACCCGGATAAATCAGATAATCCTCGCGCAGTGCGGCAAGCCTTGCAAGGCTGTTGCGCTGTGCAATGTAGTCGCCCGAATAGAAATCGGTCCTGCCTGCCGAGCCCTCGAATATCGTATCACCCGCGAACATACAGTTATCCGCAAAATAAACCACACTGCCTGCCGTATGTCCGGGGGTATTCATAACGCTGAACTCTATCTCATCAAGTCGTATTATGTCGCCGTCCGAAAGCAGTACATCTGCCGAGAACGGCTTGTATGAATAATCGGGGCAAAGATATGCAACGTTCTTTATCGTGTCGTCAAGCATACATTCGTCCTTGGCGTGAATGTATACCTTTGCTCCTGTCTGTTCTTTAAGCTCTGCGACCGCCCCCGTATGATCAAAATGACCGTGGGTAAGCAGTATCATCTTAAGCTCCGCACTATCCGCCTTCAGCGTATCAAGTATACGCTGTGCGTCGTCCGCAGGGTCGATTACCGCGGCATTACCCGCAACGCTTGTGACGATATAGCAGTTTGTGCCAAGCTCGCCTAAGGTAAGTGTCTTTACTTCCATTACTGTTTACCTGTCCTTTCGGCAGAAATAACTCCCGGTATCTTCTGAAGGCGCAGTATGATGCTCTTCAGCTGGTCGATACCGCTGACCTCGATAGTAATAATAATGTTCGCATTACCGTTTTTGAGCGAATGTGCGTTTATCTCGTGTATAGGCAGATGATTGCTTGCTATCGCCGTTGTGACATCTGCAATAAGCGCCGTTCTGTCGTCTGCGATGATATCGATAGTCGCTCTGAACGCACTGCTTGAATTTACCGCCCAGTGCGCCTTTACCCATCGGTCCTTGTTTTCGCCCTGCATACCGAGCTTCACGTTCTGGCAGTCCGCCTTATGGATAGAAACGCCGTAGCCACGGGTGATAAAGCCCATTATATCATCACCCGGGAGCGGATTACAGCACTGCGCATACTTAACCGCGCAGTCGTCAATTCCGTCAAGGACAACGCCGTTCTTCTGTGCTCTCTTGTTGTTGTCCGCTATAGTCTTTTCGATATCTATAGGCTGAGCCTGAGCCGCGTTAAGGCGCTGTTGCTTTACCTGCTCTTCCTTTAAACGCGTGATTATCTTTGTAAGCTGTACGCCGCCGTAGCCTATAGCCGCATACAGATCGTCGACCGTTGATAAGCGCTGACGGTGAGCCGCCTGCAAAAGGATATCATCGTCAACCGTAATGTTGTTTCTGCGTATTTCCTTTTCAAACGCCGCCTTGCCGCACTCTATATTCTCTTCTCTGCGCTCACGCTTGAACCACGCTCTTATCTTTGCCTTGGCTTCGTTTGTCTTTGCTATCTCGCTCCAGTTACGATTAGGACCGTAGTTGTCACTTCCGCTTGTCAGTATCTCGACAATATCGCCCGTATGGAGCGTATGGTCAAGCTGCACCATTCTGCCGCCGACCTTAGCGCCGGTCATTTTATTGCCGACCTGAGTATGGATAGCATAAGCAAAGTCTATTACGTTTGAGCCCGCAGGCAGTGTTATAACATCGCCCTTGGGCGTGAATACATACACATCGTCGGGTGCAAGGTCGACCTTGATAGCCTCGGATATCTGCTCGACATCGTCGGCTTCCTGCTGTTGCTCAAGCAGCTGCCTTATCCAGTCGAAGCGCTTTTCGCCCGCAACGTTGCCCGATATTCCCGCTTTATACTTCCAGTGTGCCGCGATACCGTACTGAGCGGTATTGTGCATCTCCTGCGTTCTTATCTGCACCTCAAACGGTATACCCTCTCTGCCTATCACCGTTGTATGAAGCGACTGATAGCGGTTGGGCTTCGGCATAGCGATATAATCCTTGAAGCGGTAAGGTATAGGACGGAACATATCGTGTATTATTCCGAGCACGTTATAGCACTCTACTACCGTCTGAAGAATAATTCTTACCGCATAGATATCATATATCTCCGAGAAATCCTTGCCCTTGATGTAGACCTTTTTATAGATGCTGTATATGCTCTTTACCCTGCCCTCGATTATCGGCGGGGGCTGGATATCGGATATACGTTCTCTTATCATACCCTTTATTTTATCAATGAACGTATCGCGTTCGTTCTTATGGACATCAAGCAGTGACTCTATCTCCTTGAAGCCGTAAGGGTCAAGATAGCGCAGAGAAAGATCCTCCATCTCCTCCTTGACATCGCTGATACCGAGTCTGTGCGCGATAGGCGCATAGAAGTTCATCGTTTCAAGCGAGGTCTTGCGCTGTTTTTCGGGGGGTCTGCTTGCAAGGGTTCTCATATTGTGAAGCCTGTCGGCAAGCTTTATGATTATAACACGGATATCCTTTGACATCGCGATAAGTATCTTACGGATATTCTCCGCCTGCTGTTCCTCTCTGGTATTCAGTGGTACCTGCCCTATCTTTGTTACGCCGTCTACAAGGCGTGCCACGTCTTCGCCGAACTTCTTTTGTATAACGTCAAGTCCGACATCGGTATCCTCTACAACATCGTGCAGAAGCGCGGCACAGATAGTATCCGTATCCATGCAGAACTGCTCTACAAGTATATATGCTACCGCTACGGGGTGCGATATATAAGGCTCGCCCGATGAGCGGAAAACTCCCGCGTGAGCTTTTTCCGCAAGCTCATAAGCCGCCTGTATTTTATCAAGGTCATAGCTCTTTCCTACGTCCTTTATCTTATCAATAAGCATATCTATCGTATATGTCATGCTTATCGCCTCCGTTCACTCCGTATTTTCAGCTGCACGACTTTCTTATGCGTCTTACAACTGCCGAGCTTTCAAGCTCTATGCGCCTGCCGCCCTTTATAAACTCCATCATGCCGTTTATCCTGTCAAGCTTAAGATGTCCGAACTCCGCGAAAACGTGCAGGCACATCATAAACAGGCAGTAATTCATCCCGTGTGACATTGCGATCTGCGCGGCAGAGTCTATTGATGTCATCTGCCTTGCAAGGTCAAACGGCAGCTTCATATTCTCCTTATCGGGTAAAATGCGTTTGAGCAGTCTTGCGTCTGCCTTTTCACCGCGCAAAATCTTCTCATAGAAATTTCTTGCGGCGAAGTATTTATCCTGTGCAAAGTCGCTCCTGCGTATGTCCTTTACTCTTACGCTGACGCTCTTTTTATCATTATATTCGTTTATCTCAATATTGCTGAGCACATCGACCTTATCGCCCGGGAAATACCCGAACCTATCGTATGGTATGCCGAAGCAAAGAAACTTGAACTGTGAGCCCTTGTACTCGGCGGTAAATGATGTGTACTTGCCGTCCTTGAGCGGCCGCGATGATATTATCGTACAGCTTCTCATCAAAAACAGCGGTGCTGTGTTTTCCTCGCCGAACGGCTGAAGATGCTTTAGGTTTTCCACCGACGATATTTCAAGATCGGACAGCTCCGGCTCTATATCCGCTTCAACAGCCATAACAGGCATTGACGGGAATTTCTCGTCCACATATGCTCTCAGCTGTGCGACAAAATCATCGACCTTATCCTTAGGCAGTGAAAAGCCCGCCGCCTTAGTATGCCCGCCGAACCGCGTCAAATGCTCACTGCACGCGTCAAGCGCCGTGTAAAGCGAAAAGCCCTCAATGCTTCTCGCCGAGCCTCTCGCCTCGTCGCCCTCGATGCCGATAACTATACACGGCTTTTCGTACAGCTCAAGCAGTCTTGCGCTGACGATACCTATTATACCGTGGTTCCAGCCCTCGCCGCACACTATAAGCACGCGCGAGTTGAAAGCCTTAGGGTCGCTCTGAAGCTGTGCCTTCGCAGACTCCAGTATCTCACCTTCGATCTGCTTTCTCTTGTTGTTCAGCTCACACAGTTCCTGCGCCTTGAGCCTTGCTATCTGCGGTGTTTGAGCCATAAACAGCTCTGCCGCCGCCTTAGGGCTTTCATACCGTCCCGCGGCATTTATACGAGGGCAGATGCCGAACGCAACGCCCGTCGATGTTATATTCTCCTCGTCAAGTCCTGCCTCGTGTATAAGCGACAGCAGTCCCTGATTTTCACTGTACTGCATTTCTAAAAGCCCGCGCTTTACTATCACGCGGTTCTCACCGGTAAGCGGCACAACATCGCCTATAGTGCCGATCGCCGCAAGATCGGCGTACTGTTCGAGAACGCCGTCTGTATCATGCTCAAGCGCCATAATGAGCTTTAATGCTACACCACAGCCCGCAAGCTCCTTATACGGCGATGTATCGTCGTGCCTGTGCGGGTTTACTATTGCTTCCGCCTTCGGCAGTAGCTCGGGGAGCTGGTGGTGGTCGGTTATGACAAGCTTCATACCGAGCTCATATATAAGCTCTGCTTCTTTTACGGCGGAAACGCCGTTGTCGACCGTGATTATAAGCCCTGTGCCGTCCTCGTGAATTTTGCGCACAGCGTTTTCATTCAGTCCGTAGCCCTCTTCACGGGTTGGTATGTACCACTGTACATCTGCGCCGATAGCGTCAAGGTGAGTGTACAGCATAACGGTAGAAGTAACGCCGTCACAGTCATAGTCGCCGTACACGGTTATCTTCACCTCATTGTCGACCGCTTTCTCTATCGCCTGTACCGCCTTATCCATATCGGCTATAAGCAGTGGGTCGGACAGCTCGGTACCGTTGAAATACTGCTGTGCCTGCTCGGCTGTGTATATTCCTCTTCCGACAAGCAGACTGCAAAGCAGCATCGGCAGTCCGGTGTCGGTCTTAAGCTTCATTGCAAGTGCATTGTCCGTATTTCTGACAAGCCATTTTTTCATAAGAAATTATATCCTCTTGATAAGCTCTTTCAGCTCGTCTGATGTGAACTTATATTTTTTGTCGCAGAAGTGACAGCAGACCTCCGTAACAGGGTCTTCGTCCGCAAGCTTTGCAAGTTCGTCCTTGCCGAGCGTTATCAGCACCTGCTCGGTGCGCTCTCTTGAGCAGTCGCAGTAATACTGCGCTTCCCAGCTGTCAAGTATCTCGCCGTCAAGGCCCTTAAGACCCTTGAGCGCTATCTCTTCGGGAGTAAGTCCGTCCTCCAGCATTTTTGTAACGGACTGCATATCCTTTATATTCTCTTCTATAAAGTCGATGGCGGCTTCATTAACAGGCGGCACGAGCTGAATCATATATCCGCCCGCCTTTTTTATTGTAAGGTCGGTATCGACAAGCACGCCGAGCGCGCACACGGTCGGTATCTGCTCGCTTACGGCGTAGTACTGAGTTACGTCCATTGCTATCTCGCCGCTGACTATCGGCACTTGTCCGACATACGGCTCTTTCATACCTAAATCCCTTATAACGGCAAGATAGCCGTCAGTTCCGACAATTCCGCCGACATCAAGCTTACCCTTGGCGTTAAGCGGCAGATCCGCATAAGGATTATCCATACAGCACTTTACATTGCCTCTGTAGTCGGCAACGGTCGTTATCGTACCGATCTTTCCGCCGCCGTTTATGCGCAGTTCAAGCCTGTCGCCCTCATTCTTCATAAGCGCGCCCATAATGCAAGCCGCAGTGGCAAGTCTGCCTGCCGCCGCCGACGCCGTAGCCGATGTGCCGTGTATCCTGTGTATTTCATTTACTATATCGGTAGTGTCAATGGCACTGCAAAGCGCACTGCCGTCCGCCGATAAGGCTCTTACTATCTTTCCCATTTATTCTGCTTCCTTTGCACAGCAGTAAAGCACCTTCTCGCTGTCCTCACTGCCTTTTTCGGTTGTCATATAATTATATCTGTCGAGTATCTTAAAGCCCGCCTTGCGGAGCAGTTCTTCAATCTTAACAAGCGGTAATGCTATCTCGGAAAAATCCTCGTATGAGCGGTAATATGCGCCGTCCTCGCTCTCTGTAAAGATATCAAGCGCAATATCTACCCTGTTGTCGTCACTGTCGCCGTCAAGATAATTCTGCCATACGCAGTAGACATTATCCGTGTCGTATACGAATGTGTTGTCCGCAAGCACCTCTCTGTGCTTTTTCACCGTGTTGATATCAAACACGAAAAGCCCTGTCGGGTCGCAAAATAGCGATACGGACTTAAAGCACCGCAGTATATCCTCTGCGCTGTCAAGGTGGTTTATGCTGTCAAGCACGCATACGGTCACATCGATAGTGCCGTACATATCAAGCTCGCACATATCCTGACACAGATATTCTATGCTATCGTGCGGCTTTTCCTTTGCTATACTCAGCATTTCGGTGCTGAGATCCACCCCGATAACATCGTATCCGAGAGCGGAAAACTGCATAGCCATACTGCCCGTGCCGCAGGCAAGGTCAAGAAGTATGCCCCTTTTGCCGCCGTGGGCTGTGATTATCCTGTCGTAATACTCCGCAAGCTCCTTATAGTCGATATTGGAAGTCAGCGTATCATAAACGTCCGCAAAACAACCGTATGCCGACATATTATCACCCTTTCGGTCAGTCTTTACCCTTCATTCTGTCAAAAACGATGGAATATCCGTCATTTCCGCCCTGTAACGATCTGTTTACACGGCTGATAGTAGCGGTGCTGGCTCCTGTTTCTTCTACAATGTCACTGTACACTCTGCCCTCGACAAGCAGCTTTGCAACGTGCAGACGCTGAGCCATTGACTCAAGCTCTCTTATGGTGCACAGATCCTCAAAAAAGTTATAGCATTCTTCAACGCTGTTAAGCTCCATTATTGCCTTGAAAAGCTCGTCCTTATCCTTTGAAACAAGTTTTGTGTTCATTGTGTTTCCCTTTCTCAAAAGCCACGGGGTACAGTACCCCTCTGATAATATAACTATTTTACCACACTAAAGTATAAAAGTCAACACTTAAGCCTGCCGTTACAGTTCTATTTCAAAAAGTCTTGCGGTATAGCATTCGGGCAGTCTTACCGAAAGCGACCTTGACAGCGGATTAAATGTATGCTTACCCTCGTCAAACGACGGATAGATACAGCGTACCTTCGCGTTTTCCGTCGCGTATCTTATCGGGATATTACAGCACTCACTCTTTCCCTGTCTGCGCCATACGGCAAGATAAGCCTTATCGCCCGATCTAAGTCCGAGCGCGACCCATTCATCGCCGATATGTGACAAGCCTAAAGGCCAGAACGGCACTGAGCTTTTGATATCACTGCGGATATTCTTGTAGCAGTCGAGCGCTTCCTTTACGAGTGCCTTGCGCTCGGGGCTAAGGTTAGCAAGGTGTCCGCTCTGATGAATACGCTGTGTCATAGCATTCACCATATTGAACACGACCTCTTCCCTGTCGCCGTCTGTCAGCGGATATGACCATATAGCGCTCTGCTCCGGGCAAAGTCCTGTCGGTGCATTTGCCGCTATGGTCGCGTATTTTCTGTAATTGTCCTGATCGCTTGTCGACTGGATAGAATAGCGGCTGAGCATCGCATAGTCTATTCTCATACCGCCGCTCGAGCAGTTCTCGATAATAAGCTCGGGGTAACGCGCGAACACGCCGTCAAGCCATTTAAGATATGCCTTTTCGTGGCGCATAAGTCCCTCGCCGACGCTGTCACAGCCTACCTCTGTTCCTATACCCGGCTCTATGTTGTAATCCATCTTGATATAGCCTACGCCATAGTCCTTTACAAGGCGGTCTATTACACTGTCGGCATAGGCGCTGACCTCGGGGTTGGAGAAATCAAGCTGATAGCGCGAACGGTCGTATACGCGCTTTCCGTGGCGCATAAAGAACCACTCATCGGGCACTTTCTTCGCCATCTCGCAGTTTATGCCCATTACTTCAATTTCAAGCCATACGCCCGGTATCATACCGTATTTTCTTATCTCATCGGTGACATTCTTTAGTCCGTTCGGGAAGCGGCGGCGGTTCTCCTGCCACTCGCCTACGCTGTCCCACCAGAAGCCGTCCGCATACCAGCCGCAGTCAATGCAGTAATATTCACAGCCTGCCTCTGCGGCGGCTTTTATAAGCGGCATTTCCTTTTCCTCTGTCGGGTCGCCCCACAGGCAGTTCATATAGTCGTTGAAGATAACGGCAAGCTTTTCGTTGTCGGTGTTCTTTCTTCGTATCGCACGGCGATATCTTGTAAGCTCACCCATACCCTCGTCAAAATCACGGCATACGCCCACTGCGGCGGGAACGGAAGTAAAGCTCTCCCCCGGTGCAAGGCTTTTGAACCAGTGCGACTGCTGTTCGTTAGGTCCGCTGAGTGCAAGATAGAAATGCCCTCTCTGGTCGCTTATCTCCCAGTGCCACGAGCCGTTATGCTCTATCTGCCAGAAAAGTCCGCTTCCTGTTTCAGTGTTCTGAATATAACCCATAGGCAGGTATTCGTTAGTAGACCAGTTACCGATATTGGTTATATTTATCGCCTTGCCGCAGTGCTCCCAGCCGTCGCTTTGCGACTGCGGCATACCGAGCTGTTCAAAGGTATAGTCCTGCCACAGCATTTCCTTCTGCCACGAGTTATGCGGTATCTTTATAATGAACTTTTCGTCACGCGGAAGAATGCCCTCTTTTTCGAAGCCGAGATAGTTGAACGATGAAACATAGGTCAGCGTGTAGGTTTCGATGTCCGAGGTGTTCCTCACCTCCGTATATGTGCGCACTATGCTTATTCCGTCATAGAAGCGGAATGTGCTGATGACCTCTATGCCTGTCGGCTCGTCAAACTGCGTTACCTTTATCAGCCTGCCGATATCGTCGCGGGTATCGGAAAAATCTTTGTATTTCAATCTGTAGGCGGGAGCGGTCACTATGTACTTTGTTCCGTGACGCTCGCAAGGGCGGTCAAGTCCCGCAATTTCAACCTGCGCTATATCAAAGCAGCCTACATGATCCTTTTCAAACATCTCGTTCCATATGTCGTTTTCATTGAAAGGCAGAGCCGAAAAGTGCATCAGCTTTATCTGATCGTTATCCTCGATATCAAGCACTATATTTATGCCGTTCTCGCTTACGCTTATCCTTTTCATTCTTCCTCCTTGCGGTCGTTGAATACATCGTATACTCTCGGGAATTTGTCCTTTACCCTTATAGGCTTGAAGTCGTTATTTACAAAGAAATGGCGTGTTCTGCCGGTAGCCTTGATATCGCCGTTTTCCTTGCCTCTTACTATGTAATCGATAGTCATCTTGAAGCCGTTGAATTCCGTTATCTTAAGGTCTATAAGCACCGTTTCGTCAAAGCGCACGGCATTCTTATATGTGCATTCGGCAGAAAGCACAGGTATCATAACTCCGTCCTTTTCCATCTCGGAATAAGGGTAGCCTGCCTTTTCAAGGTAGTGTATTCTTGTTTCCTCAAACCACCTTATATAATTTGAATGGTGTATTATACCCATTCTGTCGGTTTCATAGTAGTGCGCTGTTCGCTCATAGGGCTCTATGGGCGGTAAATCCTTTTTCATAGCTTTTCTCCTTTTATATCATCAAACAATCGGTCACATACCGAGCTTCCTTTAAACTTTGCGCGAACCTCACTTTCGTCAAACCAATGCGCGGTTATAAGCTCATCTGACAGCGAAAATTCGCCCTCGGGAAGCTCGGCAAGAAAGCCTGTCATAAGCATAGGCTTTTTGTTATAGGCATATGTCGCGACAAGGCGCACCGAAAGCGGCTTTAAGCCAAGCTCCTCCGTGACCTCGCGCACAGCCGCCTGCTCTGCCGTTTCGCCTGTCTTTATATATCCCGATACGCAGACATAGCGTTCCTCGCTCACTGTACCGTCACCGCTGTGCTGACGGATAAGGGCGTATTTGTTGCCGCGTTTTGCAAGCACTATCACGCAGTTGTAGAATATATCAAACCACGGACGGTCGCAATGCTCGCAGTACGGCACATCGCCGTCATCGCCTATTGTGCGTCCGATAAGCTTCGCTCCGCAGTCGGGGCAGAATGTAAATTTCATATTATCTCCGTTCATCATAAGAAAAGCCGCGCGGCACAGCCTATGCGCCGAGCGGCCTTTGCATATATCCGTTCGTTATATTATCGTCTGAAACAGAGCTTTTATGAATTTGCCTTGATATAATTCCAGCTGTCGCGGCACATCTGCTCAAGACCTCTTTTTGCCGTCCAGCCGAGCTTTTTCTTTGCGAGTGCGGGGTTTGAGTAGCAGGAAGCGGCATCGCCGGGTCTTCTGCCTGTTATTACATAAGGAACCTTCACCTTGTTTACCTTTTCAAAGGCGTTTATTATATCAAGCACAGAATAGCCCTTGCCTGTGCCGAGGTTATATGCGGGACAGCCTGTGTGCGCTCTTGCCGCCTTTATTGCCGCAACGTGACCGAGCGCTAAGTCTACAACGTGAATGTAATCTCTTACGCAAGTGCCGTCGGGTGTGGGATAGTCGTTGCCGAATACGCTCAGTGTAGCCATCTTGCCTGCCGCCGTGCGGAGGATAAGAGGCATAAGATTGTTCGGTATACCGTTGGGGTCTTCACCAAGCTTGCCGCTCTCATGCGCACCGATAGGATTAAAGTAACGTAAAAGTATAATGCTCCACTGATCGTCCGAAGCGTACAGCTCTCTGCACATATTCTCTATCATAAGCTTTGTAGAGCCGTAGGGGTTGATGGCGCTTAAGGGGAAATCCTCTGTTACCGGTACTTTTTCGGGTATGCCGTAAACTGTAGCGCTTGAGCTGAATACGAGCTTCTTACAGCCGTACTTCTGCATCGTTTCGATAAGTGCAAGGGTCGAATTTATGTTGTTCTCATAGTACATTATAGGCTTTACACAGCTTTCGCCTACTGCCTTGTAGCCTGCAAAATGTATTACCTCTGTGATGAAGTTCTCTCTGAAAATTCTGTCGAGCGCTTCTCTGTCACAGCAGTCGTTCTCGTAAAATCTGAAATCTCTGCCGGTTATCTCCTTGATAGCCTCGATAGCCTTCGGCTTTGAGTTGTAGAAGTTGTCTATTACAATAATATCCTCGCCTGCGTTAAGAAGCTCCACGCAGGTGTGTGAGCCGATATAGCCTGCTCCGCCTGTTACCAATACTGCCATAATAATAATCCTTTCCACGGCATCGTTTCTGTGTTTGCCGTTACAAAACGGTATCATCGCATAAAGCGATAATATCATACCGATTTACAATACATATTATATATCCGTCGGCGGTGATTGTCAATATTTTTTACTTGATTGACATTCGCCGCGTAATGTGGTAAAATCACTTTAAGGTAAGCTTTTACAGAAAAAACAAGGCTTTACCGCAGATAAAAAAATCAGAAACTGACGAAAATTTTTCAGGAGGAAGCACATGAACAAATTATTATCGGCATCTCGTCTGATCGAGCTTTACACAGACAATGCAGACGGTTATCAGAGCACTACAGACAAGCTGTTATCCAACCTTTTTGACGGCTTTATATTTTACATAGCGGTTGTGGTATTTATAATATCGGTACTTATTATAACCGCAAAGTACAGAAGAAAACCCACGCTCGGCAAAAGAAGGTCGCTCACCGCAACAACGGTACTTCTGACAGTCTTTGACTCACTGCTCCTTTTATTCAAGGTCGACTTTTTCAGACTGCTGTGCAACCCTTACGACTACTTCACAAGCTATAATTTCTCTTCGTTCACACCGGGAACCAGCGAATATGCGATATACGTTTCATATTATATAGTAGTTATCGCAACGGTGATTGCGGGAATTATAATGTGCATTGTCGGATACGCCACACTTTCCGACAAGGAGCTCAAAAAGAAAGCCTATGACAGAGCAAACGCTCTTCAGCAGCAGTACACACAGGGCTATCAGGTACCGCCTCAGGCAATGCCGAACCCTCAGTTCAGCACATGGCAGTGCAACGTATGCGGCACTGTAAACAAGGACATCGGCGGAGATTTCTGCTCACAGTGCGGCGCTAAGAAAAACGCGCCCTCAGACAACACAAACAGTCAGTAAGGAGGAACCTGTATGCTTCATATAGGTCTTGCGATAGCCTTGCTTGTGCTGTGCGGCTCATATAAGGAATATCCTGCCTTGTCAAAGCGCACAGGTATAAAGGTCATAACCATTATACTGACAGTGCTGACAGGAATAAAGGCTCTGACCGTGCTGTTCGGTGTGATACCGTCGTATTACGGCACGGAAGACAACATCACCTATTCGGGTCTTTCGGTGTTCTCTTCGGTGTTATATACGCTCGTTGTTATATACTACATCGGCGTGATCACTCTCGGCGTTATCGCCTGTATCAAGGGATATAAGTGTATGAGTAACAATGAGCTCACTGCCGCGGCGTACAACGAACAGCAGAGAGTAAATGCCGCAAGGGCGCAACAGATATACCGCGCACAGCCCACCGCAAACGTTCAGCAGAGCTTTACTACCGAAAACACCGCTTGGCAGTGCAAAAGCTGTGGCAAGTATAACGAGTCGGACAACAAGTTCTGCATATACTGCGGACACATAAGATAAGATTTATTAAAGGAGATAGAAGAAATTGGTACTTATAGCAATATCAATAGTGGTGCTTGTACTGTGCTCAAAATACAAGCAGACGCCTACAACAAGCAAGCGTACCGGCATCATGGTAACAACGATAATCACAGCGATACTTTCGTTCTTTGAGCTGATAAGCGTTGTGACTCTCGGCATTCTCAACGGATTTTTCGGGGGTGAAGCGTTCAGAGAGCTGATGTGGGACGCTATCGCAAGCGGCGACCTCGACTATGAGGGCTTCGCCACGGCAAGCGAGGCGGTAGACTTTACGCTTTCTATGGTTACAACAGGTCTTATTGTAGCTATGGTATTCTGCGTGCTTATAACCGCTTTCGGAATATTCGCGTCCGTTATCGGCTTCAAAACGATCGCCGACAAGGCGCTTACCGCAGCAGCCGCACAGAACACGGCGGCTCAGCAGTCATACAATATGCCGAATTATCAGAATAACTATAACTCGTCATATCAGGGCGGCTACGGCTATCAGAACAATGCTCAACAACCATTTCAGGGCAGCTACAGCAACAGTTACGGTCAGCCTCAGCAGGCACAGCAGTATCAGCAGAATTATCAGGCTCCTATGCAGAATGCCGCGCCGACAGGTCAGCCTGCAAGCAACGCGGTGAACGCGACCGCTCCTCAGAACGGCGATTGGTACTGCGTATGCGGCAGTAAGAACACTTCGGGACAGAAGTTCTGCTCAAACTGCGGAGCTAAGAAGCCTGAATAAGCTTGGAACAGTATACAGAAAACCCGCGGGTAAAATGCCCGCGGGGATTTTTTATTTACATTACAGCCGCTTAAATAAGTCCGTAGCGCACTACTTCTTTTATCTTACCGTTTTCGATGATCACTCTCGGTATGCGCAGTGCGACCGCACAGGTAAGCTCGTATCCGATAGTTCCGATAAGGCTTGCGTTATAGTCAACGCTTGTTTCCTCGCACTTGTCGGAATATACATAGACGATATCACCTGTCTTGACATCAGGCACATTGCTTACATCGACAATGGTCTGATCCATACATACCCTGCCGACAACAGGACACAGAACGCCGTTTATCAGCATCTTTCCCTTTGAACTGAAATCACGGAAATAACCGTCGGCGTAGCCTATCGGAATAACCGCTACAGTCATTTCCTTATCGGCGGTATATGTTCTGCCGTAGCTTATCTGAGTGCCCGCGGGGATAGCTTTGAGCTGTGAAACAACGGATTTTACCGTCATAACGCTCTTCATCTCAAACGGCACTTCAAGCGGATAGTTCGGGCAGTGACCGTATAGGATAACGCCCGCACGGACTATATCGCCGCCGAAATCGCCGTGATATACTATTCCTCCGCTGTTCTGCGAGTGGATAAGCAGTCCCTTGTCGCTTGCTGTCTTCATCAGCTTTTCCTGCTGCTTATTTGTATAGTCGACATCTGACGGATCTAAGCTGTCAGCCGCCGCAAAGTGGGTATATGCCGCCTTGCAGTCAAGTCCGGGCATAGAGAGTATTTCGAGCATTTCTTCTTCGGTGTCAATGCCGACACGGGTCATACCTGTATTCACCTTTATATGTACAGGAAGCTTTACGCCCTTGCTTACGGCATAGTCGCTGAGCTCCTTTGCGTACTGCACACTGCCCGCAGTCTGGGTGATGCCGTATTCGAGCAGTTCGTCAAAATAATCCTCATCGGTGTAGCCGAAGGTCAATATAGTGCCTGTTATGCCGTGCTGACGGAGCTTTTCGCCCTCCCACAGATTTGACACGCCGTAATACTTAACACCGAGCTCCTGAAGCTTAAGGCATACCGCCTTATCGTCATGACCGTAGGCGTTTGCCTTTACCACCGCAAGTATCTCCTTGCCCTTTGCAAGCTTTTTTATCTCATTGTAGTTATGTGTGAGCGCATCTAGGTCGATCTCAGCCCACGCGCGCTTTAAAAATCTGTTCATACTATAACCTCTTTATGTAAATTATTATGCGAAAAACAGCAGGGATACAGGTTCTGCGAACGAAAAATACACCTTGTTTTTTTTCTCATTTTGTGCTATTATAGTATTATACTATTTTTCTGAGTAAATTTCAAGCCTTCGGAGGTTGATAAAATTGATAAAAAGAAGAAGCAACTGGTACATATATGCTATAGCCTTTATAGTTACGGCGGTTCTTGTAGCGTTAGTATCAAATATACTGCTGAACAGCTTTTACGAGTCGCAGAAAAACGACGCTACCGTAAACGTTTCACAGCCGCAGGGCACAGCGTTTACCCCCGACTCGTCATATAACTTCTCGGTTCTGCTCACTCTTTCAGCCGACGCGGACACAACGCCCGATAAATATATGACAGTGACCTACCGCGCCACGGCAAACACTTTTGTGCTGATGCCCTATCTTCCGAGCACTGAGCTCGGCGGCGGCACAATAAAGCAGATATGCGAGCAGTCGGGCGAAACGGAAGTGGCAAAACAGCTTTCCGAAAAGACCGGGCTTACAATAAACAAATACATACGCTTTACAAAATCCACCCTGAGCGAGCTTTTCGATATGGTCGGTAACACAACGCTCACTATCCCGAGTGAGATAAAGTACGAAAACAAGAAGGACAACACCGTTACGGTGATAAAACAGGGCACGCAGATCTTCACGGCAAATCAGATGTATACCTATCTGACGCTCCCCGACTACGGCGTTAAGGACGAGCTTTATCCCTGTAAGGTATCGGCGACCGCTATATCGGCGTTCATAGATCAGAACTTCATCGGAACGGGCGAAAAGACGCTTGCCGAATATATTGATTTCATAATCAACTTCACAAATACGAATATTGAGCAGGGCGACTATGACGCAAAGATAAAGGCAATTCTTTATACGCTTTCCCAGACAGGCTCAAGCATAACCGACTTCTATATTCCCTACGGAGAAAAGAACGGCGATAATTATGTAATTGACGACAACAGCTGGAAGAGCGTCAGACAATCAGCCGGTATAGAATAAGACATGGCATTAAAGTCAATAAACAGGCGGCGGACGGCAAATCATTTTATGCAGACGCCGCCTTGAATATATCTGCGAAAGGATACCATCTATGAAAAAAATAAAATCACTTACCGCACTGCTGCTTGCATTATCAATATGCGCAGTGACAGCCTGCACATCACAGCCGACAGACAGTGTATCGGAAAGCTCATCTGCCGAAAGCACGACTTCTTCCGGCACTTCCTCGGAAGCGTCAGCGGAAAATTCCTCCGACACATCATCAAAGCCCGAAAAGCCTGTAACCGATTTTACTACATATGTGTCGAACACTGTCATATCGACAGGCAACAATTTCTATATAGAAAAAGCGGAAAATGTGACCTATAGGGCATATCTGCCTGTTGAGCAGTACGGCGAGCTTGAGTACAAGTTCTTCTTTACCAATATGGTCGACTCGACCTATGCAAAGGGCAAGGCAGCATTTGTCGGTAAGGACGGAGGTACATATACCGTTTCCGATGCCGTTATTGCTGACGGCGGTACAAGCACCGAGGACGAAATCACAAACCGCACGCCTGTGACCTTCGGCGGCAAGACGACAAAAGAGGTAACCTCAGATGAGAGTTATTGGAGCGACCCCGTTACAATGAATATCCCCGAGGGTCATTATCTTGTGTGGGAGTGGACAGTATCGGGCGAGGGCATTCCGTGCAACAAGATGTCAACCCTTACTTCGACCACAAGCTCTGCCGACGGCGAAACCTTTGAGTACTGCGATGATATCCCGCTCCCTCAGATCATCGGAGCAAAGAGAGATGTTAAGCATACCGTAGCCGCGATCGGCGACAGCATAACGCAGGGCTGTCAGACAGAGCTGATGAAATATGAGTTCTGGGCTTCAAAGATATCCGCACAGCTCGGTGACGATGTTTCTTTCTTCAACTGCGGTCTTGGCTGGGCAAGGGCAAGCGATGCCGCCGCAAATGAGAACTGGCTGTCAAGAGTGTCACAGTATGACACGGTTCTCGTTGCATTCGGCACAAACGATATTGTTTCGGGCAAATACGGCGGCAAGAAAAGCACAGCCGAAGAAATAGAGGAATACCTCGACACGATAGTTTCGTATCTTACCGAAAAGGGCTGTGATGTAATACTTTTCAACGCACCTCCGCAGGACTTCAAGGAAACAAACGAGGGTATCAGAACCGCACTCAACGAGAAGATCCCTGCAATTGCCGAAAAATACGGTGCAAGGTTCTTTGACTTCGCTTCTCTGCTCTCGACCGCAGAAGAACCCGCAAAGGCTGTATACGGCGGTCACCCTAACGGCGAGGGCGGTACTGTGGTGGCAGATGCGTTTGTAAAGCAGTTCGGAAGTCTTTTTGAGTAAGCTTATTGATAAATAATTAGCACCCGGAGTTCAAGCGTTGATGCTTAAATTCCGGGCGTTCAACTTCGGGCATTCTTGCCCGCCTAAAAAAAGGTCGAGGTTCTGTTCTTAAGTTTCACTCAGCTAACTCTTGAGGGATTGTTAGCGTAAGCGTTTGTGCAAGCGAAAATGTTGGCAGCAGACAATCCTTCAGTCTTGACGGCAGATTTGGTTTGTGTAATTTGAACGGTATGAGTATCGCTGAATATAGTTGTGTTCAAATTAAACAAGCCTTGCCGCAAGCCAGCTCCCTTTACACAAGGGAGCCAAGAAATGTGGATAGTGCTGAGCATATCACGACCGATTTTTTGTAATTTATGCCATATAAAAATTATAGAATATCATTTTTCCGAGCGTTAATAATAATATTGCCCGACAATCCGAAAAACAGTCGGAATACAATAACAGATAATCGAAAGGAAAAACGGTATGAAAAAGACAGCAGCTATTTTAGCTTCCATAGCCACACTTTGCGTATGCAGTGTATCCGCATTTGCGGCAGACGGTACTACAGGCGGCAATATCATTGACGGTGTGTTAAACGGTGCGGAGGACATTGTAGACGGCGTTGTAAGCGGCGCTGAGGACATTGTAACTCCCGGCGGCTCGACAGGCGGTGTTGAGGAAAGCACAGATGATAATATGTCAATGCCCGATACGACATCTCAGGTAACACCCGGTGACAGCACAAGCAATACAGGCAACGTAAACACTGGTGTTCCCGCTTTTGAGCTTGCGGCTCTCGGTGCGGCTGCGGTAGGCGGTCTTACGGCAATGGCTATAACAGTACGCAAGAACAACAAGTAATTTGCTGAAATAAAACAAAGTGCTCCTGCTTTTATTAGCGGGAGCATTTTGATTTTCTGCGGGAATTTTCGATAAAACGGCTATGTTTATTTTCGGCGAATACTCGATCGGTGTATGGCTGATACTGCACTGAATTAAATATAAAACCTCCCGCTTTCCCGGCGGGAGGTTTTCGTATATCATATCATTTACGCTTCTCTGTGGTCGATTACACGTTTCGCTTTCTTCTCTGTTCTCGGGAGTGTTCCGACAGGAACAACCGTTACCTTAGGCGTAACGCTGAGTCTTGACTTGAACAGTTCCTTTATCGTCTGTCCTGTCTTATCAAAGCTTACTCTGCCCTCTGCCTCGACCGTTACAAGGATAATATCGCGGTTTATGCTCTCATCGTGTGCGATGTTGATATTATATTCGCTTGATACGCCGTCAACTATACCGAGTATCTCTTCAACCTGGCTCGGGAACATATTAACGCCGTGAACCTTAAACATATCGTCACTGCGTCCCTTAACGGTATCAAGTCTGGGATAATGTCTGCCGCACTTGCATTCACCGGGTATAATGCGTGAAATATCGTGCGTTCTGAAACGCAGGAGCGGTGCGCCTTCCTTTACAAGAGTGGTGATAACTATCTCGCCCTCTTCTCCGTCGGGCACGGGCTTTTCGGTCACGGGGTCGATTATCTCAATGTAGATATAATCATCCCAGTAGTGCATACCTGCGTCCTCTTCACAGCTGATACCGATACCCGGACCGTATATCTCGGTCAGTCCGTAGATGTCGTATATCTCTATGCCGAGTCCGTTCTTTATGTATTCGCGCATCTTCTCGCTCCAACGCTCAGAGCCGAAAATACCTTTCTTAAGGTGTATCCTGTCGCGGATACCGCGCTTGTTTATCTCCTCTGCAAGCATAAGTGCGTATGAAGATGTAGCGGTAAGAACTGTAGATTTAAGATCTGTCATCATCTGAAGCTGTTTGTCGGTGTTGCCCGGACCCATCGGGATAGCCATTGCGCCGAGCTTTTCACAGCCTGCCTGAAAGCCTATACCTGCCGTCCATAAGCCGTAACCGGGAGTGATCTGTATACGATCCGTATTCGTTACGCCCGCCGTTTCATAGCAACGTGCAAACATTATCGCCCAGTCGTCAACGTCCTTTGCTGTGTAGGGAATGATTACGGGCTTGCCTGTTGTACCTGACGATGAATGGATACGTACTATCTCTTCATCGGGTACAGCCTGTATTCCAAGAGGATATGCATATCTCAGATCCGCCTTGCTTGAGAAAGGGAGCTTCTCAAAATCCTCCTGGCTTGATACGCCGTCAATGCCCGCTTCTCTGTAGATCTTTCCGTAATAGCTGTCGGTCTTGATAAGCCTTTTTATCTGTGCGTCAACCTGTGCCAACTGTTTTTCATTAAGCTTCATATTTTTTGCCCTCCTCATATCCTGCAAAGAATGCCTTTTTATTTGTTTCGATGAACTTCTGCGGTACGCGTTTTTCTATTTCGGCGAGTATAGTTTCCTTTGCTATGCCGAGCCTTCCTGTTCCCGCCGCAACACCGAGTATTGCTATATTGAAATATCGCGATGAGCCGAACGGTTCGCATATCTTCTTTGCGTCGATCACAACACAAGTGCACTTATTCTTAAGATATGCCACCATCTCAGCACCGTCATAGCCTGTATTCATAAGCGACTCGGTAACAGGCTTTACAGGCACGCTGTTTACTATTACTATGCCGTCGTTTTTAAGATACGAAAGATTACGGACTGCTTCCGCAGGCTCAAACGCAAGTATCATATCCGCTGTGCCGCCCGGGATAAGCGGAGAATAAGCCTCGCCTATCCTTACATGGCTTGTAACAGAGCCGCCGCGCTGTGCCATACCTATAGTTTCCGCAGAATGCACCGCACTGCCCTCGTCCATAGCAGATGCCGCTATAATTTTCGATGCGAGGACTGTTCCCTGTCCGCCGACACCGCAGATAAGTATATTCTTATTCATCTGCTCCACCTCCTATAGCGTTTACGGGGCATACCTGACTGCAAAGTCCGCAGCCTGTGCAAAGTCCGCTGTCGATAGTTACCTTGCCGTCTGAAATAATCAGCGCGGGACAGCCTATTTCACGGATACACTTTTTACACTGTACGCACTTGTCAGAAATACTGCATTTAGCGGTAGGCTTTGATATCGCGATACAGGGCGATTTGAATATAACCGCCTTTACACCGGGGATATCGGCGCATTCCTGTACCGCCTTTACCGACGCGTCAAGGTCGAGCGGGTTTACAGTCACTACCTTTTTCACGCCGATACCCTCAAGCACCTTTGCAATGTCGACCTTATCGACAAACTGACCCATAAGGTTTCTGCCAATTCCGGGGTGGGGCTGATGACCTGTCATAGCCGTTGTCGAATTATCCAGTACGCACAGCACCATATCCGCGTTATTGTAAACCGCATTTACAACGCCTGTCATACCCGACGCGAAGAATGTCGAGTCACCGACAAAGCCGAAGCACACGCCGTCATTATCCGTCCAGTGGAAGCCCTGCGCCATAGTAATGCCCGCGCCCATACAAAGACAGGTGTCGACCATATCGAGCGGCATTGCGTTTCCGAGTGTATAACAGCCGATATCGCCGCAGAAATACGCCTTTCTGCCCTTCATCGCCTGCTTTACCGCATAGAACGATGCACGGTGGGGACAGCCTGCACAAAGCACAGGCGGACGTATCGGCAGTGCGGGAGCGTCTGACAGATCATAGCCGCTCTTTGCACACGGAGTACCTAGGAAGTCGCTCAGAATAACCGCCGCCTTGTCGGCGCTCAGCTCTCCGCTCGGCTGAACCCTTCCGTCAAGCTTTCCCGAAACCTTGAGCTGTAAGTGGTGCTTACCTGCAAGCTTCAGCATCTGCTCTTCTATAAACGGGCTGAGTTCTTCTATACAGAGCACCTCGTCAACTCCGTCAATTGCCGAGAGAACAAGCTCTTCGGGGAACGGATAGGCGGTAGCAAGCTTGATAAGCTTTATATCGGGGTAACTTTTAAGATATTCCTTAGTATAAGCATAGCTGATACCGGATGTGATGACAGCTTTTTTGGAATTTCCGCCCTCGACCGTATTGCCGCGGTAGCCTGAAAAGTCCTTGCCGATCTCAATGTTGCGCTTTTCTATCATTGCGTGGTTTGCAAATGACAGTCTGGGAAAGATAACCCACTTCTTAGAGTCCTTTACAAAGCCCTCATATTCCTTAGGACCTGCATATTCGGGCGTTTCAACAGACGCATACGCATGACAGACGCGCGTTGTCGGTCTGAACAGGACGGGCGTTTTGTACTTTTCGGAATACTCAAACGCGTCCTTTATCATGGTGAATGCTTCTTCGGGTGAAGAGGGATCAAACACCGGTATGCGGCAGAAGTCCGCAAATCTCCTCGTATCCTGCTCTGTCTGTGACGAGATAGGACCGGGATCATCGGCGGATACTATCACCATTCCGCCCTTTACGCCGACATAGGCAAGCGACATCAGCGGGTCAGCCGCAACATTAAGTCCGACCTGCTTCATAGTCACCATAGCTCTTGCACCGCTGTATGCCGCGGCAGTCGCTACTTCCATTGCCGCTTTTTCGTTTACCGACCACTCTATATGTACTCCGTCATGCGGGTATTTAGAGATAGTTTCGAGTATTTCGGAAGACGGTGTTCCGGGATATCCCGCAACAAGGTTTACTCCTGCCGCAAGCGCTCCCAGTGCGATAGCACCGTTTCCCATTACATATTCCTGCATATGAAATTTTTTCCTTTCCGGATTGGTATATACAATATTATTATAACATAAAAAAAGTCGGTGTCAACCGACACGGCGGTACGCCGTCTTTTGCCTTTTTGAGCAAAAGTTTTTATGTTAAAATGTTCTCAGACAAGCGGTGCGCCGCAAGCCGTGCTTTTGCACGGCAAAATCCGCTATCGGCGGATTTTATGTCTGAGGTTATTATAACATATGTGTCAAGTGCAAAGAGCCGACTAAACAGCAAGATCCCCCGCAAAAACGCGGAGGATCTGCAACAGAATAATTTGGAGATATCAGTTTTTCTTATTTTTCGCTTTTGCTATTGCAACGCCGACACCTACAGCTACAGCCGCTACTGCCGCTCCGACTGCTACAGGGATAACAGGGAACGAATTTTCACCGTTATCCGTGCTTGTGCTTGTTGCGTTGCCAGATGTTGAGCTATTATCGGAAGTACTGCTTTCTGTAGGCACTGAGCTTTCTTCTGCGGAAGAGCCTACTTCTTCTGCCGATGAAACAGCTTCGTCTACTGTCGGCTTTACCGCTTCATAATCATAAAGCACCTGTGCCGCGTCTACGGAGCACTTGCCGCTTGTTACTGTAAGCTCAAGCTTGTGCTTGCACTGCTCCAGTCCGTTTATCACGATAAATGCCTGTCTGTTTGCGGTCTTTGACAGCTCATAGCCGTCAGCCGCACTTTTACCGTCAACGGATACGTTGATAGTGCCCGCTCCGCTCTGCATACCTGTGAGGACTATTCCCGTGCCCTCAAAATCCATGGTCAGGGAAGCGCCCTCTGTTCCGTGCGAAATTGTACGTCTGTAGTTCTTGAAGCTGTCCATGGTGCTGTGCTCCCAGCCGTCCGCACTGTATGTGAATATCGTGTCGAGGTTGTCGTACTTATTCACATAGGGCTGAACCGTATCGGTAGCTTCAACCTTTACATTGTCAAACAGGCAATTGTTGTACGAACTGTACAGTGCCGCTCTTCCCGAGCCGTAGCCTGCGTTTTCAGCCTTGAACTCTACTATCTTGCTGTCATCTACATACACCGTTATGTCATTGTACAGTGCCGAGATCTTTATATTGTGCCACTTTGTTGCGTCAAAGCCGCTTATCTCACCGGTATCTATCTTACGCTTGTCGCCGAACAAAATCCATGTGCCGCTTTCGTTGAGCGTTACGCTGTAGCCACTCTTGCCGCTGTCGGCAAGGCTGTATCTCAGTCCGACACCCGCATAGCTTCCCTCGCCGTCTGTATGTATGTCGGCACTTACGCTATAGTTGTACCAGCGGTCGTCACCGAAGTTAGTAGTCGGGTTAGGTGTTCCGCCCCACTCATCGGCTTTGATGTCGGCGGTTATCTTCTGCATAAGCACCTTTTCGCCGTCCTTGTCGGCAACCTCAAATGCGCCGCCCTCATCGGTAGTATAAAGCGGAGCATTTCCTCTTGTGGCAAGGAACTCATCGGAATAGCCGAAATCATCTGTGTACGGCAGTGAGAGTAACGTGTTGTCGCTTTCCTGCGGCACGTCAAATTCGGGCTTGGATATATTCAATGTAGATACGGTTATCATCGAGTACGGCTTTATCGTAACCGAGTACTTGCCGTTTTCGGGTGTAACTGTCGCAATCTTCTTAAAGTAATTTGCGTTGTACTCCTGACCCTCATCAGGACCTCTTGTTTCCCAGACGTATACTTCATTATTTGCCTTTGCGAGATTTGTTACCTCAAAGTTATATGTGATAGGCTCTGAGGTCGTATTTGTAATTACCGTGCTGTAGTCGCCGTCATTACTGCAAGCGGTGATATAGCTGTACTTTGCGTCAACCAGTGCGTGACCGTCACCGCCGACCTTTGCGTCACCGTAGCAGGCATCATATATGTAGCTCCAACCCTTGTCGATGAACTGCGAGAAGTGCAGGTTCATATAATATCCGCTGTCAAGCGTATAGTATCCGTTCCACGGAGAGCTTGCGTTTATAAGCTGTTTCTGGCAGTAGGTAACGCCGTCATAATATCCCGCAACCGCAGGCTGATATTCGTACAGCGTCATATATCCGCCGCTTACCATTGTGATCATACGGTTAGCGATATCAAATACGCCGTTAAGACCTGTAAGTCCGGAGTTGCCCTCGTCATAGCGGCATACCGACTGTGCGTAGGTCATGGGTGAGCTTCCCTCGGAGAACCATAATTCCTTGCCGTATTCCTCCGCAAGCTTTTTGGCGTTATCATCGGCGTGGCTTGTATAGTGAGAACCGATAACGTCAACCGCATCGCGCAGTTCCTCGTTGTCCAGCATATCGCGCGCTATGTTCCATGTTGCATTCTCATCTGCGGCAACTATCTTGATTTTTGAACAGTCGTAAGGACAATCCTTTTCGCTTTTGAGAGCCTTTGAAAGATAGATTATCCATTTGTTATCGACTGCGCGCTCGTTCTTATTTGCGCTTACATAATCGAACACAAGACCGTATGTTTCGTATGCCGCGTCAAGCGTCTGCTTATACCACTTGTATCTTGCCGCGTACACATCATCGGAATCGGTGACCCAGCGCGGTTCGCTCCACCACAGCATATCAAGCGTTACATCGGGGTTTATCTTCTTGATATCAGCCGCAAGCTGAAAACCCGCGCCTCTTGTAACATCCGCCTTTTCGTCCTCATATCTCATAGTCGTAGGCTCGGTGCCCGATGAAGTATTGACATCAGAGCCCATCTCGACCTTGAAATGGGTAAATTTCAGTCCGTTCCTGCCGTACATATATTCAAGTATCCGGTTATAGCTTTCGGGACTTTTCTCCTTGTAATCTATAAGCAGTCTTGAAGAGCCGTTACAGCTTATCATACCCTGACCGCGGTAAAGGAAGTTTTCGTTTGTTTTTGCCGTGCTTCCGTCAATTCTGATATTCACCGTATCCCCTCCGCCGTTATTTTCTGCGTATACCGCATTCGTGCCTACGCACATCATCGCCGCACTGACAACAAGTGCGGAAATTCGTTTAAAAATGCTCATAAATGCACCCCTCTCCGATATTAAAATTACAATAATAATATATATCGGAAAGGGGCTTGAAGTCAATCTTAAATTAGTGACAATTCTAACTTTTTGAAACTAAAATCAACATCAAACAGCATTTAGCCGAATTGCCTTAAATTATATTACCTCTGTTCTTTCTGAACTCTGACGGTGATATTCCCTCATACTTTCTGAACACTATGCCGAAATAGGTCGGGCTGGCGTATCCCAATCTTTGTGAAAGCTCCGCAACGGGGATATCCGAGTCAAGAAGCATAGTCTTTGCTTTTGAAACCTTGACGCGGGCTACATATTCCATCGGGCGCATATCAAGGCGCTGTCTGAAAACCCGTCCGAAGTACTGCGGTGATACGCCTGAAAGATCCGCAAGCTCGCCGAGTGTTATATCAAGGCTTAAATGCTCGTTTATGTACCGCACCGCTTCGTCTACTATAGCGCTTCCGGTACTGCCGTCCGTGCTTCTTCCGTCAAAAATATCCTTGGCCGTCAGCACGGCATTGTATATGAGCAGTGAGCATTTCTCGCTGTTGTGGAGATTATCGGACGCAAGCGATAAAATCCGCTCAAATATTTTCTGAAATGCGGAAATATCCGTGCCTGCGGCAACCATCTCACCGTCAAAGCCCATATTTCTCATAATGTCTGACAGCTTATCTCCTCTGAACACCATCCAGCAGGTAGTCCAGTCCTCGTGCGCGGGATAATATTCATGCGGCAGTGCGGGCGGAAGGTACAGCAGAGAGTTCTTTTCAAGCGCATATCTTTTCTCCCCTACTTCAAGCACACCGCTCCCCTTTGCGGTAAACAGAAACTGGTGCGAGGTAAGCCCTTTGTCGCGCTTTACATGAAACTCCGGCTCTGTCCTGCCAATTCCCGACAGATAGAAAGGAAGATGGGTTTCGTTGCCTAAAACAGGATATACGGCACTGTGCATTTTCTCACCCCCGAAGTGTTTTTATTTATTATTATACCGCAAATCAAATCGGCGCCAGCCGACACGGCGGTACGCCGTGCTTTTGTCTACAAACAAAAGGATTTGACGGTAAAATGTTCTCAGACTTGCGGTACGCCGCAAGCCGTGCTTTTTGCACGGCAAAATCCGCTATCGGCGGATTTTATGTCTGAGGTTATTATAACATACAAAGCAACCACACGCAACCGCCGCATTCTCCGGTACGCAAAAACCGGGCAAAGATTTTAACATCGATGCATAATTTAAACGTTGAATACTACAAAAAGGCGGTCGCTGTTACAGCGACCGCCTGATTCGTATATTGAGTTAAGTTATTGCTCGGATAGCGTGATTAAGCCTTGAGCGCTTCTTCAACAGAAGCTATTTTTGATGATATTTCGCACAACAGAGCCGTTTATTATTTTTTGCGTCATTTTTGCGTCATACGCTATTGAATACGTTAAATGTATTCAGAGCGAGATAGGACGATATACTCACTCTGATCTTGATTTTGTTGTTAAATCTTGCCTGACTACCGGCTAAGTTTTTTATTTTTTGTAACGCATCATTGACAGACCAACAAAAAACAATTATTTTATGCCTTTCCATGAAATAATCATAGTTCAACTTTAATCCCAGTGGAGTCAAAGTTACTATAATAAGCAGTCAATCCATATAGGTTGACCGCTATATTATTACCAGTTATATTTTTCAAAGAGCTCTTCGTCCAATGCTTCTTTGATAAAGATACTAATTGACATCACAGTACCATTATCCAAATCATCTTCAAGCCAGTATCCCTGCGGAGACTGATAATCTTCTTCCCAATCATCATATTCAAGGTCAGGATCAATTGCAAGTGCTTCGTCCAGTTTCATACCGATTGATATACCATTGGAAAGTTTAGCCTTACATCCGTTACTAAGATAAATCTTAAATAATTTATCATTTGCGAAAAACAGGTGAATATTATCCTCTATTCTGATTATCGTCCACGGAACCGGATTAGTACATTCATTGTTTTCCCATACTTCTGATGTGTATTTCATGCTGTGATTCTTGATTACAGTTTTAGCTTCATTTACGCTTTGATACAGAAGGAACTCACCATATCCCTTAAAAGGGACAATATTCTCAATAGTGCTATTCATTTCCGTTTCCTCCTAAATAGTAATATAGCCTTTTCCTTACCGTCGGTTTTATAATGCTCAGGATCAGTGCCAATAATCTTTATTCTACCACAATCGGTAGTGCTTATTTTTACATACGGTACATCACCGTGTCTCTTGCTTTTAGGTGATACCTGCACCTGAGAAATATTACGTTCTTTCGTTGCATTAGTCACAACAATTATTCTTGCTTTTGAAGTAGCATGTATAGAACCTCTAACTCTTGTTTGATAACCGTGCCTATGAAGTTCCTTTTCAATTTTAGATACCGGTTTTCCTAAAAAGAACTCTCTCCTTGCGCTGATGCTATCTAATGTTACATGACCGGATTTGCTAAAAATCGGCTGTCGTTTAGATCCTTTACTAATTGTTGTTTCATTCGCCTTAGCTTTAGCAGTCATTTCATTGTTATTAAGCGTGAGCTGCGGAGAACCGTTTGTACCACTTGCGAGTCCGGATTTTGTACCGTCAGCCATTTCTGCTCACCGCCTTTCGGTTAGCGGTATTGCGAGATTTGAGCGTATTATCGGGAATAATGATCTCAACGCCTTTGCTGATAGCATACGCAAAGCATTCCGTTACTCTATCGTTAGTACCACAAGCATCATAGACAACAATAGCTTTGAGCTTGAGATGATCAACTGTAAAGCGTATCTTCCAAAGAAGCCGTTCATACTCGATCTTATCCTGCAAATGCGACTTTGTACTTATGGCTACAACCGAGCAATCTTCGTATCCGTCCAGAGCATAGGCGGCACTTCTTTCAGTAGGAAAAGAAACATTTGGTATCACCACTGCACCGATCTCAACAATAAACCATATCGAAACAACACGTGCTTTGAACAACCTGTATTCGTTCTCAATAACATGAATATCGCCAAATTCTGAATAATCGGGTGATATAAAGAACTTTACACCCTCAAAACGCTTTTTGAAATAAGCGAGTCTCGCAGTATCGTCATGGTAAATCGCTTCATATAAGCCACGTCTGCCGTCAAAGACAGAATCAAACTGATAAAAGCAGACACCTGTCCTGTCAGTTTTATGATAAAGACTCGGTTCAGAATAGAGGGCGAGAAAATCAGGATACACTTCAGTCTTACAGTAAAGCGCAGGAAGATCCTTTTCACCACAGCTATGTGTCTTATTGGTATAATTGAGAAAGCTGTAATTCAGCAGTTTACTCAATGTTTGTCTTGTTTTCAAAAATAACTCTCCTTTCTCCTGTCAACAGGAAAACAGATGATAAATTCGTATAATCTGCCGCTTGACAAAGGAGAGGGAGTTATGATATAATTAACTTGTCTAAGGTTATGATTACATCATAACGCCCTAAAGCGCATTGGCTTGTTGTTACCGGCAACTTGTCAATGCGTTTTTCCTTTGTCTTGATCGTAATCCATCGGAATCACCTTACCTTTCGATATCCTCATCATTTATTCTTATCTTGTTTTACCCTATACCTTGCAGATGCTTCTGTTACAGGGTATTTTTCCATAATTGCTTTGGCTTTCATGCCGACTGTAGCATCATATGGAATGGTCAACTCTCCGCAAAGTTCCTTTGCCTGCCATTCAACACTGCAATACGCAGGGATTTGTTCATCTTTTGCGAGAGTACGGGTTGAAACAGGTGTATAACCAAGATAAAACAATATCACATGACATATTTCATGACAAATGAAGCACAGAAAAGCTCTGTTATTATCATAACAAGCGCCATCATAGACTGTTTGTTTAATCTCAATCACAAATCCGCCTTCAGGCTTAGGATAGCACCAGGCAAATACATCAGCAGGCAGTTTATCATCTTCAAGTACAGAATACTCCGTTCCTTCAAATATAACACAAGTCTGTTCGAGGATTTCAAGGACAGGAAACGGTTCAGATTCGTTCAGCCCGAAAACCTTTCTAACATATTTGCTTAAATGCCTGATAGCAATTCTGCTGAGTGGTTTTGTCATATAGTCCATTAGTTCTTACCACTCCTTTTCAGTAGAGCCATGATTTTTTCAGCTGTATCCTCATCAATCCCCTCGAATGAGCGTGCAAACTGCAACGCCACATCTCTCTGATAGTTCTCCGACTTGGATAAAGTAATCTTAACCTGATTTCTTGAGTTTTCAGCCGCATTCTTCATATCTGCGATTTCATTGTCAGAAAGAGCGTAATGCTCAGCGATAATGTCAAACCATTCGTTGGGGACATTTTTTCTTCCGTTTTCAACCGCTGATAAAAAAGGAGTAGAGACACCGAGAAGCTTAGCAACATCGCCCATGACCTCGTGATGCCGAACACGAAGAACTCTCATGAACTCTCCAAATTTTGTGTATGTCATCCTGATACACCTCCTTACCTGATATTGTATCACAAGGTTGTACATTTGTCAAGTACTTTTTTTAATCATTTTTAGGTTAACAAGCAGAACAAATGGACGAGTATACTCCAAATCATGAAAGAATATACCAGCTAATACTATAAAGAAATAATAAAAAACAATCTTTCGTTGGCAATAGTATCTTTCCGTCGCCTGAGAAGTAAACTTTCTCTATAACAATTTCCGCCGAGCTTATCGGTGAAGTATGTACACCTCTTTAAGCCGTTACTAAGCAATTTATCTTCCTAACTAAGCAGAAGCGCAATTTATTTTCCTGACGATGCAATGAAAAAGAGCAGATAGATATAGCTTGTTAGTTTAATACATCAATATAATTATGCAAATAGTTTATCCGGTTATTAGTAGTATCTCATTAATATTATTACACAAAATGGCGGTCGCTGTTACAGCGACCGCCATATTCGTATATTGAGTTAAGTTATCACTCGGATACTGTGATTAAGCCTTGAGCGCTTCCTCAACAGCAACAGCGCAAGCAACTGTAGCGCCAACCATGGGGTTGTTACCCATACCGATAAGACCCATCATCTCAACGTGTGCGGGAACTGAAGAAGAACCTGCGAACTGAGCGTCAGAGTGCATACGACCCATTGTATCTGTCATACCGTATGAAGCAGGACCTGCTGCCATGTTATCGGGGTGGAGTGTACGACCTGTACCGCCGCCTGATGCAACTGAGAAGTACTTCTTACCCTTTTCAACACATTCCTTCTTGTATGTGCCTGCAACGGGGTGCTGGAAACGTGTGGGGTTAGTTGAGTTACCTGTGATAGAAACGTCAACGCCTTCCTTCCACATGATTGCAACGCCTTCTGTTACGTCGTTTGCACCGTAGCAGTTAACCTTTGCACGAAGACCGTCAGAGTAAGACTTACGGAATACTTCCTTAACCTCACCTGTGTAGTAATCCATCTCTGTTTCAACGTAGGTGAAGCCGTTGATACGAGCGATGATCTGAGCTGCGTCCTTACCTAAACCGTTAAGGATAACACGCAGGGGTTCCTTACGAACCTTGTTTGCCTTTTCAGCAATACCGATAGCGCCTTCTGCAGCTGCGAATGATTCGTGACCTGCGAGGAAGCAGAAGCACTTTGTATCTTCTTCAAGAAGCATCTTGCCTAAGTTGCCGTGGCCAAGACCAACCTTACGCTGATCGGCAACAGAACCGGGAATGCAGAATGCCTGTAAGCCTTCGCCTATAGCAGCGGCAGCATCTGCAGCTCTCTTGCAGCCCTTCTTGATTGCGATAGCGCAGCCTACTGTGTAAGCCCACTTAGCGTTTTCAAAGCAGATAGGCTGAATGCCCTCAACGAGCTTGTAGATATCAAGACCCTTAGCCTTGCAGATTTCTGCACATTCTTCAACAGAGCCAATACCATAGTTCTTTAAAACAGCGAGAATCTGGGGTTCACGTCTGTCGTATGATTCAAATAAAGCCATTGTTATTTCCTCCTTACTGCTTTCTGGGATCGATGATCTTTACAGCATCGTTAACACGGCCGTACTGACCCTGTGCCTTTTCAAATGCTGTGTTTGCATCGTCACCGTTCTTGATGAATTCCATCATCTTGCCGAAGTTAACGAACTTGTAGCCGATGATCTCATCATCTTCATTGAGTGCAAGACCTGTAACATAACCGTCTGTCATTTCGAGGTAACGAGGACCCTTCTTGAGAGTACCGTACATTGTACCTACCTGTGAACGAAGACCCTTACCGAGGTCCTCAAGACCTGCACCGATTGCAAGACCGTCCTCTGAGAAAGCACTCTGGCTTCTGCCGTAAACGATCTGGAGGAAGAGTTCTCTCATTGCTGTGTTGATAGCGTCACAAACGAGGTCAGTGTTAAGTGCCTCGAGAATTGTTCTGCCGGGAAGAATTTCTGCTGCCATAGCTGCGGAATGTGTCATACCTGAGCAACCGATTGTCTCAACGAGTGCCTCCTGGATGATACCATCCTTAACATTTAAAGACAGCTTACATGTACCCTGCTGGGGTGCACACCAGCCGATACCGTGTGTAAAACCGGAAATATCCTTGATTTCCTTGGCCTTAACCCACTTTGCTTCTTCCGGAATGGGAGCTGCGCCGTGCGCTACGCCCTGCTTCACGGGACACATAGTTTCAACTTCATGTGAATACGTCATAACAGTTGTAGACTCCTTTCAAATTTTCGTGACCGTAGCCTGAGCTTGTCCCGGTCACCGGTAGTTCTTTGCCGGGAAATACCCGAAACATACAAATATATTATATACTATTCTCCCGCCATTTTCAAGGGATTTTCTTAATTTTTTCGGTTAGCGATAGCTAACTTTTCTCACAACCATGCGCTTTCGGGCGATTTGTAAGAATATAGAAAAGCAGTCAACTGTATTTATAGCGGACTGCCGAATTTGAAACTGCACAGTTGTGCGACCGCGGAAATTGTGCAGACACTGTTTGCACAATTTCCTCATCTGAATATTCAGCCGCGAATTTTGCCGTATATTTCAGATTTTGCGCAGAATAACCCTTTGTATCTAAAACAGAATTTACGCAATAAAAAATGAGCACCGATATAAATCAATGCCCATTTATCTGTTATTCAGATTGTATATTTACTTTGCCGCAGTCTTTCCGCTGACGCTTCCGTAATTGCCGTAAAGCGCCGTCTTACCGCTCATATAGTAAGCCTTTACTCTGAACTTGTATGTAGTATTCTTAGCAAGTCCCGCTTTTCTGAATGTTGTCGTGTTACCGTTAGTAATCTTGGCAACGCGAACCCACTTGCCGTCACTGTACATTTCAACAATGTAGCCTTGAGCCGAGATGTTCTTGGTCCAGTTTACTCTCAGCGCGTCCTTAGCCTTGCCGGCTATCTTAACGCCTTTCATTACAGAAGGATTTGTTCTTGCGGTAACTGTAGCGCTGTAATTACCATAGAGCGCTGTGCTTCCGCTCATCTTGTACGCTCTGACTCTGAACTTATAGACTGTTGAAGCCTTAAGTCCGGCTTTTCTGAATGTTGTTGTGCTGTTGTTTGTTATCTTGCCGACACGTACCCACTTGTTACCCTGATACATCTCAACAATGTATCCGTCAGCGGAAGTATTCTTAGTCCAGTTGATACGGAGCGCGTCTGCGGCTCTGCCGCTAAGCTTAGCGCCCTTTACAACAGACGGATTGGTTCTTGCGGTAACAGTTGAACTGTAATCGCTGTAAACCGCCGTGCTTCCGTTCATCTTGTAGGCTTTTACTCGGAATTTATAGACTGCAGAAGCCTTGAGTCCTGATTTTCTGAAAGTAGTAGTACTGTTATTGGTTATCTTTGCAACACGCGCCCAATTACCGTTCTGATACATTTCTATTATGTAGCCATCGGCATCTGCATTCTCAGTCCAGTTTATACGCAGTGCGTCTGCCGCTCTGCCGGTGAGCTTTGCACCTGTCACCTCAGAAAGTGTGGGATCAGTAAGCAGTTCATAATCGATCTCATTATCCCTGGCGTATCTTTCGCCGTCTGATCCGCTGTAGCAGTAGATCTTGAAATTTTTAACTTTTGATACACTCTGGGTTTCTGTATCATAATAATATCCGAAAGCTCCCTCGTCAATAAATGTTACACTTGCAGGAATTGTAACCGCTTTAACAGACGGACAGTTATAGAATGCGTAGCTGCCTATATACGTCACGCTGTCAGGTATCGTTATACTTGTCAGCTCAGTGCAATCATTGAATGCGTTGTAACCGATCCGGGTAACCTTCTTACCGTCAATTACAGCGGGAATTTCATATGTTGCATCGTTTCCTGCATATCCGGATATTTCTAACGTACCGTCTTCAAGCTCGTTGATAACAAGACAAGCTTCATCGGAAAAACCGTTTTTAGTTGCATACAAGTGTCCGCATGTATTCTTGACATAGTTTATCTTGAAGCCGTCAACCTTCTTTGTTTCCCCACTGTCTTTATCATAGTGATAATATCCGAAAGCCTCATAGTTGATAGATTTTACACTTGCAGGAATTGTAACCTCTTTTAGCGATGTGCAATCAGCGAACGCCCAAAAGCCTATTTCTGTCACACTTGCGGGAATTGTAACCTCTTTGAGTGATGTGCAGTTATTAAAAGCCAAATCCCCTATTGTCGTTACGGTATCGGGAATAGTCACCTTTGTGAGCTTTTTGTTTTCTCCGAATGCGTTTAAATCAATCTGAGTGATTTTCATACCGTTGAGCTTTGACGGTATTGTAAGATTTGTCGCGCTTCCGCTGTACGAAGTGATCGTAGCCGTGTCAACGCCTGTAGCACTAATCTGATAATCGCCCGCTTTTTCGGCACCTGCCGTCAGAGCGCATACTATTGCGGTTACTGCGAAAGCTACTGCTCCGAGAAATATTTTCTTGATTTTCATTTTTACCTCCGTTTTTTGACATTGCAAGAAAATTATAATATGTTGCTTTGATGTAAGAGAAGTTTTCCTTCTCTACTATAATACATCTGTACATTATGTTTTGTCTACGGGAAAATATATTTTTTCTGAAATACGGCGAAGTGTACAAAAATCGGATATGTTTTTTGTGTATATTATATTAACCTCGGACATAAAATCCGCTTTCGGCGGATTATGTGTCTGAAGTCATCATAACACAACAGCACCGACGCAGAAACCACGTCGGTGCCGAATTATTCACTTATCCGCTTACCACAGCGAAATCACTTTGCAGTGCTTGCGCTTGCCGTAGTATAAACACTGTAAATTTTCTTTCCGTCAACAGTCTTATATGCTCTTATTCTGAACCTGTAAGCCGTATCGGGCGTAAGCTTTGTCTGAGCATAGGCAATTGAACTGCCGCCCTCAACAGTTGCCTGCTTTACCCAACTGTTGCCCACAGCCATATCAATTTCATAGCCGTCGGCGGAAGTATTCTTATCCCAGTTGAATCTGACAGCGGTTTTCGCCAAAATAACACACCTGAAATTTGTAACTGCCGATGGTGCTGTAGCCTCGTTCAGCGTCACATTATAAACGCTGTAGATCCTGCCGCCTTCATCGTTTATGTACGCTCTTACCCTGAACTTATACTGCGTTGCGGCATCAAGTCCGGTTATCTTATGTGATACGGCGGAATTGCTTGTTTTTGTGGCAACCACGACCCACTGACCGCCGCTGTACATCTCAACGACTGCACCGTTTGCGGTTTCGTTCTTATCCCACTTAAGCGAAATAGAGTTATCCGTTCTTGCGCCGAGCGTAAGATTTGACATTGCTTTAGGTAGCGTTCTGACGTTCAGCACGTCGCTGTATTCGCCGTAAACACGACTGCCGCTTACGTTGATATAAGACCTTATTCTGAACTTGTACAGCGTACCCGCTTCAAGCTCCGTAACCTTATGAGAAACGGATAGTCCGCTTGTTTTGTCGGCGAGCTTTACAAACCTGTTGCCGCTGAGATACTCAACTATATATCCGTCGGCATTCGTATCCTTATTCCACCTGAGCTAAACGTAATCCGCACTTCTTGCACCGAATATAAGACCTGTCACCTTTGACGGCTTTTCCCGCACAGGCGTATAGTTATCCTTGTAGCTGCAACCGCATACCGAACAGCTGTAAAGCGTGTAACCCTGTTCGGTAAGAGTCGGCTTTATAACTATATTAACAAGCTTGTGATTTATTTTGGCGTATAATGTAAGATCTTCGTTTTCATCGGAAGAAATCGTTTCGATTTTTTCCGTAAATGCCTTATCCTTATACCAGCCTTCAAATCCGCAGATACTCTCAATTTCGGGTAGCTCATAAGCTGTGCCCTTTGAATAAACATATTTTATACAAGAGTCCGATGAAAATTCCGCGCCGTATGTATTATATGTTATAGTAAAAGTCGGATTATGCGCGTATTCACCCTTTGTTTCCATTGTGAGCGCAACGCTTGCCAGATCTGTACCTGTCCACTTGTTATCAGGGTTCATGGAAGAACTTGTAACCGGGAATATAAAGCTGCTTGAGCCGGCATATTCAAGGTTGTTTGAATACAAAAAATTCGTGGCAGTGCCTGATGTTTTGGTCGGCTTGGCACTTCTTTCGCAGATAAATGAATTTGTTACAAGATAATTGGAATACTGCGAGCCGCTTGCCGCCGCTATTGCTCCTCCCGTTACGGAATTGCTGTTATTCTTTGTATGATAATTGCCTGTTTCAATAGCCGCATCATAAGAGATCGGGCTGTTAGCGGTACTGCTGTAATTGCCGTTACAGTATATATAACCGACTATGCCGGCAGATAAAAACGGCACTCCGCCCGAATCGTCGCCGTATACCTTGCCTCTGTTAAGGCTGTTATGGATACGTCCGAAAACGCCTCCGTAACCGAAGTATACAGAACCAGCTATTCCTCCTATACGACCGTAAGACGAATAACCTGTGTAGCCTGCTTGAAATTTAAGCGTATTATCCATTTCAACATTACCGTAGTTGGCACAGCCTGTAACATACATTGAGCAGTTAAAACCGATGATACCGCCTGCACACATTCCGCTTACGTCACCGTTATTTATACAATACATTATCTTATCATAAGGATAATCGGAAGACGGCTGACCGCTCCAACTTGTAAAGTCGCTTCCGACTATACCTCCCGTAGCGGTATAATAACCCACCGATGAACCGGGTGTTGTTGATACTTTGCCGTTATTCACACAACAGATCACATCACCTATATTATATGACGCAATACCGCCTACCTTGTTTTTGCCGGTAACGTCTGCACTGTTCGTACACATATATATCTTCACGGATATAAGGTTACCGTTCAATCCGCAGGAAATCGAACCGGCATTATCAACGGCTGTTACGCTTCCTTCTACGGTATGGCAGTTAATTACTGACACATCGTATAATTTTGTATCACGGTATCCTTTATGATCGCAATCAAGCAAAATACCACTGCTTGCGGAAGAATTGACAACTGCGTCTTTGATTGTCAGATTTTCAATGGTCGCAAAATGACCGCTGACATAGAACAATGCATTTTCCGAAACAAATCCGGTTATTGTATGCCCCTGTCCGTCAACAGTTCCGTATAAATTTATCTGCGGTCCTGTACCGCCAAATCGATATCGTTTGTGAGATAGTACCTGCTGTATTGTGCGCCGCCGGAAATAGCGAGCAGCTCTTCCGCCGTGCTTATCGGGGTATAACGGCTGTCCTTTGTGATATCCTCGACATTTATAATACAAGTCAGAGTGCCGTAGTCTGAATGAGATGCCGAAATAACAGCCGTACCCGGCTTTATGGCTACGATACAACCCAGACCGTCCACATCGACAATACTTGTATCCGAGCTTTCCCATTTGAGCGATTCGTTTTCACGGTTTGTGAGAACGATACGTTTCGCTCCGCTGAGAACCGACGCCGTATTGTTTTCATCAAATTCGATTTCTTTTTGTTTATCGTTTTCAAGAAGAGTTATCAGTGAATCCCCGGCAGTATCGGCGGTAACGGTTATATTGAAGGTAGAATACACCATACCCTGAGTGGTTGTCGGAACATATGTACCTGTCACAGGATCATACTTTGTTGTCCATGTCGTGTAATATGTTTTGCATATTACAGTTGTACTTCCCTCTGCAACGCCTTTGATTACCGGCGTTGAAGTTCCGTCACCCGTGACTGCTTCCACAACCGAGGTATCCGATATTACCCACTGCTTTGTGCCCTCGCTGTATTGATTATCGGTAATAGCTCTGACGCAATCAACGCCTAACTCTACCGACTGGGTGAATGCAGAAGCGGCGATGGTCGGGAAAACAAATGTCAGCGCTATAACGCTCATAATAAATAACTCTATAATACATCGCTTTTTACTTCTGACAGATTTAGATACGTCTTTCATAAATTCCTCCTTATTATTCGATTATAACCCGTTGACTGAAATTCTGCAAATGCAGAATTTGTTTTATTATGATAAATCATACCACAAAAAGCAAATTGAGTAGAATTTTTGTGAATTATATCCAAAACATATAAAATCATCTGCTTTGCCGATATATTCATATAAACTCCTTTCGGCAATAAAAAACGCACACGGAACATCACCGTATGCGTATATATCTTTACTTGGCATTACCAAATCAAGTTATCGGTCGGAAATCGAATTTCCCTCTCAGCCTGTATAACAAGCTCCGGCTCGCTTTTTCAGTTGTCGGATACATTGTACAACAAAATATGTTCGTTATCAAAGTCAAGCTCCGACTTTTCTATAGTGTCTGCCAAAATTTTTTCTTCTGTTTTTACTGCAGTGCTGATATAGTAGCGATCATTATCAACTTTACCGCCGTAATGATAAAATACCGCTCCGCTTTCAAAAAGCGTCCTGCCGCTTTCGATATCAAAGCACTTGGTCTTTAAATCAGAGGCTATGCCGTCACCCGTCATTTTTACATAGCTTTCTTTTAATGTCCACAGCTGTGAAAATGCCTTGTCGTTGTCGATAGAATTTAAAACATACCAATTTTCACTGTCGCTGTAGCATCGCTTCATAACAGGTGCGCTTGCGCGGCGTATGCTTTCGCAGTCAACGCCGACAGGAGCTTGTGCCAATGCGCACACAGCAAGTCCGTCACAGTGCGAAATGCTGAAATACAGCGAATTATCACTGAGGTACGGCTTGCCGTTTGCGGTTTTTACTATATCGTTTTCCGAAAACGGCTTACCGATATGGGAAAAAGCCTTTTCAAGAAGCAGTATTCCGCACCTATGGGAATAATCGTGATAGCCCGATCTGATCTCGGATTTTTTCATGATCGGGGATATGAATATAAGAGGTGATATTTTCATCAGCAAAGCCCCAGTTTGAGGAAGTCATTTATATTCTTCCACAGCACTTTTTCCTTTATATCCTCACCGAGCGGAATTTTGTCAAGGAACTCAAGGTCCTTGTCTGCTCTCCACATAGGATAATCCGTACCGAAGAACACCCTGTCCTCCCCGAACTTTGTGATAAGCTCCGCGGCCTTTTCAGGTGTCATTGAATAGAACGAGCTGCTTGTGTCTACCCATATGTTATCAAGCCCCACAAGCTCGTGCTCCGCCTTGTCCCACTCCGACCAACCGCCGAAATGCGCGGCAATGAAGCGCGTATGCGGATATTTCCTTGCTATCTCAGCCATAAGCGCCGGGTTTGAATATTTATAGCGCTTGTCGCCCGTGTGGATAAGAAAAGGTAGCTTATCCCCCACCGCGTCATATATGCGGCAAGCCTTTTCGTCATTTATGGCGAAGTACTGAAAATCAGGGTGAAGCTTTATTCCGTGCAGACCTATTGAAATAAGTCTGTCTATCTCCTCTTCCATACCATTCATATCCGGGTGAAGCGAGCCGAAGCCTATCAGCCTGTCGGGATACTTCTCTACGGCAGACACGATAAAGTCATTGATACGCTTTACCTGATGCGGCACTGTCGCGACCGACTGCACCACGAATTTGGAAACGCCGCATTCATCGCCCTGCTTTATCAGCGTATCGGCTGTACCGTCAAAGTTCATATAAAGATCGTAAAAATGTCCTATGTTATCGGCGGCCTTCCGTGCGATCTTATCGGGAAAGATGTGAGCGTGGGCATCTATTATATATTTACTGTAGTTTAACATATCATTCTCCTTAATAATATGCCGTAAATGTGATAAAACGGCGGTGTACGTTATGCAGTACACCGCCGTTTGTTACGAAAAATCAATTATTCTTCGTCTTCAGGAACATAATTCATGATAGCATCGATACCCGCGCTGGTGAGTTCATATTCCTTCTCCAGCTTTTCAAGGTACTCAACACCCTTGGGCTCAATGTGATAATAAACTCGTGTACGTCTTCTGCCTACGAGTTCAAGACGATCAGCGATAAGCTCTTTGTCCAGAAGTCTGTAGAGTGTGGGGTACATAGAACCTTCAGTAATTCTGAAAGTACCGTTACTTCTCTTACCGATTTCCTGAGTCAGCTGATAGCCATACATCTCTTCACCGTTTAAAAGATGAAGTATGAGCATCTCGAGTGTGCCTCTTTTAAAATTTTCCTTAATTCCCATCATAAGATAACTACCTCCTTATCTTTATTACTATTATTACACATTCAAATAAAATTGTCAATAATCTTTGTAACTTTTTCGTAAAATATACACATTTAAAAATAATTTTTGGTGTTATTCGGTGGTTTTGTATCGATTAAACACAAACTCGCAATACGAGTTATTAAATTCTTGTACGACTTATGATTGATATCAACAATTTAAATCACAGCGGCTCGTAAAAGCGCAAAAGCAAACAGCTTTGAATTAAGCCGAAATATTTTAACAATTATAAATATAAGGCTGAGCGATTTTGTTAACAATTATTCTGCATAAAGTTCAGATAATCGCGTTCATTCATAGGTTTGGCAAAATAATATCCTTGGAGATACTCAACGCCCTTTGATGTAAGCAGATCTACCTGCTCTTTAGTTTCTACACCTTCAGCTACTATCGCAATTCCCAGACCGTTTATCATAGCGATACAGCTGTCAAGGATCGTCCGGGGCTTTTCGCCGTTCTCGTCAAAGCAGGGCCAGATAAGGCTTTTATCAAGCTTTATGATATCGAAGCCTGTATTTGCCATCTGCGACAGGTTTGAATATCCCGTGCCAAAATCGTCCATAGAAAAGCCGCAGCCCATAGTTTTCAGGCGTGACATATTAAGGTCAAGCAGTTCGCCTGCTTCAACAGCGGCGGTTTCGGTTATTTCGAGGTTGAAGAAATCCGATGTGATACCGTATTTGCTCATACAGTCGAGCAAGCGGTCGGGGAGCGATATATCAACGCTCTGCACTGCGGAGATATTTACTTCTATGTACTCTACTCCGTACTGCTTTATATTGCTCTGCTGTGCAAACCGACAGACATTTTCAAAGACGATGTTGCCGAGGTCTGAAATAAGGCCCATGCGCTCCGCCATCGGGATAAATATCTCAGGCGAAATAAAGCCGAGCGTTTCTCTGTCCTTGAGCCTTACCAGCGCCTCTGCCGATACAAATTTCTTCTTTGTCGTTGAATATATCGGCTGATAGAACACTTCAAGTCCGTCATTCTTGACCGCATACTGGAGCAGACGTTCAACGCCCGAAAGGTAATTTATTTCATCTATAACAGCTTCGCTGACAACGAGGATAGAACGGTCTGATTTCATCTTTGCACCGAGTATATGCGTCATAAGCTCGGTGATTTTTTCTACGCTGTCGGCATACTTTGGACACTCAATAAACGAAAGTCTGAAAGAGGTATTGACCCTGACGCCTGCCGATGTCGAAAATTCCACCTTGTCAAAATCGGATTTTATCAGCTTCTCACAGCAGGCTTTGTGTTTTACGATAAAGCTTATGCTGTTGTCGGAGGTATGATAATGATCCGAACGCAGAACTGTCGACAGCTTGAGCGCCGCCCAACCGAGTATATTATATACCTCGTTTACGCCGACAGAATTTTTAAGAAGCTCGGAATTTGCAAGCGTGAATGTGACGACAAAGAAGCCCTTACCGTTTTCACAGCGTTCCTTGAGCATCATTTCAAATGCGTGGCGGTTCAGTGCGCCGCTTATATCCATATCGTTATATTCTCTCGGGTTCTCGACCGACAGGAAAATAAACAGCTGCATAAGCGAAACGCCCATCGATTCAATAAGCCACGTGGGATTGAATATCTGCACTATTCCGATTATTATCCAGCCAGATATTCCGCAAAGTGCGGTAAACATTATATGGCTCGGTACGGATTTACGGCGACGGATAACGGTAATGATCGTCCACAGAGCATACACCGCAAGACAACCGTAAAGCACCATAACTACAGATCCGCTCGAATATCTGCCGTCACTGCCTATGTGATAGTCTATCTCGCCGAATGCCGTCATTACAAGCGAAAGCAAAGCCGGCAGAATGCTTATGATAAGCTCGATCGGCTTATAACGCTTCTGTTTTCTGGTCAGTATATCGATATAGATGAAAAGGAACATTAAAATCAGTACAAGTGAACCGATAAACAGCTGATGCGCCAGACGATTTATGAACGGATCTATCCTATCGATATGATACAAGGTATAAATGGTACAGCCTTCAAAAACGCTGTAAAGCAGCGAAACCGAAAGATAAAGCGTATATATCCTTGTAGACAGAAGCTTTATGTGCTTATTCGAAAAAAAGATAACGGCGATAGTCAGCATAACGGTGAACGAAACTATCTGCACTCCTAAATTCATATATTTCCCTCCAAACTGTTTCTACACTAATTATACGTTCTAAACAGCAAAAAGTCAAGAAAAAGACCGCCCTTTCGGGCGGTCGTGAAATGCAAAAGCTATTCAATATAAGTTATTATGCAACCATAGAGCCTGCTACAAGCTGTACAAGTAAAAGGCATACAATGTCGGGGTTCTTTATATTCTGCATTTTTTCGATGAGCGTGGGTAAGTTTGCGGATATTTCTGTGCTGAACGCTTCAAGAGCGGCGCTGTCGGAAATATCAACAGAGTTCGAGCTGTTTATTTCGGGGAGAGCCTGCTCGGTGTATGCCGCTTCCTTGCTCTCAACCTTTAATGTGAACATATCGGTTCCGTTTGAAGCAACGGCGATATCAAATGTTCCGTTGTTGCCGTCCATAGCAACGTTCAGCTTTACCTCAAAGGTTTCACTGTCATCTGTCGTGACCTTGAAGTTATATGTGCCGTTTCCGTTTGTTGCGTCAAATGAGAAGTCTGCGGTAATAACAGTCTGACCGTCTGCCGTAACAGATGCGGTACCTGTGTAGTTGTTGCCGTTTATTGTGCCCTTTGCGCCCGCATAGATCGTTGTGTCGCTCGTGATCGTTGCGTTTACGGAATATTCAAACTGTGATTTGTCGGAGAATGTCACAAGAACTGCCTCGATAGCATCAACTATAGAGATCTTTCTGCCGATGATGTTGTTATCCTTTACATAAACGACCATTGTAGCCGCTACCTGGCTGAGTTCTTCCTCTGTAGCGTCCTTTGTCGAATCGGTCACAAGAGTCTTGATATACTGGAAAGAAGCATTGTCGATACCAAGCTGTGAAAGGATATCCATTATCTTGCTTTCCTTTTCTACCGCGTCAAGTACGTCTGTGCAGAAAGCAATTACCTTTTCGACCGTAAAATCAATTGTGTATGATGTGCAGTCAACGGTGCTGTCCGACATTTTGAAAGAATCGGACTTGTTTTCAACGCTTGTAAAGTTGTCGAAATAAGCCTCGGTAATGATGTCAACGATCTTGTCGAATGTTTCATCATCGATATTCTTCAGTATCTCTTCATAATTTGTCGAAGCAGAAGGAGCTTCCGCTACATCTGAAACGGTAAGGATAGCGCTGAAATCAGAGCTTCCTCCCGAAGAAAGATCTTTTAATGAAGAAGAGAGCTCATTGATATCCATTACTATGTACTTATCCGTAAGCTCGGGTACTGTGTAGTACATTTTGCCGTCGGCAAGCCAGAAGTTTACATTCATATAAGCTTCATCGCCTGCACCGAAAGCAAGTGAGCCCGATGCCTTTTCGGCAGAGCTGTCAACATTGCTCTTGGCTGTTATGACCGTAGGAGCAATATCAGTATCAAGACCTATCAAGTCCTTGGATACATTTAATGTAACAGTCTGCTCAAGACCTGTCTTTACGCTCTTGGTGCTGTTTAATAATTCATCGGCTTTCTTCTCGGCAGATGCAAAATAATCTCTTTCTAAAACTTCGTATCCGCTTGCCTTGTTCTTGAACAGATTGAGGCAGGCAAAAACTACGCCGCCCGCAACGATCGCAACTGCAAGAATTATAAGGATTATCGGTAATACCTTGTTCTTTTTCTGAGGAGGTACTACCGCAAAGCTGCCTGCATCGTAAGCGGGCATACCCTGAGGATCAAACTGACCCTGAGCCTGAGCAAACTGCGCCTGCTGATCATACTGTCCGGGCTGCGACTGCTGTGCGTACTGATTGTACTGAGGCTGAGCCTGCTGATCGTACTGGTTGTACTGAGGCTGTCCTTGCTGTGCGAACTGCTGAGGCTGTGCCTGCTGTTCAGGCTGATCACTGAACTCATTAAGAGCCTGCTGCCAGTTGGGCTGCTGTTCGTTCATGTTGTTATTTTCCATGATTTGTCCTTTCAAGATGTGGATTAAAATGATATATTTCCTGTAGAAACCGCTGTATAAGCGCATTTTCTGCTTTCATTCTACCATAACACAATAAAAAAAGCAAGTCGGTAATATAAAAATTATATGGCAATTATGATTTTTTCAGACGATATAAGAATATTTATAGCCAAATGGCGGCGGATTTGGTAAATGTAAACAAGAAAAAGGGCTGTGTCACAGCCCCACAGTTTACAAAAATAGATTTTTTTGTAAAAAATAGAGCAAACTCTCTA
>DJPL01000012.1:0-126 GCA_002437415.1 Ruminococcaceae bacterium UBA6413 | reverse complement strand
ACACTTTGAGAAATTGTATTGCAACCCCGCATTAAATCATATCAGCTTGTATTTTGCCTTAAGTGTAAGTATGCGCAGGACGCTTTCATCAAGCTGTGATGCGCTTATTTCACCATCGCTTACCGC
>DJPL01000077.1:76708-108882 GCA_002437415.1 Ruminococcaceae bacterium UBA6413 | reverse complement strand
ATGTTAGCGCAGTTGCACCGATACACTCACGAAATTATTAACACCTTATCGGTATAGAAGCTGTTTCCAGCGTTGTTAGCTATATATTATTTTAATGAAATTTGATAAGCTGAGGAATTGTGTCACAGCCTCTAATTTATATATTCCTTATCAAGTCACGCACAGCTATATGCAGTCACCCTTTCAGCAGTTTTTCCCTTTCGCGGTGATCGGGCATAAATTTTGCCAGCTCTGCATAAAACCGCGCGCTGTGATTTGCCTGTAAAAAGTGCGTAAATTCGTGTGCGACTACATACTCTGCGGCGGCAAGCGGATATTCCATCAGATGAACATTGAACGTAAGTATCCCCTTTGACGGTATACAGCTTCCCCACCTTGAACGCATATCCTTTACCTTTATTACGGGAAATTTAATTCCGAGCGAGCGGTAATATTCATCGTATGCCCTTTTGCAAAGAGTTGTCATAATCTTCATACACTGTGGCATCAACCAAGTTATGTATGTCCTGTATTTAAGATCGTAATCATCTGTATCGGTAACATAAAGCGCCAATGTGCCGATACCTTCTTCTATATAATTATACTCTCCTTTATAAATGAAGAGCATATACTCACTGCCGAGTATCGACAGGATTTCTTCATCTTCAAAGCGGATTTTTGCGACCTTGCTTTTTTCGTTGTATTTGTCTATTGCACCAAGAATAAAATCGGATTTTTCCCTTATAAAACGCTCGATAGCAGCGACAGTAACGGCATTTGAAGCTGAAACGTGCACCGAGCCGTCAGGCTTTATCCTGAGGTTTATATTCCTGACCTTCTTGCGGGTAAGCTCATAGACGATTTTCCTGTTGCCGACCGTCACCGTATGGGTCACACTGCGATTTGCGACTGCTGTCACGGATTTTTCGCCTCTCTTATAAACGGCTCATTCACCGTCATATCAGTCAGCAGTGCGTAATTTTCCGGGCGGCGGAATGCGTTGCCGTGCACCTCACGGCGGCGGTACTCCCGTATATCCTCGATCGGGAAATCGGCAATGTATATGCCCTCACGCTCGCCCGCCTCTATCACCAGAGTATCTCTTCCGCCGCTTCCGTCGACCCTGTAGGCTATACCGTCAAAAGCGGTAGAGTGACCGTTGCAGTCGGGAGTGCCGTAAGGGTAATTTACCGTTGCGATACCTGTCATATTCTCATACGCCCTCGCTCTGAGCTGTGATATACGGTTAAGCTCCATCGGGCAGGCATTCGGCACAAGTATGAGCTCTGCGCCTTTAAGCATAAGTATTCTCGCGCTTTCGGGAAATTCTCTGTCATAGCATATCATCGCCCCGACATTCACTATCCCGCTTCTTGTATCAAGCTTTGCCGTGAAAAATTCATCACCGTGCGACAACACCTTTTCATATCCGAAGTCGCAGGTGTGCACCTTATGATATGTGAACATTTCCGCTCCGTGCCTGTCAAACAACGTTACCGCATTGAAAGGCGCTTTGTCGCCGTTTTTCGCAAGATATGTCACCGCCACCGCTATATCATTGTCGGCGGCAGCCTTTCTGAATGCGTCCGTGTAATCGCTGTCCTTGCTTACCGCAAGCTCGCGCAGAGCGTTTTCGTCCTGCGGGAAACTATATCCGCAACTCCACATTTCCGGGAACAGTGCAATATCCGCACCCATCTTTGCCGCTTTCTCAACCGCACGTATTCCCTTTTCGATATTTCCCTGTAAATTTTCTTTGGGCATAAGCTGTAATAATGCCACCTTAATACTATTAATATAATTTCTCCTGATATATTGTGCTTGGATTGTATTTTTTCGATCCGCCGGCGGAAAATTACGCCCTGTCGGCAGACCGTTTTAACCATACTGATTATACTACAAAGAACACATAAAAAGCAACCACCGATACACTCTGCTGTGTACCGGTGGTATATACCGTATTTTATCGGCTTACTCGGCAGGGTCAACCGCCTCGTCTGCGCTGTTTGTATCATCATTTGCGTACTTCGTATAAACAGAACATACCTTTGATGTCTTCTTTATACCGTACTCACCCTCGACCAGAGGCTTGCCCCAGTCGGGTGTCAGGTCAACGCCCGCCCAGTCGCGCGAAATATCAAGATAGCTTACGTCATCTCCGTTGCCTTTCCACGACCATGCAAGATATCCGACATTCTTCTCAGTCGAGTACTGCATTATCGTTTCAAAGTCTACCTTGCCGTCTGTATGATTCCAGCCGAACTCGCCTATGAGCAGGCAGAGGTTCTTTTCCTGAGCCGTGTCGATAGTGTTCTTGATAAGCTTCTCGTTCTTTCCGGCTGTACCGTACATATGCACTGCGAACATTGTGTTTGCGTCCTTATCGGCTTTCAGTATCTCCTCGCCGTACTTCAGAACGCTGTCCGCGCACTGACCCCAGCCCGCGCTGTCGACTACAAGCGTATTCTCTATTCCCGCATCTCTGAGCTTCTTTACAGCATCAATATAGGCATCGCGCCATGTTTCAAGCTTGTCGTATGTGCCGTACCACTCGTTTGCGATATTGACAAGAACATATGCCTTGTTTTCGTTCAGCAGATCCTTCATATCTATCCAGTAATCCACTGCGTTGTTAAGGAACGAAACATCGTCCTTGCCTGCGCCGTCGTGTATTTCAAGCACTGCAATAAGCTGACTTTTCTTGCACTTTCTTATAAGGCTCTTAAGCTCCGCTCTTGTTACCTTATCCCACTGATCGCCGTCGGAGAGTACAAGACGTACCGTATTTGAGCCGACATATTTAATGCCCTCTATGGCATTATCCGTGTCATCCTTATACCATGTGTAAGCATGGTTTACGCCGCGCATTACAAACTCTTCGCCGTAACCGTCAATAAGCTTTGTGCCGTCGACCTTAAAGCCATCGGGAGCGGGAGCTTCAACCGTTGAGCTTGTCGCGTCGGATGAGGCCTGCTCACTGCTTTCCTGTACCGGCTCACTGCTGCATCCGGCTATAAATACGCACATTACCGCACTTAATAATAAAGCTGTTAATTTCTTCATTTCCTTTTCCTTTCTGTTATATTCCTTGCCCATGTTAAAACGCTAATATTATACTATACATCTGCTAAAATGTCAATCGCGGCAAGTGATTTTGTTATGTATTTTTTTGCATATCGGGTTATGCCGATGCTGATTTTTAAGCCGACATTTTGTTCTGTCACAAAACTACCGTCAACGCTTATCATAACGGCACGCCCGCTGTTTACTATCCCTATATAAGGATATTCGTTATTTTATCACATTTTCCGACCGAATGCAACAGGTTTACGGCATATTATAAAACCGGCATTTGCAGATGTCCCGAGCAAAGACAGATATTTCCGTCCGCTTTGCTTATAATAAGGTATACCGTCAAACCCGCAGGATTTATACGGTGTTCATATTTAAAATGTATACTTTACGGCGTGAACGCAGCAAAACAGACAAATTTAAAAATACATCTTGACATCAGCAGCCAATTAAGGTATAATATTTAATTGCATAGGCGCAAGACAGGCACATATCGGTGTCAAGTATTAACAGGAGGAAGAAAGAAATGAAAAGAACATACCAGCCTAAGAAGCTTCAGAGACAGAAAGAACACGGATTCAGAAAAAGAATGTCTACAAGAAACGGACGTAAGGTTCTCGCAAGAAGACGTGCAAAGGGCAGAAAGCACTTAAGCTACTGATCCTGTCAATGAACAAGTACGCAAAGAAATACGTCTGCATAAAAAAGGACAGGGAGTTCAAGTTTCTGTTCAGAAAGGGTGACAGCATAGTTACCGATGCATTCGTATGCTACGCAAGGGAAAGCAAAAGGCGGGTAAACCGCATAGGGATCGTTACAGGCAAGAAGGTCGGCAACGCCGTAAAGCGCAGTCGTGCCAGAAGAGTCATCAGAGAAGCGTTCCGCCTTATTGACCCCCTGCTTCGTGAAAAGACGCAAAAAAGATTTGACTTTATATTTGTGGCAAGGGCAAAAACTCCTGCTATGAAATCAACGCAGGTATACAGGCAGATGGAAAAGCAGCTGCTGAAAAGATATGCCGCGCAGGAAAAAAGCGTTCCTGCAGAAATACAAAAATAAAATGAAATACGTGCTTTTATTTTTCGTAAAGATATACAGAATGACTTTTTCAAAATGGCTGCCTCGTTGTTGCCGCTTTACTCCGAGCTGTTCGGAATATGCGATGATCGCACTCCGTCGCTTCGGTGCGGTAAAGGGCAGCTATTTGGCTATACGGAGAATTATCAGATGCAACCCTTTTTCCGAGGGCGGCTATGATTATGTACCCGAGCATTTTTATTTTTTCAAAAGGACTAAGCCGTAATATCGGCACTACTAACGGAGGGTGATTTCCATAGATTTCTTATACACCATAATCGGTACGCCTCTCGGCTACATCATGTGGCCTATTTATCTTCTTTTACAGAACTTCGGTTGGGCAATACTGATATTCACTATTATAGTCAAGCTCGCAATGCTGCCGCTTCAGATAAAGCAGCAGAAGAATATGGCTTTTTCTCAGCTGTTTGCTCCCAAGGTAAAGGAGATACAGCAGAAATACCGTAACAACCGCGAAAAGCAGGCAGAAGAGATGCAGAAGCTCCAGGCACAGGGCTACAACCCCGCCGGTGGTTGCGGACCTCTCGTTCTGACAATGATAATACTGTTCGGTGTCATCGACGTTGTTTACAAGCCCATGACGCATATGGAGCACTTAAGCTCGACAGATATCACAAGCACTATCTCGGTTGCGGAACAAACAGAGTACGCAAAGATCTTCCTTAATGAGTACAACAAGCAGGACGCTGAGCTTATCTTAAAGTATAAGAACGGCGACACCGACGCTATGTTTATCTCCGAGTCCAACAACAGTGCACAGCTTACACACGAATTCAAGGACGATGAGAACTACAAGAACAACTACTCTGACAAAGACCCTGAGAAAATCAGCAAGACAGACAGAGAAACATACGGCTCGTTCACAACAGAACAGTATGCCGATATAACAGGCGATAAGTCAAGACTTACAGCCGAAACAAAGAGCAGACTTGCGGCTGTAGCCGGTAAGTATAAGGGTATGCAGAAAGAGCTTCTCGCTCTTCAGGTATACGAGCAGTATCCCGACACATTTACGGAAAGCTCAATGCTCTCCGAAGATGTGAAGACAAGAATTGACACTCTTTCACACAATATGATGTTCTGCGGTCTGAACTTCGGTTCTACACCCAAGCTCGCATTTGAACCGCTGATAATCATACCTATATTCGCATTTATTCTTTCTCTTGTTCAGACTGTGCTTTCACAGTACTACAGCAAGAAGAACAACCCCGAGATGGCTAACGCAGGCGGTGCGGGTATGAAGGTCATGCTTTATATCATGCCTTTATTCTCACTGTGGATCTCTTTCAGCGTTCCCGCAGGCGTAGGTTTCTACTGGGGCATCAACTATGCGCTCGGCATAGTACAGACTATAGTTCTCCAGAAGCTCTACAGTCCCGAAAAGCTGAGAGCCGAGGCTGAACAGAAGATGAAGGAAAGAAAGCTCAAGGACAGACAGGTAACAACTACAGCTGTGGTGACCGATGCCGAGAGCGGCGAAGAAAAGACTGTCACAAAGACAGAAACTCTTTCACAGAAGGAAATAAACAGACGTAAGCTCGCAGCGGCAAGAAAAGCCGATGCCGAGAAATACGGCGAAGAATATCACGAAGAAGACGACGATTGATCGCGGAAGGACAGACTTATGAAAAAGATATATACAGGTAAGTCGCTTGACGAACTCAAGGCGCTTGCAATTTCGGAAATAAAGGAACTCGGCGTAAACGAAGCCGATATAAAGATAGCAGTTGTCGAAGAACCCGTTAAAAAGCTTTTCGGCAAGAAGGGCGATTACAAGATAGAGGCTGAATATGAGATCCCCGCTCAGGAAGAAGCTCCCGCGGCAGTTACAGCAGAGCCTGTAGCTCAGGAAGCAACAGCTCCCGCAGCAAAGGATGCAGATCATACAGAAAAGGTAGCTATGGCTGCCGCTTATCTTGAAAAGGTACTGACAGCACTAGGCGTTGAGAACTTCAAGGTAAACATTATCGAAAAAGAAGACATCACAATTCTTGACATCGTCGGCGAAAAGCTCGGTATCGTTATCGGCAGAAGAGGCGAAACACTCGACTCTTTACAGTATCTTGCTATCCTTGCAAGCAACCGTCACGATGAGCCTTACTGCCGTATCACGGTTGACTGCAACGGCTACAGGGATAAGAGAGAGGAAACTCTTAAGTCACTTGCAGAGCGTACAGCCAACAAGGTGCTCCGTCAGGGCAGACGCATTACTCTTGAGCCTATGAATCCTTATGAGCGCCGCATAATCCACAGCAAGGTAGCTGAAATTGAAGGCGTATACAGCAACTCTATAGGCGAAGAGCCTTACAGAAAGGTAGTTATCTCGGCTTCTCAGCCCCACAGAGATAACAACAGAAGAAACGACCGCAGAGGCGGCGGAAGAAGAAACGGTAACGGCGGCAACCGCTCTTACAAGCAGAGCACAGGCTTCTCTACATCTTTCGAAAGAGAGTACAAGCGCACACAGTCGACTGTTGATACAACTTCAAATGCTGATGCAGGCGAATTTTCAAAGGAAGCTGTTGAAGCAGAGAGAAATGCAACACTTTACGGCAAGATTGAACTGTAAGACTTGCAGAATTTGACGATTTTTCAATGGTTTTTGTGCAATTTTGAATTATCGCACAGACAAACTTTCAAAATTTGTGCAAAATGACCTATTGACAAATCAGCCGTTATGGTGTATTATAATAACTGTAATCAGAAACGAGGACGTTTTGAGGGATCAAAGCGTCCTTTTCTTATTTTTCAAAGAACATTTAAACGAAAGTAGGAGGAAAAGGAAAATGGCAGAAAAAACTTATGATGTAACGGAGCTGTTCGGCTCGGACGTATTCAACGAGGCGGTAATGAAGGCTAAGCTCCCCAAGGCGACATTCAAAGAGCTGATGAAGGTAATGCACGGCGGTGCAGAGCTTACACTTCCCGTTGCAGAGGTTGTCGCAACCACAATGAAGGACTGGGCAGTAGAAAAGGGTGCAACGCACTACACTCACTGGTTTCAGCCTATGACCGGTATCACAGCCGAGAAGCACGACAGCTTCATTTCACCTGTTGGCGACGGTACGGTTATCATGGAGTTCTCAGGTAAGGAGCTTATCAAGGGCGAGCCTGACGCTTCATCGTTCCCCTCAGGCGGTTTGCGTGCAACATTCGAGGCAAGAGGCTACACAGCATGGGATCCCACTTCTTATGCATTCATCAAGGATAACACATTATATATCCCCACAGCGTTCTTCTCATACTCAGGCGAAGCGCTTGACAAGAAGACACCTCTCTTAAAGTCAATGGACGCTGTATCAAAGCAGGCATTAAGAATTTTAAGACTCTTCGGCAACACAACGGCAAAGAGCGTTGTTGCTACAGTCGGCGCAGAGCAGGAATATTTTCTCGTTGACAAGAAGACATACGATAAGAGAAAAGACCTTATCTTCACAGGCAGGACACTTTTCGGTGCAGCACCTGTAAAGGGTCAGGAGCTTGAAGATCACTACTTCGGCGTTATCAAGCAGAGAGTAAGCGACTATATGAAGGATCTCGACAAGCACCTCTGGGCGCTCGGCGTTTCTTCAAAGACAAAGCATAACGAGGTTGCTCCCGCACAGCACGAATGTGCACCTATCTTTGAGTCTGCAAACCTTGCAACCGACCACAACCAGCTTATGATGGAAATGATGAAGAAGGTAGCGCTTGAGCATGATATGGTATGCTTACTGCACGAAAAGCCTTTCGCAGGTGTCAACGGTTCAGGTAAGCACGATAACTGGGCACTGTCGACAGATGACGGTCAGAACCTTCTGAACCCCGGTGATTCTCCGATGGAGAACGCACAGTTCTTAACATTCCTTGCAGCTATTATCAAGGGTGTTGATGAATATGCAGACCTGCTCAGACTTTCAGTAGCTACAGCCGGCAACGACCACAGACTTGGCGCTAACGAAGCACCTCCCGCGATCATCTCGATCTTCCTCGGCGAAGAGCTGAACGATGTTATAAATGCACTTGTTGCAGGTACAAACGTTGAGTCAAAGCACGCGCAGTTTGATATCGGTGTAACCTCACTGCCTAAGTTCCCCAAGGATACAACAGACAGAAACAGAACATCACCGTTCGCATTCACAGGTAACAAGTTTGAGTTCAGAAGTGTTGGTTCTTCACTCAACATTTCCGGTCCTAACATAGTACTTAACACGATCGTAGCAGAGGAGCTCGAAGAGTTCGCAGACGAACTCGAAAAGGCTGACGACTTCAAGAAGGCTCTTAAGGAGCTGCTCGTAAAGACAATTAAGGAGCACAGCAGAATAATCTTCAACGGCAACGGTTACGATGCCGCTTGGGTAAAGGAAGCAACAGAGGTAAGAGGTCTGCCTGAGCTTAAGTCTACAGTAGACGCACTTCCCCACTTCCTTGACGAGAAGAATGTCAAGATATTCACAAAGCACAAGGTATTCTCCGAAGTTGAGATGCACTCAAGAACAGAGATCCTGCTTGAAAACTACAGCAAGACGATCAATATTGAGGCTCTTACAACAGCTGAGATGGCTACGAAGGAAATTCTCCCCGCAGTTATGGCTTATGAGAAGCAGGTTTGCGATGTACTTCTGTCAAAGAAGAACGCAGGCGTTGCATATAACCTCGAACAGTCAATCGCTAACAAGATCGATTCTCTGGCTGAGAACCTCAACGCTAAGATCGCAGAGCTTGACAGCGTGATCGTAAAGGCTCAGGGTATCTCCGATGCTTACGAAGCCGCTAAGTGCTACCACGATGAAGTATTCGCTACAATGCAGAGCCTGCGTGCTGTTGCAGATGAGCTTGAAACTATCGTCGGTGAAAAGTACTGGCCCTTCCCCACATACGAAGAGCTGCTGTTCAACGTATAATTATAGAGATACGTTTTATAAAACGGCTTAGAGGGGTTTTCACCCTTTAAGATAATCTGCACCCTTTTCCTATGGCTATGGCACTTTGGTGTCATAGCCGCTTTTCTTTTTGTGAAAGTTTTATCTATAATAACTATATTTACCGATTTTTCGTCATATTTTCACATTATCCGCTTTACAAATCGACAAAAATGGGGTATACTGTAACAGTCGGAATTACAAAGCTATGAAAGGAATTATAGAAAATGACCGAATACAACGACATACTATACATTGTAGTACCCTGTTATAATGAAGAAGCGGTGCTTCACGAAACATCAAAACGACTTAAAGAAAAGATGACGACTCTTATAAACGATAAAAAGATATCCGACAAGAGTCGTGTACTGTTTGTAGATGACGGCAGTAAGGACAAGACATGGGAGATAATCGAGGAGCTCCACTCCGGCGATGATCTGTTTTCGGGGCTTAAGCTCTCCCGCAACAAGGGACACCAGAACGCACTTCTTGCAGGACTTATGACGGCAAAGGAGCTTGCGGATATATCTATATCAATGGACGCAGACCTACAGGACGATATAAACGTTGTCGATCAGTTTGTTGACAAATATCATGACGGCTGTGATATCGTGTACGGTGTACGTTCGTCAAGAAAGACCGACACGGTGTTCAAGCGCGGAACTGCCGGAATGTTCTACAAGTTTATGCGACTGCTCGGCGTTGACATTATCGATAACCACGCCGACTACAGACTTATATCAAAGCGTGCGCTAGAAGCGCTGTCGCAGTTCAAAGAGGTCAACCTGTTCCTCAGAGGTATAGTAAAGCAGATAGGCTTCAAGAGCGATATCGTATATTATGAGCGCAGTGAGCGCTTCGCGGGCGAATCAAAGTACCCGCTGAAAAAGATGCTGGCTTTTGCGTTTGACGGTATCACAAGCTTCTCGGTAAAGCCGATAAGGCTTGTAACTGTAGTAGGCTTCTTAGTGTTCCTTATCAGTATCGGTATGATAATCTACACGATAGTGCAGACCTGCCTTGGTAATACGGAAGCCGGCTGGAGCTCGCTTATGTGCTCGATATGGTTTTTAAGCGGTCTTCAGATAATGGCGCTCGGAATTGTCGGTGAATATATCGGAAAGATCTATACCGAGGTCAAGGCTAGACCTAAGTATATTATAGACAAGTTTATAAACAAGGAATAATTGAAATGCCCTCGCAGGAACGAAACCTGTGAGGGCATTGCTGTTTGCATCATTCTATAAAAGCTGTTACCACGGCTTTACCGTGCCTACGATATCGCTTATCTTCTCAATTCTTTGCTCGGCAAGGAACTTTTCCATTCCCTCGCATACCTTTATCGGTGCATACGGGTCATTGAAAATAGCCGTACCCATCTGTACAGCAGACGCGCCTGCCATCATCATCTCGATAGCGTCCTCGGCTGTTGCTATACCGCCCATACCGATTACCGGTATTTTAACGGCATTTGATACCTGCCATACCATTCTTACCGCAACAGGGAATACAGCAGGACCCGAAAGTCCGCCGACATTGTTGTGCAGGATAGGTCGTCTTGTTCTGATATCAATTCTCATACCGAGAAGAGTGTTTATCAGCGAAACGCTGTCCGCGCCCTCGGCCTCGACTGCCTTTGCGATCTCGGTAATGTTGGTTACATTGGGAGTAAGCTTTACGATCACGGGCTTTTTTGTAGCCTTTCTTACCGCTCTTGTAACGCTTGCCGCACCCTCGCAGGTAACGCCCCATGTAGCGCCGCCCTGCTTTACGTTAGGACAGGAAATATTAAGCTCTATCATATCGACATCGGTAGCGTCAAGCTTCTCTGCGACCGCTATATAATCATCTATTACGGCACCTGCTATATTTGCGATAACCACTGTGTCCTGTGTTCTGAGCCGCGGCAGATAGTAGTTTATGAACTTGTCAACACCGGGGTTCTGAAGTCCTACGGAGTTTAATATTCCGCTGGGAGTTTCCGCAATTCTCGGAGGTATGTTGCCGTCCTTCTTGTTTAAAGTCGTACCCTTGCAGGAAATACCGCCGAGAGCCGACAGCGGGTAAAGGTCGGTATAATCCTCACCAAAGCCGTATGCACCTGAAGCGGCTATTACAGGGTTTTTAAAATGCTTGCCGCATACATCTACAGAAATATCGGGCTTGAAACTCATAATACTACCTCCTCACCGCTGAACACAGGGCCGTCCTTGCATACTCTTACGACCTTTTCTTCTCCGTCACGGATAACCGTGCAGGCACATACAACACACGCACCGACACCGCAACCCATACGCTGTTCAAGAGAAACCTCAGAATATACGCCTGCCTGCTTTGCCGCCGCAACGACCGCTTTCAGCATAGGTGTAGGACCGCAGGCATATACAGCCGCAACATCGCCCTTAGCAAGCTCATCGGCAAGCGGCTGAGCTATCGTACCGTGTACGCCTGTACTGCCGTCGTCGGTGCAGATTATAACGCTTGCGCCTGCTTTGGCGTAGTCCTTGTCAAGGATTATCTTGTCAAAGCTTCTGAAGCCAAGTATTGCCGTGCACTTGTCGCCGTACAGCTTTGCAATGTCAAGCAGAGGAGGTGTGCCGATGCCGCCGCCAACTACTATCACTCTGCCGTCCTTCTTAGCGGGAACGGTAAAGCCGTTGCCGAGCGGAGCGATAACATCCATCAGGTCGCCCTTGTTGAGCTCGGATATCTTATCAGTACCCTTGCCTCTTACTTCAAAAACAAGGCGCATAGTACCGTTTTCCTTGTCAACCGAGCATATAGAGATAGGTCTGCGGAGCATATAGCCCTCAGCCTTTATCTGAACGAACTGTCCGATATGTGCGTTTTCGGCGACCTCGGGACATTTAAGCGTATATGAATATATACCCTCACCGAGCGCTTTTTTATCAACTATCGGATATGAATTACAAAAAAAGCTCATATATTTTCCTTTCCTGCGGCATTACCGCTGTGTAAAAATCAAGGCAACACGTTATTTCTATTGTGTTGCCTTGCTCATAATTAACTGCGCATTATTGTATCGTCGTCCTTGACTATTTTCACCTTTGCAAGCGTTGTATCGTCGTCTGTGACAACTTTCTTCTCAGCCTCTTTCACCGTGTCGATAGGCTTTGCTATAGCTTTAAGTCTGCCGTACATAAAGTACACAACGATCGCTCCGACCACTACGTCAAGCACTGTCTGAAAACTGAACCACGACTCGTTCGCATACAGCAGGTTGCTCTGCGAAATGTAGGTGTAATCCCACAGCGCAAGAAAAGCCAGTATACGCAGAAGACTGTTTGTTATCATCAGGTTGTCGTAATACTTCTGTGCGTTGTCCGCCGTAATAGTCAGCGTTCTTGACTTGTGCGGTATGAACATATACACGACCGAGAACACAAGCACCGCAAGAGCGATAAACGGGACTATGCCGCCGAGTATCCATCTGTCAAGCGGCACACCGTTTGGATAAACATTATTTATCACCTGATCGGGGTGAATAAACTTATCATAGTATGCGTATGTCGTCTGATATATGAGCAGAGCCATAACCAGACCGAAAGCGTCTATAAATCCCCTCAATATCGTGTAATTGAATTTTACTTTATATTCGCCTGTTTTCAATATCGCACCTCATTAAATCTTTGTTATATCTACCATTTCGAGATCGTCTACAGTCTTATCCATAGCGATACACTTTACAAGAGCGTTTGCCGTATCGACCGATGTAAGGCAGGCTATAGAACGCTCGACCGACTTACGTCTTATCTTAACGCTGTCGAGAGCGGGCTTTCTGCCTGTTTCGGAGGTTGAGATAACGTAGTTTATCTTGCCGCTTTCAAGCAGGCTGATAACGTTCGGCTCTTTATCCTCGTGTATACGATATGTGAAGTTGGTAGCTATCATATTTCTGTTCAGCATTGAAGCAGTACCGCTTGTAGCGTACAGCTCAAAGCCGAGCTTTTCAAACTTCTCTGCAAGAGGTATAATTTCGGGCTTGTCGGAATTCTTTACAGTAAACATTACGCCGCCCTTCTTGAATATCTTGAAGCCTGCCGCGATGAGTCCCTTGTAAAGAGCCTCTTCAAATGTCTTTGCTATACCGAGTGCCTCACCTGTTGACTTCATCTCGGGACCGAGCTGTGTATCAACATCATGGAGCTTTTCAAAGCTGAATACCGGCACCTTAACGGCTACATAGTCGCCTACTGGATAAAGTCCGCTGCTAAAGCCCTGCTCCTTAAGGCTTTCGCCGAGCATAATTTTTGTTGCGATATCGACCATCTGAACGCCTGTTACCTTACTGATATAAGGAACTGTTCTTGAAGATCTGGGGTTTACCTCGATAACGTAAACCTCGTTGTTATATACAACGTACTGGATATTTACAAGACCGATTACGTTCAGTGCCTTTGCAAGACGCTCCGTATATGTTACTATCGTGCTCTTTATCTTGTCGGAAAGCGTCTGTGCAGGATATACCGAGATACTGTCGCCCGAGTGTACGCCTGCACGCTCGATATGCTCCATTATACCGGGGATAAGGAAGTCTGTGCCGTCGCAGATAGCGTCGACCTCGACCTCAGTACCCATAAGGTACTTATCTATCAGTACAGGATTTTCAAGCTCTGTAGCCGTGATGATCGTCATATATTCGGCGACATCGCTGTCGCAGTGTGCAATGATCATATTCTGACCGCCGAGAACGTATGACGGACGGAGCAGAACGGGATAACCGAGGTCGTTAGCCGCTTTAAGCGCTTCTTCGGTAGTGAATACCGTGTGTCCCTTAGGACGGGGTATCTCACACTTTTCAAGCAGCTCGTCAAACTTCTCTCTGTCCTCTGCGTCATCTATGCTTTCGGCAGAAGTACCGAGTATTCTTACTCCGCTCTCCTGTAAGTGCTTTGTAAGCTTGATAGCTGTCTGACCGCCGAACTGTACTACAACGCCGTAAGGCTTTTCGGTAGCTATCAGCGAATCGACATCTTCAAATGTCAGCGGGTCGAAATACAGTCTGTCGCCTGTATCAAAGTCGGTTGAAACCGTTTCGGGATTGTTGTTGCAGATTATAGCTTCATAACCCATTTCCTTGAGTGCCCATACACAGTGTACCGAGCAATAGTCGAACTCGATACCCTGACCTATTCTGATAGGACCTGAACCGAAAACTATTATCTTCTTTTTATCTGTCGGGTGCTGTTCAATAAATTCTGCGGCTTCGTTTTCTTCATCGTATGTGCTGTAGAAGTAAGGTGTTTCTGCGGAAAACTCGGCGGCGCAGGTATCAACCATCTTGTATACGGCGTGACGCGTCTTTATGCCCTTATCCGCAAGCTTCTGACCGGAAAGCTTTTCGATAGTCTTATCAAGGTAGCTGTACTTCTTTGCAAGGTCGTACTTCTCCTGAGTAAGCTCGCCGTCCTCAAGCCAGAGTTCAAGCTCTGCAAGGTTTTTAAGCTTTGTGATAAACCACTTATCAATAGTAGTTATATCGTGTATCTCCTGAACGTCAAAACCTCTTCTCAGTGCCTCGAATACGCAGAACGAGCGGTCAACATCGACATCGTGGAGCTTTGCTCTTACTTCTTCGTCTGTCAGCTTCTTGAATGCCTTTTTACGCATCGTATCCATACCGAGCTCGATCGAACGTACAGCCTTCATCATAGCTTCTTCAAAGCTTGTGCCGATAGCCATTATCTCACCGGTAGCCTTCATCTGCGTACCGAGTGTTTTCTTTGCGTATACGAACTTATCAAAGGGCCACTTCGGGAACTTTACTACAACATAGTCGAGCGCAGGCTCGAAGCAGGCATATGTCTTGCCTGTTACCTGGTTTACTATCTCGTCAAGAGAATAGCCTATCGCGATCTTTGTTGCAACCTTTGCTATAGGATAGCCTGTAGCCTTAGAAGCGAGCGCAGATGAACGTGAAACTCTGGGGTTTACCTCGATCACCGAGTACTCAAAGCTGTCGGGCTTAAGTGCGAACTGACAGTTACAGCCGCCCTCTACCTTAAGAGCCTGGATAATGTTCAGAGCCGCTGTTCTCAGCATCTGATATTCCTTGTCGGCAAGTGTAACAGCGGGAGCGATAACGATACTGTCGCCTGTGTGAACGCCGACAGGGTCAAAGTTTTCCATCGAGCAGACTGTGATAACGTTGCCCTTTGCGTCACGGATAACCTCGAACTCAATTTCCTTCCAACCGGAAATGCACTTTTCAACAAGTATCTGTGTGATAGGCGAAAGGCGCAGACCGTTTGTTGCGATCTCGTGTAATTCGTCCTTGTTGTAAGCAATACCGCCGCCTGTACCGCCGAGCGTGAACGCGGGACGTACAATTACGGGGTAGTGGATGACCTCGGCAAAATCTAGAGCGTCCTCAACGGTTTCAACGACCTTTGAGGGAATACAAGGCTCGCCGATAGCCTCCATAGTATCCTTGAACGCCTGTCTGTCCTCTGCCTTGTGGATTGTTTCGGGGTTTGCGCCGAGCAGCTTTACACCGTTCTCGGCAAGGAAGCCCTCTTCCGCAAGCTGCATCGAAAGCGTCAGACCTGTCTGACCGCCGAGCGTTGACAGAATGCTGTCGGGCTTTTCTATCTTAATTATCTTCTTTACTACATCAAGCGTCAGCGGCTCGATATAAATTTTGTCCGCCATATGCTTGTCCGTCATAATGGTAGCGGGGTTTGAGTTTATCAGCACGACCTCAAGACCCTCTGCCTTAAGTGCGCGGCAAGCCTGTGTGCCTGCATAGTCAAATTCGGCAGCCTGTCCGATTACGATAGGACCTGAACCTATAACAAGTACTTTCTTTATATCACTTCTTAACGGCATTTCTTATTCTCCTCCATCAGACTGATAAATTTATCGAACAGATACGCTGTATCGTGCGGACCGCCGCAAGCCTCGGGGTGGAACTGTACCGTAAATGCAGGCGCATTTGTGTACATAACGCCCTCGCAGGTCTTGTCGTTGCCGTTGATATGGCTTACCTTGCCTGCACTTGCAGGAAGGCTGTCGCTTACGACCGCATAACCGTGGTTCTGCGATGTGATGAATGTTCTGTCGATAGTAACATCGGTTACAGGCTGGTTTCCGCCTCTGTGACCGTATTTCAGCTTGACTGTGGTAGCACCGTTTGCAAGCGCTAAGAGCTGATGACCCAGACAGATACCGAATGTCGGTATCTGATGAGGTATAAGCTCTCTCAGTGTGTTTATCGATACCGTGTTATCCTGCGGGTCACCCGGTCCGTTTGAAAGCATAATGCCGTCGGGTGCGAATTTCAGTATTTCCTCTGCGCTTGTATCATAGGGGAATACGGTAACGTCACAGCCGCGCTTTACAAGCTCACGTCTTATGTTGAACTTATAGCCGTAATCCATAAGCGCTACCTTGTACTTGCCGTTTTCCGCCTTGAACTCCTCGGGTTGCTTTACGCTTACCTTGGGTACAACAGGACCTACAACATAAGCTCTTATCTTTTCAAGAGCCTGCGCCTTGAATTCGTCTGTAGGCTCGCTCGTTGTTATCATACCGTTCATAACACCTGTTTCACGGATTATTCTTGTAAGTCTTCTTGTATCTATTCCGAACAGTCCGATGATGTTATGCTGCTTTAAGAAGCTGTCTATATCGCCCTCACAGCGGAAGTTTGACGGTACCTCGCAATATTCGCGCACGATATAACCGCTTACCACGCTCGTCTTTGATTCGTAGTCCTCATCGTTTACGCCGTAGTTACCGATAAGAGGGAATGTCTGCGTTACGATCTGTCCGCAGTAGCTGGGGTCTGTCAGCGTTTCTTCATAGCCTGTCATAGCAGTCGTGAAAACTATCTCGCCTACGACCTCGCCCTCACAGCCGAAGCTCTTGCCCGTGAACACCGTTCCGTCTGCAAGTATCAGATATGCGGTCTTTGCTTTGTTAGCTTTTAAGTCCATTTAATTCGTTCCTTTCGTATTTTTTCTTTTTTGTTCTATCACTCAGGGGAGCTGTATCTTTCCGACAAAGCCCATTATCTCATCTCTCATACGCAGAGCCTCTCTGAATGCCGCACCTGCGAAGTCGTGCTCGTCACAGCCTTCTTTTTTATATGCTGTCATTATTCCTCTTGAGCTGTTTACTATACCGCCGAGACCGTTTTCGTCAAATGCGGCGGCGATATCCTTAGCCGTTGCGCCCTGTGCACCGTAGCCGGGGATAAGGAAGAACGTGTGAGGGAGCTTTTTACGAAGCTCGGCGATCTGCTCGGGATATGTAGCGCCTACTACCGCGCCGACACCCGAATAGCCGTACTCACCGGGGAGCTGTTCGCCCCACTTTTCGCACATATTTCCCATTCTCTCATATACGGGAACGCCGTCTATAAGCAGATCCTGAAGCTCGCCGCTTGAGGGGTTAGATGTCTTTACCAGTACGAAAATGCCCTTGTCGTTTTCCTTGCAGACCTTGATAAGAGGGTTGATACCGTCACTTCCGAGATATCCGTTTACCGTCAGAGCGTCGCCGAGGAAGGGCTCGAATTCTTCGTTTCCTACCTTGACCTTGCCCAGATGTGCGGCGGCATACGCCTCCATTGTTGTACCTATATCGTTACGCTTGCCGTCTGTGATAACGTACATACCTCTGCTTCTTGCGTATTCCTGCGTCTTGTACAGTGTCTTTATTCCTGCTGTGCCGTACATTTCGTAATAAGCTGCCTGGGGCTTTACCGCGGGAACTACCTCGTGGAGCGCGTCTATAAGGCACTTGTTGAATTCAAGTATTGCCTTTGCCGCACCCTTGAGTGTTTCACCGTACTTGTTGAAAGCCTTGTCCTTTATGTACTGAGGTACATAGTCGAGCTTGGGGTCAAGACCTGCGACTGTAGGGTTCTGCTTTTCGCAGATCGCGCGAAGAAGATTATCCATTGACATTTTCGTATCCATCCTTTGTATTTATTTGAAGTATATCGGAGCTTACTTGTCCTCGTATACTATTTTTCCGTTTACCAGTGTGTATTTTACTCTGCCCTTTAAGGTCATTCCCTTGAAGCAGGTGTTCTTTGACTTTGAGTGAAGCTTTGCGGGATCTACCGTCCAGCTTTCGTCAGCGTCAAATATCGCTATATCCGCGACATCTCCCACACCGAGTGAACCGCCCTCAATACCAAGTATCTTTCTGGGGTTGACGCACATAAGTCTTACTATGTGCATAAGGCTTATCGCACCTGTGTGATAAAGTCCTGTCAGTGTTGCGGCAAGCGAGGTTTCCATACCTACAACACCGTTGGGCGCTTTTTCAAAATCTGCCTTTTCCTCTGCACTGTGCGGGGCGTGGTCGGTAACTATGCAGTCGATAGTGCCGTCTATTATAGCGGCGGTTATCGCCATAACATCGTCCTCTTCACGAAGCGGAGGGTTCATTCTGTAGTCCGCATCTCTTGATAACAGCTTTTCGTCCGTCATCATAAAGTAGTGCGGTGCGGTCTCGCAGGTGCACATAACACCGATATGAGTATTGCCTCTTATCGTGTTTACACTGCCCTTTGTCGAAACGTGCGCAATGTGTATCGGCATCTGTGTATCCTGAGCTATCGCAAGCTCTCTTGCCGTGATTATATCCTCACTCAGTCTGCTCATACCCTTTACGCCGAGCTGCTGAGATATCTTTCCCTTATTGATTATACCGCCGTTTATTATCTCAAGGTCCTCGCAGTGCGAAATGACCTTCAGTCCCGCATAGTGAGCCTTTACCATAGCCTGTGCCATCATATTCGCCGACTCAACGGGTCTGCCGTCGTCGCTTACCGCAACACAGCCTGCCGCTTTCAGCTCGTCATAGTCGCACAGCTCCTTGCCCTGCATACCCTTTGTGATACAACCCACGGGGTAAACCTTTGCCTTGGCTTTTTTCGCCTTGTCGAGAATGTACTTTACCGTTTCCTTATTATCGACCGGGGGCTTTGTATTGGGCATACAAGCAAGCGAGGTAATGCCGCCTGCAACTGCCGCCTCACAGCCAGTGAAAATATCCTCTTTATATGTCTGACCGGGATCTCTTAAGTGAACGTGCATATCGCAAATGCCCGGTATTACCGTAAGACCGTTACAGTCGATCACCTTTGTGTCCTTATCGTCACTTTCAAGGTTCTCGCCGAGCACACGGATAAAACCGTCCCTTATAAGTATGTCCGTCTTGCCCTCAAAACTGTTCACATAATCAACAACATGACCGTTTTTAAGTAAAATTGTCATTAAAGCACCTCGCATTTTTGCAAAAAAGCCACGTTTTTCTCCTTTGACGATGAAAAACGTGGCTTTGATTTGTTATCCGCTCCCGGCAGATAAAATATTCCATTTTACGAAAGATATGCTAATTTTTGTGTCGCATATCCTCGCCTATTTCCATAGTCATTTTATTATACTATATTTTCAGCCGTTTGTCTACAAGTTTACGAAATTTTTTTAAAAATTTATTTCACTTTTTTTATTTCGCTTACAAGCACCCTATCTCCATCCTCGTTTCTGAGTGCTATTACCGCACCCCGCACAAGATACGCCTTTATTCCGCTGCCGCACAACACGCAGGTGACCCTTGCGCCCTCGGTAAAGCCGAGATCCATCAGCCTTCTTCGCATATCTCCTGCAAGTGACAGCTCCACCACCCTGCATTTTTCATCTCTTTCAAGCTGTGACAGTTTTATCACTTATGCACCTCCTTCCGTACACTGTACTCAGTTCAGTTTATGAAAGAAAGCCGCAAGCTGTTAAACGCTTTTACTCAAGCGTCACACAAAAAGCATTTTTCAGAATTTCATATAACGACAGCGCTTTTAATCCTTGCAAAACAGCACCGTCTTATTCTTCATCGATATTTTCTTTACAGCGTATCCATAATCATTAAGTTCTTTCTTGTACGTCAGGAACGAATGATCTATCGGCACACCGCAGATCTTCTCTATCTCTTCATAGGTCAGCGTAATTTCAGGCTCACCGCATTTCCCTATATATTCCCACAATAAATTGTACTTACTCATATATCTCCTCTATCTCCTCACAACAGCTTTATCATCTTGCACTGATCCAGTCCCGCGCTCCAGAACTCGGATACGGGCAAATTCTTTATCCGGCACACAATGCTTGCATTCATTGCGCCGTGTCCGACTATCAGAATATCCTTGCCCTGTTTCACCTGCGGATAAACCACCTCGTCAAGAAATTCGCCCGTTCTGCCGAACAGCTCGTCAAATGTTTCCGCCCCGCCTATAGAGCTTGTATACTGCTCGGGGTGGAAAAACAACAGGTTTATCGGGCAGTCGGGAATATCAAAGCTGTTCTCAATTCCCTCATATTCTCCGAAGCTCATTTCCATCAGTCTGTCATCGGAAATTATCGGGATATTTCTTCCCTCAAGGACTATCTCAGCAGTTTTTCTTGCACGGATAAGCGGCGAGCAATAGCACACGTCAATATGTACGTCCTTATATTCCTCCCGCGCCTTTTCCGCCATTTCTATTCCCTCTTCGCACAGCGGGATATCGGTCCTGCCCTGTAGTTTGTGCTTTTTATTCCACTCGGTTTTTCCGTGTCGCATTATGTATAGCATATTTTCACCTCATATTCCGAAATATCATTTGGCTTCTTTCTTCTCTCTGCTCACAAGAAAGCCCTTATCGTCCTTAACGATCTCATACTTCTTCGCCAAAGGACTTTCAGAGCCCACAACGCAATAATCGCACCTGTCCGAATTTCCGCAAGTGCCCTTTCTTATAAGCGTGCCGTGTATAAGGCTTATCCCGCGGTAATCCGAGTTGCAGAAAAGCGGTAGCACATGAAGCAGATCATACTTTTTTGCAAATTCCGCATTCGGGCACTGCGTAAAGCTGTACCTTGCGGCGCGGTTTTCCTTGTCGAAAGGCTCAGCCACATTGCAGAAGGTATCAGGGTACTGCTTTATCTGCTTGCGGTCCTTGTTTCCGACTACTGTGAACACCGTGTTTATAAGCCAGATATCCGCTTTTCTGTTCAGGTTGAATATCTTGCCCAGCTTTACAAAACCCGCCATAAACAGTCCGGTCACCATCTCCTGTAACTGCTCAACGGGAGGATTATCGGGCAAAAGCGGGTACAGCGAAAATATAATCACAGCGCCGTATATTGCAATGGCGTGTGCGTTCTTTTTACCGCCGTAATCGGGAAAATCTCTCATATACTCGTTATACTGCGCGCATACCTTTACCCATATTTCCTTGCCCTGTTCTTCTCCGTACCTGTCATTAAGCCAACTCTGAACTCTGTCGCAGATCTCGGTCATATCGCTTAACTTAAGATGATTATTGATTTTTTCTTTCTCGCTCATATCGTATCTCCGTAAGCATTTTTATCAAAACAGATCCAGCATACTGTCAAGGTAAATCTCCTCCCTGACCCGAAGCTGATATTCCGGCTTTGTCATATAGTACAGCAGAAACTCCAGTACGACAGCACTGCCGAGCCCTCTGCCCTCAATTTTGAAATGCGTGAAGCCCATCGGAAGATAGATATTTTTAATATTGTCCGTTCCGATAAACGCAGGGCTTTCCATAGCCTTTGAAAATCTGTAGCCCTCATTACCGCCCGGAGAGCGGCATATAAAGTCGGGACAGTCCTCATCAAGGCTTTTTCGGCTGACATTTTCATAACAGCTTTTCCTGTCATTACAGCCGAAATAACAGCACTCGTTGCACAGAAATTCAACCTTGCTCTTCTGCTTTTCCGTCAAAGCTCCGAGCTTATCAAAAGCCTTGTTAAGTCTGAAATCGGGCACAACAAAGCGGAAATCCTTACGATTCAGTTCATTTTCAAGCTGTCCGAAATCCGTCAGCACTTTAGTCGTAGATGAAACAAAATACAGCCCGGGATAGCTGCTTTTCAGATAATCAAGCAACAAGTCCGAACAGATTATAACGCCGTTTTGCACTCCTGTGCTTTTACCGAACATCTCACAAAGCCTGTTGCATTTTCTGTCCGAAAGGTGCTCTTCTTTTATAAGCGAATTGCTGAACGTGAGCCTTGCGGAAATGCCGTACTTCTGCGTAAGCTCAAGCACCTTTTCTGGCTCGTCATCACCGAACCCGACACGCCCGCCGCCCCAGAGGCAGTCCGCAGGCGCGCCGTATATCGAGCCTATCTCGCACCAATCGTAAAAGTACTCTCTATGGTTACAGAACAAGGGCAGAAACAGGCTATACAGCTCGTAAAATTCAAACAGTCCGGGGAGGTGAAAATATGCTGTCGCACTATCACACTTTTCGTGGATTTTCTGTGTCACATCTCTGCCCCCTTTTATAAATCTGTTTATATTAAAAATATCTTTTCAAGCGCCTTTACAAGCTTTTCGTTATCATCGTGAGTTCTTATTGCCACACGGCAATACTCCTCGCCGAGCCCGTAAAAGTGCGAACAATCCCTGACCTTTATGCCGTTTTCGTATAACTTCCTGCGTATATTCTTATCGCCTTTAAAAAGCAGAAAGTTAGCCACTGACGGATATACTTCAAGCGGAAGCCTTTTCAGCTTATCGAACAGCCAATCGCGTTCGGCTGTAATAACCTCGTGCGTCCTCCGCATATACTCATTATCCGCAAGCGCGGATATTCCCGCAAGCTGTGCAGGTACAGATACCGCAAAATCCGCACCGTATAGCCTCATACCGTCAAGCAGTTCTGCATTGCCCGAAACGCAGAAACCGAGCCTGAACCCTGCAAGAGAATAAGTCTTTGTGAAAGCGTCGATCACTATAACGTTTTCGCTCTGTGCGGCTATTTTCTTCACGGAATATTTATCCCAATCGGGCACAAACTCCATGAAACATTCGTCAATAACAAGCAGAATATGCTTATCCCGACAGCGCTCTATAATTCTACACATAAGCCCGATATCCACAAGCTGACCTGTCGGATTGTTCGGGTTGCAAAGAAACGCAATGTCGCATTTTTCATCAAGCACCGACAGCACATCTTCACTCAGAGTGAAATTTTCTTCTGCTTTAAGTGTATAATGCAGTACCTCACAGCCGACCAGATCAAGCACACGGTCATATTCCTCGTAAGTCGACTCTATGACAACCGCACGTTTCGGATTTACCGCAAAAGCAAGGCGGTAAAGCAGGTCATCCGCTCCGTTACCGCACAATATCCGACCATAGTTTATATGATATTTTTCCGCAAGCAGTGAGCAAAGATACTTGCAATCGGGGTCGGGATAAGCTCCCGAAATTTCCACAATTTCCGCGAACCGGCGCTTCACCGTATCGGGAACGCCGAGCGGATTTATATTGACCGAAAAATCAATATATCCCTCTCCGACATTTTCGGTTATTATATTTCTCAAAGAATTTTCCGCCTTGTTCTCCGTGTTTCTCACCTGCACCTTATATTTGAAACCTTACCGCGTCAAGCTAAAAACTGCCGAAATCACTTCCTGAAAAAGTGAAAATCACAGCAATCCCCGCCGTAACCCAGCGTTTTTGTTCTTGTAAACCCTATTTTCTTGAGTCCGCCGTATGTAACATCGTCAACATCGCAGAACAGCCTGCACAGCTCCTCACAGCCGTTTTCCACACAAGCCGTATGCCACAAACACTTTGTAATGGTAACATCATAAAAATCCTTGCCGCTGTTCTGTGTGCTTACCTGCAAGTCGGTAGTCTTCATAATTTTAAGGAACGTCTTGCTGTAGATCGAATAAAATCCCGGGAACAATTCCATTTTAGCGGTAGAAGAATGCTTCTTAGCCGCCACTATATCAAGCATATACTTCTGCATATACCGATGTACGTCTTCTTCTGAAAATCCGTCCTTCTGCAAAGCCTTATACAACGCTATACGCGGAAGAATTGTCCCCGTTAGCATCTTCATCTGATTTTCCGTCTTGCCCTTTGTGTTTTCTATGATCGTGTTCAGTATTTCCGACTGGCGGTCAAATAACGCCTTGCCCTTATCCTCCCCGAGCTCTGCGATAAGATACGTTTTTATCTGTTTTTGCTGTTTTATATTCATAGCTCTGATACTCCGTTTCTATTATTCAGAAATCATACCTGTATACATAATCGTCCATATAAAAGCCGCTACCTATACTGTTTTTCTCCGACCTTACTATTTTAAAGCCCAGCTTTTCATACGCCCGACAAGCATCGTTTTCTTTGTTTACATTAAGCTCAATGCCATTCAGCTTCAGCTCTTTCGCATTTGACTCAACGAACTTCATCATATCGCGTGAATAGCCTTTTCCGCGCTCTGATTTATACAGATAGAACTTGCTCAGATACATAACTTCCTTTTTCGGATAAAACGCAAGATAGCCTATATTTCTGCCGTCATTACGCACGAAAAAATATCTGTACCCGTCTTCAAGCTGTTTCTTTATTGCTTCCTTTGTCTGAAACAGCTTCAGCATATAGTCATTCTGCACCTTGCCTATTATCGGGTCAAAGTGCTCTCTTACGATCTCGGTCGCCATTTCTGACATTTCACCGATCTTCGCTTCATCATCTGCAAATAGTTCTGTATATTCCACTTTCTCTTTTCCTTCTGTCCGTAAATTCAAATATCAATTGCCTGTTCTCCCGTCATAAATCCGCTTTGATTTATATTATAACAGCTTTTCCAATTCTTCAAGCAGCTTTCCCTTCATCTCTTTAAGCTCCTGATCGGACGGGCGGTTATCATCGCTGTACATCTTCTCCATAGGATACCACCATACAGGACCTTTTCCGTTGTTGCCGTAGTTTTCGATATCTCCGCTTCTTCTCGGGAACAAGTGCCAGTGAAGATGGGTATCGCCGTTTCCGAGCAACTCATAATTCATTTTTTCCGCTCCGAAAGCATTTGATACCGCCTGCGCCACAACAGACATCTCTTCAAGAAACTTCATCTTGTACGAATGATCCAGCCGGAAAAGTTCCGTCTTGTGCTGTTTGCAAAGGAATAAGGTATAGCCTTTAAAATGCTGATTATCACCGATAACCACATACCCTGTTTCAAGCTCTTTTACAAAATACGGATTTGTTCCGCTGTTTATCATATTGATCCTGTCGCATATAAAGCACATATTTTGACCTCCGAAAATCCTATTTTAACCAACACCGCTATATTATCACTTCGTAACCCTCACAAATAACAACCGATGTTCACTATTCCAACTCAAAAAGGGAATTTTCATAATCCTTTACATAATACCTTATATTTTTGCGACCCTTTTGTATAATGATATGTCCCTCTGCTTTAAGCTTTTCTTTCTGTGCTTCAATACCACCGGGATATTTTGCGTTCAGCTCGCCGTTTGCCTTTAATGTTCTCCAATAAGGCGTTTCGTCTTCCAAACGCTGATAACTTGCCCAAGCCGCAATAGAAACAAAAATTCCCGCAGTAATAGGCTCTGTAAAGTCAGCACCGCTTTGCTCTGCAAAGTATTTTCGTATTCTCTCAACAGTAATTACTTTACCGTACGGAATTTTTCTCATTACTTTATCATAGTCGATCGGCGGAGCAAAGTACATTTTACTTCCGCCGTATTTTTCGATACTTTTAATGTCGGTGATGATTTGAAATTTCGGCATATCCTTATTATCATGTAACATCGCATTAAAATCTTTTTTATTTTCGTTTGCCATTTTATCGCCTCCTGCTTTAAGTATAAACCTTTTAACAGCCCCTTGCAATGAGGCGGTTTAATTTTTGCAAGACAAAATTTTTTCTATTCAACGCCGAATTTCATACACCTGTAAAAAAGCCACCGCAAAAGCGGTGGCTCAAAAATTATTTACCTAAAACCTTCTTAACGGTATTAGCAATATTGTCCGCACATAAGCCGAACTCTTCAAGCAATGCTGCCGCAGGACCCGAATGACCGAATGTATCCATAACACCGATCTTTGTAACGGGAACGGGATAGTTCTCGCAAAGAACATCGCAAACAGCGCTTCCGAGACCGCCGATTATGCTGTGTTCTTCAACAGTAACTATCTTTCCTGTTTCCTTAGCCGCCTTGATTATAATATCCTTGTCTATGGGCTTTATCGTGTGAATGTTGATAACGCGCGCATTGATACCCTGACCCTTAAGAGCGTCAGCCGCTTCAAGTGCCTGAGCTACCATAAGACCTGTTGCAACGATCGTTATATCGTCGCCGTCACGGAGCTGTACGCCCTTGCCAAGCTCAAACTTATATGTGTCCTTATCGTTGAAGATAGGAGTGGCAAGTCTGCCGAATCTCATGTAGGTAGGTCCTACATAATCCGCCATAGCAAGTACTGCCGCCTTAGCTTCAACATCATCGGCGGGGTTGATGACCGTCATGCCGGGGATAGTACGCATAAGCGCGATATCCTCGTTGCACTGGTGTGTAGCACCGTCTTCGCCGACAGAAATACCTGCGTGTGTAGCGCCGATCTTAACGTTCAGATGAGGATAGCCTATGCTGTTTCTGATTATTTCATAAGCTCTTCCTGCCGCAAACATAGCAAATGTGCTTGCGAATACAAGCTTGCCTGTTGTAGCGATACCTGCGGCAACGCCCATCATATTTGCTTCTGCGATACCACAGTCAAAGAAGCGGTCGGGATATGCCTTCTTGAATATACCTGTCTTTGTAGCAGCCGCAAGGTCTGCGTCCAGAACTACGAGATCATTTCTCTTTTCAGCGAGCATTACAAGAGCTTCGCCGTAGCTTTCACGGGTTGCTTTTTTCTCCATTTTATTACGTTTCCTTTCCGATTACTTTTCAAGCTCGGCAAGATGAGCCTTGAGTTCTGTCATAGCCTGATTGTACTGCTCTTCATTGGGAGCTGTGCCGTGCCATGATACCTGATCCTCCATGAAGGAAACGCCCTTGCCCTTTACGCTCTTCTGTATGATCACTGTAGGCTTACCTGAAATCTTTTCTGCTTCATTGAAAGCCTTTTCGATAGCGTCAAAATCGTGTGCGTCTATTGTTATAACGTGCCAGCCGAAGGCCTTGAACTTCTCGTCTATCGGATAAGGTGACATAACATCGCTTATTCTGCCGTCTATCTGAAGTCCGTTGTTATCAACTACAGCTACAAGATTGTCAAGCTGATAGTGAGCCGCAAACATAGCAGCCTCCCATACCTGACCTTCCTCAATTTCGCCGTCGCCCAGTACAGCGTATACCTTGTAGAATTCGTTTGACAGCTTGCCCGAAAGAGCCATACCGCAAGCGGCTGAAATGCCCTGACCGAGTGAGCCTGTGCTCATATCAACACCGGGGACTTTGTTCATAACAGGGTGACCCTGAAGCTTTGAGCCTATGTGGCGGAGTGTCTTAAGGTCTTCCACAGGGAAAAATCCGCGGTTAGCAAGTACAGAGTACAGAGCGGGAGCTGTGTGTCCCTTTGACAGTACAAGTCTGTCACGCTCGGGCATCTGAGGATTTTTCGGATCTACATTCATCTTTGCAAAGTAGAGATATGTGAGTACATCAGCTACCGAAAGCGATCCGCCGGGATGTCCCGACTTAGCATTGTAAACGCCCTCGATAACACCCATTCTGACCTTGGTGGCAGTTATCTCCAGCTGCTTTTTTAAAGTTGCATCCATTTTAATGGTCCTTTCCGGGCAAAGCCGTGCTTCGCCTTTTTCGTTTAGTCGTTCTTAAATATTATATTACATTATTCGCGATAAGTCAAGTATATCGACAGCTCTGAACAGCTGCAAATAAAGCAAAAACATTTCAGTTTGTAGAAAATGTTTGTTTTTATAAAAATAGTACAAATTCTCTATCCCTAACCCCAAACCCCTTCCCCTTGGGAAGGGGCTATATTGCTGGGGCTACCGCCCCAGTCCCTGTTGGGGGCTACGCCCCTCAACCCCATTTTCAGCAATATAGCGGTTTATCGGCAAACCGAAATATTTGACTTTTTCGCGGATAAGCTATATCATTATCGGCAGAATATGCTTTATTGCCGCTTCGTTTTCAGCAGGAGGTCCTATGGACAAAAAAACACTTGAATTTCTGCAAAAAAATAAATTATTCCGTAATATGTCGGCGGAAAACACCGCACTTTGCGCAAAACTGCTTTCAAGCAGGACAGTCACCGTAAAATCCGGTGAAATAATTATGAGCGAGGGTGACCCCGCCGACCGTATAGGTATCGTCCTTTCCGGAAGCGTACAGGTCGTCCGCGAGGATTATTACGGCAACCGCGACCTTGCCGCTCTGATAAGGCAGGGCGGGAGCTTTGCCGAAGTGTTTGCCTGCTCGGACGTAAAGCTGCTCCCGGTGACAGTTGAAGCCGCAAGCGACTGTACCGTTATGCTACTTGATTACGGCAAGCTGGCTTCCCTGTCGTCCTATCCTTTTTATCCGCAGTTTGTCGGCAATCTGCTGACAGTCGTTTCCGATAATGCGCTGATGCTCAACCGCAAGGTCGAGATCATCTCAAAGCGCACCACCAAGGAAAAGATAATGGCATACCTAAGCCACGAGGCGAAGCGCACAGGGAGCAGCACCTTCACCGTGCCCCTCGACCGCCGCTCAATGGCGGATTATCTCGGAGTAGAACGCAGTGCCATGTCCGCAAAGCTGTCCGAGCTTGTAAAGGAAGGTCGGATAAAGGTAGATAAAAACACCTTCACCGTGCTTAAGTGCCACTGCGGACTTGATAAAGATCAATAAGCCCTGAAACTCAGTATATAGATCTGTTCGGGCATTGAAAGCTCAAGCACCGCAGGCCTATCCCTGTCTATTTCTTTCAGCACCTCGCTGTCAAACGCGGCTGTCACCGTGTCAATCCTTGTGATATCGACTGTCGGCTTTACCTCAGCCTCACACAGCGCTTTACCGCCGTATTTTACGGTTATTTTACCGCCGTTCACGCGACTGCCGCAGACTATCTCAATGCTCGTTGCGTCACCTAATACGCAGTTGTTGTAGATAAGTCCGCCGCCGAGCATATAGTGCATTTCAAGCTTTTTGCTGTACTGCATTTTCGTATTATACTTACCGTCGTAGTTCTTTGCAAGTATGCCCTTGCCAAGCTCTCTCGGCGGTATTTTTTCGCCGCTTACATCAATGGTTTTTGTGAGCCTGATATCCTCGCATGACGCACCCGCCATAAAAGTATATCTTCCCTGCTCAATAGCAAAGCGCTCACGACTGACATCGTAGAAACGAAGCTCCGATTTGCTTATATCAAACTCTATACGCTGCGTCTGCCCGCCCTCTATATGCACGCGCGTGAAGGCTGTGAGCTGTTTAAGCGGACGCTTCACGGGCGGATCATCCGCACAAAAATATATCTGCACGACCTCGTCACCGTCAATATCCGAAATGTTCTTGACATCAAGCGAAATATTTATGCTGTCGTCATATTCGTACACCTCAAGATCCGAATACTCAAACCTTGCATAGCTCAGTCCGTAGCCGAACGGATAAAGCGGCTTTCCCTTATAGTAAAGATAGGTCATATCGTTTTCTATAATGTCATAGCTCTCTATCGGCGCAAGCTCATATTCGCTTTTATACCATGTCTGCGCCAGTCTGCCCGCAGGCGAATATTCGCCGCTTATAACCTCAGCAAACGCATTGCCGAGCTCAGGACCTGCGTGGGTCGTGTAGATTATCGCAGGCATATACTCCTGCTCATCGCATATAGCGAACGGATAGCTTGAAACAATGGTCAACACGCAGTTATTATTAGCATTGTAAACCTCTTTCGCAAGCGCCGAATCGTGCGCAGGGAGCGCAAGCGTTTTCCTGTCGTACATTTCGCGGGCGACTATCATAGGGTCGTTTCCTATGCAGACTATCACATAATTTGCTTTTTCCGCAAGCTCCGCCGCCCTTTTTATACCGTCCGATACCGTTTCCTCGCAAAACAGCTTATCATCCGTCAACCCGAACTGCTTTACAACCGTCAGCTTGCCGTTTTTGTCAACTCCCAGAGCCTTATCGAAGTATGTACGGTACAGCACATTATCTCCGTGCCTTTGCGGCTTCATTATCTCCTGTGAAAACCAGCGGTAAGTGCTTTCACTGTCACACTTGCAGGAATTTTCGGTTATGTATTTATTGTTGTAAAGCGAACGGTAAGTGGTTTCATTATGACCGTATTCAGCCTTTTCAAACAGCGCCCTCGGGTCGTCCTTTTCGTAAATTGCGCTTACCGTATCATCATCGGCAACACCAAGATAATTACCTGTCAGCACCGACTTTATAACTACATGATCGCAACCGTTGTCATATATCGCGTTGGCAAATTTTTTGCTCACACCGTCAAGTATAGTCGTATTATATGATGAATAGCCCGTATACCAGTCCATCAGATTACAGTTGCCGTTAAGACCTATCACGGCAATGCTCTTATTTTTATCAAGCGGCAGTATGCCGTCATTTTTAAGTAATACCGTCTGCTCAAGTGCCGCACGGTGATTGAGCTTTTTATGCTCATCGCAGTCAAGCACGCTTTCGTCAATATCCGAGAACGGGTGCTTTTCATCAAACTCGCCCAGCCTGAAACGCGCAAGCATACTGTTGTAAAGAGCCTTATCAATGTCCTTTTCCGACACAAGTCCGCTCTTCACCGCCTCAAGTGCCGATGCCGCAACAACGTCCTCGCAGTCGGTCATAACGTCCGTGCCGTTCTTTATGGCAAGAGCGATCGTTTCCGCGTGGGAGGTGCTGTAACGGTGGAACGCAACATTCTGCGAAAAATCTCCGCCGTCCGTTACTACAAAGCCAAGCCCCCACTTATCTTTAAGCACATTCTGTATATCGGGGTTTATGACCGCAGGCACACCCGACAACTCGTTATACGCCGCCATTACGGAATACGCACCGCCGCAGGTTACAGGACGTTCAAATGCCGCATAGTAATATTCGTTCAGCGTTCTCGGCTCAACATCGGAAGATGCAGTTACGCGCTCATTTTCGGTATTGTTTGCGCAGAAGTGCTTTAATGTCGGTATCGATTGATAATACTCGCCGCGCCTGTCCGCAAGACCTTTGGTGTATGCCGCCGACATTTCGCCCGTCAAAAACGGATCTTCTCCGTAGCCCTCTTCATTTCTGCCCCACAGCGGATTTCTGCACAGGTCAACGGTAGGTCCCCACAGCATAAGGTGACCGCTCGGGTGGCGCTTGTTCAGCACTCTTGCTTCCTTACCTGCCGCAAGCCCCGCCTTTTCCATAAGCTCCGTGTCAAATGTACCCGAAAGCCCGATAGGCTGAGGGAATACGGTCGTCGGCTCATCGGGGTTTCTTGAAACATATCCCCTCGCGACCTCCGCGCCTACATACCATTCGCCTATCCCGAGCCGTGGCACAGCCGCCATATGGCTTGACAGCAAGCCCGCCTTTTCCTCTATCGTAAGCCTTGCTAACAGATCCTTTACTCGCTCATCAAACGACAGTGAGCTATCTCTGAATTTATATTTCTTCTCCATATTCTCCTCCGCCACGCACAATGCATTTTCTGCACCGCCGTGCAATGTGATACCGCTATCATAGCATATGTAATCGTTTTCGTCAATAGAAAAATGCGCTTATAATGAATTTTTTACGGCTTTATTTTTTACATTCGGGCGTTTTCAGTGTTGATCTTTCACGTTTTAGTGTTGATTCTTCACGTTTTAGTGTTAATTCTTGATTTTCTTGACAAAGTAACACCAAAACAACGGAGCTGTGACGAAATGCAAAAATTTCATCACAGCTTCTCATCTTATCGAACCCTCATTGAAATAACAATGTAACATATTGTAAAAAATGCCAAAACAATAAACATATAGCCAACATCGCTTAAAACATTTCCATACAGATATGGCGTTAATAATTTCGTGAGTGTATCAGTGCAACTGCACTGTCACCGAAACTTCCAAAAAACACACTATCCCGAGATATCTGTACAGCCCCCGGGTCGAACAGAGCGTCAGCGTCCCGCTTATTGCGGCTTTTTAAACGCAATCGTTTGTGTGTCTTATCGCCAACACCCCTTTATGGCAGAAGAGATGAGGAGTCAGGAAAGAGGGATGCCACGCTGAGCATTGCAAAAGCAATGCTCCCGCTCCTCTCGTCGCTCAAGAGGAATAACTGATTTGGGAGAAAACCTAAGGGGAGAGGGGAAAGCGCC
>DJPL01000077.1:0-76634 GCA_002437415.1 Ruminococcaceae bacterium UBA6413 | reverse complement strand
ATAGTAGCAACGTTATTAAACAGAATAGCGAACCCGAGAAGTGCTATCCCGCAAAAGGCAGTATCGGTAGCTTGCTATCAATGTTATTTACTAAAACGTTATAACAGAAGTGTACTAAAGACGGATTTTCTCCACATATCAAAAAAGTGAGCCGTACGCACTACCTTTCGCGCTTCGACTCACTTTTCCTTTTCCGGGTTGTGTCACAACCCCATTATCCTTATATCCACTTGAAAATTTATCGCCCTTACTCTATCTTCGGCATCCATTTACCCTTCCATGTATACAGCGCCATAAGTCCGGCACCGATAACCCACGAAACAGGATAAAGCATATAAACGCCGTCAATAGTCGGGAACAGCGGTACTATAAACCATATCCAGAATATCCTGAAAATGCACATTGCAAACAGCAGTATCAGCATAGGCGGCACGCTCTTACCCGTACCTCTTACTGCCCCCGCGAGCACATTCATAATAGCAAGCAGGAAATAGAACGGGCAAAAATATTTCATCGCCGTTTCACCGCAGGCGGCAACCGCGTCATCGTTTGCAAACAGCCTTATTATCGGGTCGGCAAACACAAGAAGCAGTATGCCTGTTATGATCGTGTACACAATGCCCATACCGAGCGCCGTCCACATACCCTTTTTGACGCGCTCGGGTTTATTTGCGCCGTAGTTCTGCCCGACGAAAGTAGTCACCGCCATGCTTATGCTCAGCACCGGCAGAATGTTGAAGCCGTCTACCTTAAGGTATGCGCCGAAGCCTGCTACAGCGTCCGAGCCGAAGCCGTTGACGCTTGCCTGTACAAGCACGTTTGAAAACGATATGACCATATTCTGTATGCCTGTCGGCAGACCTATCTTTATGATCCTGAGCGCCATATCCTTATGCACTCTTATCTGTCGGATAAACAGCTTATAGTCGGCATTTACCCTCACCATATATATTATAGCCAGAACACAGGAAGCAAGCTGGCTCGCGTCGGTCGCTATCGCCGCACCCTCAACGCCCATACCGAAACCCTGTATCAGTATAAGGTCGAGTGCAATATTAACAACAGATGCCGCACCGAGGTATAACAGCGGTCGCCTTGAGTTACCCGCCGCATTGAATATACCCGCACACATATTGTAAAGCACATTGAACAGCAGACCGCCGCAGTAGATCTCTAAGTACAGCGATGCGCTGTCAAGGATATTTTCGGGTGTCTGCATCCATATAAGGAACAGTCTGCTCATAAATACGCCCGCAACCGTCAGCACAAGTCCGATTATCGCCGCGATCGCGATCGAGGTATGCACCGCCCTCTTTACATCGTCCTTGCGCTTTGCGCCCATATACTGCGATATGATAACGCCCGCACCTACCGACGCACCCTGACTGAACGCTATCAGCAGATTTACGATAGAGCCTGTCGCACCAACCGCGGCAAGTGCTTCCTTACCGACGCAGTTGCCTACTATTATCGAGTCGACCGTGCTGTATAGCTGCTGCAACAGGTTTCCCAGTATCAGCGGCACGGAAAATATGATCAGCTTCTTCCAGATAGAGCCCTCCGTCATAAGGACAGCTCCGGATCTCTTTTTTTCTTTTATATCTGTGCTCAAATTAAACTTCCTTTCTTCGTCCATAAATATTATACTCATTTAAAAGAAGATGTCAACTTCCGCTTATACTTTCCGTTTTGTGCCACAGCATATTGAACTGCGTTTCATAGTGTGATAAAATGTAAGTAAAAAACACACCGAAAGGATACGATAATATGACAGACGAAAAGAAAAAAGCTCCCGCAACTCCCGTACAACCCGAAACTGCCGATAAAAGCGACTACAGACAGTCCGCCGACAAGGAAGAGGCCATATGGGATATGAAACAGGAGCTTGAAGATTATATTGAAGATCAGGGTATCTATATCAGACAGTAATTAAACTATCGACATAAACCACTCGACCGTTGCGGGGTCATGGTGCGAGAAGAACAGGCTCTTGCCCGTGTCGAGCTTAGCTATAGTCTGCATATCCTCTGCCGACAGCTCAAAGTCAAACACGTTGAAGTTCTGCTCAATACGCTCATGGTGTACAGATTTCGGTATAACCACAACGCCGCTCTGTATAAGGAAACGCAGTGCCGTCTGGGCAACGCTCTTGCCGTACTTTGCGCCGATATCGGAAAGCGCCTTGTTTGTGAAGAAGTCGTTTCTGCCCTCCGCAAAAGGGCCCCATGACATAAGCTGTGTATTGTGCTTATCCATATATTCCTTTAAAACCCTCTGCTGCTGGAAAACGTGTGTTTCCATCTGATTTACGGCAGGTTTTACCTCGGCAAAATGCTCAATATCAAGGTAACGGTCGGGGTAGAAGTTCGATACGCCTATAGCGCGCACCTTGCCTTGCTTGTACGCTTCTTCCATAGCTCTGTAGCTTCCGTAATAATCGCCGAACGGCTGATGGATAAGAAGCAGATCAACATAGTCGCTCTTAAGCTTTTTAAGCGACTCGTCTATTGACTTCTTTGCGTTTTCGTAGCCCGCATTTGTTATCCATATCTTAGTTGTGATGAATATCTCATCTCTTGCAATGCCCGACTCTGCCACAGCGTCACCGACACCCGCCTCATTGCCGTAAGCCTGTGCTGTGTCTATACTGCGATAACCCGTATTCAGTGCGTCAAGTACGCACTTTTTTGTTTCCTCGGGAGGTGTCTGATATACACCGTAGCCCAGTATCGGCATCTTTACTCCGTTGTTAAGCGTTACAAATTCCATAGTAATATCCTCCTTTGATTATTTATATCCATTTTTCGATCTGCGACTTGCTCTGCTTTACATTGCTTCCGTGTATTGCAAGTCCTTTTTCGACCTTTGCACCCTTGCAGTGAGCCTTGATATCGCTTTCGCTTCTGCCCATGCCGCTACCCTCGTGAGTGCAGAGCGGCTTTATTACCTTGCCCTCAAAGCCGTAATTATCAAGGAACGTAAACACCGCCATAGGCACAGTGCCCCAGTAGTTAGGATAGCAAAGATAGATCTCGCTGTACTTATCAATGCTCTCGGGCATACTTACAAGCTCGGGTCTTGCATCCTTTTTCTGATCCTCCTGCGCCTGCGCTATACATTCGTTATAGCCTGCCGAGTACGGCTGTTTCTGCTCTATTTTAAACATATCCGCACCGGTAAGCTCCTTTATATAGCCTGCGGCTATCTCCGTATTTCCCACAGGGAGCATTTTCAGCTCTCCGCTGACATAGTTTTCATCGGCTCTTGAATAGTATACTATAAGCTTATCCGACATCTTGACCACCCTTTCATATTTTGTACTTACATTTTATCACACTTTCCCTTGACACGGAATATCCGATATGTTATCATCGTATTAACCAAAAGTTTATACTCCTTATCCGAGGTGAATTTTATGTACGACCCGACAATAAAAACATTCATAACCGTTGCCGACTGCGGAAGCTTTACCTCTGCGGCATCAAAGCTCTACATCTCCCCCACCGCCGTAATGAAGCAGATAAACGCGCTTGAAAGCCGTATGTCGCTGACCCTGCTCAACCGTAAATCCTCGGGTGTAGAGCTTACAAGCGCAGGAAAAGTCATATACCTTGCCGCCAAGGATATCATAGAACGCTCGGAAAACGCTGTGCGACAGGCAAAAAAGGAAGAGGAAGAATACGACAAAACCTTCTGTATCGGCACATCGCTGTTAAATCCCGCAAAACCGCTTATGGATCTGTGGTATCTTGTAAACGACCGCTTTCCGGGTTATAAACTGCACCTTGTTCCTTTTGACGACAATCATAACGATATTGTTTCCGTTGTCGCCTCGCTCGGCGAAAAGTTTGATTTTCTTGTCGGCGCTTGCGACTCAAAAAAATGGAAATCGGAATGCTCCACCCTCGCAATAGGCAAATGCCGTTTTACCGTTGCGGTTTCCCGAACCCACCGCCTGGCAGGAAGAAGCTCCGTATCTGTTTCAGACCTTGAGGGCGAAACGGTAATGATGGTAAAGCAAGGCGATTCGTCGAACAACGACGAACTCAGAAAAGAGCTTATCTCGCACGGCAATATAACAGTCACCGACACCCCGAACTTTTACGATATGACGGTTTTCAACCGCTGTGCCGAAACAGACAACGTGCTTATTTCTCTTGACTGCTGGCACGATGTACACCCGGGACTTATCACTGTACCGCTTGAATATCCGCTTAGCATTCCGCTTGTCATAATGTACGCCAAAAACGCACCCGATGATATAAAGGAATTTATAAAAGCCGCCAAAGAAGCGGTGAAAAATGCTTGACAAAGCACTTTATCTGTGCTAAAATTCTAGTTTGTGAGTTCGCAATATCCTCACTTTCCGTCACACGGCGGATAAACCAAAACTACGAAAGGGCAATTTAATATGCGAAACAAAAAAGTCCTGTTCATCACACAGGGAGCCGTTATCGCCGCGATCTATGTTGTGCTGACTTACATCGTCAACCTGCTTGGACTTGCCAACGGCGTAATTCAGGTGCGCCTTTCCGAGGCGCTCACTATCCTGCCGGTGTTCACTCCGGCGGCGATTCCGGGACTGGTTATAGGTTGTGTCATTTCAAACCTTTTGACCGGTGCGGTAATATGGGACGTTATTTTCGGAAGCCTTGCCACGCTCATAGGAGCAGTCGGCACATATCTTCTGAGAAAGCACCACAGAGTTTTATACCCTCTGCCACCCATAGTTGCCAATACTGTCATAGTTCCGCTCGTACTTACCTACGCTTACGGTGTACCCGATGCGATATGGTTCTCGGCACTGACAGTATGCGCAGGTGAGATAATCTCCTGCGGAGTACTCGGTATGCTCCTGTATCACGGACTGGATAACAAATATTGCAGACGACTGTTTACCGTACAAAGCTAACAGCCAAAGATCACGAGCCGCTATGGTTATATCATGGCGGCTTTCGTGCAACTTGTACATTTATACAACATATTTTGGTGTATTCCACCAAATACACAGCTTTGCACCTTGACTTATTACAGCATTTGTGATAAAATTCAGTTATAAGATGTAAATATAAGAGGTGTTTCTTATGAAAAAATTTAAAGGTTGGATAAAAAAGAAAGCACAAAGTCAGGTATTTGTAATAACTCTGCTGTGCGTTATCTGCTGTGTAATGATGGCGGCTACTATCGCCGTATGCACTGTCAACATTTTTTCTATGGCGGGCAGTGACAATCCCGTATATCACTCATCTATAATGCTGTCACTGATAATCGAGGGCTTTGCTCTTATCGTAACAGCCGCATTTATACTTTTGGCTATATATTGCAGAAAAGCTATTATGAAGCCTATCAAGAAGATAAGCCACGAGCTCAACAACTTCTCCGAGGGTATTCTTTCCGAAGAATTTGATGTAAAGATAAATGACAGCGAAATAGGAAAGCTTGCAGGCTCGCTCAATACCGCCAAGTGGTATCTGAAAAAGATGGTCGATGAGCTTACATATCTTCTTACGCAGATGTCCTACGGCAACATAAGCTTCAACATTAACTACGAATACAAGGGTGAGTTTATCCCGATAAAGGAAGCATTTGAACAGATCCTTGTAAACATAAATAATTCTATGTCGAGCATCCAGAAGTCGGGCACAATGCTCTACGACGCTTCCGAGCAGGTATCAAGCGGCTCACAGGCACTTGCGCAAGGCACAAGCGAGCAGGAGGCATCTATCCGTGAGCTTTCGGATTATGTTCGGGATATCTCCGGCAGAGTTAATCAGAATGCCGAAAACGCAAAGAATGTTAGCGACATCTCCGACACCGCAACTACCGATCTTAAGCAGGGCAATGCGGAAATGCAGAAGATGCTTGCCGCAATGAAGATAATTGAAGAAAAATCCGCAGAGATCGAAAAGATTATCAACACTATTGATAACATTGCATTCCAGACAAATATCCTTGCTCTTAACGCCGCAGTAGAAGCCGCAAGAGCAGGAGAAGCGGGCAAGGGCTTTGCAGTCGTTGCCGATGAAGTCAGAAACCTTGCAAGCAAGTCCGCAGAAGCCGCACAGACAACAAGCGAGCTTATCAGCAGTACTATAGAAGCCGTTTCAAACGGTACAGCCATTGCCGACTCCACCGCGCAGACTATAGAGAGTGTTATGGAGCGTTTCAGCAATGCAAATTCTCTTATCAACGAGATTTCCGAGGTTTCCGCCGAGCAGGCATCTATGGTCGATCAGGTGCTTTCAAGTGTAGGTCAGATTTCGGCTGTGGTACAGAACAATGCCGCGACCGCAGAAGAAAGTGCAAGTGCAAGTGCACTTACCGCCGCACAGGCAAAGGAAATGCAGACGCTTGTCAAGCAGTTCCATCTGCGTGAAAACGGTCAGGTCCATCTTGAAGGGCCGACTATTGCGGAAGAATAAAAGCAATAAAGCAGGCATCAAAAGCCTGCTTTATTTTTACGGAGAACATTATGACATCATATGAATTTAATTACAACGGAATGCATTGCAAAAAGTGGCTTGCCGAAAAAGAAAAAGCAAAGCTTCAGATAATCCACGGGCTCGGTGAAATGTCCGAGTACTACGAGCAACTTGCCGCTTATATGACCGATGACGGCATATCCGTTTATCTGTGTGAATACCGCGACCACGGCAGAACCGCACTTCCTACCGACATTGACGACATCGTCCGGCAGTCTGCGGACGAATGCTTCTCTTTTTCGGAGTATATATCTGCCGACAGCAGTACACCGCTGTTTTTGCTCGGTCACAGCCTCGGTTCGCAGATGGCACAATATATTCTGAAACGGCACGGCGGAACGCTCTACAGAGGCGTGACCCTCACAGGCTGTCCGCATATCCGCGATACCGATATGCTTCTTTCGGCGATCGATGAAGAAATAATCCAAAAGGGCGCAGATACTCCGAGCACAGATGTCTTTCTTAAGCTGTTCGGAAAGGTCGCCGAGCCTTTCCCCGAAAATTGTACCGTGTCGTGGGTGACCTCGGATCCAGAGCGCGCTGAATATTATGAAGCTCTCCCATACACAAACAAGCTGTACAGCTGCCGTTTCTACAAAAGCTTTATCTCACTTGCAAAAGAAGTACAGCAGGAGCGCTATCTTTCCGATATAAAGGCAAAGCCGCCTGTACTTATGATAAGCGGAACAATGGATACGGTAGGCGATAAAGGCGAATACGCAAAATCAAAGGCCGCCGCACTTAAAGCAAGCGGCTTTGATGTAACCCTTAAATTATACGACGGTATGCGCCACAGCGTATTACAGGAAAAACAGCGCAAAAAGGTCTACCGACTTATCGCGGATTTCATCGCCGCACATATACAAAACCGAAACACCTGATTTCGCAAATACACATAAAAAATGCAGTTCCTCCACGGAACTGCATTTTTACTCCCTATATTACATAACAGCACCGCTTATGCTGTACGCCATATCACGGCTCACACCCTGCCGAGTGTTTTCCCCTCTTCATACTCAATATAATGCCTCTTTATCTGCGTCCTGCTCTTACTTCTGATAAGTGCACTTTCGCCGTTATCAAGCTTGAACTGTTCGTCAACAGCCGTAATATGATCCATATTGACAATATAGCTCCTGTGGCACCTTAAAAAGCGTGACCCCTCATCGGATATACTGTCCTCTATCTCGTCAAGCCGCATATAAAGTGAATATTCCTCATCTGCCGTATGCAGTATACAACGGTTATTTCTGCTTTCAATATAGATTATATCGCTATATGGTACGTTCACATAAGTGTTGCGAACCTTGACCCTCATAAAATCCGCATCATACTTTTCAAGGACTCTGTCGAGCACCGCTTCAAGCCTTGACATATTGTAAGGCTTTAATATATATCCGCTCGCGCTTACACTGTAGCTCTCAACAGCATACTCATCGGTAATCGTCGAGAATATCAGCAGATTTCCATACCCTTCGCTCCGAAGTTGCCTTGCTAAGTCAATTCCAAGCTCTTGACCGACATAGATATCCATAAATATGATATCAAAGCTTTTGCCGTCACTTACATCCTTGAGTAGCTCCGAACCGCTCACATAAAGTCTGACAGTACAAGACAGCTTCCGTTTTTTGAAATATTCGATTATAAGTGTCTTTGACAGCATTGCATCTATCCTGCTGTCGTCACATATTGCTATTAACATAAACGATCCTTTGCCATTATACGGCTTTACACCGTATTGTGTGAATTGAAATGCGATAAAGAGAAAAAGCTCACATCATTTTCTCCACACACTATTTTAGCATACTTTGCTTAGCATTGCAATACCTATACTATACATTTCAATAAATTCGACAAAATATCCAGTGTTTAGAAATCTCCCGGAGCTTAAGCCCAAGTTCCGTTTAAGAATACAGGTACTTCACTGCCGTCCTCATGCACACCGATAATGTCAAGATCGTCAGAGCCCACCATAAAGTCAACATGAATTATCGAGTCGTTTACGCCCATAGAGTGTATCTCTTCAAGCGTCTTGTTTTCGAAGCCGTCTATGACCTCCTGAAATCCCTCGCCCACAGCTACATGACAGCAGGCGTTTTCATCAAACAAGGTATTCATAAACAGCAGTCCTGACTTATTTATAGGCGACTCCTTGGGCACAAGCGCTACCTCGCCGAGCATTGACGCACCTTCATCCATAGCAAACATTTTCTTAAGGATATCCTCGCCCTGCTTTGCCCGGCAACCGGATACTCTGCCGTCTTTGAATTCTACTTCAAATCCGTCTATCAGATTGCCCGACCAGCTGAGCGGCTTTGTAGCAACAAGCTTTCCCTCACACTTTCCTTTCATCGGGCTTATGAATACCTCTTCTGTCGGCATATTAGGTACATATGCCGCACCGTTGACGCGGTTCACATCAGCCGCACCGCACCATTTCGCACCGGGGATAAGCTCAACCGAGAAATCCGTTCCGTTACCGCTCTTATACTTAAGGCTCTTAAAGCCCTGCGCATTCAGCCATTCGGCTTTTTCCCTCATAGTGTCGGTATGCTTTTTCCATACCTCCTGCCAGTCGTTTTCGCCGTCAAGATAGACGCATGAGAAAATGGCTTTCCAGAGCTTTTCAACAGCCGTTTCGGTGTCATCATCGGGAAATACCTTCTTCGCCCATTTCGGAGAAGCGGCAGCTACGATAAGCCACTGATGCTTGCCGTCTATCTCATCGCGGTACTTTTTCAGCACCTTTGAGCGCATCTGTCCGACTGTGGAGATCACATCGGCAGGTATACCGCTCAGCTCATCGGGGTCTGCCGACTCAATAAAAATCCTTGCAGGCAGATCCTTTACCATCTGCTTCTGTCTTTCCTCTTCCCATGGAAGCACCGTGCCGAGCGTTTCAACACTTGCGTTCTCATAGTGCAGTCTGTCAATAGCACCACAGCTCCAGAACATCTCAACATAGCTTGCCCCCGCATTGTAGCACTCCTTAGCTACAAGCGTTGCCAGTTCATACTGGTCGACCTCTGCGTAAAGGCGCACCTTCTGCCCTTTCTGAACATTAGCACCGACCTTGACCATAAGCTTTGCGTATTCGCCGAGCATTTTTATATCCATATTGCTTAACCTCCATAAAAAACAGCCTTAACAGATAGTCTTACCGGAAAATATGTGCATTATCCCACTGTTATCGGCATTACATAACTATTATAGAACTCTTTTGGTACACTGTCAAGCCGGATTTTTCTTTTCTGCTATCTGTATTGCTTGTTGGCACATAAAAACGCCTCCGCATCACATTGACACGGAGGCATTGTTTAATATAGTTACTTATTTATAACTACCTTTAAGCCTTCAGCACTTTCAACAGTGAAGTTCTTATCTGTAGCTGTATGAGTAACAGTGATCGTATCGCCGTTTCTCTCAGCCATAACAGTAAGCTCGAGCTTAGCTTCCTTATCGTAGATCTTGCACTGAGTATTCTTGCCGTCCTCAAGCTGATAGATAACGAGCTTTGCGCCCTCAACATAGTCATATGCAAAGTTACGCTCAAAGTTACCGTAAGCAATGATGCTGTTGGGCTTAGCATACATACCCATTGAGAAGTAGTCATACTTCTTGTCGTACCAGTTGCCGCCCTCGAGGACCTCGCCTGTCTGGATATCCGTCCACTTGCCCTTGGGCAGATAGAACTGAGCTGTACCCTCTTCGTTGAATACGGGAGCGATAAGCAGGTTATCACCGAACATATACTGTCTGTCAAGAGGTAAGCAAGCGGGATCATCGCTGTATTCCATAACCATGGCTCTCATCATGGGAACGCCCTTTTCGTGAGCCTTTACCGCGTTAGCGAACAGGTAGGGCATCAGACGACCCTTGAGCTTTGTGAAGTGACGGAGAACATCGCAAGCCTCTTCATCGAAGTTCCACGGTACTCTGTATGAGCTGTTGCCGTGAAGTCTTGAGTGTGAAGACATAAGACCGAATGCAGACCATCTCTTATATAAGTCGGGAGAACCGGTAGCCTCAAAGCCCGAGATATCGTGGCTGAAGTAGCCGAAGCCTGATAAGCAGAGCGAAAGACCGCCGCGGAGTGTTTCAGCCATTGACTCGTACTGGCTGAAGCAGTCGCCGCCCCAGTGTACGGGGAACTGCTGACCGCCGACTGTAGCGGAACGTGCGAACAGGCACGCCTTGTCCTTGCCGTAATATTCTTCAAGCACTTCAAATACACACTTGTTGTAGAGGTATGTGTAGTAGTTATGCATTCTGTAAGGATCGGAACCGTCGCTGTATACAACGCCTGCTGTGGGAATTCTCTCGCCGAAGTCTGTCTTGAACGCGTCAACGCCCATCTCGCACAGAGCTCTCAGCTTTGACTTATACCACTTACAAGCCTCGGGATTTGTAAAGTCAACGATAGCCATACCGGGCTGCCACATATCGCACTGGAACACGCCGCCGTCCGTCTTCTTGATGAAATAGCCGTTCTTTACGCCCTCGTCAAACAGTGATGACTGCTGAGCAATATAGGGGTTGATCCATACGCAGATCTCAACCTTCTTTTCCTTAAGACGTGTAAGCATAGCCTTGGGATCGGGGAACATTCTCTTGTCCCATGTGAAATCGCACCAGTTAAACTCCTTCATCCAGAAGCAGTCGAAGTGGAATACCTCCAGAGGAATATCACGTCTTGCCATTTCGTCGATGAAGAATGATACTGTTTCTTCATCGTAGTTTGTTGTGAATGATGTTGTCAGCCACAGACCGAATGTATATGCGGGAGGAAGTGCGGGCTTACCTGTCAGTGTTGTATAAACACCGAGTACATCTGCGATTGTCTTACCACCCATTACGAAATATTCCATTCTCTCGCCCTGAACTGAGAAAGCAACCTTTGAAACAGTTTCGCTTGCTACTTCAAATGTAACGTTCTCGGGGTGATTTACGAATACGCCGTAGTTTCTTGATGAAACATAGAAAGGAATTGACTTGTAAGACTGCTCAGAGCAAGTACCGCCGTCATTGTTCCATACTTCTACAGTCTGACCGTTCTTTACGAATGTAGAGAACTTCTCGCCGAAGCCGTAGATATACTCGCCTACAGAGATATTGAGCATCTCTCTTATTCTTGCAGGCTCATCTGTCGAAGCGTGAGCGTAGAAACGTTCTGCCTTTGTGCCTTCCATACGGTAGTCTGTGAGCCAGGGCTGTTCTTCTATGTAGCTTGTAGTTCTCCAACCTTCCTTGGTAAGGAGCTTGCCGTCATAGAAGTACTTGATATCCCATGCGCCGCCTGCCTTGCCTATTCTTACAGAGGTCTTGTTTGAAACAAGCTCCCAGTACTCGTCCTTTTCGTTTATAACAGGCTTGAAGTTTGCGTCCTCATATAATGTGAAATCGGGACCCTTCTTCGCCGCACCCTTGTAATGCTCGATCGTTACCTTGATAGAGTCGGCAAGAGTAGATGTAAATGTGATTTCGAGAACAGGACCGCCGAGCGTCATACCTCTGTTGCCGATCCACTGGTTAGTGGCATATACCGTTATCGAGTTGTCGGTAGCCTTTACTTCATAGATCTGAGTTGCATAGTTTACGTCGTAGCCCGACTTGTTCATCCAGAAACCGTCTGAATACTTCATAGATTATACCTTTCCTTTCGCTTAAAACGGCGGTCACTATCCCGCCAAAATTTACTTTTCATACGGGATCTCCCCGATTAAATCAAAGGTAACCGCTCACCGCATTTCCGGTAGCCGTCTGCCCTGCCCGCACAAACCATGCACTCGCCGAGCCGCAGTCCGAAACACCGTGTAATCGTTTACCTGTCGTTTATTCTAACATATAAATTTGCAAAAATCAAGGGGTTTTTGAAAAATTTTTTTGTTTTTGAAAAAGATATTTCCGCGCCCTCGTAAGCCCCACAGCAATGTAGTGTCAAAACCGCATCACAACGCCGATTTTTGTGTTCACACTCTCCCCCACACTTCATTATACCACCGCACACGCCACCACGATTATTTTCATTACTGTCATCGCCGCCAACATCTCCATTCCAACCATCACCGCCAAAGGAATATACCCTGCGCTCCATTCGTAGGGTGCGGTGCTGTGTGTGCTTTTATGGTTTCGCATCCCGCGAAACTGAGTGCACACACATTTAATGCGTCCTTGCATTGCTTGCCCTGCCCGTTGCCCTGATTATCTCCACCTCCACAAACACCGCCAAATCGCACTATCACCATTACTTGGCTCCCTTGCCAAAGGTAAGCTTCTGTTGCTTAAGTCTTGCTCAGCCAACTATTGAAGGATCGCCGCCGCCAACATCACCACTCTTGCCATCACCGCCAAAGGAATATATCCTGCATTCCTTTCGTAGGGTAGGCGGCTTGCCCCTCCCGCAGCCCCGATTATCTCCATTCCCACAAACATCATTAAAGCACCACATACCCCACCACAAAAAAACCGGGCAACGATTTTCCCATCGCCGCCCGGTCGTAATTATTGATTTTTGCTTTTAATCTGAGCTTTATTTAGCCGCGGTCTTCCCACTAACACTTCCGTATCCACCGTAAAGCGCCGTCTTACCGCTCATATAGTAAGCGCAAACCCTGAACTTATAAGTAGTATTCTTAGCAAGTCCTGCCTTCCTGTAAGTAGTAGTATTGCCGTTAGTAATCTTCGCAACGCGTACCCACTTTCCGCCCTTGTACATCTCCACGATGTAACCCTGTGCAGAGGTATTCTTAGTCCAATTTACCCGTAAAGCGTCCTTAGCCTTGCCGCCAATCTTAACGCCCTTTACTATTGACGGGTTTGTTCTTGCGGTTACAGTAGCGCTATAATTACCGTAAAGCGCAGTCTTACCGCTCATCTTGTACGCTCTCACTCTGAACTTATAGACAGTCGAAGCCTTAAGACCCGCTTTTCTGAATGTCGTGGTGCTGTTGTTTGTGATCTTTGCAACACGCGCCCACTTGCCACTCTGATACATCTCAACGATATATCCGTCAGCCGAAGCATTCTTAGTCCAGTTGATACGCAGTGCGTCAGCCGCTCTTCCGCTAAGCTTTGCACCTGTCATAACAGACGGATTTGTTCTAGCGGAAACAGTCGAGCTGTAAGCTCCGTAAACCGCCGTCTTACCTTCCATCTTGTACGCTCTTACCCTGAACTTGTACACGGTAGAAGCCTTAAGTCCGCTTGCTCTGTAGGTCGTTGTGGCATTGCTTGTGATCTTAGCCGCACGAGCCCACTTGCCGTCCTTGTATATATCGACAATGTAACCGTCGGCTGATGCGTCCTTATTCCAGCTGATACGCAGTGCGTCAGCCGCTCTGCCTGCAAGCTTAACACCTGTCACCTTTGCAAGTGTGAGCTTTGCGGTGTAATTGATCTTTTTTTCCGCACCGCATATCTTGCACTTCTGAAGCGTGTAACCCTTTGCAGTATATGTCGGTTTCACAACAGAATCGGTAGCATAGTCGTGCGTATGATTTTTAAGGCTTGTTCCCGGCTTTACCGTCTGATCATAAATGTAATAATCATCGGGAATTTTATTAGTATTTCTGTCAACTTTCAGCTTTGCCACATCATCAGGCGTAAGCGCATAATCCCTCAGATATTTCTTATCAAGCAGTCCTTCGCGCACCAAATACTCAATATCATAATAACTTGCACAATCATCATCGTATAATTCATCGACATCAAAACAACGCCACAGATTTTTATCTGACTGATAACTGAACAGAACGCTTTTCTGCACTTCACTTTCAGAAATTATAGTGAAATCAGTATCATAAAGACCTGTTTCCTCGTTATAAATATTTTCGTATTCGTATTTTATCTGAGGAACAGACATTTTCAGCAGGATATCACTGTAAGGATGATCCTCGAACTTTTCGCCCGGGACATAGCATTCCCATGCGTCAACATATCTTCCGTCAACCCATACGTCCGAAGCGTATCCGAGATCGCCGCCCCAGTATATTTCAGATCCGTTATCGCCTGCACTGTCGGTGTAGAAATTACTGCCGTCACCGTTTCTGTACAGATAGCTGTATCCGGTCTGAGTTCCGCCGAATATGCCTGTAATTTCTATCAGGCGCACCCATGAGCCATACCCTACTGTATTGTATATGCTCTTCCATGTGATCGAATCTGCACGGGGAATATCATCTTTCATTTCAACCTGTGAATATTCATCGAGCAGCTTCTTTGTATCTTCAAGAGTGATCACAGTACCACCTTCACCGAAAGTGTAATACTGCTTTATCTTGTCTTCGCTGATACCCTGTCCTTCGCCGTTTCCCTGACCGCCGTATGAACAAGTAGTACCCTTATAAGTAACATTCACAATATAATGATAATCATCATCCCACGACACTTCAGCCGAGCTGTCAAGCCGCTTTGCAACGCTTGCCATAACACTCGGGAACCCGAGAGAATCATAACGGTAAGGATATATTGCAGACGCAAAAAGCGAATAACTGTCCTCTCGCGTATAAGGCGACTGAATATAGAAAAGCTGATCCTTATGAGGTGATGTTGACATTCCCCAGTAGTCGGTAGAACGTTTCAGTTTTCCTTTAATGTACGAGCCACTGTAAAGGCATATAGATGAAAAACCTTCCTGCACCGCGTCCATATTGTCAAAGAAAGAAGATTTTGTGGCGTATGTATCAATAAGATAGTCAACTTTGTCTTTAAGAGCAGGAAGTTCAAGTTTGATCTGCGTATCATTCCAGGTAACATCATACCTGTCCGAACCGCTATTTGTCTGTAATACTATTTCTCCGCCGTCAGTATACGAGCCGTAGAAAATATAACCGCCGTCTACCCTGCCGGTATTCCTGTTCTGATATTTGATGTCCTGATAAAGGTATGGCTTTTCGTTCCAAGAATCCCAATCAACACTTATAACGCTCGGTTCATCTTCAATATACGCACTGGTTTTATCCGCAAATCTGAACGATGTAGGATCGGGGTTGTCCGTCTTTACAAAGAAATATTCATTAAACGGAGCAAGAAGCGGAGTTATCGTATAACTGTACCCTGTCGCACTCGATTTGGCAAGCACAGTTTCTTCCGGTGCCGCCGATGCACTGATTTTTTTACTTACTTCGGGGATTATATCGCCTACAGGCGTGCCGACCACGGAAAAAGCCATAATCGCCGCCATAATCCCGGAAGTTATTTTACACAGTTTCATATGTATTTCCTCCTTATATGTATTAAATAAACAGGCACAGTGCCTCACAGCAAGCCATGCCTTAAATATCATATATACTGTTGCATGATATCAACGCACTTTTCTCATGATCAATCGCTATATTTCTGCCAAATACTATCATAAGTATATCACTACAACCGATAATTGTCAAGTATTCCCCGACATCACTTTCCACCAAACACAAACACCGCCAATATAATAATCGCAAGCGACCCGATACATATGATCCAGTTACGGCTGTATGTCCTGCTTATCTTCTTTTCATGTTCAATTCGTTCCATTCGTCTTTTGAGCTTGTAATCAGGTTCTTGTTTCATATAATTCTCCTTTCCAAATTCCAATTATATAATAATCACGTTCGTCGATGAACATCGCACTCTATGATATCATCTGCATATTATAAAATACTAAAGCAAAATTTTCATTGCCACTTTTACAGCACTTATCCCACCGACTTTATTTACAGCAATTGGATATCAGTGCATTTTTCGAGTAGCCCGCATATTTGCGACCTGTTTTTTATCTTTCATACCAAAACCGTACCAAAATGAACCACCGGTACGTACCATACGTTACATTTGTTTGATTTTCTCAATTATATGTGTCATCGGGTCATCATTATTTGAGCCGATTACGATATCAGCCGCCGACTTTACATCATCATGCGCATTGCTTACGGCAACGCCCAGATCCGCACTGCGTACCATCTCAGCGTCATTCGGGTAGTCGCCCGCCGCAACAGTGAACCTGTCCTCGCTACCTGTCACCCTGAGCAGCTGCTTGTAGCCGTATGCCTTGCTCACTCCCTCTGGCAACAGCTCGTAGAAGAACGGCGCGGAAAGCACTCTGTTTGTTCCTTCTGCGCAGTGCTCGTTAATGAACCTCGCAAGCTCCGGCATCTTGTCCTCCGGGTACGCGAACAGCACCTTAAGCCAGCCCTCATGCGGGATATCGTCAACACTGCACACATCGCCGTGCACGTTCTCAAGCGCCATGTGCGCCCTCTCGACATCGTTCAGTGCAGGGACGTATACCGTGTGCTTATGAAGCACCTCTATCCCCACATCGGGAAACTTCTCCATGACAAGCCTTATGTAGTCCCTTGCCTTCTGCGTGACCTCGCACTGCCACAGGAATTCTTCCTTGTCGAAGTCGTACACCGCCGAGCCGTTGAAGATCACGGCAGGTATCCTCAGCTTCAGCTTTTCCGCTATCGGCTTTGCCATAGAGTAGCCTCTTCCGGTAGCTATCGTGAACATTCCGCCCTTGTCACAGAAGTCGTTTATCGACTCCATATCGCGCGGCGAAATCTCTTTCTTGTCGTTCAGGAGCGTGCCGTCAAGGTCGCTCATTATAATTACATTTGAGAAATCCATAGTCGTCTTTTCCTTTGTTTATGCCGTTTTATATCTCTGTCTTCTGTGTTTCAAGGTTCTTCAGCAGCTTCTGAAAATAGTCGGGAAGCTCGCTGTCAAACTCCATATACTGTCCGTTAGGGTGGACAAATCCTATCTTCTTCGCGTGAAGGCACTGACCGCACAGCCACTTCGGACTGCCGTTTCCGTACACCTCATCGCCTGTCACCGGGTGACCTATATACGCCATGTGGACCCTTATCTGATGCGTTCTTCCGGTCTCAAGCCGCAGCCTTACGAGCGTATTGTTCCTGTACGTCTGCTCGACAAAGTAATGCGTTACCGCTTCACGTGAATTCTCGGTCGTGACACACATCTTCTTGCGGTCGATCTTATGCCTGCCTATCGGGGCATTGACCGTGCCGTCCTCTTTAATAACGCCCTGCACCACAGCCATATATTCTCTTGTGAAGCTGTGCACCTTTATCTGCTCGGCAAGCACATTGTGCGCCGTGTCGTTCTTGGCAACGATCAGTAGACCGCTTGTATCCCTGTCTATCCTGTGCACTATCCCGGGGCGGATAACTCCGTTTATCCCCGAAAGACTGTCGCCGCAGTGATACATCAGTGCATTGACAAGCGTTCCGCTGTAGTGCCCCGGTGCAGGGTGCACCACCATACCCTTTGGCTTGTTCACCACAAGCAGGTCGCTGTCCTCATAGACGATATCAAGCTGTATATTTTCCGGGAGAATGTCGGCAGGCTGTGCCTCGGGCACATCAAGCGTTATAGCATCTCCCGCTTTCAGCTTAAGGTTCTTGGCGGCATTTTTCCCGTTTACAAGACAGCAGCCCTGCTCTATGAGAGCGGCGGCTGCTGATCGGGTTATTCCTATGTCCTGCTGTGCAAGAAATTTGTCTGTTCTTTCGCCGCCTGTTTCACAGGTAAATTCGTAATGCAATATTACCCTCCGTAGCGGTGTTATTTTTCCTCACTTACCGTTTCTGCTTTCATCGCGGTAGTGTCCTGTTTCTTGTTACCATCGGCATTTTCGTTATTCTTTGCCGATCTCTTGTTTTTCTGTTCCTTTATCTCATCAATGACAACGAATAAGAGCAGTCCTATCGCACCGAGTACGGCGCATATATCTGCCACATTGAACACGGCAAAGTTGATTATCCGTACATCGATAAAGTCAACTACCTCGCCTCTTAACACTCTGTCGATAAGGTTTCCCAGTCCGCCCGCTACTATGAGCGACATAGACCAGATATAGGTGGGGCGCTTGACCCTTTTCGATATCATCAGATAGAGCATAGCGACAATTATTATCGCAGTGAATATCACAAGAAACATCTGCTTGCCTTCAAGAATGCTGAAAGCAGCACCCGGGTTTCTCTCGTAGGTGATATTCAGTACATTTGTATCCCCGAATGATATTATCGGTATCGACTGATGAAGCTCCATATTCTTATCGATCAGTATCTTTGTAAGCTGATCCAGTCCGATCAGTCCTGCGGCTACCGCAAGAGCGATATATAGCATTTATTTTTAGTTCCTTTCGTTGTCAGACGTATATTCGTATGTAATTACTTGTTCTTTCCGAATTCAAGCTCTGCTGTGGGAGCTTTCTTGTCTTCCTTTTCGTTCTTAAGATTGAAAAGCACAGAGTCGCCCTTTGCCTTGTCTTCCTCAGGCTTTTTAGCTTCAGGCTTAGCTGCGGGCTTTTCCTCAGCCTTGACAGCAGGCTTTGCCGGCTCAGGCTTCTTTTCGACAGGCTTTGCGGGTGCAGGCTTGACCTCGGGAGCGGGTTTCTTCGCGAATGCACTGTCCTCGGGCTTTCTTGCCTCAACCTCTTTTACCGTGTTGATAACGAACTCGTTTTCACAAGCCTTGGGCATATTCTTGATATTCTCGATATGAGCGCTGTATGCGGCAAGGATCTTGGTCGTGTAGTCCTGAACCTCTTTTCTGGTGCGCTGGAGAACGATCTGCTCTCTTTCTGTCTGCTGCATCATTATTGTGTGTATCTCGTCAGCCTTAGCGTTTGCATCGTCAACGATCTGCTTTGCCTTGGCGTTTGCGTCTGCAAGGTTCTTTTCGGAAATTTCCTTCTTCTTTGCGGCAAGCGCGTCTGCATCCTTGATAGTCTTGTCAGCCTTTTCCTTGGCTTCGTTTCTTATCTTCTCGGCATCTTCCTTAGCCTCGTTGACTACCGCGATACCCTGCTTCTTGGCAATGAGAAGAGCGTCTCTCAGTGCGTCCTCGTCCTTACGGTATTCTCTTATCTTTTCGGCAAGGACCTCAAGCTTCTTCTCAAGCTCCTCGTTCTCATTCTGCAGCTTCTTGTATTCGATAGAAACGTCCTTCAGGAATGTATCTACCTCTGCGGCATCATAACCGCCGCGCTTTACTGTGTCAAATTCCTTTGATACTATATCCTTAGCATTCACGGGAAAATTCCTCCTAAATGTATTTTTTCACTGTTATGTGTATATTGCCTTTTCTGCCTGTGCCGCCGATATTATCAAGGCGGAACTTGCCCTTTCCTCTCACGGAAAAGATATTGCCCTCGCAAAGCTGTTTTGATACATCGGTACATATCGTGCCGTTCAGCTGTACAAGCTGCGGCATAATATACCTTTCGACTGCCGCTGTACGCGACGTACCCGTCACGCTCCTGACAATGTTGTCAAGGCGCAATGATGCCACCGACAGCGAAAGCTCTTCGTACTTTCTTTCGGGTAAAGGAAAGCCTGCTTTTATATCGGTTTTGATTTTTACTCCAACCCTGCCAATCTTCGTCAGGTTGTCCGAAATCAGCGGAGCTATCTTCTCATACACGAATACCGCCGCCGAGCCCTCCGTAACGAAAATATCGCCTACCGTATCACGCTCTATGCCCAGTGCCATAAGCGAACCCAGCACATCGCGGTGAGTTATCGTATCCTCGCGGCGATAAGTAAGCGTGACCGCCTTTATCGGGAACAGCTCAGCCACTGCGGCATCATACCCACGGACTTCATCTGCGTCGAAATAAAATGATGGAAAAAGCCCCAGACAACACCTGAGCGGGTCGCGGTTTTCCGCACCGCCGCAGAACACCGCGGTAACGTCCTTCGGAAAGCTAATCCCCTGTGTCTGAGCAAGCTCGCTTTCGGACAAAAAGCGGGTGAAATACGGGCGGGAATTGCTTATGCAGTCCCTCGCCGCATTCATAAGGTCTTTAGTCAGATCCTGTTCAGCCATCTCAGCCTATTTCGTCAAAGATGTCCTCGCCTGAAATGTTGCTTATCTCATCTATGAACTCGCCTGAAATATCAACGTTATAGGGAGCAAGAACATATGTAGTTTCGCCTATTCTTCTTATCTCTCCGCCTGTGATGTAGCTTACACCGCCGAGGAAGTCGATAAGACGGTTTGCCGTATCCTTGTTAGTGTTGTTGAACATAAGGATAACTGTTGTCTTGTTCTTGTAAAGCTCAGCTATCTCACCTGCGTCGCTGAACTTCTTGGGTCTGTTTACAACAAGGTGCAGTGTTGTGCTTGCGTTGTAAGTATAGATCTTGCTTGAATTTGAAGTCTGTCCTGCGTTGCGTGCGGGTGCCTCGGGCGCTTCTTCCTGCTTTTCGGACTCTGCTGTGTAATCGTCCTCCTCATCGGGACCGCCCCACTTCTTAAATGAATTCTTGAATGACTCGAATGCGCTCATTGGTCTTTACCTCCGTTATTTTGTTCAAATAGAATAGTTCCTGTAGCCAAACAGACCGCTGCCTATCCTGACTATCGTTGAGCCGTACTTTACGGCTGATACATAATCCCCCGACATACCCATTGACAGCGTATCGATGTCGGACAGGAAAGAATACTTCTGTTTTGCATTTTCGAAAAGCTCCTGCATAGCCGCAAAATACTTTTCGTCGCCCCCTGCGGGCGGAATGGTCATCAGTCCTCTTATACGGACATTTTCAAGCTCGGATACGGCTTTTGCCGTTTCGATAAGCTCTGCGGGTGATACGCCGCCTTTTGACAACTCACCGCCTATGTTGACCTCAAGCAGTATGTCTGTATTCAGTCCGTGCTGACCTGCCCTGCGGTTTATCTCAGCCGCAAGGTCTGCGCTGTCGACCGAATGTATCATACTCACCTTATCAATTATATACTTTACTTTGTTTTTTTGCAAGCCCCCAATGAAGTGAATTTCGGATTTTTCCGAATAATTTTCGTATTTTCCGAGAAATTCCTGAACACGGTTCTCACCGAGCAGGTCTATGCCAAGACTCTCGGCATAGTTTATCCTTTCACAGGGTACTGTCTTTGTGACCGCCATAATGCGTACATTATCGTGACGGTTTGCCTTATCCATAGCCTCTGCCACGTTCAGCCTTACAGCCTCATAGTTCAGCTTTATGTCCTCAAGTGTGGTTTCTTCGGCGGATTTAGAGATTCTTTCCGTCATAAAGATCCTTCCCTTCAACTATAACGTTGTCATAAAGCGACAGGTAGCCGCTCTGACCTGTTGTATCACGGACAATAACGTAGTCCTCATCGGAATAGATACGTTCAATTTTTACAAACTGTGCCTGTGTGCCGCTCTTGATATAAACACCGATATTGTTATCATTGTCGAAGTGTATCGCCGATGATGCTATGCGTATACCGTTATAGCTGTCAACAAGCAGTTTGAAGCGTCCTACGCGCGATGAGGCAATAGTAGAGTTTAAGTCGTCCGCCGAAAATACCGCCACATAATCATCGCCGTGCTTTTCGATATTCTCAACCTTGGCGGTTATCTCCGACTGATCCGCGCCGACTATTATCTGCACATTTGTGTTTTCGGTGAGCACGGCGGCCTGACCTTCCGTAAAGGTAGCTGCAAGCTTCCACTTATAGTCCTCGATCATCTTGCCGATAATGTCACCCGATGCCGATTTAAGTTTCGGTGCCTTTACCGTTTCGGCGATCTCGGCGGGAGTTATCGTGTCTATGCTGTCATAGGTTATCTTGTCTTCATATCCGTCGATACTGCTTACAAAATAGCCTGTTTCTTCTGACAGTATGCTGACCGGTTCGGCTGATATCCGCGCTTCAAGCGTTTTGATCTTTGCGCTCAGTGAGGAAATCACAGAAGAATAATCCGACACCTTGCCCTTTACCATATCACGCTTGCTCTGAAGATTGAGCAGCTCATACTTTATATCGGCAACGGCAGAGTAATCTCCGCTGTTTATAGTCTGTATAAGCTCGCTGTGCTTTTCGGTTATCAGCTTGTCGAACGCCTCAATCTGGGAGTTATCCGTACCCGCAAGGCTCTGCGCATCTGTAAGGGTATCTATTCTTTTTTGAAGATTTTTGATATCGGCGGTAAGCGTGATATCTGCCGCCGAGCTGTAGGTATCGGCTATCACACTGTTTTTTCCGACCTTGGAGCCGTCCTCGTGAGCGTACTGTATGATACCGCTCGTACTGCGGCTTACCGTGTGCTCGTTTCGGGCAAACACGCCGTAGAACTCGATAGTATCCTGAGAATCGTATCTCAGGGCTACCTCTGTTCTGTATGAATGCTCGCCGCCCACAAAGAACTGACTTACGACCGTTACCAGCAGGAATATCGCAAGCACGATCGTTATGAGCTTTGTCGTTAGTGTCCTGTCCATATATCCTTATTCTTTGACTTCGGTATCGCCATCACCCTTGTCGAATGCGTCAAGGATAGATACGGCTCTGAGCGGTGTTATTGTCGAGATGGCGTGCTTATATATCAGGTTCTGCTTTCCGTCTGTATCAAGGATAACTGTGTAGTTGTCAAATCCTCTTACAAGTCCCTTGAACTGAAAGCCGTTTGTGATGTAGATAGTTACAGGTATCTTCTCTTTTCTTGCCTGATTTAAAAATACGTCCTGTAAATTGAGTTCCTTTGCCATTTTGATTACGTCCTTTCTTTTCTCCGCCGCGGCGGAACATAAAATAAAATAAAATCATAACTGCTTTTTCCGCAAAAAGCGGCAGCCGCAGATAGCTTAACTTATATTGTAACACAAATTCGCGGAAAATTCCATAACTTTATGACGGTTTGACAAGATTTTTTCGACAGGCGGGAATGTCACTTGCTTTTATTTCTTGCAAAGCTGACATAGTTTACCGCTTCATCAACGATCTGCGAAAAGCTCTTTACTCCGTCAACCCTGATATAATGTATCCTGTCGTCACGGCGAAACCATGTGAGCTGGCGCTTCGCGTACTTTCTCGTTTCCTGCTTCAGCCGCTCCACGCAAGGCTCAAGCTCGCTTTCACCTTTAAGATACGGCATAAGCTCCTTGTAGCCTATCGCCTGCGCCGCAGTGGGATAATCCGACTGCTCTGTAAACTGTCTTGCCTCGTCAATAAGCCCCTCGGCAAGCATTATGTCAACACGCCTGTTTATGCGGTCGTACAGTGTTTCCCTGTCGTAATCGAGCTGTATCATACACGGATCATACGGCGAGGGAGAAAGCCTTGAAAGCCGCTGTTGCTCACTCATTGTCCTGCCTGTGGTCTTATACACCTCAAGCGCTCTTATTATCCTGTTCAGATTGTTTTCGTGAAGCCTTGCCGCTGTTTCGGGGTCGATCTCACGGAGCATTCGGAGCAGATATCCGTTACCCTTTTCCTGTGCCAATGCGCGCAGTTCATCGCGATATTCATAATCGCTTTCGGTTTCCTCAAAGCTCAGATTGTCGATAAGCGAGCTTATATAAAGTCCCGTGCCCCCGACTATTATCGGAAGCTTCCCTCTTGGCGCTATCTCGGCTATCCTTTCATGTGCCATCTTAACATAATCGGCGACCGAAAAGCTGTCGTGTGGGTCGAGAAAATCCATAAGATAATGTGGGATACCCTGCTTTTCCTGCTCTGTGGGCTTTGCGGTGGCGATATCCATACCCTTATATATCTGCATGGAATCTGCGGAGATTATCTCACCCGAAAGGCGCTTTGCAAGCTCTACAGAAAGGGCTGTCTTGCCTGACGCGGTAGGTCCGCATACCACTGCGATAAACTGTTTATCCATAACTCAACTCCTGTTGAAGAAGTGTTCTATCTTGTATTTTGAAAGTGAAGTCATAACCGGTCTGCCGTGCGGGCAGAAACGTATCGTTCTGTCGTTTATGACTCTCTCGGCAAGCGCCTGAAGCTCAATTATGTCTGTCTTGTCGTGCGCCTTTATCGCCGATTTGCAAGCCATTGTATGAAGCATATCGTCAAAAAGCGCGCTCTTCTGCTCTGTCGCGGCATTCATAAGCCTGCGCGCGACATCTGCCACCATCTCGGTGGGAGGACAGCTTATAACAGACGGCATTGCGGTTATCTGTACAACGCAGTCGTCACTGAAGACAAGCTCTATTCCGCTTTGCTCGACATACTCGTAATACTCGTGCAGAGCCTCATATTCTGCGGCGGAAAGCTTAAGCTCGGTCTTGTCTATAAGAAGCTGTGAGGTCGTTATAAACTCCTTTTTCAGCTTTTCAAATCTTATGCGCTCGTGTGCGGCGTGCTTATCTATTATTATAAGCTCCTCGCCGACCTCGCATAATATGTATGTTCTTAAAAATTCTCCGATCACGCGCACAGAGATCTTTTCGGGTGTCGGTTCAGCGATCTTTTCAACGCGCACCGGCTGTGTATTTATGAATTTGAAGCCGTCGTCCTTTATCGGCGGAGCTTCGGGCAGGGGGATATCATCGGTGCTTTCCGCACAGATACTGCCTATATCGTCATCGTCAACCGCTACTACGACCTTGCCGCTTACCGCTGTGAATGCGGGAGCTGTCGGCGGTTCTTCGGGAAGCGGGATATCCTCTTCCTGCGGCTTTTCCGACTTTGTGATATAATCCGTATGACTGCTGTGAAGTGATGCGGATCTCACCTGTGCCGAGCCGTATATTGTTTCCGCTTTTACAGGCTCGGAAGGCTCTTTAGGCACGGCTGTTTCTACCGGATATTCATTATTGACAAGCGGAAGCGTTACCGGGATATGCGTGAGCGTCTGCTGTTCACGCTTTATTATCTCGGGATTGCGCTTGAAATAATCGTCCGCATTATCGTATTTCTTCGGCTTTTCAAGCTCTATCTGCCGTCTGTCGTCCGCGGCGTTTACAAGCGCGTTTTTCACCGCAAAATACACCGCGTCAAATACCGGCTTTTCATATGCAAAGCGTATCTCGGTCTTGGCAGGGTGCACATTAACATCTACCGTGTCGGGTGCGAGCGTGATCTCCAGTATGCAGGCGGGGAATTTTCCGACCATCATACTGTTGCGGTATGCCTCTTCAAGCGCCGCCATACAGGTGGTGCTCTTTATGTATCTTGTGTTGACAAAGAATGTCTGCATACTTCTGCTGTTGCGGCAGAAAAGCGGCGATGAAGCATAACCGCTGACATCTATGCCGTTAAGTGAAAAGTCGACCGGGATAAGGCTGTCGGCAAACTGCCTGCCGAATACCGCCTTTGCCGCCGATAACAGCGAGCCGTCACCCGATGTCATTCTGACGCTCTTGTTATCTCTTATGAATTTAAAGGAAATATCGGGGTGCGAAAGCGCAAGTCTGTCTACCGTTGCCGCTATAAAGTTACCCTCGGATATGTCTTTTTTAAGGAACTTCAGTCGTGCGGGAGTGTTGTAGAAAAGCTCCTTTATCACGATCGTAGTACCGACCGGACAGCCGCAGGACTCGTGTTCCTTTTCTTCGCCGCCCTCGATAACGTAACGTCCGCCGAGCTCGTCCTCCGCTCTGCGCGACATCATCTCTATTTTAGCTACCGCCGCAACGGACGCCAACGCTTCGCCGCGAAAGCCCATTGTCATTATGCCGGTAAGATCATCGCCCGTGCGTATCTTGCTTGTCGCATGGCGCAGAAAGGCTGTAGGCATCTGCTCATATGCTATGCCGCAACCGTCGTCCGTTATACGCATATAACTGATACCGCCGCGTTTTATCTCAACGGTGATATGCCGCGCACCTGCGTCTATTGAATTTTCCACAAGCTCCTTTATTACGGAGGACGGGCGTTCTATGACCTCGCCTGCCGCAATAAGCTCCGCTACGCTTTTATCAAGCAGTCTTATCTCGGGCATTGATTTTCCTTTTCTTTATAACATTATAACATTGCTTTGAGTTCTTCCAGCTTTGTGTATGCCTCTCTCGGGGTCATATCGTCAAGGTCGAGGTTTTTTATCTCGCTTATCACATTCTGTCTGCCTGTAGCCTCAAAGTCTATCTGACTTTCCGACTCTTCCTCGGCTCTCAGCTCAAGCTCACGCTGTATCTTCGGCGCTTTTTCAAGCTCGGCTAAAAGCTGTTTTGCTCTGTCGGTAACCTTCTTCGGAAGTCCTGCAAGTCGCGCGACCTCTATACCGTAGCTGTCGTCCGTTCCGCCCTCGACTATCTTGTGCAAAAACTTTATATCTTCACCGCTGCGCTTTACCTTTACGCTGTAGTTGCGTACACCTTCAAGCTCATTTTCAAGCGAAATAAGCTCGTGATAATGCGTTGCGAAAAGCGTTTTACAGCCGATAGCCTTTGAGCTTATGTACTCTGCTACCGCTTTGGCTATCGATACGCCGTCATAGGTGGATGTACCTCTGCCTATCTCGTCAAGGATAACAAGCGAATTTTTCGTTGCTTCGTTAAGTATAGTCGCGACCTCGGTCATTTCAACCATAAAGGTCGATTGTCCCGCAGATAAGTCATCGCTTGCGCCTACGCGGGTAAATATCCTGTCGACAACGCCAAGTCTTGCATAGCTTGCAGGTACAAAACAGCCTATCTGCGCCATAAGCACTATCACGGCTACCTGTCGCATAAAGGTCGACTTACCCGACATATTCGGTCCTGTGATTATCATCAGGCGGTTGTTCTTTACATCAAGGTAAACATCGTTCGGGGTGAACAATATCTCATTCACCATCTTCTCGACAACGGGGTGTCTTCCGTCCTTGATCTCTATTACGCTGTCGTTTGCCATCATCGGACGGCAGTAGTTATTTTCTATTGATACAACGGCATAACTGCACAGTACATCAAGTGCCGCAACAGATTCGGCTGTCTGCTGTATAAGATCGAGCCGCTGTGCGATAAATTCACGCACCTCCGCAAATATTGCCGCTTCAAGCGCAAGTATCTTATCGTTTGCGCCGAGTATCTCGTTTTCTATCTTTTTAAGCTCATCGGTGATGTATCTTTCACCGTTCGTGAGCGTTTGTTTTCTTACATATCTGTCGGGTACCATTGACACATTGCCCTTAGATACCTCTATATAATAACCGAACACACGGTTATAGCCTACACGCAGATTTTTTATGCCTGTGGCTTCTTTTTCCTGCTGTTCTATCTGAGCGAGCAGGTCTTTACCGCCGCCCGTGATATTTCTCAGGCGGTCAAGCTCTTCATTAAAGCCGCTCTTTATATATCCGCCGTCCTTCATAAGTGCTGGCGGTTCGTCTGCTATCGCTCTTTCTACTAAATCCGCAATATCGTCAAGCGGGCTTATCTTCTTATCAAGGCTCTTTGTAAGCTGTGTGCTTATCTGCGACAGGTCGCTTTTAAGCTGTGGGAGTATCTTGCAGGTAGCTCCAAGTGCCTTTACGTCCTTTGCGTTTGCCGCCTTGTAGATAATTCTTGTCATAAGACGTTCAAGGTCATAGACTTTTGCAAGGTCGGTCTTTATATCATACAGTGCCGCAGAATTGTTTATAAGCGCTTCTACCGCATCGTGTCTGCGTATTATAGCCGCCGTATCGGTGAGCGGCTGTTCTATGCACTGCCTCAGCTTTCTTCTGCCCATCGAGGTATCGGTCTTGTCAAGAACCCACAACAGCGAGCCCTTTTTTTCGCCGTTTCTCATGGTCGAGGTCAGCTCAAGGTTTCTTCTTGTGGCAAGTCCCAGCTGCATAAACTCGCCGCTACTGTGTACATTCAGCTTTACGAAACGTTTTGCTCCGCTTCTTTGCGCCTTATACAAATAGCGCAGCAAAGCGCATAAAGCTCTTAATGCGTTGTCTTTTCCGGCAAGACCTATTTCGTCCGCCGTGCCGCCGAACTGCGCGGTTATCTCCGAAACGTCGTCTATTGAAAAATCCCCATCATCAAGCTGTTCGGCAGAGCATTTTCCGTAACGGTTTCTTATAAAGGTATATGCCTGCTTACGGTTTAAAAACTCCGCATTGAACAGTAGTTCAACGGGGGTATACTGCGAAAACTGTGCGATTATATCCTCATCGGTCTTGTTTGAACGTGCCTTTTCGACTGCGTGCACTTCACCTGTTGAGATATCGGCAAATACCATACCTGTGCCGTTTTCTCCGACATAGATACACGAAATATAGTTGTTTGCGCCGTCCTCAAGCATAGACGCTTCTATTACCGTACCCGCGCTGACAAGTCTTACTATATCACGCTCCACAAGTCCCTTTGATAATGCGGGGTCGGTGGTCTGCTCGCAGATAGCCACCTTAAAGCCCTTGTCGATAAGCTTTTTTATGTAACCCTCGGCGGAATGATGCGGTACGCCGCACATAGGCGTACCTGCTCTTGATGTAAGCGTCAGCTCAAGCTCCTTTGACGCTACCATCGCGTCCTCGTTGAACATTTCATAAAAATCGCCCAGACGGTAGAATAGTATATAATCCTTGTAATTTGCCTTGATATCAGCGTACTGCTGCATCATTGGCGTGAGCTTTTCACCGCTTTTTTCAGCTTTCAAGAGTTTCATTCCTTTCGGGTCTATTGATTGATTTTACAGCGCCGTACTATTAGTGGCATCCGCCGCAGGTTGAGCATGAACCTGAGCAACCGCCTGTCTGTACCTCGCAGGTGTCGGGATCTTCGCCGTCACAGCAAAGTGCGATGATGCCGTTTACTTCCTGTAAAAGCTTGTCCATATCAGCCTTTGCAATTGTGAAATCAGCCATATGCTCGTTCTGCATTACGAGAGTGTATAATCTCTGCATTTCCTTGTTCTGTGTGTCAAGCTTTTCCTTGTTCTGCTCTTCCTTTGACTTGCTCATTTCGAGTGCAACGTTCTGACGTGCAAGGTTAAATTCGCCGATAAGCTCCTGAAGCTCCATATCAGCGTCATTTGCCTTCATTGCCTCGTTATAACGTACATAACGCTCGTCTGCCTGTATAGCCTTACCGAGCTCTCTTGCTGCTTTGATTGCGTCCATTGTTTTTTCCTTTCTTTCCGCTTTTGCGGCTGTTAAAATATATATCTGACGGGTTATCCCGACCGATTGCGAAAATTCAGTCATTTACGCTTACAAGCTCGCCTGTGACTGCCCAGGGCAGAGCCTTTTTGATCTTTACCGTGACGTACTTTCCTACCATATCCTTAGTGCCGTTGAAATCAACTATCACGCCGTGGCGCGAATGACCTGTCATAAGTCCGTCAGCCGTTCTGCCGATACCCTCGCACAGAACCTCGACTTCATCTCCGACAAACCGCTCATAAGCCTTTTCGCCTATGGCATTCTGCACGTCAAGAAGCTCCCTGAACCACTTGCCTTTGTCCTCATCGCTTACAGGATCGGGCATAGCCGCCGCCTTTGTACCCTCGCGCTTGCTGTAGATGAATGTATACGCCGAATCATAGCGCACCTTCTTCATAAGCTCCACCGTACCGAGAAAATCCTCGTATGTTTCTCCGGGGAAGCCGACTATAATATCTGTAGTAAGTGCTACTTTCGGTATACGTTTCTTTGCGTATTCGATAAGTTCCAGATAATGCGCCGTGTCATAGTGGCGGTTCATTTCCTTTAAAATTCTGTCGCTTCCGCACTGTACGGGCAGGTGAAGATGATATGATATGTGTTCGCTGTCCGCTATCGTGTCTATAAGCTCGTGTGTGCAGTCTTTTGGGTGTGAAGTCATAAAACTGAGCTTATATTTTCCGGGTATCTTATCAAGTTCGGAAAGTAACTTTGCAAAGCCGAAATCATATTCTTTACCGTATGAATTAACGTTCTGTCCGAGAAGTAGTATTTCCTTATATCCGTCGTTTATAAGACCTCTGACCTCGGCTATGACCTCTTCGGGTCTGCGCGAACGCTCTCTGCCTCTTACAAAAGGAACTATGCAGTACGTGCAGAAGTTGTTACAACCGTACATTATCGGCACGCTTGCCTTTACCTTGCTTTCTCTTATAACGGGAAGTCCCTCTGCTATAACGCCGTCACTTTTGGGGATCGAAAGCGTTCTGCGGTTCTCGCTGAGCTTTTCGTATATCATCTGCGGTAATGTGTGCATAACGTGCGTGCCGAAAATGATTTCGACCTGCGGGAACGATTTTCTCATTCTCTGAGCAATATGCTCCTGCTGTACCATACAGCCGCCTACCGCTATTATAAGATTTCTGTTCTTCTCTTTAAGCTTTTTAAGCGCGCCTATATTGCCGAAAACTCTGTCCTCGGCGTTTTCTCTTACCGCGCAGGTATTAAAAAGGATAAGATCCGCAAATGCGGTTTCCGGTGTAAAGCCGTAGCCCATCTGTGCAAGCATACCCTTTATCTTTTCGCCGTCGCTTACGTTCTGCTGACAGCCGAAGCTGTGGACGTGTGCCAGCGGCATCTGTTCACGCTTTGCGTTTATCGCTTTTACTTTTTCTATATATTCCTGCTGAACAAGCAGTTCTTCTTTGTTTATCTCTTTAGTCAAGCTGTTTCTCCGTTCTTTTTTCAAAGTCCTTTTTCAAAGATAGTACACCATAGTAGATTATAACATTATTTCATCGTGCAGTCAAGCACGATGAAGTGATGTTAGAACGTTCTCAGACAATTATTGCCTGAGGTTGTTATTGCGTAAGCAAAAACGTTCTCAGCCGTTGCGTAGCAAAGCCGCATTTTTATGCGGCAAAATCGTCTTCTGACGATTTCAGGCTGAGGTTGTTATTGCGTAAGCAAAAACGTTCTCAGCCGTTGCGTAGCAAAGCCGCATTTTTATGCGGCAAAATCGTCTTCTGACGATTTCAGGCTGAGGTTGTTATAACACACCACAAAAAATCGCACAGTCAAGCACGATGAAATAATGTTAGAACGTTCTCTAAGCTTATTTGACAAACACAAACCTTGCATGATATAATTTTATTGAGGGAAACCTTGGACGATAGGCGGTCAATTCATCTCCCAAAGTGCAAAAGCACTTTGAAAGGAGGTGAAGCTGTGTACATAACGCTAAGTGATCTGACGCAGATAGGAATATTTCTTACTGCTTTCACAGTTATGATATTCACAATCTTTTCTTTTAACAAAAAGAAATAACCGCCCGTAGCGACCAAACTAAAGCGGTTATTTCATAACTAATTCTTTAATGGGAGCGACCGTCTGTCGTTTCCCTCTTTATTTGTATTATAACATAAAAATAAGTCGGTGTCAACCGACACGGCGGTAAGCCTCCTTTTGTCTACAGACAAAAGGATTTGACGGGAATCAGCCAATAAGCGGATTTTGTATATAAAATTATCCTTTAATCCTTCAAAGTGTTATAGACTACCCTTACGCCTTGAACAATATCGTTATCAGAATAAAACACCACGGTAAACATTTGACTATGCTCTATCACGAATAGCTTTTGATTACTCTCTTGAATACCGTAAATATACCTGTATAATCCACGCTCCTCAAAAACATTGATTTTTGTGGGCTCTCCGTATTTCTTCAGCACATCGTCTTTAGTTGAAACATTCGGTGTTATGCCGCCGATTGAGCAGTCATCTGTTTCAAGAGCAACGTCGTAAATATAACCGTCATCTTCCTTTCCTTCTTTAAAGTTACCTATTCCTGCAACAAACATTTCATTTCCGTTATAGTAAAAGTCAGCAAGTCCCGTGTCGTCGACATAATGGGTTTCACGTTTTTTATATGTCCATGTATCTTCCAAGTCTCCGATTCTTTTTGGGAGTTCAAGCGGCACACCCTTTACAATGATACTCTTACGGACAGTATCAATATCAAAGCCTGTTGTGTCTTGGCTGCCGGAAACGATGTCAGAACTTATATTGCTGTTTTCCACCGGTTCTTTGGCACAGCCCGTCAGGCTGTAAAGAATCGCCGCCGTAATCAGCAACGCAGTTATTCTTTTGATTTTTTTACCGACACGATTATCTGTTGACATTTTCTTTCCCTCCGCAAATTCCGATTTATCAGGCAGATTAACCGCCCCTATAAATCCAGTATACCACACATTCCTGCTTTTTTCAATCATTTTTCAATCAAATTGCTATCGGGGATTAACATAGTAAATAGGAAAATCTTACGGCTAGTGGGTATATGAAAAAGGAGCAACCATGACGGTGCTCCTTTTTGTGTTAAACGGCTTGATAAATAGGAATTTACATAACACAATGCTCAAGTATTGGGTTCTTCATCTTTGCGTAATAAACGATATGCTGAATCGTTTCTTTAACCTGTTCTATTCCGATTTCTTTTTCATCATTCCCGCAGTCAATTCCTAAAACGCGCTTAATATTATATTCTAACCACTCAAGTCTGCCGTTATTGCAGTCATATAATGTTTCCCAATCTATGGGCATTTCCCCACCGGCATTTTTATATCCTTGCAAAAAAGCTTTAAATAATTGAAAATCAATTTTGCAATCTTCATACCCCGACCAACACAATGCCAATTCAAACAATTCCATAAACGGATTATTATAAGATAAACATTCTAAATCAATAATGCGATAATCATTCCCATTCCAGAGAACATTTTTGCTGTCCATATCGTTATGACAGATTGACACGATATGGGGTAGTTTCTTTCGTGCCTGATTACCTTTATTTTGACTGTCTTGAATCACAGGAAAAGCGTCTTTCAGCATTGCATATAACTTCGTATCGGTGTGTTTCATTTCTGCAATATAGAAATTCCAATCAATAGACATTTCATAAAAAGCTTCACTTTCATACTTTTTGTCTATACTATGGATTTCGGCAAGTACCTTTCCCATTTCTTTGCAGTGATCTGCTGTTATCTCGTTGCTTTTTAAGGCTTTCCCGGGAAAATAGTCAAATAGATAGAAATATTCACCATCTATCTCCTGCATTTTTCTTCCACACAAAGACAATGCAGGAAGAACCGGAACACCTTGCTGCTCCAATAAAAGTTCTATCTGTTCAGCTTTTGCATAATTATCCATAGCGGTTTCTCTTTGCATAACAAACGGATTTAGCAACTTCAGAGCAAAAGTTCCTTGCTGTGTGCTAATCTTATACATCTTGTGCATAAAGCCACCGCTCAAGCACACCGGTTCACCGATTATCTTCCAATCATATTTTTCTGCTATCTTTGTAAATATTGACACTTTGCTCCCTCCAAATACAGATTTATCCGCCGGATCAACCGCCCTTGTAAATCCAGTATACCATACATTCGCACTAATTTCAATCATTTTCCAATCCGATCGCCATTGGGATAACAGCGGAAACCGCATAGAAGCACATCACGGCTCAGAAGTATGAAAAATGGACAACCGCCACAACTGCTCTTTATCAAGCCATATCACGGCTGACAGATTATATCAAGCTGTTCATATTTCAGAATATAATATCCTTAATTTTCTTCTTCCCCATCCACTGTCTGCTTGTCACCTCATAGCCGAGCTTATTATACCATGCTACACGCTCGACATATAAAAGCTGAATATCCTTGCAATTCTTTTCGTAAAGCGAAAGGCTGCCCTCGGCTGTCATGGCAAGTCCTATTCCGCGCCTGCGATATTTGTGCGTAACGCCGACACAGCCTATCATTCCGTGCTTTTCATTATCCGTAAAGAACATTCCGCCATTCTCTTCTACCATTTCAAAGCCGGCGATCTCATCGCCGCACACGGCAAGCAGAACCGGAGCGTCCTTGTTTTCCTTGAATATCGGAAGCCAGTCCTCCTCAGCATCTTTTACTGCGGCAAGGAGCTTTTCTGTGTCGCTGTCGATTGCAAAGCGATATGTCACTCCGTCGGGGCGGGGAGCTTCTTTCAGCTTTGCCGCCGCTTTTTCATTGAGATCAAGCCCCATATTGACCGATGTAAAGTCTGCACTGTAGCCCCTTTTTTCGAAGAACGGAACACTGCTCTCTTCGCCCTCGTCACACGGCACACCCCGGAATAATCCGCCCCCGCCAAGGACGACCTCATCGTAATTTGCCGAAATAAAGCCCTCCGCCATTATAAGCAGATGTTTGCCGTAACCGCTGTGTCTGTACTCATTTTTAACGCACAAAATCACTACGGAATTACCGTTTACTACGCAAAATCCGATGATCGTTTTGCTGTTCTCCGCAGTGAAGATCTGTGAGTTATCCCTGTGCAGAATATTCCTGAAACGCTCGTATGTCAGCGGATAGCGCGGCATAGCTTCACAGTAGATATCATACAGATCACGGAGCGTGTATTCTTTGTTCATGGTATCACCTCGCCTTTTGTAGTATTTTAACACACTTTCTGCCGTAAAGCAACCCTGTGCGGTTGCAATCCGACAGCATAAATGCTATAATAAGATGTTAAGAAAAAACGGACGAAAGGACTTAATATGAATACATTATTTAAAGGGATAACCGCGATACTCCCCGATGAAGAAAGCGGATTTTCCGCAAGGGTATGCGATATTGCGGTAAGCGACAGCGTTATCTCCTACATCGGTGATGATGCCGTGAAGAACGGCTTTGTTCCGGACAGAACGATCGACGGCAAGGACAAGCTGATCACCGCGGGACTTGTAAACAGTCATACGCACAGCTATATGTCACTATTTAGGAACAGTGCGGACGACCTTATGTTCCACACATGGCTGTTTGACAGGATAATGCCGATGGAGGACAAGCTCACCGCAGATGATATGTACCATGGTACACAGCTCGCCTGCCTTGAGATGATAAAGACCGGTACAACGGCATTTCTTGATATGAATATTGCCCGCGACTGTATCACAAGAGCGATAAGTGAAAGCGGACTGAAAGCGACAATATCAAGAGGTCTTGTAGGAAACGGCAGAGATGACGAGGGCGGCAAGACAAGAATTGAGGACACCCTCTACGATATGCGCACCTACGGCGACAACAAGCGCCTTAAATTTATGATGGGTCCTCACGCAATATACACTACCGACAGGGGTTATCTTGAACTTGTAATGGAGAAAGCCGCAGAATACAACCTCGGTATCAATATTCATCTGTCGGAATCTGTAAAGGAAATTGAGGACTGCATAACGCAGAACGGCTGTTCGCCTGTCAAGTATCTTGACGATATGGGAATGTTCAAGTTCCATACGGTTGCCGCACACTGCGTGCAGTTATCCGATGAAGATATAGATATTCTGGCTCAGCGCGGAGTTTATGCCGCTACAAATCCTATCAGTAACGCCAAGCTCGGAAACGGCTTTGCCAGAATACCCGATATGCTCGACAAGGGCGTAAAGCTTTGTATCGGCACTGACAGCGCAGGAAGCAACAACACGCTCAATATGTTCAGCGATATGAACTTCATCTGCCTTGCACACAAGGGTAATCTCCGCAGTGCTACCGCAGTTTCTGCGCGTCAGGCACTGAAAATGGCTACCGAAACAGGCGCTAAGGCTCTGGGCTTTGACAACACGGGAATATTAACGGAAGGCTATGCGGCTGACCTTACAATAATGGATATGAAATACCCCTCACTCCAGCCTACGAATGACCCTGTTGCCGCTATGTGCTACAGTGCAAGCGGATATGAGGTAGAAAGCGTTATGGTCGATGGCGAATTCTTAATGGAAAACCGTGAGATAAAGGGCATGGACGAGGAACGCATTTACTTTGAATGCAATAAAGCAATGAAGAGAATAGACGGCTGACGGAAAGGAAAAGAATATGAGCATTATAAGAGATGAAAGCCTGTGGGAAAGCGGCGAAACCAAGATAAGCTGGGTAAAGGCGAATATGCCGTTACTGCGTGGCATTGAAGAAGAATTTGCGGTATCAAAGCCATTTGCGGGACTGAAAGTTGCTCTGTCGGTGCACCTTGAAGCTAAGACCGCTTACCTTTGCCGTGTAATGGCGGCAGGCGGTGCGGAAATGTATATCACCGGAAGCAACCCCCTGTCAACACAGGACGATGTTGCGGCGGCGCTCGTACACAGCGGACTTAACGTATTCGCATGGCACGGTGCGACAGCGGAGGAATATCACGCGCATACTGCGGAGGTTATCAAAATCGCTCCTAATGTAATTATTGATGACGGCGGCGACCTTGTAAACCTTATCCACAACGAATACCCCGACCTTATCCCGAATGTTATCGGCGGCTGTGAGGAAACAACGACAGGCATTATCCGCCTTGTGGCTATGGATAAGGCTAAACAGCTCAAATTCCCGATGATGCTTGTAAATGACGCTGACTGCAAGCACCTGTTCGACAACCGTTACGGTACAGGTCAGTCGGTATGGGATGGTATCAACCGCACGACAAACCTTATAGTTGCGGGAAAGAACGTTGTAGTAGCCGGCTACGGCTGGTGCGGCAAGGGCGTTGCAATGAGAGCAAAGGGACTGGGCGCATCGGTAATAGTAACCGAGATAAATCCGATAAAGGCAATGGAAGCGGTCATGGACGGTTTTAAGGTTATGCCGATGGTCGAGGCGGCTAAGATAGGCGACTTCTTCGTAACGGTAACAGGCTGTAACGATGTTATCGGCGAAAAGGCATTCCTTAATATGAAGGACGGCGTTATTCTTTCAAACGCAGGTCACTTTGACGTTGAAGTAAACGTTGCAAAGCTTAAGGAAATGGCTGTAGAAACAGGCGTTGCAAGAAACAACATTCAGTACTACAAGCTTGCAAACGGCAACAAGATAAACGTTATCGCCGAGGGCAGACTTGTAAACCTTGCCGCCGGTGACGGTCACCCCGCAGAAATAATGGATATGAGCTTTGCTATACAGGCGCTTTCCGCCGCTTACCTTGTAAAGAACAAGGACAAGCTGAAAGCAGGCGAAAAGATGACGGTAAACGTTCCCGCCGAGGTCGACAAGGAGGTTGCCGAGAGAAAGCTCAGATATTGGGGCATTACTATTGACAAGCTGACAGAGGAGCAGGAAAAGTACCTCGGTAGCTGGGAAGTGTAATTCATATAACAATTTTGACCGCCGTATCGCTGTGATACGGCGGTTTTTATTGTATAAAAAGCTTGATATTATGAAACTAATGTAACTTTGGACAAAATAAACAAAAAATTAAAGCTAAATTTATAACATCCAACGAATTATTTTTATTGACACACTTTACATTCTATGTTATAATAAAATCAAATAAGGAGGTATTTTATATGAAATATTCTAAATCGAAAATGTATATTAAATTTCTTTCATTATTAATATGCATATGTCTTGCTGTTTCCACTATGTCTTTTACCAGCTTTTCAGATTCGTATCAGAATGATGAATATTTTGAAGATGTTGAATTCATAACAACATTAGCGGATAAGGACGACTTTCCATTAACAATAGACTTTGAGCATGACAAAAGTAGCGTACACTATTATTCTTCTCAGATAAACGACTATGGCTCTCCTCTTTTGAACTGTGATGAATTACAATTCAAAATGATTTTTACTGTAAAAAATAACGAATATGTAGATCAATTATCTATCAAAGATCATGACAATCTCGTTAGTTTCTTTGAGAGAACAAATTCATTTGTCTTGACATCAAACGAAATTAAAATTGATAAATACTATGACTATGAGTTCAAATATAATGAATATAGATATTGCGGTCATTTTTCGCTTCAATCAAATGGAGACTATAAAATTTATCTACAGACATTTTATAACTATGTTGAAATCAATAATTCTAATTCTCAGCGCAACATAACTAATATGAGCGAAAAAGAAAACAATAACACTTTTGATAAAGCAAACACAGCATATGTTAATCGCACAATAAGCGGAAAGCTATCAAGTTCATCTGACGTGGATTATTACAAGTATACTATTAATATAGAATTATCCCCAGGATATTTAGATGTTATGTTGTATTGTCCAAGTACGGAAAATTACAATTTTTCAGTATATGGCGGAAAAAACCACGTTATACTCGGTCAAACATCTACAAAAAATGTTGGATCTAGTCAAATTCTAAGAATTAATCTCTCAACTCAAACTACAACATATACTAACATATGGATAAAAGTTGAAAAAGGAAATACTTCATCGAAGTATAACAAAAGCTATTATCTTAATGCCAGTGCGGTTGCATGCTCTCCATTTTTTAGTCAAAAAGCTTCAACGATAGAAGTTTCTGACGACGAATCCGAGAATGTGAATTTTTGGAATTCGGAATATTTAGACACACTCACATTCTCAAAAAGCACTGATACCAGTATGCCGTTTTATACCTCTAAATATGAAGGTTTAGATATGGATGAAGACGATTGGATGCGACAAGGTTGCTTTATAGCTTCAATGGCAATGAAGTTACGAGCATCAAACTACACAATGAAAGGTCACGACTATCGAACAGGATGTAAGGGATTACTGCCTGCCGATCCATTTACTGTGATGTTAGCTAATATCGACATTAACGGTTATACACTAAATGCACGTAAAGCAAATCAAGTAATTGACAAAGATCTCACGAATAACTCGAAAGAGCCAATATACGTTTTACCTGACAACATAAATAAACGCTTTAATTCAAGCTTAACAAAATATGATGTATCAAGTTTCGGTGCAGAACAAAAGCGTTCTGTACTTTCTTCGGTAGTTTCAAATAGCAAAGGCGGTGTCGTTATTTGCTTAAATCGTAATGGTCCCGGTACACATTATATGTTGATAAAATCAATTAAATCAAGTGCAACTAAACCTGAAGATTATTTTATCGTATTAGACCCTGCGGCTACGGACTTAACAAGTGCTGAAGGTGTACCTTTTAGCAAGTGTGCAACATATTCCGCTTCGCCGTACGGTACAAGTTATACATATAATTTCAGCAACATTGTTTCATATTATGCTTAAGGAGGTATTCCCATGAAAACAAAAAGAATCATTCTCACAGTATCCGCATTTCTTATTGCAGCAACACTTTGCGCTTGCTCATCAAACGCAAGCACTTCTTTCACTACGGACAGCACTACTACAACCTCCGGTACTTCTACTGCTGATAATTCATCTGACGAAAGCAGTAACGAATCCGTCGAAAGCAGTAACGACAGCTCAGAAGAACCCGACATCGACAGCATAAAAGCCGAGGTTCTCACCGACAAATCTTTCTGGAGCAAATTCGGCAGTATCACTTATGACGGAAAGACAATTTCGCTGAGTGATGATTTTGATGATCTGAAGCTCTGTACAGACGAAAGCATCGGCAACGAAATAATCGACCGTGTAAACAGGCAGCGAATGTTTGATCAAAAGGTTGATTTCTGCTCAGGCTATGAAGCTATAAAAGACGGAAAAGAGATGATCAATGCCACCAGAGCGGAAATAGACGAATTTATAAAGAAGAACGCAGTCTACGGAAACTATCTTGAGGCAAACCCCGATTTCTTCGGATTTTCCGATATGAAGGGCTTTTATGAAAAGGCAAGCGAGCTTTACACAGGCTTCACATACGACAACTTCAAGAATTTTATTCCTGACAGATATGCGGAATATGACGGCAAACTGTGCATTTACGCCGCATTCGGCGAAAGAGGAAACGGCGATGAAAGATACTATCAGGCTAAATATCTGCTGTTCTACGACGACCAAAACAACAATGACATTATGTGCATTACCGCCATTCCCACCAGCGTTGACAAAAACAACGAGATCACCTACGCCCTGTGTGCGTACAAATTCGAAAATACCGATAACGGACTTCGCTGCAAGGTATCGTCTACGATTGCAAGATGCGGTCTTTATGAAGATTTCAAGAACACCAGAGGCTGATAATAACAACTAAATACAGATAACCCACCGTGCGAAAATCACGGTGGGTTATCTATGTTATCCGAGCTTTTGAATAAACTTATCTGCCTGCTCTCTTGTGCGAAAAACAACTATCTCCCTGCCGTTTTTGTATTTCTCAAGCAATCTGTATACTTCGGGGAGCTGATTTGCCCTGAAGCTTTCTATCCACTGTCTGAACTCAGGGTCAAGCTCATTTTCAAACCACGGCATATCCTCACGCTTTTTGCCTATGCGCGACAATGCGCCCTCAATGCAGGTTTCAGTCGGCAGGTCAAACAGAAACACTGTGTCACAAGCCTTTATCCTTGTTTCAAGCGTGCGCTGATAGTTGCCGTCAATTATCCAACTGTCACTGGATATTATACTGCCGAGCTTTTCGTCAAACTCTTCCCGCGATATGTTCGTGCCGTCGGGCTTATGCCATATCATATCAAGATAGTACAGCGGTAACCCTGTTGCGTCACGGAGCTTTCTCGAAAACACGCTTTTGCCCGAACCCGAACAGCCTATTACTACTGCCCTTTTCATTGATTATTCACTAACAAGCACTTTTACAATCTCGCCGACATACATCTCGTGAAAATCGCCTGCGGCATAGCACTTTTCAATAAGCGACTTGTCAATAAACGACTCGGGAGTCATGGGCTGTCTGTACAGCTTCTTGCAGACAAGCACGAGCTTTGCCTGTTCGATATAAGCGTAATCGTCCGTTGCTGTGCCTGTAAGCCCGGTCTTTGCAAGCTTATCCTCATCTCTACCCGAATGTGAGCCGAGGTAGCTTAAAGCCTCTCTGTGTCCGTCGGGGAGGAATGATAATGTGTAATAATCGCTCTTGTCAACAAATTTCTTTGTGTATCTCTGAGGGCGGATATATACTACTGTTGTGGGCTTGTTCCACAGCTCGCCCATCTGTCCCCAGCTTGCTGTCATTGTATTATAGCCGTCCTTATTTCCTGCCGTCAGCAGTGCCCACTCCTTGCCGATAAGCGTGGAGGGATTGACTTTGAGTTCTTCAACAGATATTTCTTTCATAACCGTAATTCCTTTCTGATTTGAGTTATACTTATTTTAACATTTTTCCGCCCGGATGTAAAGCTTTGTCCTCGCTTTACATTCTGCCACAAAAAACCGTAATTTTACCCCGAAAATTTTACTTGCATTTTTCCCCGTATTATACTATAATTAAATTTGTGTGTTAAGCACATTGTTGAAAACCGATAGGAATAGTAAGAAATATCTTAAAGGTAAACCGGAATGAACTATAAAATTACACGGCTTTCGGACAAGCCCGGGCTTAAAAGCGTTATGGCGCAATGGTTTCACGAAAAATGGGGAATACCGCTTGACGCTTACCTTGCAAGCATGGACGAGTGTCTTGAAAGCAACGCTCCCGTACCGCAGTGGTATGTTGCCGTTGACGGCGACAGGATAATCGGCGGAATGGGCGTTATCGAAAACGATTTTCATAAAAGGCATGACCTGACACCGAATGTATGCGCCGTATATACGGAAAGCGACAGACGAGGCGAGGGTATCGCAGGCGAGCTTTTAAGCTTTGTCTGCAAGGATATGAAGCAAAGAGGGATCGATACGCTGTACCTCATAACCGACCATATCGGATTTTATGAGCGTTACGGCTGGGATCACCTTTGTAATGTCGAAACAGACGATAATTCCACGACAAGAATGTATATCCATAAGGAAATTTAGTCAAAATCACGTCCCGTGATTCGGCACCATTATCCCAAAAACCGCATACACTGAACTATACCTCCAAAAAATTTTCAATAAAATACCCTTAACCTATTGACAAAGTAGGTTTTAGGTAGTATAATAGCATCATCGGAACAAAACCGATGAGCATTATTTGCTATATTGAAAATCGGAGGAAATGCAATGTACGCTACTATTTCATCAACGCACAACAGAATAATGTGTTGCTGTATCAGCTCCCGGACAAGTAGAATGGCATTTGGGTGCAGCGGCATTGTTGTTATACAGCCGTAAAAGCACTGCGGCGACTGCCATTTGTCCGGGAGCATAATTGCCCCGGCTTTTATTTTGCCGTCGGCTCAGTAAATTGAAAGGATGTGACGGTATGGATCTTAACGCTATCGCTGAGTACCTGCCGCTGTTCGGGGAAGCCGCACTGCTTACTGTAAAGCTCGGTATTCTTGGTATTATATTCTCGATCATCATCGGGCTTATATGTGCAGTGGCTCAGTACTACAAAGTACCGGTTATCCGCCGTATAGTTTCCGTCTACATTGAAATAAGCCGCAATACACCGCTTTTAGTACAGCTTTTCTTCATCTATTACGGACTGCCTAAAGTCGGCATACCGACCGACGCCGAGACCTGCGGTATCGCAGGACTTGCCTTCCTCGGAGGAAGCTACATGGCGGAGGCGTTCAGGAGCGGACTTGAGTCCGTAGACAAGATACAGACAGAAAGCGCTTATTCACTCGGTATGAACAAAATGCAGACAATGCGCTATGTAATACTTCCGCAGGCAATGTCGGTAAGTATTCCCGCATTTGTTGCAAACGTGATATTCCTTATGAAAGAAACGAGCGTGTTCAGTGCGATAAGCCTGCTCGACCTTATGTTTATGGCTAAGGATCTCATGGGAATGTACAACGATACAGTCGAGGCGCTGTGCCTGCTGGTCGGCTTCTATCTTATCATACTTCTTCCGATATCAATTGTCGGAACGATAGTTGAAAGGAGGGTACGTCGTGCAGGATTTGGCAGTTAATCTCGGAATAGATGTTCTGTTCAAGGGTACGAACTTCGTAAGACTTCTCGGAGGTCTGTGGACGGCTCTCTGGATAAGCCTTGTATCAGTCGCGATAAGCATACCGCTCGGCATCGGAATGGGCGTACTCATGACAAAGAAGAACAAGGTCTTAAAAGCCGTTCTTCGTGTGTATCTTGAATTTATAAGAATAATGCCGCAGCTCGTACTTCTTTTCATAATGTTCTTCGGAACGACAAGAGCCTTCGGCTGGGACCTTTCGGGTGAAGCCGCTTCCATAATAGTATTCGTATTATGGGGCACTGCCGAAATGGGCGACCTTGTCAGAGGCGCACTGATCTCAATACCGAAGCATCAGTATGAAAGCAGTGAGGCTCTCGGACTTACAAACGCTCAGACCTATCTTTATGTTATCATACCGCAGACGATAAGAAGACTTATCCCTCTTTCGATCAACCTGATAACACGAATGATAAAAACGACCAGCCTTATACTTATGATAGGCGTTGTTGAAGTCCTGAAGGTCGCACAGCAGATAATTGAAGCTAACAGAATGACAAGTCCGAACGGTGCGTTCGGTGTGTATCTGACGGTATTCCTGCTCTACTTCATCGCCTGCTGGCCGATAAGTATGCTTGCAAAATACCTTGAAAAGAAATGGAGCTAAAGCGTATGGCAGATGCATTATTAACAATAGACAACATCGTAAAGCGTTTCGGTGACGCAACGATACTTGACGGTATCAGTTTTTCCGTTAAAAAAAGCGAGGTCATAGTAATAGTAGGACCGAGCGGTTGCGGAAAGTCAACTCTTCTGCGCTGTATAAACGCGCTTGAGCCGATACAGGACGGTAAGATAACGCTTGACGGCGATGTAATTGAAAGAAACAGCAAAACGCTCCCGCTTTTACGACAGCGTATAGGAATGGTATTCCAGAGCTACGACCTGTTCCCTCACCTGTCAGTGCTTGACAACATACTGCTTGCTCCGTGCAAGGTACAGAAAAGGGATAAGCAGGAGGTAAGACAGGAGGCAATGTCACTGCTCGAAAGAGTGGGGCTGAAAGAAAAGGCTAAGAGCTACCCCAGAGAGCTTTCAGGCGGTCAGAAACAGCGTGTGGCTATCGTCCGTGCGCTTTGTATGCACCCCGAGATACTGCTCTTTGACGAGGTGACCGCGGCACTTGACCCCGAAATGGTCCGTGAAGTACTTGATGTTATGCTCGATCTTGCAAAGCAGGGTCGTACAATGCTGATAGTAACTCACGAGATGCAGTTCGCCAGAGCGATAGCAGACAGAATAATCTTCCTCGACAACGGAAAGATCGTTGAAGAGGCAACGCCCGATGAGTTCTTCGACCACCCGAAGACAGAAAGGGCAAAGCAATTCCTCAATACATTTGAGTTCGACTCGGTAAGAGCAAAAAAAGAACTCACAGAATAATCAAGAGAGATATTTAAAAGGAGATAATCACAATGAAAAAGTTAAACCTCAAGAAACTGATAGCACTCGGTCTTACAGCAGCTGCGGCAGTAGCATCATTTACAGCGTGCAGCTCAGGCAACGCAACAAGCGGTGACGCAAGCACAGGCGACGGCACAGGCTCAAAGGTTTACCGTACACTTGACGAGATCAAGGAAAGCGGTAAAATAAACATCGGCGTATTCTCAGACAAAAACCCCTTTGGCTATGTCGATGAGAACGGCGAATATCAGGGCTATGACATATACTTTGCAAACAGACTCGGTAAGGATCTCGGCGTTGAGATAAACTACGTTTCCACAGAAGCCGCTAACCGTGTTGAATACCTCGAAACAGGCAAGGTTGATATTATCCTCGCTAACTTCACAGTAACAGAAGAGAGAGCCGAAAAGGTTGACTTTGCACTGCCTTACATGAACGTCGCACTTGGTGTTGTTTCCCCCGACAGCAACGTTATCACATCACTTGATAACTGGAAGGCAGAGGACAAGATGATCGTTATCTCAGGTACGACAGCAGAGCTTTACCTCACAAAGAACTACCCCGACATCAAGCTCCAGAAGTATGATTCATATGCTACAGCAAAGAGCGCTATCGAAAACGGCAACGGTGTTGCATGGGCTAACGACAACACAGAGGTTCTCGCATTCGCTAAGCAGAACGCTGGCTACACAGTAGGTATTGACTCACTCGGTAGTCAGGACACAATTGCTCCCGCAGTTTCAAAGGGCAACGAAACACTCCTTAACTGGATCAATGACGAAATCAAGACACTCGGCAAGGAAAACTTCTTCCACGCTGACTATGACGCAACTCTTGCAAGCACATACGGTGCTGACTACAAGGAAACACTCGTAGTTGAGGGCGGCGAAGTAAAGAACAGCTGAGAATAAAATAAACATAGATAATAAGTTTATGAGGAGCTGAAAAGCTCCTCATAAAAACTTTAAGTACAGGTGAGAACAATGAAAAGGATACTTTGCTTCGGCGACTCTAATACATGGGGACTTATCCCCGGCACAAACAAAAGATTTGCCGACGGTGTGCGCTGGACGAGCATTTTAAAAAACGACCTTGAACAAAGCGGTTACGAAATAATTGAGGAAGGTCTTTGCGGAAGAACAACGATCTTTGAAGATCCCGACAGGATAGGCAGAGCGGGCGATAAGCTTCTGCCGGTATTCCTGGAGAGCCACGCTCCGCTTGACATGGTTGTGATAATGCTCGGTACTAACGACTGCAAGCCCGTTTACAATGCGGACGCAGAAACGATAGCGCACGGTGCTGAACGTCTTATCGAGCAGGTAAGAAAGTATGCGGGCAACTGCCGTATCCTCCTCATTTCACCTATCGAACTCGGCGACGACGTATGGCAGGACAGATACGATCCGCAGTTTGACGCAGATTCACCCGCCATTTCCCGCGGTCTTAAATCCTCTTTTGCAAAGGTCGCCAGAAAACACGGCACAGAGCTTCTTGCCGCTTCCGACCATGCAAAACCCAGCAGGATAGACTGCGAACACCTTGACGAAAACGGACACAATGCGCTTGCCCGTGCAGTCGAGGACAAGATACTCAGCATTTATGGAAGGGCGGCTTCATAAACCAAATGACTAAAAAGCAACTTATCAGACACTCTTTCATCAAGAGTCTGCCTGTACTGTGCAGTTATCTGTTCTTAGGTATGGCATACGGCATGATGATGGCAGAGGCAGGGTACCAGTGGTACTACTCATTGTTCTCCTGTCTGTTCCTGTATTCGGGAACGTGCCAGTTCTTACTCATAACATTTTTCAGCAGCGGAGCGTCACTACTTACAGTGGCGCTCACTGTTCTGCTTGTCAACAGCAGGCAGAGCTTCTACAGTCTTACATTCCTGAAAGATTTTAGTGCAATGGGAAAGCGTAAGCTGTACATGATACATTCAATGACCGATGAAACCTATGCGGTAAATACAACACTCGACTATATGCCGGAGGACGACAAGCACAGCACCATGTTCGGTGTTGCGCTTTTCAGTCATTTTTACTGGACTTTCTTCTCGGTACTCGGTAGCGTTATCGGACAGCTGCTGCCGTTCCAGCTTGAGGGCGTTGACTTCTGTATGACAGCGCTGTTTGTTATTATCTTTATCGACAAGTGGGAGCAGGCCGATAAGCACTCCCCCGCACTTATCGGTCTTGGAGTAGGTGTGCTGTGTCTGCTGATATTCGGTCAGAACAGCTTTATGCTCCCTGCGCTGCTCTTATCCACCGCGCTTTTACTCCTGATAACAAACACGAACTTCGGCAAAAAGAAAGGTAAGAATGATAAGGACGCAGAGGACGAAAATACCGAAAACAAAACCGATGACAAGAAGATAGAAGTTGTCACCTCTCCCGAAGATATTATTACAGACACAGATACAAGTGCAAAGGAGGAACAGAAGATATGACAGCAACTTCAATGACTCCTTTACAGATGGTGATCGCGATAGTTATCAGTGCGGTCATTACATTCTCACTGCGTGCACTGCCGTTTATAATCTTCCACGGCGACAGGAAAATGCCGAAGTGGCTTGAACGCATAGAAAAGTCGCTTCCGGCTATGATAATGTCGATACTTATAATTTACTGTCTTAAGGACATCGGCGACGATATGTTCGGAGTGGGTATCCCGAGGCTTCTCGCAGTACTTATCACAGGCGGCAGCTACAAGCTCTGGCACAACACTTTTGTAAGCATGGCGGCGGGTACGCTGTCATATATGGGACTGCTGTACTTATTCAGCCATGTGCTGACAGGTGCGTAAGAAAGGAAATAAGCTTTGGAAATAACCGTAAGTGAGCTTGAAAAGCTCTCACCCGACAGCTATATTTTATATGATACCCGCAGTGAAACCGAAAAAATGTACGGAATTATGGAGGGTGCTGTATCTGTATCGGCAGACGAACTTTTATCCGCACCGCCCGAAGACAAGTCGAAAAAGCTTATAGTATGCTGTGCAAGAGGTCAGTTCAGCGTCGATACTGCCGAAAGCTTATCCGAAATGGGCTATGACGCCTGTTCGCTTTCGGGCGGATATGCCGCATGGCTTCTGTCACTTATGCAGAAAGAGCAGGCAGACGAGGTTTCAAAGCGTGTCGAGCAAAGCCTGCAAAAGAAGTTCCGCAAAAAGATATGGGCGGCATTCACAAAGGCTGTAAAGCAGTATGAGCTTGTAAAGGAAAACGACCGTATCGCAGTATGTATTTCGGGCGGTAAGGATTCGATGCTGATGGCTAAGCTGTTCCAGGAGCTTCACCGCCACAGCGATTTTCCGTTTGAGGTAAAGTTCATCGTAATGGATCCCGGCTACAGCATAGCAAACAGGAACGTTATCGAGGAGAATGCACGGAAGCTGAAAATACCGATAGAGATATTTGAGTCGGATATTTTCGATTCTGTCTACAACGTTGAAAAATCGCCCTGCTATCTGTGCGCAAGAATGAGAAGAGGTCACCTCTATAACTATGCAAAGAGCCTCGGCTGCAACAAAATAGCCCTCGGGCATCACTATGACGATGTAATAGAAACGATACTCATGGGTATGCTGTACGGCGCTCAGATACAGACGATGATGCCGAAGCTCCACAGCACGAACTTTGAGGGAATGGAGCTTATACGTCCGCTGTACCTTGTGCGTGAGGACGATATAAAGGCATGGAGAGATTACAACGGTCTGCACTTTATCCAGTGTGCCTGCAAGTTCACCGACACCTGCACTACCTGCAACAACGAAGAAACACGCTCAAAGCGTGTCGAGATAAAACAGCTTATCGCCAAACTGAAAGAAACCAACCCCGAGGTTGAAAAGCACATATTCAAGAGCGTTGAGAATGTCAATATCGATACGGTCATAGCGTGGAAAAAGGGCGGAGAGAAGCACCATTTCCTTGACAGCTATGACGAATGATATAATGCGGTTGCATTTTCGGTGCAGATAAGGTAAAATATAATATGAAGCTATGCCGTTACAATTAAACAACGTGGCGGCATTATATTTCCCCGGAAAGGAGGCGGATAAACTGAAAAATCACAGGCACAGGCTGAAAGAATTTATCCGCCTGTTTATGCAGAGCAAGCGCTTTCGCATAGTGGTATATACCGCGGTTTCTCTGATGCTTAATGTTGCGTATGCCGTATATAACGGCGTGCTCGGCCTGTTCTACGGCTCGGTATGGTTTATGATACTTTGCGTGTATTACGGACTGCTTGCAGTAATGCGTTATATGACAGTTTCATACGAGAAAAAGCAGGACAAGGGTATCAGGGTCGTATCGGAAGTGTATGTAATGCGCTTTACCGGTATGATGTTCATTGTGATGAGCGTAGTGCTGATGCTTATCGAGCTGTACAGCATGATACACAACACGACACGGCAGTACGCAAAGCTTGTTATCGCAAGTATCGCCGTGTACACGGTGATAAAGCTTGTCCGCGCTATCGTAAACCTTGTGAAGGTGCAAAAGCACCGCTCGCCGCTTCTCAGCGCCATAAGAAACATTTCTCTTGCCGACGCAGGCGTTTCCGCGGTAACGCTTATCCGCTCGCTGTCGGTGTATATAACATGGCTTACGGAAAATCAGAAGCTGGTCGTCAGCACATTTTCCGGAGTAGTGGTGTATCTTACTACGCTTGTAATGGGAGTTGTGATGCTTCTGCGCCATACAGATGAAAAGCAGAGCATACCGATAATGACCGACAACAGCGAAAACGAATCAAAAATCGATATGGTAAAGGAAAAGCTGACTGAAAGCTTTGTAAGATTGAGCGACAATGTGGTCGACAAGTACGATGAGCTTTCCGACAAGGCAAATGAAAGAAACGAGATGCTTAAAGAGCATATTGACGAGCGCATACGCTATATCGAGGATAAGCGGAAAAACAATGATAATAAATACTGATTTCTTTGTAAAAGGTGAATTTATTTGAATTCAGCTATTGATTTTTCATTTCAAATGTGATAGAATATCAGTAGATTTTCAGCAAAAGAAGGGAGAATTTTTTAATGTTTATCTCAGAAGATGTAAAATATGTCGGCGTGAACGACAGCACGATCGACCTGTTTGAGGGTCAGTACAAGGTGCCTAACGGCATTTCGTACAACTCCTATGTTATCCTTGACGAAAAGACGGCGGTAATGGATACCGTTGACATAAACTTCTCGGCTATATGGCTTGAAAAAATCAAGGCGGTGCTCGGCGACAGAAAGCCCGACTATCTTGTAGTTCAGCATATGGAGCCCGACCACTCGGCAAGCATAGCGGAGTTTTTAAAGCTTTATCCCGACACAACTGTAGTCGGCAATGCAAAGACGTTTGTAATGATCAAGGGATTTTTCCCCGGGCTTACCCTCACGAACACGCTCACCGTAAAAGAGGGCGACACGCTGACGCTCGGCAGTCACACTCTGACCTTTGTATTCGCTCCTATGGTGCACTGGCCCGAGGTTATGGTGACATATGACTCAAAGGACAAGATACTGTTTGCCGCCGACGGCTTCGGTAAGTTCGGCATACCCGACACGGACGAGCCGTGGGCAGACGAAGCGCGCAGATATTATATCGGCATTGTCGGAAAGTACGGCGCACAGGTGCAGGCGCTTCTCAAGAAAGCCGCTACGCTTGATATAGAGAAGATCTGTGCTTTACACGGTCCTGTGCTCAGTGAAAACCTCGGATATTATCTTGACTTATATAACAAGTGGTCGTCCTACACCCCCGAAAAGGACGGCGTAATGATAGCCTACGCATCGATCTACGGCAACACAAAGAAAGCCGCAGAGCTTTTATATGATAAGCTGAAGGCTAAGGGCGTTGATGTAATTATCACCGACCTTGCAAGATGCGATATGTCAAAGGCAATTTCGGACGCTTTCGCTTACAGCAAGCTTGTACTTGCAACGCCTACCTACAACGCCGATGTATTCCCGTTTATGAGAACGTTTATCGAGGGGCTTACCGAAAGGAACTATCAGAAGAGAACGGTTGCATTTATCGAAAACGGCGCATGGGCACCCATGGCGGCCAAGGTAATGACAGGAATGTTTGAAAAGTCAAAGGAGATCACTATCCTTGACAAGACGGTAAAAATCAACTGTGCCTTGAATGACGCAAGTATGGCGCAGGTCGATGAGCTGGCGGAAGAGCTGGCAAAGTAATTGAATATAGAAACGCTCCCGGCTGATGTGGTCGGGAGCGTTGATTTTATGGGGGGGTTGTCGGTTGATATATTTATGTTATCCTAAGAATATACGCAGTTTCGTACATAACTTTTCGTAGGGGATGCGGCTTGCCCATCCCGAAATATAGTAGTGATTATCGTAAGCAATTTGAAAGAAATTTATATAATAATTGACGGTTACAGCTGATAGTTGACAGATTAAGAAGCTCGGTGAATGGTTAAAGTTCGGTGCAACGGGCGGGGCAAGCCGCCGCCCCTACGGAAAATCGGGAATGACAGTAACTGTATCAAATTGTTAGAACGGATAGAAATGTGGAAGTACAATAAAATATCTTAACAAATACACTAAGCGGCATAACAAAAGTCAACCAAACACCAAACTTCCCCCCCCACAAACATTTACTCCCGACCGTTACAGTCGGGAGCATTTTATATTCTGTTTTATTCTCTTATTCTCTGTTTTTCAGTACCTCGGCAGGAGTGATCCTGTTGAGCTTTCTTACAAGAAGAGTGTTTGTGAGAAGATAAACCAGCATAACCGCAATAAACAATGCGGGGTAGAAATACCAGCCGAATTCAAGATTTATTCCGCACGCAATGTTCGCCACAAATGCAGGGAATATTTTATTTATAACGAGCTTTGAAAGCGGTAAGCAGACAGCAGCCGATATCGCTATCGTAATTGCGTTACCGTCAAGGTACAGCCTCTTTACGTCCTTTCTGCTGTAGCCGAAGGTCTTGAGCAGTGAAATGCCGAACGAGCTTCTGTCTATCATAACGCTCATCATAAGGTACATTACCACTACGAAAATTACAGTAGCCGCACCGATAAGCGTTACGATCATTCCGGTCATAAGCTCGGAAAATACCTTTGACGAACGCTCTATATCAGCCTTTGTCGTTACCGAATAGATCCTGCCCTCGTCAATGTCGAGCGGTTTATCCGACAGAACCATATTGTAATAATCATCGTCCTGCTTGAAAAGCTCTCTCATGCTGTCGATATCCATAAATACGGCAAGCCCCGAGCAATAATCGCTTATGCTGTCTACCGTGAAAGCATAGTTCATATCAGCCGCTTCATCGGTAAGAATGAACTTGTCGCCCTCGACAACTCCGTATCTCTGTGCAACGGAAAGTGACGCTGTAACAATGCTCTTGCCCTTTTTCACATCAACGTTATCATAATAAGGATTATCGTTGTCTATGCCTATTACCGTAACGTCAAGCGTGTATCCGTCCTTTTCCTTTGCAAGCGATTCTACATAGCACGCTTCACCACCCTCGGGTACCTCGGTCGTGGGGTATTTCAGCGTATACATATACTCGTATGTCGTACCTGCAAGCGTGTCTGTAGTGACATTCGCACACATTGAATAACAGTCAAGTCCGAGCATAAGGATAAGCATTGAAACAAACATACAAGCCATAACCGTGATATTCGCTCTCATCTCACGCAGGAACTGACGTATTCTGAACTTTCTTACAAAGCCGCCACTCTTTATCTCCATACGGCTTATGTTCTTCACGTTCTGCTCGTTTCTCATAAGCGACAGAGCGGGAGCGGAAAGTCTTTTGTTGATAACAAGCGCATTTACTATTGCCGCTATTACGGGAGGAATGACAACGGCGTATATTACAAGATAGAGCGGTATTACTGTCTGAAAATCGGGCAGTGAGAAATATGCGTAGGTGTCCTCAAGCTGTGACTCTATCGACATGGGAGAAAAGCCTATCGCCGAGCCGATAATGCCGCCGATAAACGCTATTATCGTGGGGAGCGTTATGTAGTGTCTTATAAGCGCACCCTTTGTCACACCGAGAGCATACAGCGCGCCTATTACACTGCTCTCCCTGTTTATCTGATGAACAACGAATACAGATATTACATAGGCGAACAGCGCCATAAGTATTACGCAAGCCGCAAGTCCGCCGTATTTATTTGTTACAACGTCGCCTGAAGCAGCCGCGATACGGACGTTATCCGCTCTTTCAACAAACGATGTGAGATTAGTCAGATCAAGGTCGAATGCCGCGTCAAGCAGTTTTCCGATATTGCTCTTAAGCTCGTGTATTCCGTCTGCAAGCTCGCCTGCTCCGTCCTTTGCGTCTTTTGCACCGTCTGCAAGCTCCTTTGCGCCGTCTTTTGCGTCCTTAGCGCCGTCGGCAAGCTCTTTTGCACCGTTTACCGCATCGGTTGCGCCGGTTGATAACTGCTCTGCTCCGCGTGACGCACTGCTTATGCCCGATACCAACTCAGATGAGCCGCTCTTTGCGCTTTTAAGTCCTGTTGCAAGGCTGTCCGCACCGCTTACAAGAGCGTTCATTGTGGGAGGGATAAGTCCTGCGGAATTTGCACCCGCTATCGCACCGTTAAGTGATGAAGCTCCGCTTGACAGCTCACTCAGTCCTTTATCAAGAGCCGATGCTCCGTCATATATTGCGGTCATACCGCTGTGGAGCTGTACCGTGCCGTCAGACAGGCTCTTAAGTCCGTCATACAGCTTATCCGCACCGTCCGACAAATCATTCATACCGTCATACAGCGTGTCCGCACCGTCCGACAGGTCTTTAAGTCCGTCATGCAATTTGTCCGCACCGTCGGCTAAATCGTTTATGCCGTTTTCGATCTCGGTACGCTTTTCAAGTGCTTCGTTTACCGTTTCAAGATAATACTTGTCGGTGACTTTCGTATAATCAAAATCAAAATCCTCGATAAGGTCTTTGAGCTTATCATCGGTCATATCGTTGCCGAGAAGATAGCCGTATGTAAAGGTCTGCGCCGATTTTGAATTATCGGATACTCTTTCGTACTCGCTGTCGGTAACAAAGATCAGGCCGAAATTTTTGCTTGATACAGCCACATCGGACATATTCTGATACGGTGCGTCATAGTCGGGAGATGCGCCTATGCCGCATACGGTGTACTCCGTACCGCCGACTGTCAGCTTGTCGCCGACATTAAGGCTGTGCTCTTCGGCGTATCTGCGCTCAACTACAGCCTCGTTGTCCTTTGCGGGATATTCGCCGCTTACAAGCTCAACAAGGTCGATAGCCTTACGGTTCTTCATCACTCTGACGGTTGAGCCGTCCTCAGCCTTTATGTCAAGGCTGTACATACGTTCAAGGGTAACTCCCTTGTCGGTAATCTCTTTTTCCTGCTCATCTGTCAGGGGCAAGAATGTCGTGAACTGTCCGTCCTCAACGTGATTTGCGGCGTTGTGCTCCTCGGTTCTTGTAATGATCGTGTCCGAGCTTGCCACTATTGCCGTTACAAGATACATACTAAGGACTATCAGCAACAGCAGTGCGATGTACTTCGGAAGATTTGACTTAAACTCCCTCGGTATTCTTTTTGAAAGTACCTTGTTCATATTACAGATCCTCCAGCTCGGCGGCAGGTATCAGTGTTTCATTGTAATAATCCTTCTTGATAAGTCCGTCCTTCAGGATTATTACCTTGTGCACCATATTCTTTATTGCGTTGTTATGCGTTACTATCAGCATTGTTGTGCCGTATTTCTTGTTTACCTGTTCGAGAAGTACTAGTATATCTCTTGAAGTCTTTGAGTCAAGAGCACCTGTAGGCTCGTCACACAGCAGAAGCTTAGGGTTCTTTATGAGCGCTCTTGCTATGGCGCATCTCTGCTGCTGACCGCCCGAAAGCTGTGAGGGGAATTTTTTTCTGTGCTCGGTAAGTCCGAGGGTGTCAAGAAGCTCGTTCATATCAAGCGGCTTATCGGTGAGGTACTCGCATACCTGTATGTTTTCCTCTACCGTGAGGTTAGGTACGAGGTTGTAGAACTGGAATATAAAGCCGAGGTTCGCCTTTCTGTACTTTGCCAGTGCGTCCGCCTTAAGCCCGAATATTTCCGTGCCGTCAACCTTTACGGAACCGCTGTCCATAATGTCAAGACCGCCGATACAGTTAAGCAGTGTCGATTTACCCGAACCGCTCGTTCCCTGTATTACACACATCTCACCCTTTTCGACGCTTGTAGTCACACCCTTTAATACCTGTGTGTAGCCTGCGTCAGAGCCGTAGCTCTTTTTTACGTCTTTTACTTCAAGATACATTGCTTTGTCCTCCCGTATCATTATTAGTTTTATCTAACTATATTAGTGTAAGCTAACATAACAGCGTTATCCTATTGTGCTTTTTAATGACCGCCGTGCGGCGGTCGGATTTTCTTATTCATCTCTGACGGGCAATAAGTCAAACCACATCTTGACCATCGCGCCCATCATTTTTTCGGCATACACAAGTCCCTTTTCCTTTTCGGGAACGTGGGTCAGCAGGTGTATGAACATCTCTATATCCATATGAGCAAGCCAGTGTAGCATATACTCGTCAACGTGATAGCCCGGCATATTCTTAAGCAGTGCCTCTGTGCTTGTGCGGAAGCCCTCTTCCATAAGTGCCACAAACTCATCGACACAGTTTTCAAAAACCGAGCCCTGAGCCTTGGTAAGAAGTAGAATAAACGCATCGTAGTTATCATAAAGATAGCCCACCATAGTGACAGCCTCTTTATGTGTCGCTACCTGATTTTCAACGCTTCTGGTCTGCTCATCGGTCGAGCCCATATATTCCTCGTCCTCACGGTTATGCTCAATCAGCATCTCTTTGAGTTTAAGTATCGGAGGTGCGACAATTGCACTGAATAAGTCGTCCTTATTCTTGAAGAAGAAGTAAAGCGCACCTGTCGTAACACCCGCGTTTGTGCAGATCTTTCTGAGTGAAGCCTTTGCAAAGCCGTTTTCAAAAAATTCTTTTTTCGCGCTTTCGATAAGCTTCTGCCTTGTTTCGGTGTCGCCGTGCATATAGTCACTTCCTTTCCAAACCCTTCACATAACACTGTTATCTTACCCTATTTCCGCTGTAAAGTCAATACCCCGGACTGCATTTCATAGCATTGCACCAAACGCCGACATAACAGTGTTATGCTATTGTGCAGTTTAACAACAAATGTTTATTTAATCGGAAATTAAAGGATGATTTACTTCCGTTATTTTCATTACGCGGCAATTCGATAAAATTTTAACGATTTTGGCGAAATCGGTTGACAGCGCTTGTATTTTTTAATATAATAGTATATGTATAGACAGACGGAAGAGCTATGCCCGCAGTGCTCATATCAGCTTTAAACGCAGGGTGTTTTATCTTCCGCACAGAAAGGCAGAACAAATGAACGGTACAATTTCTAAGCAAGCACTGAGGAGATTGCCCTTCTACCTTGAATATCTGAAGAAAAAGCAGGCTGAGGGAGTGCGCAACATATCGGCTACGACTGTAGCAAACGACCTCAAACTCAATGAAGTGCAGGTCCGTAAGGACTTAGCGGCGGTAAGTCTTACAGGCGGCAAGCCAAAGACAGGCTATGTTGCCACAGAGCTTATACGCGATCTCGAGAGCTTTCTCGGATATGACAATACAAAAGAAGCGGTAATAGCGGGTGCGGGAAAGCTTGGACAGGCGCTCCTTGCATATAAGGAATTTGAACGCTACGGACTGAATATAGTAGCGGCATTTGATACGGACGCGAGCGTTGTTGACGGCAAGCGTATACTTCCGGCTGAAAAAATGTCGGATATATGCTCAAGACTTAAAGTACATATCGGTATAATATGCGTTCCGCCCGAGTGCGCCCAGCAGGTCTGTGACGAGATGACGGCGTGCGGAATACTTGCGATATGGAACTTTACCTCCGTACATCTGTCCGTGCCTTCAGGCGTAATAGTCCAGCATGAAAATCTGGCGGCTTCTCTTGCAGTGCTTTCACAAAATCTGGAGTTTGAAATCAGGGACGGTCACATTTTCTGATATACTCCGCTTTATTTGAAAGGAACGGATATTATGAAGAACATCAGCATCTGCGTAGGAAGCTCCTGCCACCTGAAAGGCTCTTATAAAATTATTGAGCTTGCGAAGGACTACATAGCAAACCACAACATCGGGGATAAGGTAAACCTCGGTGCGGCATTCTGTCTGGGAAGATGCACAGACGGCGTAACAATAAAAATAGACGATGAGATAATCTGCGGAGTAAGCGAAAGCAACTTCCAGCAGATATTTGACGAAAAGGTACTTGTCTGTCTTGACTGACGGCAGTAAGAAAACAAAAGAACAGGATCGGTGAATTTAAATGCTCACAACAGGATCAAAGGGAAAAGCAGAAGTAAAGGTCGACGATACAAACACGGCGGTTACAATGGGCAGCGGCTCGCTTAAGGTATTTGCTACCCCCGCTATGATAGCCCTTATAGAAAAGGCGGCTTGCACGGCGCTTGACGGACAGCTTGACGACGGTATGACAACAGTCGGAACAAAGCTTGACGTTGCACACGTTGCCGCGACCCCTGTAGGTATGACTGTTACAGCTGAGGCTACTCTTATTGAGGCAGACAACCGCAGACTTGTATTTGAGGTTGTCGCAAAGGACGAAAAGGACGTTATCGGCAAGGGTACTCACGAACGCTTTATTGTGAACGCGGAAAAATTCACCGCCAAGACATATGGCAAGGTGTAATTTATGAGCTATTTACGGCTGAAGAAATCCAACTGCAAAAACTGTTATAAATGTATAAGGCACTGCCCGGTAAAATCTATCCGCTTTTCGGACGGTCAGGCGAATATCGTTGAGGACGAATGCATTCTGTGCGGTATGTGCTTTGTAGCCTGTCCGCAGAACGCAAAGCAGATAAGAAACGATGTCGGCAGAGCAAAGGAGCTTATCGGCTCGGGCGCTCCGGTATATGTAAGCATCGCTCCGTCATTTGTCGCAAACTATGACGGCGTGGGTATAAACTCGATGAACGAGGCTCTCAAGAAGCTCGGCTTTGCGGGGGCGGAGGAAACAGCGGAGGGCGCTCAGCTTGTTACCGCGCAGTACGAAAAGATGGTAGCGGACGGCGAGCACAAGATAATAATCAGCTCCTGCTGTCACACGGTAAACACCCTTATACAGAAATATTACCCCCAGGCGCTCCCCTGGCTTGCACAGGTAAAATCACCTATGCTGGCTCACGGAGAGATACTTAAAAAGAAATACCCCGGCTGTCACACCGTATTCATCGGTCCGTGCCTTTCGAAAAAGGCGGAGGCTGACGCTTATGCAGGTGCGATCGACTGCGTTCTTACCTTTGAGGAGCTTACGGGCTGGCTCAGGGAGGAGAATATCAAGGTCTGTACCACCCCCGACAATGCCGAAAGAAGCGAGCGCGCAAAAACAAGGCTTTATCCCACGACATCGGGCATTTTACGCTCAATGAACAAGGATAACCCCGCATATCTCTATATGGCGATAGACGGTGTTGAAAACTGTCGCAACGCTCTGCGTGATATAATAGACGGCAATGTCGGAAAGTGCTTTATCGAAATGTCCGCCTGCGTGAACAGCTGTATAGGCGGTCCTGCTATGGATAAAAAGCACGAGGGTGTTATCCACGAAAGAAGAGCGGTAGACGAGTTTGCCGGCAACGGAAAATTCGATACCGTACAGCTTAACGATATGACTAAGTCGCTTCCGTTCATAAGTATTCAGAAAACCATGCCCGGAAGTAAGGCTATAGAAGAGATACTCCGCAAGATGAACAAGAGCGACCCCTCACAGGAGCTCAACTGCGGAAGCTGCGGATATGATACCTGCCGCGAAAAGGCAGTTGCCATATTGCAGGGCAAGGCGGATCTTACCATGTGTCTGCCGTATCTCAAGGAGAAAGCCGAGAGCTTCTCCGACAATATAATCAACAATACCCCCAACGGTATTATGGTGCTGAGTGAGGATCTCGAGGTACAGCAGATAAACAAGGCGGCTCGTGAGATAATGAACATCAAGAGCCTGTCCGATGTTATGGGATGTCCTGTTGTAAGGATACTCGACCCTGTATCGTATCTTGAGGTTATGAACACAGGCGAGAATATCCACAACAAGCGTACATACCTTGCCGAGTACGACAAGTATGTAGAAGAAACGATAATCTATGATAAGAGCTATCATATCATAATGTCGATAATGCGTGACATTACCGGTGAAGAGATAGCAAGGTCAAAGCGTGAAAAGAACGCCGCCGAAACTATCGCAGTCACCGATAAGGTAATAGAAAAGCAGATGCGTGTTGTTCAGGAAATAGCATCTCTGCTCGGCGAAACGACCGCTGAAACAAAGGTCGCACTGACAAAGCTCAAGGAGAACCTGTCAAATGATGAACAGTAAAGCGTTCAGCTTCTGCACCGACATAGGTTATCTGAGTGTCAACAAGCATGACGAACAACTCTGCGGCGATCATGTCGAGCTTGTTGAGCAGGACGAAAACTCAATAGTATTCGTGCTGGCGGACGGACTCGGCAGCGGTGTAAAGGCTTCAATACTGTCAACTCTCACTTCAAAGATAATATCCACCATGATGGCAAACAACATGAGCGTTGAGGACTGCGTTGCAACTATGGCTTCAACTCTGCCTGTGTGCGAGGTGCGCAAGGTCGCGTATTCGACCTTTACGATAATCAGGGTGGTAAACAACAAAGAGGCTGAGATAATACAGTACGACAATCCGCAGGTAATAATGCTGCGTGACGGCAAGAATTTTGACTATCCCAAGACGATAAATCAGATAGACGGCAAGACGATATACATCTCAAAGATACAGCTGAAGCTTGACGATACATTCATAACGACAAGCGACGGTGCTATCTATGCGGGTGTCGGCTCGTCACTGAATTTCGGCTGGCAGAGGGAAAACATAATAGAATTTATGGAGGGTGTGTATGACAGAGAGTACTCAGCGAAGGCTCTCGCCACACTGCTCCTTGATGAATGCGTAAGGCTGTACGGCGGCTCGCCCGGCGACGATACGACCGTCGGAGTTATCAAGATCCGTGAGCGTGAGCAGGTGAACCTTATGATAGGTCCGCCGTCCGACCCGAAGGACTTAAACAAGATGATGACGCTGTTCTTCTCAAAGGGCGGCAAGCACATCGTCTGCGGCGGTACGACATCTACACTTACGGGAGAGTTCTTAGGAAAGCCCGTTATACCCTGCCTTGACTACATCAGCCCGGATATCCCGCCTATGGCGACAATAGAGGGCGTGGATATAGTTACCGAGGGTGTAATTACGATAAGCAAGGTGCTCGACTATGCGAAGGACTACCTCGGAGAGAACAAGCTGTACGATGACTGGACTATTTTGCAGGACGGCGCATCGTGCATAGCGAGAATGCTCTTTGAGGACGCTACCGATATCAATTTCTATGTCGGCAGAGCTGTCAATGCGGCGCACCAGAACCCTAACCTGCCTATCACATTCAACATAAAAATGCAGCTCGTGGACGAGTTGAGCAAATGCCTTAAGCAAATGGGCAAAAAGATAAAAGTTAGCTATTTCTAAAGAAAAAGCTTTTGCTTATAGAAAAATTCTGTTTTAAAAATAGAGCAAGTTCTCTATCCCAATCCCCAAACCCCTTTCCCCGGGAAAGGGGCTGAGTGTGGGGCTGCCGCCCTCACCCCGCTTGGGGCTACGCCCCAAACCCCATATTATTTAAAAGGTTTGGCAACAGATTGAAGCTATTTCTAAAGGAAAAGCTTGATATAAAAGTGGAACAAAAAGAAAACCAATGCGAAAGGAGAGACCGCTTAAGCGGTCTGCGGGGAAATTCCGCAGTAAGAAAAATGGACAAGAAGTTAAGAAAATTTGACACCAAGGTGCAGTACTTAAAGTACAAGGTCTTAAGAGAGGTCGCAAGACACGCATGGACAACAGAGGGCACTGAAAAGCCCGCCGATTCGTTCAGCTTCTTCAATGACGTTGCCAAGAACATCGTCAAGGACAAGCCTACAATGAGATGCTGTATCTATAAGGAAAGAGCGATCGTTTCGGAGCGTATAAAGATAGCTATGGGCGGCGATCCCACAAACCCCAATGTAATTGAGGTCATCGACATTGCTTGTGACGAATGTCCTGTCGGCGGCTACGATGTAACAGAGGCGTGCCGCGGCTGTATCGCTCACCGCTGTGAAGATGTATGCCGTATGGGTGCTATCACATTTGACGAGCACCAGAAGGCTCACATCGACAAGTCAAAGTGCGTAAACTGCGGTCAGTGCGCCAAGGTTTGTCCCTACGGCGCTATATTGGAGTTCAAGCGTCCGTGTGAGAGAGCCTGCAAGATAGGCGCTATCTCAAGAGCTACAGACACAAGCTCGGCGGCGGCTCATATTGATAACGACAAGTGCATTTCGTGCGGCGCGTGCGTTTATACCTGCCCGTTCGGCGCTATAAGCGATAAGTCGTACATAGTTGACATTATCGAAACATTAAAGGGAAGTAACAACAATCAGAATTACAAGGTTTATGCCGTTGTAGCTCCCTCAATCGCCAGCCAGTTCAGCTATGCAAAGCTTGATCAGGTCGTAACGGCTATAAAGCAGCTCGGCTTCCACAGCGTTGTTGAGGCGGCTCTCGGCGCCGATATGGTAGCGTACAAGGAGTCACAGGAGCTTGCCGAAAAGGGCTTCCTGACAAGCTCATGCTGTCCCGCATTCGTAATGTACATTCAAAAGTCGTTCCCGACCATGGTCGACAAGATCTCGCATAACTTCTCGCCTATGGCTGAAATAGCAAAGTACATCAAGGAAGGCGATCCCACGGCTAAGGTAGTATTCATCGGACCGTGCACGGCAAAGAAGATGGAAGTACAGTGGGATAAGGTAAAGCCTTACGTTGACTACGCAATGACATTTGAGGAGTTACAGGCTATATTCGACAGCAAGGATATAGAGGTATCCGAGCTTGAGGGTACAGAGCTTGACAACGCTTCTTATTACGGCAGAATTTTCGCACGTTGCGGCGGTCTTGCAGACGCAGTTGCAGAAGCTCTTAAGGAACAGGGCAACGAGGAGTTCAAGTTAAACGGTCTGTCATGTGACGGTATTGAAGAGTGCAAGCGTGCGCTTATGCGTGCATCTAAAAATCTTCTGCCAAACAACTTCATTGAAGGTATGGCTTGTGTCGGAGGCTGCATCGGGGGAGCAGGCTGCCTGACACACGGCGAAAAGAACAAGGCAGAGGTAGACAAGTACGGTAAGCTTGCACACGAAAAGACTATTGTAGAGGCGATACAGACTTTCACAAACGTTGAACCTAAAAAGTAAAATTTAATATAAAGGGTTATAATTTAACAGAGGTTTTCCCTCTGTGATGAAAGGATATGGTTTTAAATGAACCTACTGCATCTTAAGTATGCGGTTGAGATCGAAAAAACCGGTTCGATCACAAAGGCGGCAAACAATTTATTTATGGGGCAGCCTAATCTCAGTAAGGCTATAAAGGAGCTGGAAAACGAAATAGGTATCACGATATTCCGCAGAACGACAAAGGGGGTCGCTCCTACGGAAAAGGGCGGCGAGTTCTTAGGCTACGCAAAGGCGGTGCTTGACCAGTTTGACGAAATGGTATCGCTGTACAAGCCTAAGGTCGATGACGCTGTGCGTTTCAGCATCTCTGTGCCCAGAGCTACCTATATCACAAAGGCATTTTCAAACTTTGTGAGCCTGCTTGACACCGACAAGGAGATATCTATCAACTTCAAGGAAACAAATTCGATGGACGCGATAAACAATATCCTGAATTTCGACTTCAAGCTGGGCATAATAAGATATCAGAACATTCACGAAAAGCAGTATTTCGCTATGCTTGACGGAAAAAATCTGAAATACCGTCCTTTATGGGAGTTTGAATACAAGCTTCTTGTAAACAAGGAAAGTCCGCTGGCAAAGGAAAATCCGGACGGTGTAGTAAAATATTCCGACCTTGAGGATTACATCGAGATAGTACACGGCGATCTTTCGATCCCCTCTCTCTCATTCTCAAAGGTATCAAAGGCAAATGCCACAGAGCATCGCAAAAAGCGCATCTATGTCTACGAGCGCGGAAGTCAGTTTGACCTGCTCGGAAACCTGCACAACACATATATGTGGGTTTCTCCCGTTCCCAAAAGCTGTCTTGAACAGCACGGAATGGTACAACTGAAATGTGACGTTCCCTATAAGGTAAACAAGGACGTGCTTATCTTCCCCAAGGGCTACAGCTTAAGCAAGCTTGACGAGCAGTTTATAGCAGAGCTCGAAAGGGTCAAGGAAAAAATCAAAATGGACGGCTTATATTAAGCCGCGAAAGAAAGATGACAATGGATATTAACAGTATGCTGTACAGTCTGTGCAGTATTGACGGTGTTTCGGGCGATGAAAGAAGTGCGTCCGAGGTCGCTCTGTCAATGCTGAAAAGCTACACGGACGATTGCAGTATTGACGATTTCGGAAACGTTATCGGGCATATCAAAAACACAGGCAACAGACCTAAGCTCCTGCTTGACGCGCATATCGACAGGGTCGGACTTATCGTGTCCTATATAGACGACAACGGATTTATAAAGGTCGGTGCGGTAGGCGGTCCTGACAAGCGTGTGCTTGCGGCGCAGAGCGTGACAATTCACGGCAAGGAAAAGGTTAAGGGCGTTGTATCCGTACTCCCGCCTCATGTAAAGAGCGGTGACGGAGTGCCGAAGATCGAAGAGCTTGTTATCGATACAGGCTACACAAAGTCTGAACTTGAAAGCCGAATAGAACTCGGCGACAGGATAACATTCGACTGCGAGCCTACAGCTATGCTCGGCACAAGATACTGCGCGGGCGCGCTTGACGACAGATGCGGAGTGGCATCAATACTTGTGGCGCTTGAAATGCTGAAAGATAAAGAGCTTGCGTTTGATCTTGACGTATCGTTCACCACGCAGGAAGAAACAGGCGAACGCGGCGCAAAGATAGCGGTATACGACCTGGATCCGGACTACGTTCTTGAGATGGACGTAAGCTTTGCGAAAACTCCCGACAGCGACAGGGCAAAATGTGCCGATATGTCAAAGGGCGTTATGATAGGTATTGCGCCGTCACTTTCAAGAGAGCTGTCAAACAGCCTTATATCTCTTGCAAAGACGGAGAATATCCCGTATCAGCTTGAAGTTATGGGCGGAGAAACAGGCACAAATGCCGATACGATGAGTGTGAACAAGTCGGGAGCGAAAGCGTGTACGCTGTCAATTCCGCTGAAATTTATGCATACTCCCGCCGAGATAATAGACACCGAGGACGTTATATCCACAGCAAGGCTTATCGCGGCTTTTGCCATGAAAGGCGGTGCCGATAATGGCTGAATTGTTTGATATCATAAAGAAGCTTTGCAATGCCGACGGTACGAGTGGTGACGAGGGCGATGTGACAAAGCTGATACTTTCCATGCTCCCCTCGGACTGCGACACAAAAATTGACCCGCTCGGCAATATCATAGTAAATAAAAAGGGCGCAAAAACGCCGAAAAACAAGGTCATGCTTGCCGCTCATCAGGACGAGGTCGGATTTATCGTGACATACATCACCGACGACGGTAACCTGAAATTCACGACTGTCGGCGGGATAAATCCCGAAGTCGTTATAGGCAGACAGTTGCACTTCAAAAACGGCACTGTCGGAGTAGTCGGCGGTAAGGCTGTACACCAGCAGTCACCCAAAGAACGTGACAACCCCGTAAAGCTTGATACGCTTGCAATAGACATCGGCGCTTCGTCAAAGGCGGAGGCGGAAAAATACGTTTCGCTCGGCGACTGTGCATATTTTAAGAGCGATTATACCGAGCTCGGCAACGGCTATCTGCGCGAAAAAGCGCTTGACGACAGAATAGGCTGTGCCATAATGATAGATATGCTCAATACCGATCTGCCATATGACGTTACCTGCGTGTTCACCGTTCAGGAGGAGATAGGCACAAGGGGCGCAAAGGTTGCCGCTTACACGGTAAAACCCGATTACGCCATCGTGCTCGAAACCACCACAGCCTGCGACTTTGCGGGCAATGACGGCGAAAAGCGTGTATGCGAGCTTGGCAAGGGCTGTGTAGTAAGCTATATGGACAGAGGTACTATCTATGACCGCGAGCTGTATCACCTCGGCTTTGAAAAGGCAAAGGAGATAGGCGTTCCCTGTCAGACAAAGACGCTTGTTGCAGGCGGTAACGACAGCGGCGCAATTCATACCTCGGTCGGCGGTATAAGGACGGTCGCACTGTCCGTTCCGTGCAGGTATCTGCACTCACCGTCATGTATGATAAAAAAGAGCGACGCGGAAAGCACCGCAAGGCTTGCATATGCAATGTATCTTACACTTGCGGAAAAATGATAAAAAGAATATACGGCGCACTGCCGCCCGGTTATCCGTCAGACAACGTGATAGTCGGGCGGATAAATGCGTATTACAGGGCTTACGGCACAGGGTACGACTTCTGCACGTTCTATGAGGGCGACAATACGCTTGCGCTTTATTACGGCGGCGAGCTTTACATTCACTGTGGCGAAAATACAGATACAGAAAGCCTGCTTGCGTTTTCCGATATGCTCGGTGCGAGGGCTGTAATGTCGGATATCAGGCTTTCGGAAAAAGTCGAAGAGCTTTATATAATGATATCGGACACAGCGCCGACTGCACACGGTAATGATCATCTGAAAGCAGAATTTACCGAGGACTACCGCACGGTATTTGAGATACTGAAAAGCGGATTTTCGCTATGTGACGATCAGTTTGACGACTGGTACGCCGACACCTGTCACCGCGTCCGTCACGGCGTTTCAAAACTTATAATAATGTACAGCGGTGATATTCCCGTTGCGACTGCGACAGTGCTTTACGGCGATGATAAAGAGTGTTTTCTCTCCCACATCGCGGTAAGACAGGATATGCAGAAAAACGGCATCGGAAAGGCGCTTTTGAGCAGTGCCGCCCGGTTACTTGATAACAGAAAAATAACGCTTGCCTGCAAGAAAAACGTCCGGCAGTTTTATATAAACTGCGGCTTTACGATAGCAAGCACAGCGTATGAAATAACAAGAGGATAAAAATGGACTTTTTCAATATTGACAGCAGACTGCTCCAAACTGCAAAGAAAGCCGAAGAGCTTGCCTCGGCGCAGTTTGCGAAAATCAGCGAAACCGCAGAGTATAACGGAAACAAGGTACTCTCCGCATTTATAAACAACCGCGTCAGCGAGATGCACCTTAAGGGCACTATCGGATACGGCTACAATGACGACGGCAGAGATAAGCTCGACACGGTATACGCCGAGGTTTTCCGTACCGAGGACGCGCTCGTCCGTCACAGCTTTGTAAACGGCACGCACACACTCTCCACTGCCCTGTTCGGCATACTCCGCCCGGGTGACACACTGCTTTGTGTAACGGGCGCGCCTTATGACACGTTGACAGAGGTAATAAACGGCGAGCACGGCGGCTCACTTAAGGAATTCGGCATAAAGTATGCACAGGTTGACTTACTCCCTGACGGCACGCCAGACCTTGAGGGTATAAAGGCGGCAGCCGCAAAGGGCTGTAAGGTGGCATATATCCAGCGTTCGAGGGGTTATTCGCTCCGTGAATCACTGTCAATAGACAAGATAGGCGAGATAATCAGTGCAATAAAAAGCGTTAACAATGACGCCATTATAATGGTCGATAACTGCTACGGCGAGTTTGTGGAAAAGCGTGAGCCTACCGAGGTCGGCGCAGATCTTATAATCGGCAGTCTTATCAAAAATCCCGGCGGTGCAATTGCCCGCACAGGAGGCTACATAGCAGGCAGAAAGGATTTGATCGAGCTATGCAGTTATCGTCTGACAACAGTCGGAACAGGTAAAGAGGTCGGCTGTTCGCTTGATGAGAACAGGGGGATGTACCTCGGCTTCTTCTTAGCTCCGCAGATAGTTGAGAGCGCGGTAAAGACATCGGTTTTCGCCTGCACGTTCTTCTCACTGCTCGGCTACGAAACATTCCCGAAATATGACCATGACAGGACGGATATAATCGCCGCGATAAAGCTCGGCACACCCGATGCGCTCTGCGCGTTCTGCAAGGGCATTCAGGGCGGATCGCCGGTTGACTCTATGGCAACCCCCGAGCCGTGGGATATGCCCGGATATGACAGCAAGGTCATAATGGCGGCAGGCGCATTTACAATGGGAGCAAGCATTGAGCTTTCCGCAGACGCACCGCTCAGAGAACCGTATGCCGTATGGCTTCAGGGCGGCATCACCTATCCGTCGGGCAAAACAGGAATATTACTTGCCGCACAGTCAATGCTTGAAAGCGGCGAGCTGAAAATATAAGCCACTTTACTAAGAAAGGATACCCACCATGATAAGAAGTATGACGGGTTTCGGCAGAGAACAGGCTGTAATCAACGGCAGAGAAATAATAGCCGAAATCAGAAGTGTCAATCACAAGTTCTTTGAATTTTCATCAAAGCTTCCCCGCAACTACCAGTATCTTGAGCCCAAGCTCAAAACCATGCTCAAGGAAAAGATAACAAGAGGTAAGGTCGAGCTGTCGCTCCTCGTTTACAACATAGATGTAAAGGACACCTCGGTAAAGGTAAACGAGCAGGTAGCCTCACAGTACATAGAAGCTATCCGCACTATCGCTCCCGACCTCGGCATAACGGACGACCTCTCCGCCTCCGACCTTTTCAGAATACCCGATGTATTCACGGTGATAAAGGAAGAAACAGACGAGGAACAACTCTGGGCTGATATTTCATCGGTCGTAAGCTCCGCTCTCGACAAGTTCATTGCAATGCGTGAAACAGAGGGTGCGGCATTAAAGGCTGACGTACTCGAAAAGGCGTCAGTAATTGAGGATATGGTAAGCAAGGTTGAGGTATACTCGCCCGAAAGCACCGCCGCATACCGCAAAAAGCTTGAGGACAAGCTCAAAGAGATACTCGGCTCATCGGATATTGACGAGCAGAGAATACTCACCGAGGCGGCTATATTCTCCGAAAAGACAGCCGTTGACGAAGAAACGGTACGCCTGCACTCCCACCTTTCACAGCTCCGCTCAATGCTTGACAGCGATAAGGAGATTGGCAGAAAGCTTGATTTCCTGGTGCAGGAGATCAACAGAGAAACAAACACTATCGGCTCAAAGGCGGCAGATATCCGCATAACAAGACTTGTTGTGGATATGAAGAGCGAGATTGAGAAGATAAGAGAGCAGATACAGAATATTGAATAAGCGGCTGTGAGCCGCTTCAAATTCGCCGTTGCGGCTGTTTGAGTTTTGCTATACTTACGTTGACGGCGGATATAGGCGATAGTATCAAATCCCCCTTGACAATCCCACCCTCACAATGCTATAATAAATCCGTAATAAAGGGAATGATGTTCTCCCGGGGCTTATGCCCGAACCGCTTTGAATTAAAGATTTTAAGCTGATGACTTCTGCATTTTACGCAGTAGCTGTCGGCTTTTTTATTTTGCGGTTACTGCAAAAGGAGATATTTTTATGCTATTTTCACTCGCCCTTATTTTCCTGCTCGGCTTTCTTGCAGGAGAACTGTGCAAAAAATTGCACCTGCCCGCACTTATCGGTATGCTCGGTGTCGGAATATTGCTCGGCCCTCACGTTTTCTCGCTGATTGACAGCTCCGTGCTTGATATTTCGGCACAGCTGCGCAAAATCGCCCTCGTGATAATCCTTATGCGCGCGGGGCTTTCGCTGAACCTCGCCGATCTTAAAAAAGTCGGCAGACCCGCCGTGCTGATGTGCTGTGTGCCTGCCTGCTTCGAGATACTCGGTATGGCACTGCTTGCCCCTGCCCTGCTCGGGATATCGCTTACCGACGCGCTTGTAATGGGCTCGGTCGTCGGTGCGGTATCCCCCGCCGTGATCGTCCCAAAAATGCTGAAGCTTATGGAAGAAAAACGTGGGCAGAAATACAGCATACCACAGCTTATTTTAGCCGGCGCGTCGGTTGACGATGTATTTGTAATAGTGATGTTCTCGGTGTTCACAGGTCTTGCACAGAGCGGTACAGTAAACGCCCTCGATTTTGCAAAAATCCCTGTGTCACTGATACTCGGCATCACCGCAGGAATACTTGTCGGATTTATTCTCGGCAAGCTGATGAAGCTGATACATATCCGCGACACAGCAAAGCTGCTTATTCTTGTGAGCATTTCGTTCCTGCTGTGCACTGTCGAGGATACATTCGGTGCAGTAGTACCGTTCTCTTCCCTTGTAGCCGTAATGACAAGCGGAATAACTATTAACAAGATACGCCCCGAAGCCGCCGAGCGACTTTCCGCCCGCTTCGGTCGTATCTGGGTAGCCGCAGAGATCGTACTGTTCGTGCTTGTCGGTGCGGCAGTGGATATAAACTATTCCGTCAGCGCGGGCATATCCGCGGTAGTGCTGATTTTCGCCGTTCTGCTGTTTCGAATGGCAGGCGTTGCGGTGTGCCTTATCAGAACAAAAATCCCATTTAAGCAGAGATTGTTCTGCTGTCTTGCCTATCTGCCGAAAGCTACCGTCCAGGCGGCGATCGGCGGCGTTCCGCTTGCAATGGGGCTTTCCTGCGGAAACATCGTGCTGACCGTTGCCGTACTGTCGATAATCATCACCGCTCCGCTCGGCGCTTTTCTTATTGATTTAACGTATAAGAAATTGCTTAATTAAATAGAAAAGAGCCTTGATTTAATTCAAAGCTCTCAGACTTTCGAAAAACCTCTTTAGAATTTAAAAATGGGGTCGCAGGGGCAAAGCCCCCGACAGGGACTAGGGGCGGTAGCCCCACATACAGCCCCGGCACGGATGCCGGGCGTGTATGCCCAAAGGCTCTGCACGATGCAGAGCCAACCAAGCATACACAGCCTTTCACCGGGGGAAAGGGGTTTGGGGATAGGGATAGTGAACAAGCAGTTTTTTAAAAAGCAGACTTTTTCTACAACCTGAGAGTTTTGATTTTACTCAAAGCTCTTATCAATATACTGTTATTGACAAAATCAATCGGATTATGATATTATACTTATTGCAAGGACAACCTTGGACGATAGGCGGTTAATCCTACTCCCGAAGCAGAATTTAAGTCTGCAAGGGAGGTGAAGTGCAATGAACTACATAACATTAGAAGACTTACTTCTGTTCGGCTCATTTTTAGTCGATTTTGTTATTGCTGTATTTGCTGTACTCGCTTTTTTAAGCAAAAAGAAATAACCGCCCCACAACTTCCAGACGTGAGCGGTTAAATCTGTTTACGCTTCGGGAGCAACCGTCTATAAAAGGGTTGTTCTTGTATTTTTATTATAGCATAAAATTAAGTCGGTGTCAACCGACACAGCGGTACGCCGTCTTTTGCCTGTCGGCAAAAGTTTTTTATGTTAAAATGTTCTCAGCCATTGCGTAGCAAGCCGCATACTATGCGGCAAAATCGTCTTCTGACGATTTCAGGCTGAGGTTGTTATAACACGATTTTAATGTGCCGTCAAGGCACATAGCGGCAAATGCCGCAAATTTTGCCTGTCGGGCAAAACAAAATCGTAAATTTTGCCTGTCGGGCAAAACAAAATCGTGTTTCAACGTTCTCAGCCATTGCGTAGCAAGCCGCATACTATGCGGCGAAATCGTCTTCTGACGATTTCAGGCTGAGGTTGTTATAACATAAAATTAAGTCGGTGTCAACCGACACGGCGGTACAACATTTTTTTGCCGGCAGGAACTTTCTTTTAATTGATTATCCTCACGGCTTACACCTCTTACACGGCACATACCCTGCCGCGATCGCCGCATCATAATCATTCGTGTAGTCCGTGTTTTCTTCGCTCATCTGATCTACCGATGAACAGCTTGCGCGGTGTATCTTCATAGTATTTGTATTCAGCACATACGAATAGCTTACAGGATCATCCGCCGCAGGCTCTTTTGTTGCAGGTGCTTCAGTTGCAGGTTCAGGCGTTGTGCTTACCGTAGTTGTGGTAACCTTTGTGGTTGCCGCTTTAGTTGTTTCCGGCTTGCTTTCACCCGACTGTGCGCCGTCTGCCGCAGTCGGCGATACATTCACCGTAATATTTTTGCCGTCACACGTCATTACAATATCGCCCTGCAAATCGGTCCGGTAGATATCTATGCCCGCCTTTTTCAGCTTATCAATAGTTTCGGTGTGCGGGTGTCCGTATGAGTTGCCTGCGCCGCAGGATATAACCGCATACTCGGGGCTTGCCGCTGTCAGGAAAGCACTGCTTGTAGATGTACTGCTTCCGTGATGTCCGACCTTAAGCACATCGCACTTAACATCGGCTGTGACTGTGCGCTCTTCCTCTTCCTCAGCGTCCCCGGTGAACAGAAATTTCTTGTCACCGTAGCTAAGCATTATCATTACGGAAGAATTGTTAAGGTCGCTGTAGTCCTCCGTTACAGGCGCGATCACCACCGCCGATAAATCGCCGTCGGAAAACAGCTCTGTGCCCGCCGCACCGAGTGTTACCTTTGCCCCGCTGTTGTCGATTGCGGTCAGCATATTCGTATATGTCTTGGTAGTGTGCGTTGCGGGACTTAATATAACGCTTCCGACACTGAACGAGCCGATAACGTCCGCCATACCGCCTATATGGTCGCTGTGTGGGTGCGTTGCCACCACATAATCAAGCGAATTATACCCGCAGGAATATATGTAGGTAGTTATCCTGTCTGCATATTCCTTTTCCGAAGCGTCAATAAGCATAGTCTTGTTATCGGGCAGTTCGATGAATATACTGTCACCCTGTCCGACATCAAGGAAATGCACCTTAAGCTCATTGCCGGTCATATTGCCGTCCGAGCCAGTGCTATCGGTTTCCTCTGCCGAAGACGACTCTGCTGTGCTTTCGGCGGCTGTCGCTGTATCTGATACGATCTGCTCTGCGCTTTCTGCCGAAGCGGTTTCATCGGATATTGTCGGTGCATCACTGTCATAAGAGCTATCATCAATTGAGGACGGTTCTTCTACAGAAGCTGTACTTGTTATATTCTCCGCTCTGCTTTCCGGCGATGAATTGACCGCCTTTACCGAGCAACCCGTCAGCATTACAAGTGCCAGTGCAAGCGCCGCTATTTTCTTTTTCATATTATCACTTCCTTGTGTATAATATTATCACAAATTATCCGCTTTGTCTACAGCTAATAATAACTCTGTACAATTTTTTGTACACGGATATGAAAACGTTGTCTGTAAATATGCAAATCCCCTGCCGCGTTTAATTCGACAGGGGACATTTTATTAAACAGTTTATTCGCTTCTGAGTGCCAGTACAGGGTCTTTCTTAGCGGCATAGTGTGACGGAATTAGACCCGCGATAAGAGTAAGCAGCATACTGATAATTACCAGTATTATTGCACCCTGCCACGGCAGTACACACATACCCGAAATGCCTGTAAGGCTGTATACTATCGCGTTAGCGGGGATAAGCAGAAGCAGTGTAACGCCTATACCGATAGCACCTGCGGCAAAGCCGACAATGAGCGTTTCGGCATTGAATACGCGTGATATATCCCTCTTGCTTGCACCCATGGCGCGCAGTATACCGATTTCCTTGGTTCTTTCAAGAACAGAGATGTAGGTAATGATACCTATCATTATTGACGATACAACAAGTGAAATCGCTACGAATGCGATAAGAATAACGCTTATAGCATCAATTATAGTAGATACCGAGGTCATCATAAGTCCGACTATATCGGTATACTCGATCTTCAGGTTTTCGTTGCCGTCAGCCTTTACCTTGTCGTTGTAGTCGCTTATTATCTGCTCGATCTTTTCCTTTGAGTCAAAGTCCTTGGGATAGATATTTATACGGCTCGGCTCATCAAGTGAAGCCACACCGAGGAGCGTCATATTTCCGTCATAGGTAGCGTCGGACTCGGTGCTCATCTGCTGTGAGAATGCATCAACTATCTGCTGTTCGGTCATTCCCATCTGCTGAGCCTGCTGAAGCTGTGACATTATCTCAGCCTGCTGTTCCTGAGGCAGAGCCGCGATATACGCCTGTATATCCTCCATTGTGAGGGTCTTTTTCTCTTCTTCCTTGGCAAATTCCTTACCTGTGAAGATATCGGTATCGGGCGAGTCCTTCTGAGCCTTTACCGCCTCACTGTCATTTACCTTGTTTACAAGATACTCTGTAAGCTCGTGAGTATAACCTATAGCAGAAGAAGAGTTCGACGACATTATGCTGTTTTCTTCGGGCTTTATTATGCCGACAACCTTTATAGTTTCTGCGTCTTCGACAACCTTTGTCATATAGATCTTATCTTCGCTCTTGTCGACCCATATGTCGTTTTCTTTTTCGTAGAATTCGGGATTGGTCACCAGCTTGAATTCAAGACCGAGAAGCTCATCATAGGTATAGGTCTGAAGCTCGCTTGTGAAGTCGACCTTTTCATTCTCGTTGCTCATTGCGCTCTTTACCGCGTCAATAAGCTGATCGCTGTCCATAAGTCCGAGGCAGTAAAGGCTGTAATCGGAGATCTCGTTATCCTTGTTTACCATTACAACAACTTCGTTGTATGCATTCGGCATTCTGCCTGCGAGAACCTTGTACTGTTCATTCAACAGCTTGTCATTGTCAAGGAGCTCCGTCCATGTGTCATAGCTTGAGCTTACAACATTGCTCATAAGCTGAGAGTCGTACATAGCGTTCGTCATACCCATATCTTCAAACAATGTCGAGGGATTTACCTGGATTATCCCCTTATCCTTGTCGTTTCTGAAGATATTGAGCGGTGTCGAATATCCGTACATAATATCGCTTACATAGTCGTTTATCTCATCGCCGTCAGTTTCAAGATACTTCTTGAAGCTCTTTAAGTCGTTTGATTTAAGCTGGGTGAGCATGGAGTTTACCATACTGCCCATTATATTGTTGGAGTGGATCTTACCGTCATCGTTGCCGTCACTCGTGTTGTCCTTCATCATCGAGGTCATCATAGACGACATATCCATAGCGTTGCGCTCGATTGCAATAGGATAGCTTGCGAGTGTTTCTTCCTCGACAGACTTTATATATAGCTGAGCGCCGCTTGATATCGACAGAATGAGCGCAATGCCGATAATGCCTATGCTTCCCGCAAATGAGGTCATAAAGGTTCTGCCCTTTTTGGTCATCAGGTTGTTAAGGCTCAGCGACAGTGCGGTGAAGTAAGACATTGAGGGCTTTTTGATCTTCTTTTCCTTGCCTGTCTTTTTCTTTTCGATAGGCTCGACCACATTTCTGTCATAAGGGTTAGTATCATCTACAACCTTACCGTCAAGCAGTCTTATTATTCTGTTGGAATACTTCTCAGTAAGCTCGGGGTTATGCGTTACCATAATGATAAGCTTGTCTTTGGATATCTCCTTTAAAAGTTCCATTATCTGAACGCTCGTTTCGCTGTCCAAAGCACCTGTAGGTTCGTCAGCAAGGAGTATATCGGGTTCGTTTACAAGCGCTCTTGCAATAGCAACTCTCTGCATCTGACCGCCCGACATCTGATTAGGCTTTTTCTTGAGCTGGTCGCCAAGACCTACTTTTATCAGCGCGTCCTTTGCTCTCTGTCTTCTCTCAGCCTTTGAAACGCCGGATAACGTCAGTGCAAGCTCAACGTTTGCAAGCACCGTCTGGTGAGGGATAAGGTTGTAGCTCTGAAATACGAAACCTATCGAATGGTTGCGGTAGGTGTCCCAGTCGGCGTTTTTAAATTCTTTAGTTGACTTACCGCCGATGATAAGATCGCCGTCAGTGTATCTGTCAAGACCGCCGATAATATTAAGGAGCGTTGTCTTGCCGCAACCCGACTGACCGAGTATTGACACAAACTCGCTCTCGCGGAAGTCAATGCTGACTCCCCTCAGTGCGTGGACTTTTTCGTCGCCAACCTTATAATCTTTAGTTATGTTTTTCAGTTGAAGCATCGTAGTATCCTTTTCATAAGAATTTTAAGTTATATGTAAACGGCAAAAGCCGCTTTATTGTCAACGGAACACTGTAATTGTTTATTTTAATCCCGCTGTGTTAACCGCATTTAAACTTTTCTTTTTCTTATCTTCCTTATCCTTGTCCTCTATCGGAAGATAAACGGCGAACTGAGTGCCTTTTCCGGGCTCGCTCTTTACCCGTATCCTGCCGCCGCAAAGCTCGACGATACGCTTTACCATAGCAAGACCCAGACCGTTTCCGCCTGTCGCGTGCGAGCTGTCGCCCTGATAGAATTTATCGAAGATCCGCTCGGCTGTCGCTTTATCCATACCTATTCCGTTATCTGTTATGCGTACTCTGACTTCCCGTTCGTTCTTAGGGTTGATATCAAGCTTTACCTCGATCGTGCCGCCCTCGGGCGTATATTTTATAGCATTGCCGATAACATTCAGCCAGACCTGCTTCAGCATTTCGCTGTTGCCATGATAGGTGATTTCGCAAAGGTCGGGAATGACCTCCTGAGCTTTTTCTCCCCACTGCTCCTGTAATTGCAGAACACATCTGCGCAGCTCCTCATCGAGTGAAAAATCCTGCTTATCGGTGATTATCTCCTGATTTTCGAGCTTGCTAAGCATAAGGATATTGCTTGACATATTTATGAGCCGCTGTGACTCGTTTATGATTATATCAATGTACTCCTGCTCCTGCTCCTTTGTAAGTCCGCCTTTTTTGAGCTGTTTTGCAAAGCCGTAAACTGATACCATCGGCGTCTTGAACTCGTGCGAAAAGTCGTTAATGAAATTGTTTCTGAAAAGCTCTGTATTGCCGAGCTCCTTTACCATTATGTTGAAGTTCTCCTGTATATGCGAAAGCTCGCTGTTCCCGTTTTGCTCGAGCCGTACCGAGAAGTCGCCCTTTGATACCTTCAGCAATCCCTCCTTGAGGTCATTGAGCGGTCGGAGCAGTACACCCGATAACATTGCCGACAGTATACTGCCGATTATTATACAGGAGCACAGCATTATGAACGGCAGAAGCATAGGTACTACCTCTATATGCCTCATCAGTCCGAACGCATCAAGTATATTGAATATCAGAACGCAGATAACGACCGCCGACACCATTACGAAGAATACGAACAGCACGACATAGGCGTTTATAGAGCGCAGTCGCTTTTCTTCATCGCTTATTTTCCTGTGCATCTTATTCCTCCGCCGGCTCAGTGCTGTTTCAGTACAGCCTTGTAGCCAAGTCCTCTGACTGTAACGATCTCGAAATCGGGGTTGTCGTGGAACTTGTCGCGCAGACGGTTTATGTGTACGTCTATGGTACGCTCATCGGTTTCTGTTTCCATATCCCACAGCTCGTCCATAAGCTGACGGCGGGTGAATATCTTGTTCTGATAGCTCAGAAGCTTGAACAGCAGCATAAACTCCTTGTTGGGAAGCTCATAAGTAACGTCGCCGCTTGTGACTGTGAGCGCGTCATAGTCAAGCACTGTGCCTCCTGCGTGGAGCTTGTGCTCGTTTGCTATATTACTGCGGCGCAGAAGCGCCGATATGCGAAGGAGCATTTCCTCATCATCGACAGGCTTTACCATATAGTCGTCCGTGCCTGCGCGGAAGCCCGCGATCTTATCGGCGGAGGTTTCCCGTGCTGTGACCATAAGTACAGGCGTGTTGCAGCCGCCCTCACGGAGCGTTTTTACAAACTCGTAGCCGTCCATTCTCGGCATCATTACATCAAGCAGTATAAGGTCAACGTGCTGTCTGTCAAGTATATCAAGCGCATCGATGCCGTCAACGGCGGGTACAGGCTCGTAGCCGTTCTGCTTAAGCACCGTGCACATAAGCTTTCTTGTGTTTGTGTCGTCCTCTGCGACCATTATGTGGAACATATAATTGACTCCTTTTCCTTAAACAAAATTAACTGTGTAGATTATATTCTCCTTGATTTAACCGAATATTAAGTTCATGTGGTATGAACTGCGGTATAGCTGTATAAAAATGGGGTTGTGGCACAACCCGAAAAAAGAAAAAGTGAGTCGAAGCGCAAAATATAGTGCGCACGGCTCACTTTTTTGTATAGTGCACTTCTATTATACCGTTTTAGTATTTAATACTTATAGCAAGCTACCGATAGTTCTGTTTGTCGGATAGAACTTCTCGGGTTCGCTATTCTGTTTAATAACGTTGCTGCTATGAACGAGGGAAAGAACCAAAGGGACTAGGTGCAAGTCTGAGCCTTGCTTACACAAGGCTCGTGCACTCCGCTAAAGCTCCGTTGGACTTAGCAGCCCAGTGTAGCGAAGCGGAACGTCCGAGTGCTTGCGAAAGCAAGACTCAGCCCTATACCCTTAGGTTCTCTCCCTCGTG
>DJPL01000059.1:33860-63049 GCA_002437415.1 Ruminococcaceae bacterium UBA6413 | reverse complement strand
AACATATGTCATTCCTCCATTCAGTTCTAAGCGGTCTGTGCTTTAAACGCAGTGCCAATCATTTGCTGCCCTTGTACCTTCCGGAGACCCTTTCTCTTTCTTTGTACAACTACATTATAGCACACTTTTTAGCACTGTCAATAGGAGAGTGCTAAATTTCACAAAATCTTCTTAAAAGTGTGACAAATTTTACACTTTAAAGCAAAAATGAGTAATATAATTGCGTGTTATCGGCGCTTTAGTGTACAAAAATAACGTCCCGCCGTAAGGAAATGCTCCTACAGCGGGACGCAATAATGTTAATATTATTGCATTGCACGTTCAGACTCGTGATAATCCGGGTCGTTTATCGTGGCTGAATTTATCACCGTGTTATTGAGAGTTGTCTTGCCGTTCGCAAAGCCGACATCTATAGAATAAACTCCCGAAAGCGATTTGATTTTGATATTGCTACTGCCGGCACTAAGCGTACCCTTGCCCTCTGCACTGCCTATGCCCGCAACCTGCTCACCTTCGATATGGATCGCAAAGTCGGAGTTGCTGATACTCAGGTCGCATTCTGTCTTACGACAGCCTACAGCCGCACCGCGCATTGCTTTCATAAGAAGATCAAGGGAAGCGTTGCGTATATCTATCATTGACGGTGTATCACCTTCAAGTGCCGAGAGTGCGCCTATACAGCCTGCACGTTCGCCGAGGGCTCTGAGCATAAGCTTTGTGCCGCTTATCCTGATATTTACATATCCGCACAGCGAGCCGAGAGCTATGGCATTATCACCCGAGCAGTTTACGTCTATAAAGGCATCTCCGGTTTCAATGCCGCAGCATCCGTCATATGAGCCCGCACCTATGCAGTCCTTTCCGGTGCAGGACATTTTGATATTGCCGCTGAGCAGCTTTATCGGTGTTTCACATGAGGATACACCGCCGCCTATGCAGATACCGTGGTCGCCGTTAGCTTGCATTTCTATACTGCCGGTCATATTTATCGTTATTTGACCGAAAGTATCATTATAACCACAGCCGATACAACAGCCGTCATTCCTGTACGAGTCGATATAAAGACTGCCGTCGCCGATTATAGTCAGCTTTGCGGCGTCGGGAACAAGTATACCGTCATAGTTGAGGGTATTGTGGCCTCTGACCTCGATTGTCGCATCGGAATTTTCACCAAGCCGTATGCACTGACGCATACCGCCCTTGATGTTCATATTTTCAAGTATGATACGGCATTTTGAATTGTTTTCGGTCTTTATCACAAACGGCGCATTGTCACAGCCGTTAGCCGTCAGATGAACCGTAGCGCTCTCCGCAATTACGCCCGTGTAATTATCGGAAAGCATTTTTTCGATATCCAGCTTTTCGTCACCGCCGTCTTTAACCGTATAAAAACGTGTAACTCTTATATCGGGACGGCGCATATTCAGCATTCTCATCTGCTCTGCGATGGTGTCGGGAATTTCGGTGTCTATCTCTTTTTGCGGTCTTGCCGTGTAGAAGCCCTGTATATAGTCAACGCCCCTGCGTATGGTGACGCTCATCTCGTCGTAGGTCTCAACGCCCTCTGCGAGAACCTTTATGTTGTTGAGCTTTGCAAACTCTATAATTCCGGTCAGGAAGTGTTGCTTCTTGACATTGGTGTTGATATCGGTGATAAGCGAACGGTCGATCTTAATCACATCGGGCTGAAGACTGAGAACTGCCGCAGTGTTTGAATAACCGCTGCCGTAATCGTCGATAGCTATCATACAGCCGTGCGACTTGAACAGCTGGCGCAGCTTTGCTATCTTTTCATCGGTAAGATCCGCCTGCTCGGTAAACTCAATTACGAGCTGAGGCATTATATCGCCGTACTTCTCGCACAGCCTGTTGAAATCGTACTCGGTTATCATATAATCGGGCACAGAATTTATAAATATCTTCTTTTCGCCGAAGCGCGAGCGGTTCTTGCTCACTATCTCAAGGACATTCTCAAAGGTGAGCCGCTCTATGTCGTACAGCTTTCCATGCTCACGCGCTATGCGGAGTATCTCAAGCGGAGTAGAGTCCTTCGGGCGCATCAGTGCCTCATAGGCATAAATCGAGCCGTCAACGGTCGATACTATCGGCTGGAAGCAGTAGCTGAAATTGTTGTCGTCAATAAGGCTCGTCAGAAGCTTTGAGTCGGAATAGCTGTTGCACTCGGTTACATATTCTTCTGCGGAAAATTCTCTGTTGACACTGCCGAGCGCCTTGGCTCTGAACAGCGCAAAGTCGGCATAGTTTATCATCATATCGATAGTTGCCGCCTGCGTGGGATACCAGCAGTAGCCAACGGTTATCGTGAATGCCTCACTGCGCGTCTCTATCATATTGCCGAACTCATCGGTCAGTCTGCACTTGCGTACAGACTCATACATTTTCTTTATAATATCGTTTATTTCTTTTTTAGCCATCTGGCGGAAGAAAACAAGAAAATCCTTATAGCTTTTTACGCCTATTATAACGTTCTCTGAAGCAAATCGCTTGAGCGCATTGGCGGCAGTAGCCACACAAAGCGCGGTCTTATCATAGTTAAGCTCGCTGTCAACCTTCTCAATGCCGTTGATATGAACAGCCGCCATACAGCACTGTGCAGTGCCGCTTATCTGATTTAACATACTGCGAACACGGCGGATAAAGTAGTCGCGCGTATACATACCCGTCAGAGTATCGTACTCCTTTACGTCTTCCTTGCTTGTGCGTGCCTGCATTATCTGCGTTACGTCCTGCACAAACCCGAGCAGATAGTCTGTATCATACACTATCTTTATCTTTATGTAGCTCGTTTCTCCGCCGGAGGTATACATATATATATTCTTGTAGCCCTCTATCTGATTTTCATTCAGACTGTCAAGCAGAGCATAGAACTTCTCTTTATCCATATTGTCGCCGCTTATATGAAGCATTGCGGCAACGTTTTTGTCATAATAAGCCTCATTCAGGTCATGAGGAAGCTTGAATACGCCGATTGTCGGGAAGTTATCGAGAAATATATTCCAGTCGTGGCGGCTGTTGCCGTCCTTATCAAAAAAGCTCATATAACATCCTCCAAAACACACTTTTTGCCATTGCTATTATACATTTTTTTACTCCGATTGTCAATCCTGTTTCATCAATATGCACAAAATCAACAAAATTATGTTTATGCTTTGTACATTTTTTACATTGCAGATAAGAAAGGGTCGGTGCGCTATGGGCGTATCGGGGTGCAGACTTATTTTCTTACAATTCTGCAAGATTTGGAAACAATACCGCTTGCTGTTATATAATATAAGATAAGAAAAAAGCAGCTTTCGGTATGTCCGGGCTCAGGAAAAGGATGGTAGTGAATATGAAAAAACACCGATATAAAACCGTATTGTCGGTATTTTTTACGTTACTGCTGGTGTTGTCGACAATTTCGTTTGCGGTTTATGCCGCCGAAGCTTCAGCACTTTCGGCAGAGCTTATCACCGACAAAGAAGAGTATACGGAAAGTGAAGATATTTCCGTAACGCTCAGGATAAAAAACACAGGGGAAAACAAGCTTATCAATATAGCATACAACCTGACTGCTCCCGACGGCTATCAGCTCAAGAGCGGAAGCCTTAAAGGCACTGAGGACGAGCTCGGAGCAGGCGGTACATTAAGCTATGATAATGTATTTTCGGCTGTCATTGGCAATAACGACAAGCCTGATAACCCGGCAAGTCCCGATACAGGTGTGACGGTAAATCCTGTGATACCGCTTATAACTGCGGTAATATGCGCAGTAGCGCTTCTTATTCTTAATAAGAAGAAGGCTAAAAACCTTCTGGCGCTTGTGCTTTGCGCGTCGTTGCTTTCATCTGCTTTGCCGCTTGACGTTGCCGCAGATGAGATAAATGCAAATATCACGCGCAGTGCGGATATAACGGTAACAAAGGACGTTACTGCAGGCGGCGTGAAAAAGACGTTTACGGCAAGAGTGACCGCAGGCGAGTACGGCGGAAACGTAACCGTTACATATGACGCACAGGGCGGTAAGGAAATCGACAGCCTTACACTGCCTGTCGGCGAAACTGTCGGCAGACTGCCCGACACCGTAAAAGAAGGTGCTGTACATAACGGCTGGTATCTTGATAAGGAGTGCACCGAGCAGTTCTATGAAGACGAGCCTGTTATGCAGGATATAATGCTTTATGCGGGATATGACGATGACGGCATAAAGCCCGAAACTCCCGAATATAACGAGATCACGATCTCTGACGCTCCCGAGGATTTTTCATTCTCACTGATCTCACAGTCGGGCATAACAAGCGAAAACCTACAGGATATAATCAGTATTGAATGCGAATACGGCGATATGCCTCAGTTCGATGTTGAAAACACCGCAAGCGGCACATATACGGTAAAGCCGACTGACGGTTGGACAGCGGGCGGCGCATATGTACTGAACCTTATAGATAATAATGTATCCTTCAGCGGTATAAATTCCGATATCCTGCCCGATGAGCAGATAAAGACAATTACACTGTTCATCTACAGGGAAGAAACAAACAATGTAAAGCTCAAGGACGGCATAATCACAATTCCGTCAAGCCGTATCACGGAAGATGAAAACGGCGAATATATCCGTATATCTAAAGACGAGTTTGAAACGCTCGGAATTGAAAACGGCACGGTAATATTCTCCGACAATGCGCAAGACAGTGAAAAGTCGCGCTATATGAACGTTATATCGTATGAGCTTGTCGGAGATGAGTATAAGATACTCGTTGAAAGCAGTGACGTTGACGATATATACGATGAGCTTGACATTTATTTCAGCGAGAAGTACGTTGACAACGAGGTGCTTGCAGAGTCGGTAGACACAGAGGAGCTTGTTGCCAAGCTGTATGACGGCGAGGGCACACAGCAGCTTACATATATGCTTGCCGCCGCTCTTTACGACAGCAAGACGGTAAACGAGCTCGGTGACGGCTCGGCACCCTTTGAATTACTGTCAAACACCTATATGGACGGGGTAGACTGGAACGACAAGCAGATAAAGCTTAATATAAAGGAGCTGCTCGAGGGTCTTACCATCAGCGCAAAGATTGGCACTGCGAAGAACAGCAATTTCAGCTTTATAAACGGCTTCCCGAACGAGCAGGACTGGACAGCTCTCAATATCACGTTCAGCTATGAAACCACGCTTAAAAATAAGGTTCAGCTTGACGCAGAGGTTACGATAAGCGAGTATTTCATTATCGGTGTAGGCGGCTCGGTAAATTCTAAACGTGATTTCAACGCAAAATTCCTGCCGCTGTCACAGACTGACGTATCCTTCAAGATACTTGTAAGCTCAGCCGATGAAGAAGATGACGGCAACGATAACAGCAACAATAATAATCAGGAAGAAAACAAGAGGGACGTTTCTGTTGAGATAGAAGCGATCTTAAACGGCGAGGACGAGGACAGCAGCAACATCATCAAGGACGTGCAGGAGATGCTCGATGCCAAGGGCGGATCAATAAGACTGTGCGAGGTAAATCTGTTCAGCGCGTCGTTTATGCCTATATTCCCGCTGTCTGTAAAGATGGAGCTTAACTTTGTCGTAAATGTATCATTTGCGGCGGGTATCAGCATGGAAGCGTCCGTGCTTCAGGCAAAGGGCATAGGAATACGCGGTAATATAAAAAATCCGTCGTCAATAAATGTCTACAGATTTATAATGGCGGGTGACGACCGTTACATATTTGATATGTATGCATACGGTTATCTCGGAGTAGAAGCGGGAATAGAGGGTAAGGTATCTGTTTCGCTCTTAGGACTGAATGACCTCGGCAGTGTAGGCGCGGCTCTTGAAATAGGCGCTTATGCGGATCTTTACGGATATCTGCATTACCATTCGCAGGATATGCGTATGAATAAATATTACGCTTCTCCGAAGGAAAATTACTCCGACCTGCAAGGCGGAATTTACTTCGAGATGGGTATATACATAAAAATATCCGTATTCGCCGAAAGCAAGCTGTTTAATAAAAAGGCAGAGCTTGCAAAGCAGTTCAAATTCCCGTTGTTCGGTGTCGGCGACAAATATATCTATGCGGATAAGCCGACGCTTGACGGCAACACGGATATAATACTGCGTGAAACGGATACAAATGTATATGAGATAGACGGACTTATCCCCGCGCAGGGAACATACCTTGATATAACCACAGGTGACGTTGTGACACGTCAGATGGACAGCAGTGAGTTCAAGGCGGCTTGCTACAGCAAATATTTCAAGGTAACTAAGAACGACAACGGCAAGATAACTCTTACCGTATCTCCCGATGCCCCGAGCAGATATACAAGCGGACTTCTCAGCTGTATCCTGCGTGTATACTATACGGGCGGTCAGAATTTATTGTTCACGTCCGACACCGAAAAGCTGTACTATGACGCTGATAAGGGCACTTATGTAAGCAGAAAGTACATAGGTGACGTAAATGTATACTATTATCGCAACGGCGTAGATTTCCCGCTTGAGGACAAGGATAAGACCGCAACGCTTAAGTTTGCGGTATCGGCTGACGGCAAGACGGAAATAGTCGACACCGTGACCGTACAGAAGGGCGGATATGTAAGCGGCTTCTCGCTTGCAGTAGCAAACTACTGTAATTCAAACGGCTATATCTATGACACATCGCTGTTTGACACCGAGATACAGCCGTATTACTGGCTCAGCAATGACACAGTCATTACACTTAACACCCACACCGCGCAGAAGCTCTACTCGGTAGAATATTTTGACGGTGAAAACGACAGATGGGTAAGCGAGCTGTGGGCAATAGACTATCTCGATGATATAAAGATGTTTGACAGATATAAAGCCCCTGTGAACAGCATTACCCACTTTGCAAACTTCGATATCGACAGAGCGGACGGTATGAGATATCAGATGTATATGAAGGATTCTCTGACCTACCGCTACTATGACAGCAGCTACAGCGGCAGTGTATACGGACTTGATACGACAAAACCTCTCGCCGTAAATTACGGCAGTGAAGAAGATCTGCAGTCGTTCAGAGCAGAATACGAAAAGCAGTATCCGACTGCTTACAGCATTATGCTCAAAGCAAACTATCTGTCGAGAAAATGCATAATCGATATTTACGATGAGAGCGGCTATGCAGGCGCAGAATATGTCGAATACGGCGAAGAGTTTACCGTACCCGATACATTCATTGACAGCCTGAACAGCAGTAAGGATAAGGAGCTTATCGGCTGGGATATCGACGGTGACGGCAATGCGGATATAGCCCCCGACGAAAAGATAATCGTAACAGGCAATATGAGGCTGAAGCCCGTTATGAAGAAAAAGCTGTACACAGTAACGGTAAGACTTCTCGATAACACCGAAAAGCAGTTTGACGTAGTATACGGCACACAGCTTCCCGCAGAGCTTACCGCACTTATAAATGCGCTTCCCGAAAATCCCGTTCCCGACAGTGAAGAGTCATTCTATGAGCCTTCATACTGGCAGATAAGAAGCGATGTAGCGGTCGGTGGTTATACGGCAAACGAAACATCGCTGTATAACGGCGATATCAGCGTTATGCCCGAGGGCAATATATACTTCGAGGCATTCCCCGCAAAGCTGTATCATTACATTACTCTTATTGCAAATGAGGGCGGCTTCAGATATGAGGACGCAAACGGAGCAGAGGTTCAGACCGATACGATAAGAGTTGTGGCACAGGACGGCTTCCGCTTTGCATCTGCTCTTGACGGATACGCCATATTCTCGCCCGAGGACACCTATACCACAGAATATCTTATGCCGTATTTCGAAGATGCAGACGGCGTAAAAATAGGCAGTAACGACCCTGTGACAAAGCCCGGAACCTACTATATGAAGTGGGATACGAACGACAGACGTTGCTACATAAACTACGATGTTTATATCTACAACGAGTACGACGCAGAGGTGTCACATGAGGTTGTAGCTCAGTTTGACGGCTACAGACCCGAGTATGACGAGCTTTGCGCGCAGTACGATGCCGAGATTGCATCGCTTACAGCCTACGAGGACGAGTATTACACATACACGCTTAAGGAAGAGCCTGTAAACGATGAAAATACGACAGCGGACGGCAAGACCTACAAAACGATAACAGTCAAGTGGAGCAGAGCACCCAAGGAGTTCAATGTTACATTTGACTATGACAACGGTGCTGCAAACGAAACAATACCTGTAAAGTACGGCTACTTGTATCAGGCTACTGCAAGCGTTACCAAGGACGATAAGTACAGCGATTATGAGCTTGCCGGCTATGACCTTGACGGTGACGGCAATGTCGATGTACAGCCCGGTGAGTCGTTCAGAGTCACAGGCGATATGAGCCTTAAGGCGATATGGAATGCCACCGACAAGCTTTACACCATAGTGTTCTATGCTATGTCGGGAGCATTTGAAGACGGCACGATACGTCACGAAATAAAGGGCAAATACGGCGATACTGTTTCACAGTCCGACATTCCCGTACCGACAGCTCCCGAGGGCTATGAGTTCTCAGGCTGGGATAATGCCGTTCCGACAACATTCGGCAATGACGACGGCATTCTCGAAACCGAGCTTAACGCAACCTATAAGCTGAAAAAGCTGACAATAACCTATCGCCTTGTGAACCTTGACACCAATACCGTTGACGAAAGCTACAAAACAGCTGAATACGACTACGGCACACAGTTCACAGCCGATATGCTGGAAGCCGCACCCGACACAGACGGTTGCCTTTTCAGCGGCTGGCTTTATGAGAACAGCAATTCGTTCATCGGCACAGCGATAAAGTCCGATATGACGCTGACAGGTACAATAACCCCTGTTTATGTTATCTACTCGCTTGACGGCGTTGAAAGCTCAAGAGAAAAGGCAAAGATCGGCTCAGAGGTCACCGTAAAGGAAAAAGCGGACGGCTATCTTGACTGGACGACAGAAGATGTAACAGTCACAAGCGGCAAATTCACAATGCCGTCAAAGAACGTAGCATTCACCGCCGAAAAGGACCTCAGCGGATACCTGACAGTATCAAACGGCAGTGCAAGCTCCGTTATAGATACCGAAAGCAAGACCTTTATCAGCGACAAGGCTGATGGCTTTGAGTATAATACCGCTACAGGTATACTGACAGTTAATAATAGCGGACTTAAGCTGTCGGGTGTCGGCAAGGATATAATGCTTTATATCACCGACAACGTGACTGATATCACGCTTGAAAACCTTACGCTCACCGCAGGTGATATGAACGGTGTAAAGCCCGATGATTTCACCACAGACGGAACTTCGGACGAGGGACTTGGCACAGCGGACAAATACCTGATATTCGTTAAGTCGAACAGCCTTAAGGTAAACGTAAACGGAAATGTTACACTGATAAAGCGCAACACTGAGGATACAGACGACTTGTATGCGATATGCCAGTCACACCTCGACTACTCAGATGAAACACCGATGAGCCTTGAGCTTGTCGGCGGTGACAATGCAGATCTGACTACGACTGCTAATACTTACGCCGTGCGTTGCATGGGCAGTGTGAAGTTCAGCAACCTGACATATACCGCCGCAGGCGAATATTACGGTGTACACGCCGACACAGTTACGTTTGACAGCTGTAAGATAAAAACAACAGGTCTTGCAGGCACAAACGAAAGCTCTTCAACAGGCGTATACGGCAAAACGCTTGCATTCAACGACTGCAACCTCGATATCGCCACCGGAATGATCGGTGAAACGATCGATATCACAGGCGCGACCGACGGTAAGGTCTCATCGGCGGCAGGAGCGGCAGTTACAGTAAAATGCAAGACAGAGGGCTGGTCGGAAACCGCAAGCGGACTTCTGACAATAGCGCTTGACAGCGGACACTCTGTACTGTTTGCAACATCGGCAGGAAATTCTGCACTTCAGGCATATGACTTTGACGGCGGAGAAAACAAGATAGTTTCCTATCCGTCATCTACCGTTATCGATAAGGAATATGAGCTGACAAAGGAGGATTTCTACTGGCTTCTTAAGGAGAAAAACGGCTCGGCACTGATAAACGAGATAATATTCTCCGGTAAATAATAAGCACCCCCGACAGGCTAACCTGCCGGGGGTATTTTGCACATAAAAAACATCTGCGGCTTATCCGATGCCGCAGATGTGTTTTTTATCATATTATCAGTCAACCAACTCAGGGTCGAATGTCTCATTCCACGGAAGTCCCCACTTATTAAGTGCGTCCATAAACGGATCGGGATCAAATTCCTCAATGTTGTAAACGCCGGGCTTCTTCCACTTGCCTGTCATTACCATCATAGCGCCTATCATAGCGGGAACGCCGGTAGTGTAGCTTATTGCCTGCGAGCCGACCTCCTTGTAGCACTCCTGGTGGTCACAGCAGTTGTAAACCTTGTAGTGTACTTCCTTGCCGTCCTTCTTGCCTATGCAGATACAGCCGATATTTGTCTTGCCGACTGTTCTCGGACCGAGCGATGCGGGGTCGGGAAGGACCGCCTTTAAGAACTGTAACGGCACTATCTCCTTGCCCTCAAACATAATGGGCTTGATAGATGTCATTCCGACGTTTTCGAGGCACTTGAGGTGTGTAAGATAGCTCTGACCGAATGTCATAAAGAAGCGGATACGCTTGATACCCTTGATGTTGAGCGCAAGTGACTCAAGCTCTTCGTGGTGCAGAAGATACATATCCTTCTTACCCACCTGCTCAAAGTTGTACTCTCTTTTTATCTCCATGGGCTCGGTCTCGACCCACTTGCCGTCCTCAATATAACTTCCCTTTGCGGATACCTCACGGATATTTATCTCGGGGTTGAAGTTCGTAGCGAACGGATAACCGTGGTCGCCGCCGTTGCAGTCGAGTATATCAATGTAGTTTATCTCATCAAAATAATGCTTCTGTGCATATGCGCAGAATACTCCCGTTACACCGGGGTCAAATCCACTGCCGAGAAGCGCTGTAATGCCAGCCTTTTCAAACTTCTCTCTGTAAGCCCACTGATACTTGTATTCAAACTTTGCCGTATCGGGGTGCTCATAGTTTGCCGTATCAACATAGTCTGTCTTTGTTTCAAGGCAAGCGTCCATTATTGTAAGATCCTGATAAGGAAGCGCAACGTTTATTACAATGTCGGGCTTTTCCTTGTTTATAAGCTCAACGAGCTCGGGAACGTTATCTGCGTCAACCTGTGCCGTTGTTACCTTTGTCTTAGTACCCTTTTCCTCGACCTGCTTCTTAAGAGCGTCACACTTAGACTTTGTACGGCTCGCAATGCAGATCTCGGTGAATACGTCGCTGTTCTGACAGCACTTATGAACTACTACTCCGGCAACGCCGCCGGCACCTATTATCAATGCTTTTCCCATTTCATTTTCCTTTCCGCTCCGCCGCAACGACGGATAGTCACAAGATAATTACAAGTAGATTATACACTATCATGTGTAAAAATACAAGCGTTCATTACCGCTTTACGGGATTTTTACAGCTTTATATACGGCAGACAAGCACACCGTAATCAAACGGTGACAGTTTTATAGTCTGTTCGTCGCTCTCATGAGGCTTTCTCAGGAACTGAGGATCTGTATATTCGCCCTTCATATAATCGTCAAGGCTGAACGTCTTGGGATATTTCGACTTGTTTAAGAATATAACGGCGGCTTCGCGGTTGAGCTTGTCAATTCTCGCGAATACGCACTCCTCAGGCGTACAGCTGAGGAACTTCATTTCGCCCTGCGCAAACGCCTTGCTTGACTTTCTTATCTGAGCAAGCTGTTTTGTGAAGTCTATCATATCGAGGTTTTCCTTGCCCCACGGATAACAGCGTCTGTTGAACGGATCCTTATAGCCCTCAAGTCCCGCTTCATCACCGTAATAGATACAGGGTATACCGGGTAAGAAGAACTGTAACACCATAGCACACTTCAGCAGTGACAGACCATATACATACTGCTCGGGAGAAAGATAGCGCTCAGCCTGCCATTCTCTGTCGTGCCAGCCTACATCTTCGCCTGCAAGTCTTGTTAAAATACGCTCTGTGTCATGTGTTGACAGGAAATTCATCAGCATATCTGCACTGGGCTTGGGGTAATGCTCAAGTATAGTCATTACGCCGTCCTCAAATCCCCTCGCCTCACCGTACTTGCAGTAGTTTATGATAGCCTCCTTGAACGGATAGTTCATAACGCTGTCAAGCTGACCGCCGATAAGATAACGTCTGCGAACGCCGTAGCTTTCCTTGTTTGAAGCGTCCTCCCATACCTCACCGTAAATGACCTTATCGTCACCCTTGGCTTTTACCGCCTTGTTGAGGTTGTCAAGGAACTCATCGGGGAGCTCGTCTGCAACGTCAAGTCGCCAGCCCCTTGCGCCCTTGTCGATCCAGCGCTGTAATATGCCGTTTTCACCGCAGATATACGCGGTGTAGTCGGGGTTGTTCTCGTTTACGTTAGGCAGAGTAGTAATGCCCCACCATGATTCGTACTCAATAGGATAGCGTGAGAAGCAGTACCAGTTTCTGTAGCGGCTGTCGGGATTTTTATATGCGCCCTCGTGCTCGCCGTATCTGCCGAACTTGTTGAAGTATATGCTGTCCGCACCTGTATGCGAGAATACGCCGTCAAGGATAATATCTATGCCGTGCGTTTTGGCTTCCTTGCACAGATGCTCAAAGTCCTCGTCAGTGCCGAGCATGGGGTCGATATGCTCATAGCAAGCAGTCGAGTAACGGTGGTTTTCGTGCGACTCAAAAATCGGGTTCAGATATAAGCAGGTAACGCCTAAGCTTTCAAGGTAGGAAAGCTTGCTTTCAATGCCCTTAAGGTCGCCCGCAAAGTAGTCATTGTTGCGGATAATGCCCTTATCATCGGGACGGAAGAAAGGCGTATCCTCCCAGTTTTCATGCACTATTCTGTCAGAGGGCACATTTTCGTGCTTTTCACCGCTGCGGCAAAATCTGTCGGGGAATATCTGATACATGATACCGCCCTTTATCCAGTCGGGAGCCGCCATATCCTTATCAAATACGGTAAGCTGGAACAGGTCGCCGTTATCAAGAACGCCCGTTCTCGCACCGTTGCGCTTAACATATCTTCTGTTGCCGTCTATCATCAGCGAGAAGTAGTAGTGATGAAGACCGGTATGCTGAGGGTTAAAGTTACAGGTGAACACATTGCAGTCGGTCGTACTGTCGGTTATCTCCAGCGGTACAAAGCGCTCCTTTTCACCGGGACGGAACATTACGAGAGTAGGGTCTGTAACGTGCCATTCCTTAGGAAAGCGCAGAGAGAATGTGCTCGGCTGAAACTGTCTTATTGCTCCGAACGGGCTTTTGTAGTTCAGGTCAAAGCAGTCGAATATCGGAGTATCCATTATAAACATTCCTTTCGGATTAAAATCATCGGGGGTAAAAATCGGGTTTTAAATACCTGAAAAAGTCCGTTGCTCACAACGGACTTTTTGCTTTATGTCTGGTTTATCAATTAAATTAACTTCCAAATGTCGCGCGCATAGTCTGTAACGGCACGGTCAGCCGAGAATATACCTGCCGAAGCGATATTTGTAAGTGACATCTTGTTCCACTTGTACTTATCCTTATAGGTCTCGCTTGCCTTAGCCTGCATTCCTCTGTAGCTGTCGAAGTCCGCAAAGCACATATATCTGTCAGCGTGACGCAGCGAGTTTGCAACCTCTTCAAATGTAGCACCGTTTATGCCCTTGTACATCTTTTCGAGTACGCTCTTGATAACAGCGTGCGAGTTGTAGATATCCTCGGGGTTGTAGCCCTCAGCCTTGAGCTGATTTACCTCGGGTGTCGACATACCGAAGATGAAGATATTGTCGTCACCTACAGCACCGTGGATCTCAACGTTAGCACCGTCATAAGTACCCATTGTAAGAGCACCGTTGAGCATAAGCTTCATATTACCTGTACCCGAAGCCTCAGTACCTGCGAGAGAGATCTGCTCTGAAATTTCACTTGCGGGCATGAGTATCTCTGACAGCGTTACCTTGTAGTCTTCAAGGAATACAACAGAGAGCTTTTCATTAAGCTTGGGGTTCTTCTTAAGCTCTTCACCTATGCACCAGATCATCTTTATAATCTGCTTAGCCATATAGTAGCCGGGAGCAGCCTTTGATGCAAAGATATATGTCTTGGGAACAAAGTCCGCATCGGGGTTGTTGAGCAGATAAAGGTAATCTGCGATAATGTTCATCGCGTTTAACTGCTGGCGCTTGTATTCGTGCAGACGCTTTACCTGAACATCAAAGATACCGTTGCAGTTGAGCTTTGTACCTGTTGTGTTGTAAACATACTTAGCGAAAGCCTGCTTGTTAGCGAGCTTTACAGCGGCTAATTTATCAAGCACTGCCTTGTCGTTCGCAAACTTCTTGAAGTCTTCAAGCTTTGAAGCGTCCTTCTTGAAGCCGTCACCTATGCACTCCGTAAGAAGCCTTGTAAGACCTTGGTTGCTTGCAAGAAGCCAACGACGGTATGCGATACCGTTTGTAACGTTCTTGAACGCATCGGGAGTAACTGTGTACTGATCATGGAATACACTTTCTTTAATGATCTCAGAGTGGAGCTTTGAAACACCGTTTATTGAGCTACTTGCGGCACAGCACAGGTTAGCCATCTTTACACGGTTGTTGAGAATGATAGACATTCTTGTGACCTTTTCGCTGTCGCCGTCTGTTACTTCCATAAGGTGAGCACAATAACGGTTGTTTATCTCAACTATGATAGAGTAAATTCTGGGGAGTATTCTCTGCATAAGGTCAACATCCCATGTTTCAAGCGCTTCAGCCATAACGGTGTGGTTTGTATAGTCAAATGTATTCTTTATAATATTCCATGCTTTATCCCATTCGTAACCACAGTCATCAAGCAGTATTCTCATAAGCTCGGGGATCGCGAGTGTAGGGTGTGTATCGTTTATATGGATAGCTACCTTTTCGTGCAGGTTCTCAAGAGTGCCGTATACGTTCATATGACGCATTACGATATCGCCTACCGAAGCGGCACTCATAAAGTACTGCTGACGCAGACGGAGTGCCTTACCCTCAAGGTGGTTATCGTTGGGGTAAAGTACCTTTGTCAGTGAGTGTGCGATGTTGTTAGCACCGATAGCCTTTGCATAGTCACCCTGGTTAAACATATTCATATCGAATGACATACTCTCTGCACTCCAAAGACGGAGCTTTGAAACGCCCTTGCTGTCATAGCCCGATACATACATATCATAGGGAACTGCGTTTACTGTCTTATAATTAACGTGGCTTATGCTATGGTAGTTCTGCTCCCACTTCTCGTGGATCTCACCGTCAAAGTGTACTTCAATAGCCTGGTCGGGTACTGGTACAAGCCATGCTCTGCCGCCGGGTAACCATTCATCGGGAAGCTCTGTCTGCCAGCCGTCGATAATTCTCTGCTTGAAGATACCGTATTCGTAAAGGATCGAGTAGCCTGTTGCAGGGAACGCACAGGTTGCCAGTCCGTCGAGGTAGCAGGCTGCCAGCCTTCCGAGACCGCCGTTGCCGAGACCTGCATCGGGCTCTTCCTCATAGATGTGCTCGATCTTTACATCAAGCTTCTTGAGAGCCTTAGCGACCTCGTCCTGCATACCGAGGTTGTAGAGGTTAGTTTTCAATGAACGACCCATAAGGAATTCCATTGAGAGGTAGTATACCTGCTTTCTGCCCTTTGAGTTGCAATCGGTCATAAACATTGAGCGCTTTTCCTTAAGGTAGTTTACAACTATCTTGGATAAAGCCTTGTAGATCTGTGTGTGTGTTGCTTCTGCGGGAGATACTCTGAAGTCATATTCGAGCACTTCCGACAGTCTGCGTGATATTTCGCTTTCAGTGAACGGTGAAGTCATATTATGTTCCCTTTCTCGTCATTCGATTTTCTTACTCACTAATTATACAACATACGTTGCCTGTATTCAAGGCTGAATAAAATATTTTGTAAATATTAAAGTGAAATTGCACTAAAGCAGGTTGTTGTTTTTGTGCAATTTCACAGCATATATTTTGAAATTCAGCATCTGTTTACACTGTTTTAACAAAATCGGCGTTACATTGATGTCACGCTTTTATCTTAAAAGCCTTGAAAATGTCATTTTTATCCTTGATTTTCGATAAGATCATAAGCTTATCCCCGACATCAAGCGTTGTGTGACCGCGGGGGATTATCAGCTCTGTTTCGTTGCGGATAATAGAGATAATGTTGAGCGTCAGCGGTATTTCCATCTCCATCAGCGGAACGTTCTGAAGCATAAACGTATCATCGAGCACTATCTCAAATACGCCTGCCTTGCTCGCACCAAGCGGCAGGAGCTCCTTTATCTTTCCGCTGTCTATCTCGCGCTCAAGCTGTCCCGTGATATTGTCCGTAGAGCTTACAACTATATCAACGCCCAGCTTTTTCAGCGCGTCAACGTTTTTGGGATTGTTTACCTTTGCTATCGTCTTCTTTACCTGATACAGCCTTTTGGCAAGCTGGCAGGCAACAAGATTATCCTCATCGCGCCCCGTTACTGCGATAACGCTGTCTGCGTCGGCAACGCCCGCCTGTTCAAGCACCGATACGCTCGTGCCGTCACCTCTGATAACGGTTATATTAAGGTCGTTTGCAAACTTCTGGCAAGCGTCCTTTTCCTTTTCGACCACCGATACATCATAGCCTTTTTCCATAAGGACCTTGGTAAGATAATAGCCTATCTTACCGCCGCCTATTATAAGCGAATGCATTACTTAATGTTCCTTTCTGTCAGATAGTCTTTGAGAATATGAGCTTGTCGCCCTCTCTCATGACGATGTGATAATTGTTTACTATCTCCATTGTGCTGTCAGCCCTGATTATCGCATACAGCGTTTCATTTTCCTCATATTCGATATCTGACGGGGTCATTCCGATAAACTCTCTGGGTATCGCCATTGTCGTAAAGCGCACCATATGAGAGCCGAAGCTGACATACTTCTCTTCAAGCATAGGCTTTATGGCAGAGCAGATTGCTTCGACCGTAAGCTTTGTCGGGCACACCGTTTCAAGTCCGAAATGTGCGAATATATCTCCTCTTTCGGGGTCAAGGATACGGCTGATGACCTTCTTTACGCCGTATACCTCCTTCGCCAGCTGTGCAACCATTATATTCGTATTGTCGTCGTCTGTGACCGCGCATACGACATCACAGCTTTCTATTCCCGCTTTTTTCAGGTTGTCCTGATCTATCGGAACTCCGCAAAGTAAACTGCCCTTGAAATCGGGATCCAGCATCTTGTCCGCCTCTGCCGATGTCCTCGCTATTATCGAAACGTCTATTCCTTCCTCGCCGAGCGTATTCGCAAGGCGTGAGCCGACCTTTCCACAGCCAACCACCAGTACGTTCATTAAAAATTCAGCTCCTCTCCGGCTCTGAGATATTGTAATCTGTCGCCGAGTATATCTTTCATTATATCATAACCCTTTCTGCCTGTATTATGGCAGGTGTATATGCTTCCTGTGCGAAGCTCGGAAAGCTCTTCCGCGCATTTTGCTATCTGACCTTGCGTGCAGACGGGCTTCCCCGATGCATTGCAGTATCCGAAGCAGCCGACCACCGACAGCACCGGTGCGTCCCATAATTTTTTGGCAATTTTTACCGTTTGCGCTATACCGCGGTATGAACCACCTGTTATCAGAACAAAGCCGTCACGTCTTCTTTTCGGAAAACACACCGCAAAGCATTCCTCCGAAAAATCGTCCGCAACATAAAATCCCTTTTTCCTTATATAATAATGCCTGTCGCCGTCAAGCCCCTTAGCGTCCTCGTCTACAGCCACAAGGTAAAAATCCTTGCAAACCTCTGTAAAACGCTCAAATCTTATCGTGTTGTACTTCTCACTCCTGTAGAAGGACTGCGGCAGTCCGCTGCGCACTCTCAGCAGCCTTTCCTTCTTTGCACAGTCGCACGCCGCCGCATCACGAATGAAAATGCGGAGTCCCGGACATTTTTTGGCGGCTGCTTCCGCACCGCCCGTGCAGTCATCCGTGTTTATCGGAAGCACAAGCGTATCCGCCTTGCTTACAGGCACACCGAGCCGCTCGGCGTTGCTCATAAACAGCATTGACGCGCCCGCGCCGAAGAGTATTCTGTTTGCACCGTGCTCGATATACAGACATATACCATGCTCGGAAAACAGCTTTGTATCAGCCGTTTCATCATCAGACAGGGATACTATCCTCAAAGTTCAGCAGTCCTTTCAACATAATTCTATACTATTCTATCACATATTTGCCATAACTTCAAGCATTATAAGTTATCAAGCAAAAAAATGACGGCAGAACTTTCATTCTGCCGGTTAAATTCAAATAAAACGAAACAAACTTAAGTAAGGAATAAAAATGAAAATCAGATATTCAACTGTCGCCGGTAGCAATAGGCAAACAGCGAATAAGCAATAAAGTTATCAGCTCAGTATCTGGAGCAGACGTTCTATCAGCATACCGATCTGGGGCTTTGAGAACTGTTCGTCCGCACCTACCGAAAGACCCTTCTGATACATCTGCTCGTTTATGAGAGATGAGAACAGGAACACGGGTATCTTTTTGAGTGTGGGGTCGGATTTAATGAGCTTTGTAAGATGATGACCGTCCATCTGCGGCATCTCTATATCAGTGATCACTGCGGCTACGCACTCTGTGACATCGCCGTTGTAATTTGAGAATTTTGATATGTAGTCCCACGCCTCTTTGCCGTTGGGGAAAGAGCGTATTTCTTTAAAGCCTATATCAGCAAGGCTGTTTACTATCATCTTGTTGAGGAACTGCGAGTCCTCGGCGATCACTATATGCTTTTCAGCTGTAACATCGGTCGCCTTTGCATTTTCCGCGCCCTTTAGATCAAGTCCTGCTGTCTTGTTGATATCACTTACTATCTTTTCAAAGTCGAGGATAACAAGAATTTTTCCGTCAACCTTGGCTATGCCTGTAGCAATGCCCGAGTTTGAATCGCCCGAAACCTGCGGAGGCTTATCGATAGCCGTCCAGCCGATACGCTGAATGCCCTGTACAGCGGTAACATGGAAGCCTATATCCATACCGTTGAACTCGCAGATTATGAACAGACCTCTTGCGTTTTCAGGCTTTTCGGTGCCGAGTACCTTATGCAGATCTATAACCGTAATAAGCTTGTCACGGGGCATAAATACGCCCTCTATCTCAGCCGGTGCCTGCGGCATCGGAACAAGCTCCTGTTCCATCATTATTTCACGGACCTTGGCAATGTTTATGCCGTAGGAATTACCGCATATATTAAATTCCAAAAGCTCCAGCTCGTTAGTACCGCTTTCAAGCAGTATGCCGGTATCGTTCGCATTGTAAGCTGCCATAAATACACCTTCCGTTGCATCTGTAATCTTAATTCGTTATCTATTATACACCATATCCACAAAAAAGTAAATAGATAAGTTTCACTTTTAGTTAAAAACAACCAAGTTTATGCTCACTATTTGTGAATTTGCACAACTCAGCCAATAAATTCCTTTATGAGGGAGTTATCGGGCACAGCGCTCTCGGGTATCGGGGTTATCGTTGACAGGAACTTGGGCAGCTCGCTGTAGCGGTTTACCTGGCGTATGCATTCGTCAAAATCATCGTCACACAGTCTTGACAGTACGTTTCTGTATACCGAAAGCTCATACGGGAAAAATGTATCTATATCAAAGTCCGCAAGCTGTTTATACGGCATTATATAAAGGCTTTCACCGCGCTGTACGCTCGGGAACTGCTCGATAGTTCTGTGATAGTCTCTTCCTCTGAACAGCTTGTCGCGCGACAGTCTGCGGATAAGACGTATCTTTGACGGGTGGAGAAGCTCGCCCTTCTCATCTGCTATTCGGGTACGGACGCTGACATATATGAATGTGGCGTGATCGTGCATTCTGCCCGTAACATCGGGATTGAGCGCGTGTATGCCCTCGATTATTACGACTGTGTTACCGTCACAGCGTATTTTGTTGCCCGGTCGTCTTGAATTGTCGGTAAAATCGAATTTCGGAAGCTGTATCTCACCGCCCGAAGCCAGCGTGAGCAGATCCTTTTTCAGAAGCTCACAGTCGACCCTTTCCGGAGCTTCAAGGTCGATTTTTCCGTTTTTATCGGGCGGGATCACTCCCGGTACAAAATAGTCGTCCATTGAAATGACTATAGTTTTTATGCCCTTTGCCGTAAGCTCAGCGGCTATGCGGTAGGCGGTAGTCGTTTTTCCCGAGCCCGACGGTCCCGAAAGCAGTACCAGTGGTTTTTTATCGCGGCACTGCGCTATGCTGTCAGCCGCGGCTTTTACCTTGTCGGCATACTGCTGTTCCGATGTATCGATAAAACTTTGTATATCCTCGGCACGGCGGTTGAGCTCGCCGAGCGTTATTATCCTGATCTGTTTTGTTGACTGTGACATAAAGACACCTTCCGTTATGATAAATGGTAGTTTTATCATACCACAACGGAAGGCTCTTTTCAAGCTTTAATTATAAATCGTCTGCGTCCTGCACGGGCTTTTCGTAAATATTGTCGCATACGCCGGTGTAACTGCCGTTCGGATCAAAGTCTGACGAACGCATAGCCGCTATGCTCATGGCTTTTCTCATTACCCTTGCCGTGTCGGCATAACCTGTGCCCGGGCGCTTCTGCAAGGACTCATCACGTTTAATTTCCATGGTTTTCTCCTTTCGCTGTCGGGGATTTTCCCGATATGATTATTATCCGCACGCAGTACGCAAATAGTACGGCAATTTTTTCACAGGGAAAACAAAAAATATACTGTTACCGCTTTTATTGACAGGTATTGAATATAGTGGTATAATTTAACTTATCCCGGACTTCGGAGAATTTTAGCGATAAGGAGCGTGTTTATGGGCGCAATTCTTACTCTCGGCTGTGAAATGATACCTAAAATCAATTTCGCGATGCAGCAAAACTATATTCCCTTCATCAGAAATCTTACTGTCAATAATGAGGGCGATGAGGATATAAGCGATGTTAAGCTGAGTATAACATTTGACCCCGGGTTTGCCCGCACATTTACATATGATATAGCCGCTGTTCCGGCGGGGCAGTCGGTAGAGGTTTCGCCGCTGAGGATACTGCTCAGTACCGAAATGCTGTTTTCCCTGACAGAAGCCGTATCGGGCACTGTAAGCTTTTCGCTTTGCAAAGACGATAACGAGCTTTATCACAAGGATATGCCTGTACAGCTGCTGGCATTCAACGAGTGGAGCGGTCTTGCGTTTGACCCCGAGCTTATCGCCGCATTTGTAACGCCCAATCACCCTGAAATAGCAAAGGTCATCTCGGAAGCCTCTGTCTATCTTAAAAAATGGGCTGATACCACCGCTTTCAGCGCATATCAGCGTCAGAACCCGAACTTTGTAAAACAGCAGGCGGCGGCTGTCTATGCGGCGCTTTGCGCAAGGAAGATAGCATATAATATGCCGCCCGCAAGCTTTGAATATTTAGGTCAGAAGGTACGCCTTGCGAATACCGTTCTTGAAACAAAGCAGGGCACCTGCCTTGATCTTTCGGTGCTGTATGCGTCCTGCCTTGAAGCTATAGGACTGCACCCGCTTATCATATTCATAAACGGTCACGCTTTCTGCGGTTGTCACATTGAAGAAGAAACCTTTGCAGACTGCGCCACAGATGACGTATCCGCCATTGAAAAGCGCATTGTAACAGGAACAGAGGAGATACTGCTTATTGAATGCACGGATTTTGCGTCGGATACAGTTGATTTTGACAAGGCGCTAAAGCACGGTAAGGATCATTTCAACGACCCGTCACAGTTTATTTACGCCGTTGATATAAAGCGCACCAGAGGAAGCGGCATACGTCCTATTCCGTTACGACTTGAACAGGCGATCGCATCGGAAAATACGGAGAGCGACAGCGCAAAGCGCATAAGAATGAGCGCACCGAGCGAGCTTGATACATCGATTTACGGCAAGGTCGCACAGGGCGGTAACGAGCCTATCACAAAGCAGAAGGTATGGGAGAGAAAGCTTCTTGACTTTTCACTCAGAAACTCCCTGCTGAATTTCAGGGTGACAAAGAATGCCGTACAGCTTATGACGGCAGATCTTGCCGAGCTTGAGGACAGGCTTGCGGACGGTACTGATTTCCGCATTCTTGAAATACCCTCCGAGTGGACTGTTTCGCTTCGTGACGCTAAAATGTATGAGATAGAAAACGATAAGGATCTCATAACAAACATCGCACAGCAGGAGTTTAAGAGCAAGAGGATAAGAACCTTCCTTGGCGCACAGGAGCTTGACGAAACGCTTAAGAAGCTGTATCGTTCGGCAAAGCTCAGCATGGAGGAGAACGGCTCGAATACGCTTTTCCTGTCGCTCGGACTTCTCAGATGGTTTGAAAGCGATATATCCGAAAAGGCGAGATACGCACCGCTCGTGCTTATCCCGATAGATATAGTAAGAAATGTCCGTGACAAGGGATATATTATCAGAAGCCGTCAGGAGGACGCACAGATAAACGTAACGCTGATCGAGTACTTCAGACAGGATCACGGAATAAATATAGACGGACTTGACCCTCTGCCCGAGGACGAGCACGGCATTGACCTCCCGCTTGTTTTCAATACGATAAGGCAGGCGGTCATGGGCAAAAAGAGATGGAATATCCTTGAGTACAGCTTTATAGGTCTGTTCAGCTTCGGTCAGTTCGTAATGTGGAACGATATCAGAAACCGCAGTGACGAGCTTAAAAGCAACAAGGTCGTATCCTGCCTTATGGACGGAGCGGCAAGCGAAGCGCTGAGCGGAGATTTCATAGCCGATACCGAGATCGACAGCAAAATTTCATTGTCGGATATTGCCGTACCTGTTGACGCGGACTCTTCACAGATGAGCGCAGTTGTGGCGGCGTCGGCAGGCAGAAGCTTTGTGCTCCACGGTCCTCCCGGAACAGGTAAGTCGCAGACTATCACCAATATGATAGCAAACGCGCTGTATCACGGTAAGAGCGTGCTTTTCGTAGCGGAGAAAATGGCGGCGCTGAGCGTTGTACAAAAGCGCCTTGCAAACATCGGACTTGACCCGTTCTGCCTTGAGCTTCACTCAAACAAGACGAATAAATCCGCAGTGCTCGCAGAGCTTAACAAAGCGCTTGAAACCGCCCGGGTGAAATCTCCCGAACAGCACGCCGCAACGGCTGAAAAGCTGTCACAGCAGAAAGCAAAGCTGAACTACATAATAGAAGCACTGCACGAGAAAAGACCGTTCGGAGAGTCGCTGTACACAGCTATAGAGCGTTATGAGCAGTGCCTGCCCGAAAAGGGTAAAATAGCGATAGATAAAGAAACTCTCAGAAGTGTCGACGGTAACACGCTTGCACGCTTTGAGGATATTCTTTCCCGATATATCGTTGCAATATCCGAGATCGGACTGTATGCACAGCACCCGCTTTTAAGATACGGCGGACGTGAATATTCCATTGAACTGCGTGACAGTCTGCAAAGCAGTCTTGATACGATAATCGCACAGTATAACGATGCCGATGACGCGCTTAATTTTATTGCGTCTGCCGCAGGACTTGACGGCAACATCTGCCGCGACAAGCTCGATACGGTGTCGGAGCTGATTGAAGCCTGCACAGCCGATGCACCTGTTATTTCAGAAGCAGTCGGCAAGGCAGACTGCGACAGTATAATGTCAAAGCTTGAAGCGCTTGCCGATACAGGCAGAGCGTATAATGCACAGCGCAGTGATATAGAAAACAATTTTGACAAAGCGGTATTATCGTACCCCGCCGAGAGTGCAAGAATAAAGTGGAAACAGGCTCAAACAAAGTGGTTCTTACCGAAACTGCTCGGTCAGAATAAGCTGTACAAGGAGCTTAAGGTCTACAGCAAGAACCCCGCCGCATTTACAAAAAACGATGTATGCGCAGTATACGACAAGCTTATCGATCTGTCCGAAAAAGCCGCACAGATAAAGGAAAATTCAGGCGTTCTCAGTATCGCAGGCAGTCTTGCAAACGGTACGGAAACCGACTGGGAACAGCTCTTTGCGGCGGCAAAAAAGACTGCCGCTGTAAATAAGGCGGCAGTATCCGATAAATTCAGCGAAAGCGAAAAACAGCATATCATCGGCAACTTTATTAAACAGTCGCCGCAGAGCATATCGGAGTGTTCGGCAAAGCTCGGCACAGTTAAACAGTATATCGAAAATGCCGACAGACTTACAGCCGATTATTGTATTGATGCTAATTTTGGTGACAACGCCGACTGGTTTACAAGCATAAACTCGGTATTCGGTTCGATCCGTGACAATATCTCACTTGTAAGAAGCAAGGCGGCGTTCAATGCCACTGACAAGGAGCTTTGCGATGCGGGATTATCATCTGTCGGCAAGGCATACAAGAACGGCACTGTGTCGGCAGATAACATAAGATCCGCATATTACTGCGAGCTTTACTATCAGCTTGCACTTATAACTATTGCCGCAGACGAACGTCTTTCGGGCTTCAACGGAAAGCAGTACGACGCGCTTGCGGAAGAATACAGAAAGACGGTAAAGGAATATCAGCGCCTGACGATACAGGAGCTTGTCGCAAGATTATCCGCAAATGTTCCCGCGTCGAACGGCACAAGCGCCGCATCTTCCGAGATGGGCATACTGAAAAAGGCTATCAAGAACAACGGCAGAATGCTACCGCTGAGAAAGCTGTTTGACGAGATACCCACACTGCTGAGAAAACTCTGTCCGTGTATGCTTATGAGCCCGATCTCGGTAGCTCAGTATATAGATCCGTCATTCCCGAAGTTCGACCTTGTAATATTTGATGAAGCGTCACAGCTCCCGACAAGTGAGGCTGTCGGCACGATAGCAAGGGGCGAGAACGTGGTAATAGTCGGCGACCCCAAGCAGTTACCGCCTACATCGTTCTTTGCGAGCAACCGCATAGACGAGGACAACAGCGAGCTTGAAGACCTTGAAAGCCTGCTTGACGACTGTCTTGCAATATCTATGCCGCAGATGTATCTTAAGTGGCATTACCGCTCACGTCATGAGAGCCTTATTGCGTACAGCAATATGAAATATTACGATAATAAGCTTTATACCTTCCCCTCACCGAATGACCTTGTATCACAGGTAAAGCTTGTCCGCCCCGAGGGCTTCTACGACAAGGGCAAATCTAAGCAGAACAAGGCAGAGGCAGAGGCTATCGTAAATGAAATTATCCGCAGACTGAGCGATGAAAAGACGCGTCATGAGAGCATAGGTGTTGTAACGTTCAGCTCGGTACAGCAGAATTTAATTGACGATATGCTGGTTGACGCATTCTCGAAAAATCCCGATATAGCCGACTTTGACGCTAAGTGCGAAGAGCCTGTATTTATAAAGAACCTTGAAAATGTACAGGGTGATGAGCGTGACGTTATACTGTTCTCGGTGGGCTACGGCCCTGACGAAAACGGCAAGGTATCGATGAATTTCGGACCGCTGAACCGTGACGGCGGCTGGAGAAGACTTAACGTTGCGATTTCGAGAGCACGAAAGGAAATGGTCGTTTATTCCGTTCTCCGTCCCGAGCAGATCGACCTTGCGAGAACACGCTCAGAGGGTGTAGCAGGGCTTAAGGGCTTCCTTGAATTTGCCGAGCGCGGCTCAAATGTTATCGCGCGCCGCACCGACATCGTGGCAGGCACAAGCGACAGCCTTGTAAACGAGATAGCCAAGGGCATCGAAACACTGGGCTTTAAGACAAAGTGCAATATAGGCTGTTCGCAGTTCAGAATGGATATCGGTATAATAGACCCCGACAAGCCCGAAACCTACATTCTCGGCATAATGCTTGACGGTGAGAACTGTCGCAGGAGCGCTACCGCAAGGGATAGATTTGTGGTACAGCCGGGAGTGCTGAAAGGTCTTGGTTGGAGCGTTATGCGCGTATGGACTCTTGACTGGCTCGATGACAGCGCAAAGGTATTGCAGGATATAAAGCAGGCAGTTGAAAACGCACAGCACCCCGAAGAAAAGCCGACAGAAGAGGTAAAGACAAAGCAGGCACCGATATTTGAAACGGTGGAAAAAGCGCCCGTTCAGAGCAAGTCCGCCGTTTACGAAACAACCGTACTGCCTGTTATGGGTACGTCCGATGAATTCTATCTGCCGCAGAACGCGGGAAAGCTACAGTCGCTTGCACTGCGCATAATGAATACAGAAGCTCCGATAAGCCGCAACGCTCTTGTACATAAGCTGCTCGGAGCATGGGGCATAACAAGGAGCGGTGACAGGACAGATACCGTGCTTGCGGGCGTGTTCAAGACGCTTGACAAGCGTATCACCGTTGACTCTGAAAATGCGTTCTTCTGGCTCAGCGTGCAAGACCCCGATACTTACGATATTTACCGTACCACAGATGCTCAGGGCAACAGAAGAGAGCTTACCGAGATCCCGTCCGAGGAGATAATTTCCGCTATGACGGAGGTACTTTCGGAGCAGATAGGACTTTCGAGAGCCGACCTTATCCGCGAAACAGCCAAGAAGTTCGGCTATACAAGGCTCGGTACGGTGATGTCCGCTACTGTCGAGTTTGCGGTCGATAAGGCGGTATCAGGCGGCAAGATCAAAAGCAACGGCGATAAATACACGCTTTGATTATTGACGGTTCTGCGACAGCCGTTTCTCGCGTTCGCTGAGCAGTATCTCGCGCTCGGCTGTCCTGCGTAGCTGACAGGCTGAGTGGATATTATCGTTGTAGCCGTGGAGCTTCATCTGCAACGGTACGGGCAATGACAGAAAGTAAGCCCTTGTGCTTGCACTGCCGTTTATCAGCTCGTGAAGATCGTTATATAGCATAAAAAACACCTCACTACATTATTTGCAGTGAGGTGTTTTCTGATACACGATTTATCTACTGTCTGCGTTTATTGCATACTGTAATAATTAAGTTTTTTGAAAACTTTAATAAATTTTTTAAATGGGGTCGCAGGGGCGAAGCCCCCGACAGGGACTAGGGGCGGTAGCCCCAGCAAAATAGCCCCTTTCCCGAGGGAAAGGGGTTGGGGGATAGGGATAGAGAATTTGATCAATTTTATAAAAAGCATTTTATGTAAGATATTTATTGCTGACTGTAATAGTCAAGATCTATCTCATCAGATCTCTTTACCGCATTCACGATCTCAGTCACTTCTTCATCGATTTTTACAGTCTTGCCGTCCTTATAAAGATACAGCGTTCCGTCGGAAAAATCATCTTCACGATCCATACCGCATATCATCATTATATTGTCATTATCAAGCACGCAGTAACGATTGACATCATCTTTTATCGCTGTTTCCTTGCCGTCCGTATTGATCGTGAGGACATTTGCCGGTTCTTCTTCGTCCCAGCCATAGGTGTTTTTGATATAGAAAAAACTGCCGTCAAGATATGAAATATTATCGCTGTCGGCGTTTTCCGCAATAAGCTTGCCGTCAACGTAAATATTACGCATCGGTGATCCGTACTCTGTTTTTGAATACACGACCTTTTTGTCGCTTGTAAGTGTTATCCGTGTTACATCTGTATCATCGTCGATCGCCACAGGAGTTTTATCCGAGCCGTCCGAGAGGTCAAGTCTGTATATCTTTGAATTGCCGTCCCCGCTTGCGGTAAAGATAAGCATGCTTCCGTCAGGGCTGATCTTACGCGTAGTAATCAGAACACAGCTTGTGTTAAGATCGAATTTTATCTTTTCCGTTTTATCCTTTTTTACAACGAAAAATCCACTGCCTTCGGGGATAACCATCACAGGTACATCGGTGGCGCATAATTCAAAGCTATAGTATCCGTAGCTGTAGTCATCCTGTATTTTGGTACTTTCTCCTTTTTCGTAATAGTACAGTGTGTCGTCCTTAGTGTAGTACATCGAGTTCTTTTCGGGGTAAGCCTTGATTATTCGGGCGTTTTCGATAACGTTTTTGGTTTTACCGTTGTCGGAATATATGTAAATATCGCTCTCAGCCTCACTGACAATATAATAGAATTCTCCGATAATTATTACAGAAAGATTGTCCGAGCATCTTACGGTACTGTCACTTCTGATCAGCTCGTTTACGATAATTTCGTTGCCTTGTGATACGTCTGCAAGAATAAACTTGCGATCGTTTGTAAAATAACCGATCCTGTCGCCGCTGTCGTTTATGAACAGCTCATCGCTGTCACTACAGCTTTCGCCGACCTTTTCTGTCTTGCCGTCGGTCGTTCCTGTGAAAATATCACCGTTTTGCGTGATATAGACTATTTTACTGCCGTCTGAGTTTACATTGTAGGCGGTAACACCGGGTGCTATTTTATACGGCTTGTTGTCTTTGCTTTCAATGTCACGATACCACAAGTCGCTGTAGCTTAAATATATCAGCCTATCGGCTGTAAGCGTGTATTTATCGCAAATGTCCTCGCTCATACGCTCGCTTGTACCGTCGTCATACATATACAGCACTTTGTTCTTTGTGTAAATAAAGCGGGGCTTTGCGGGCATATCGTAAGAAGACGAGCCCGCATTATCACCGCCTCTTTGAAGCAGTAGGAGAATCAGCGTCACGACTGCGACAGCGATAACGGATACCGATGTTATAATAAGAGGTATGGTGCTTGCTTGTTTTTCGGGCGATTTCATAATGATGCTCCTTTCATAAAGACAAAACGGTAGGTTTGACTGCTCTTATTATATATAATACAATACAGAGGACGGTTTTGTCCATAGGAAAACAGAAAAGTGCAAAAAATGGGGTTGTGACACAACCCGGAAAAGAAAAAATGAGTTGGAGCGCAAAAGATAGTGCGCGCGGCTCACTTTTTCATAGTTCACTTCTATTATACTATTTTGGTAATTAACATTGATAGCAGGCTACCGATAGTTCTCTTTGTCTGATAGCACTTCTCGGGTTCGCTATTCCATTTAATAACGTTGCTGCTATGAACGAGGGAAAGAACCAAAGGGAACAGGGCAAGGGACTTAAGCAGCCCCTCTCCCTGTCCCTTAGGTTCTCTCCCTCGTGCTCCCTCTTTCCTTACCCACACCCCTACCCCGCTAGGGTGTTGGCTAAACTCGTGTAACCACCCGAATATCGTATATCCTGTAAGTTCTGGAACGCTTAACGCTACACGTCCGCAGTTTTAGTACATATATCT
>DJPL01000059.1:0-33787 GCA_002437415.1 Ruminococcaceae bacterium UBA6413 | reverse complement strand
GATATACTCACGAAATTATTAACACCTTATAGGCACGGAAGATGTTTTTATCGGTGTTAGTTATATATCTTTATACTGCGTTATTGACAAGATATCGAGCTTTTATTTAATAAGCTCTTAGATAGAATTATACGGACTGCATTTCGCAGTCCGTACAGCATATTCAAAAGCTTATCTTATAGCGTCCTTCATGCTCTTTACATACTCGCCTACATACTTCGGAGCGTCCTTGCCGTACTGCTCGATTATCTTGATAATAGCCGAGCCGACAATTGCGCCGTCTGCGATATCCGCCATTTTCTTTGCTTGTTCGGGCGTTGAAATGCCGAAGCCTATAGCGCAGGGAACTGAGCTGTTCTGCCTTATCACATCGACAATAGATTTAAGGTCGGTGTTTATCTCACTTCTTGTACCCGTAACGCCGAGGCTCGATACAAGATAGATAAATCCGTCCGCTTCCTTTGCTATCATAGCAATGCGGTTTTCCGAGGTCGGAGCGATAAGCGAGATAAGGTCAACGCCGTACTTCTTGCACAGCGGTAAGAACTCGTCCTTTTCCTCGTAAGGCAGATCCGGGAGAATAAGTCCGTTTATGCCTATTTCCTTGCAGGTCGAAATAAACTTGTCCGCACCGTAGGAGAACACCACGTTAGCATAGGTCATAAATACCATAGGGATTGTAACGTCTTTCCTGAGCTCTCTTACAAGGTCGAAAACCTTGTCGGTGGTAACTCCGCCCTTTAACGCACGGATATTAGCCCCCTGTATTACAGGACCCTCCGCTGTCGGGTCGGAGAACGGAATACCGAGCTCAATCAGATCCGCACCGTTAGCGACCGCTTCTCTGACTATCTTTGCGGTGGTTTCAAGGTCGGGGTCGCCGCAGGTTATAAAGGAAATGAATGCCTTTTTGTTTTCAAATGCTTTTGCTATCTCAATCATGTATATCCTCTCCTCTGTAACGTGCTATTGCGGCGCAGTCCTTGTCGCCTCTGCCTGATATTGTTATAACTATTATCTTATCTTTATCCATTGTCGGAGCAAGCTTTATGGCGTGAGCTACCGCATGGGCGGACTCTATTGCGGGGATAATTCCCTCGGTCTTTGAAAGATACTCGAATGCGTTTACCGCTTCATCGTCCGTAACAGGTACATATTCCGCTCTGCCAATATCATGCAGATATGCGTGCTCAGGACCTACACCGGGGTAGTCAAGTCCTGCCGAGATCGAATAAACAGGGGCGATCTGACCGTACTTGTCCTGGCAGAAATACGACTTCATACCGTGGAATATACCAACCGAGCCTGTGTTTACCGTTGCCGCCGTTTCAAAGGTATCGATACCTCTTCCTGCCGCTTCACAGCCGATAAGTCTTACGCTCTTGTCCTCTATGAAGTGATAGAATGTGCCAATCGAGTTTGAGCCGCCGCCTACGCACGCCAGAACGGCGTCGGGAAGCTTACCCTCTTTTTCCATGAGCTGCTGCTTTATCTCTCTTGAAATTACCGCCTGGAAGTCACGGACAATAGTGGGGAAGGGGTGCGGTCCCATGACCGAGCCTAAGCAGTAATGCGTATCGTCAATTCTCTTTGTCCACTCACGCATAGCCTCGGATACAGCGTCCTTAAGGGTGGCTGTGCCTGTCTTTACCGGGATCACCTCAGCACCGAGCAGACGCATACGATATACGTTAAGTGCCTGCCTTATCGTGTCCTCCTCACCCATGAATACTACACATTCCATACCCATGAGTGCGGCGGCTGTAGCTGTTGCGACACCGTGCTGACCTGCGCCTGTTTCTGCGATAAGTCTTGTCTTGCCCATCTTCTTGGCGAGAAGCGCCTGACCTAAAACATTGTTTATCTTGTGCGAGCCTGTGTGATTTAAGTCCTCACGCTTTAAGTATATCTTTGCGCCGCCGAGATCCTTTGTCATTTTTTCGGCATAGTAAAGTCTTGACGGTCTGCCCGCATAGTCGTTTAAAAGCTCCGTCAGCTCCTTGTTGAACTGCGGATCGTCCTTGTAGTGGTTATAAGCCTGTTCAAGCTCGATAACGGCATTCATCAGCGTTTCGGGTATGTACTGACCGCCGTGTATGCCAAAGCGTCCTTTTGGATTAGTCATAGTTATATTTCCTTTCTTACGGCTTTTACAAATGCCGCCATTTTATTTTTGTCCTTTAAATTATCTGTTTCTATTCCGCTGCTCACGTCAACTGCAAACGGGGATAGCGTATCAACGGCAATTCCTACATTTTCGGGATAAAGTCCGCCTGCCAGGAAGTACGGGCGACTGATATTCTTAAGCAAGCTCCAATCGAAGCTTGTTCCTGTGCCCGTTCCCGAGTCGAGAAGAACTGCGTCCGCCGTGCTTTTTTCTGCTCTTTCGGCATCTTCTTTGCTTTTAAGCAGGAAAGCCTTTATTATCGGCTTATCGCTGAGCGTTCTCAGTCTTGCGATATATTCCTCGTCCTCACTGCCGTGAAGCTGTGCAATGTCTATTGTGTTGTTACTGAGCAATTCAGCAACGTTTTCAATCGGTTCATTAACAAATACCCCGACTGCCTTTATATCGGGTGAAAGCAGGGCTTTAAGCTCCCTTGCCTTTTCGGGTGATACGTTACGCTTGCTCTTGCTCCAGAATATAAAGCCGATATAATCGGGCTTCAGCCCATTCGCCCACTCAATGTCACACTGCCTTGACAGTCCGCATAGCTTGATTTTTGTCATACTGCCTTGCCTTTCAGCTCGGCGAGCTTTGCGGTCTTATCTTCGGCGCGCATCAGCGTTTCGCCGATAAGCACAGCGTCTGCACCGATTTCACGCAGAGCGTTTATATCCTCGGCATTTCGTATTCCGCTTTCGGAAACGAATACCGCACTCTCGGGGATTATGCTTCTCAGCTTTTTACTGTTTTCGGTGTCTACCGAGAAGTCCTTTAAATTACGGTTATTCACGCCGATAACTCTTGCGCCTGCCCTTACAGCCATTCGTACCTCGTCCTCGTTATGCGTTTCCACAAGTGCCGAAAGCCCGAGCGTGTCACATATCCCGATATATTCCTTTATCGTGTCCTCGGGGAGTATCGAGCAGATAAGCAGTACAGCCGATGCACCGAGGAGCTTTGCTTCATATATCATATACTCGTCAACGGTGAAGTCTTTTCTGATACAGGGAATATTCACTGCCTTTGTTATTTCACTTAGATAAGCGTCACTGCCTAAAAACCACTTTGGCTCTGTCAGTACCGATATGCAGTCCGCACCTGCTTTTTCGTACTGCTTTGCTATGTCAAGATACGGAAAATCCTCGGCTATAATACCCTTTGACGGTGAAGCCTTCTTGCATTCGCATATAAAAGCGATATCGTCCTTTTTAAGCGCTTTTTCAAAAGCAAAGTCGCCTTTCGGCAGTGCCAGTGCGGCAGACTTTACCTCTTCCGCAGGTCTTACGGCTTTCGCCTTTTCTACTCTTATTCTTGCGTAATCGGCAAGCTCGTCAAGTATAGTTGCCATTATTCCTCCTCGGGGCGGTTGCTGACTTCGATCAGCTTATCAAGCGTTTCGAGTGCCTTGCCCGAGTCGATAATTTCAGCCGCGAGAGCGATACCGTCCTTTAACGTTTCAGCCTTGCCGCCTATGTAGAGAGCCGCACCTGCGTTCATAAGAACGGCATTTCTCTTGTGACCCTTTGCGCCGCCGAGAATATCGCGGGTGATTTTTGCGTTTTCTTCGGGTGTGCCGCCCTTTAAGTCTTCCTTTGTACAACGCTCAAAGCCGAAATCCTCGGGGGCGATAGTGTACGACTTGAACCAGCCGTCCTTGAATTCGCATACCGCTGTAGGCGCGCTCATAGATATTTCATCAAGCTTGTCTTTACCGTATACGACCATACCGCGCTCTACGCCGAGGCTGATAAGTACTTGTGCCAGAGGCTCAACAAGATATTCGTCATATACGCCGAGTAACTGCATTTTGGGGCTGCCGGGGTTTGTGAGCGGTCCTAAGATGTTGAATACCGTGCGGAAGCCGAGCTCCTTTCTGATAGGTCCTACATATTTCATTGATGTGTGATACTTCTGAGCAAAGAAGAAGCACATTCCGGCTTCCTTTAAAAGCTCTACACAGCGCTTTGGGCTCTGCTGAATGTTTACGCCGAGCGCCTCAAGACAGTCAGCCGTTCCGCACAGTGAAGATGCGGCTCTGTTGCCGTGCTTTGCGACCTTCATTCCGCCTGCCGCCGCAACAAGTGCGGAGGTCGTGGAAATGTTGAAGCTATGCGCATTGTCGCCGCCTGTGCCGACTATCTCGAATATATCCATACCTGTGTCGACCTTTGTGGCGTTATCACGCATAGCGGCGGCACAGCCTGCAATTTCATCTGTGGTTTCTGCCTTTGCGCTCTTTGTTGAAAGAGCGGCTAAGAAAGCGGCGTTCTGAGTGGGGGTTGTTTCACCGCTCATAATTTCGTTCATTACGGTATAAGCCTCATCGTAAGTAAGGTCTTCCTTGTTTACTATCTTTACTATTGCTTCTTTGATCATTGTCTTAGTTCTCCTTTATGAAATTTCTTAACATCTGCTTTCCGTCAGGTGTCATTATCGATTCGGGGTGGAACTGCACTCCGTAAACGTCGTATTCCTTATGCTGTACCGCCATTATCTCGCCGTCGTCGGTCACTGCGGTGACCTTTAAGCAGTCGGGCATTGTCGCAGGGTCGGCGGCAAGCGAATGATACCGTGCAACGGGCGCTTTGTCGGGACAGTCCTTGAAAAGAAGCGAGCTTTTGTCAAACGTTACGTCCGACTGCTTTCCGTGCATAAGCTCCTTCGCATAAGTGATCGTTGCGCCGTATGCCGAGCATATTGCCTGATGCCCGAGGCATACGCCGAGTATCTTAAAATCCTTGCCGAGCTGTTTTATTACATCTATTATCACGCCTGCATTTTCGGGTCTGCCCGGACCGGGTGATAGAATAATTCTGTCGGGGCGGAGCTGTTTTATCTCTTCAACCGTCATTTCATCGTTTCTGATAACCTTTATATCGGGATCTATCTCACCGACCAGCTGATAAAGGTTATATGAAAAGCTGTCGTAGTTATCTATAAGAAGTATCATACATCTGCCTCCTCAGCCTTTTTCAGTGCGTTTACCACTGCTTGTGCCTTGTTTATGCACTCCTGATATTCCTTTTCGGGAACGGAGTCCGCAACAATTCCCGCGCCGCTTCTTACAAACACCTTGCCGTTTTTCTTATAAGCAATTCTTATCGCTATGCAGGTATCCATATTTCCCGTAAAGTCTATATATCCTATTGCACCGCCGTAGATACCGCGCTTGTTGTTTTCAAGCTCTCCGATGAGCTGGCAGGCTCTTATCTTGGGTGCGCCCGAAAGCGTACCTGCGGGAAGCACCGCCGAGATAGCGTCAAGTGCGTCAAGGTCGTCCCTTATCTCACCTCTTACCGTTGAGCCTATGTGCATAACGTGTGAGTAACGCTCGATAGAGTGGAGATTTTCGACCTGTACCGTGCCGAACTTGCTTACTCTGCCGAGGTCATTTCTGCCGAGGTCAACAAGCATATTGTGTTCTGCAAGCTCCTTTTTGTCGTTTAACAAGCCTTCTTCAAGTGCCTTGTCCTCTTCGTCTGTCTTTCCTCTGGGACGTGTTCCCGCAAGCGGGAAGGTGTGAAGCACGCCGTTTTCAAGTTTAACAAGCGTTTCGGGAGAAGCGCCCGCAACCTCAACATCCGTACCCGAGAAATAGAACATATACGGCGATGGATTGATCGTTCTGAGTTGTCTGTATGTATTCAGCAGACTGCCCTCAAACGGTGCTGAAAGCCTGTTTGAAAGCACTATCTGGAATATATCGCCCTCTTTTATATAGTGCTTTGCCTTTTCGACCATACCGCAGTAATGCGCCTTGTCGAACAGGGGAGTGACCTCGCCGAGGAGCTTTCCCGCAGGCTCGATCTTCTTTTCACCGTGGCTGAGAAGCTCTGCCATAGCCTTAAGCTCGATTATTGCCTTGTTGTAGCCGACCTCAACATCTGCAAGCGGAATATTGACTATAAGTATTATCTTCTGCTTTACGTTGTCGAATGCAATGACCTTGTCAAACAGCATAAGATCGATATCCTTGAACCTTTCGGTATCCTCGGTTTTCATTCTGACGGTAGGCTCGCTGTAGCCAAGAAAGTCATATGAGAAGTATCCTACCAGTCCGCCCGTGAATGACGGCAGATAGTCAAGCTTCGGGCTTTCGTGCTCTGCAAGTATCTGTCTTAAGTATGCCGAGGGGTTGTCGGTGTGTACTGTAATGTTTCCTGCCTTAAGCTCGCCGTCTATGCAGGTGATCTCAAGCTTCGGGTCATATCCCATAAAGGTGTAGCGACCCCATTTTTCGTTTGCCTGAGCCGACTCAAGCATATAGCAGTGAGTTGATACGTTTTTCAGTATCTTCATTGCCTCTATCGGCGTGCATATATCGGCAAGAATTTCACAGCTTACGGGCATCACCTTGTATTTGTTTTCTGCCGCAATTTTCTTTGCTTTTTCAAGGGTAGGTAAAAACTCCATTTTCTTTGCCTCCGTTTTCTGTCTGCCAAAAACAAAAAAGTCCTTGACAGAAAATCAGCTTTTCTGTCAAGGACGAATAATCTATTATCCGCGGTGCCACCTTGAATTCACGATTGTAGTCGTGCGCTTTGCAGGATACCAACATATCCCCGGCAACTGACGTATGCCCTACGTTGCAGAATACTCGGCAGTGAACCTTCACTGCTTTTGACTGCACCCTCAGCGGTCCATTTGACAATCCGTGTCTTGCCCCTTCTCAGCTCCCGGGGTTCTCTGTAGAGTCGTAACTGCCTTTATCTCCGCCTCAACGGTTTAGTGTATTTTGTTTGAGCTTATTATAGCACTGAGTTAAAGCGTTGTCAAGAGGGAATATAAAAATTTTTTGTATGCCGCAGATGTGAAGAGTGGGCGAAAGGCGATGCTATTACAAAAACAGAGCCTTGCCGCGTGGCAAGACTCTCTTCTTTTACCTTGAATACTATGTGCAACTATTCGCATTATGATCAGGAATATAGAAAAATGTACGAAACTCCTCTGAATAGCCTGACTTAAAACCCGAACCGATTAGTATTGCTGATAAATTTAGCGCTCGTTTCTCTTTGCGAAGCACTCGCTGCAGTAAACGGGTCTGTCATCGCGGGGCTGGAAAGGAACCTTAGCCTCACCGCCGCAGCCTGCGCATACTGCTGTGAACATTTCACGCTTAGCTCCGCCGTTCTTCTTAGCGTCGCGGCAAGCCTTGCATCTCTTAGGCTCGTTTGTAAAGCCGTTCTGAGCATAGAATTCCTGTTCGCCTGCTGTGAATACGAAATCTGCGCCACAGTCCTTGCACTTAAGAGTCTTGTCTTCGTACATAGTAAATACCTCTAAAATTTCTCACGCTTTTCGCGTGTAATAATATGAAAAAGACCGGTAAGTCTTATTTCCCCATTGCTTTTCTTATCTTCGATTTTGCACGCTGCAGTGCGTTATCTACAGATTTTTCGTTCATTGAGAGTTCGTTTGCTATCTGCTCGTATGAGCAGTGCTTAAGATACATATCGAGCACTTTCAGCTCTTTTTCCGAAAGTACATCGGAAAGACGATCCATAAGCTGGATATCTCCGACCTTGTCAACGACCGCGTCCTCGGTGGAAAGCGAGTCGTCACGTATCAGATCAAAATCAAAGTCCTCGTCTGTAAGGACAGGGTTATCCTTGATAGCCTTTGATATACAGGTCTTCATAGCCGAGTCAACACACAGATTGGCAAAGGTGGCGAATGAAGCGCCCTTTTCGCCGTTGTAAAGCCGTACAGCCTTAAGCAGTCCCATAAGTCCCTCGGAAAAGAGGTCGTCCTTGTCGGCGGACGGACAGCGCATTGCCGTTTTAGCCGCCTTGATGCGTACGATCGGTATGTAGCGCTTTATAAGCTCGTTGGCGTATATGTCGCCGTGTTCCCCTACAATCAGATCGACGAGCTGTTCGTCGGTCTTACCGGAAATATTAAGCTCTTCCGTCATCTGACCTCCGAAAATCGTCCTAATAGTTTCACTGTATATCTATAGATTATTCTATCATAATATACGAATTTTGTCAATAGGGAATGCTTCAAATTGTTTACATTTTTCACTGTTTATCGTAATATTGTGTATTTCTTTCGCGGATCATGTAGTATCCTGCGCCGACCGCATCGGCAAGAAACCAGCCTATTGGTATAGATATCCATATTCCCATTACCTCGAATGCGGGTACAGGCGACAAAGTATAGGCAAGAAGTACTCTTGTTCCGAGCGAGAAAATTGTCAGGATAACCGACATCAGCGGCTTGTTTACCGCTCTGTAGTAGCCGTAGAGCATAAAGAGTATGCCTATTCCGATATAGCACAGTCCCTCTGTCCTGAGGTACTGCGCGCCTACAGCTATAGCTTCGCTGTCGGTGCAGAACAGGCTCATAAGCGGCTCGGACAGGAAAAATACGGCTGTGCTGACAGCGGCGCAGAACAGCACAACGCTTATCAGCGACTGCTTTATTCCGCTTTTTATCCTGTCGCGCTTTCCCGCACCGAAGTTCTGCGCGGTGAAAACCGAAAATGCGTTTCCGAAGTCCTGCACAGGCATATAGGCTATAGTATCTATCTTTACCGCGACCGCAAACGCCGCCATAACCGTACTGCCGAAGCTGTTTACAAGACCTTGTATCATCAGAATGCCGAAATTCATCACCGACTGTTGCAGACAGGTAAAGCCCGAGAGCGACAGTATACACTTGATATTGCCGCAGTCAAATTTCATATCGCACTTATGCGGAATGTACTGCTTTCCCGCAAGGATAAAATACAGCAGTATACCGACTGCGGAGCAGTACTGTGATATTACGGTAGCTATAGCCGCTCCGGCTATCCCCATACCAAACGGGATTATAAAGAGCATATCAAGTCCGATATTCATAATGACCGATATGCCGAGGAAAATTAGCGGTACTGCTGAGTTTCCCATACCTCTGAGGATATTCGCAAAGAAGTTGCAGATGAATGTTGCGAAAAAGCCGATAAACACCCACGCAAGGTACGTCCTTGTGTCGGCTGTAAGCTCCGTCGGTATCCGGAGCAGTGTGATTATCGAGTCAAGGAAAATGTAGAAAAGGGCAGTTATGATAAGCGTTATTGCGGCTGTCAGTATGCCCGATGCAAATATTCCGTTTCTTATCGTATCATCGCGGTTTTTGCCGAATGCTATAGAGATGAATGTACCTGTACCAAGCGACAGTCCTATGATCACCGATGTCAGAAATGTTATAAGCGTATATGATGAGCCGACGGCGGCAAGCGCATTGTCGCCGACAAATCTTCCGACTATCCATGTGTCGGCAAGGTTGTACAGCTGTTGTATTATGTTTCCGAGCATTAGAGGCACGGCAAACGCCCACAATCCGCCGGTTATACTGCCGACGGTCAGATCGCGGTTTTTCATTGCACTGTCCTCTATATAAGCGGTGCGACAAATCCCCATACCGCCGCAATAACTATTGACGGCAGGAGGTTTGCTACTCTTATCTGCTTTTCACGAATGAGGTTCAGTCCTACACAGAATATCAGGACGTTGCCGACATACGAAAGATTGCTCAGCGCCGCGTCTGTCATAAAGCCGCCGACAAACACCGCTATTATCGTTATGACTCCCTGAAAAATTGCTACCGGTACGGCTGAGAAGATACAGCCCTTGCCCTGAGAAGCGGTCATTACGCAGATTATCACCGCGTCAAGGATAGCTTTAGCCAGAAGCACCGAGATATCTCCGCTCACACCGTCGTTTATTGAGCCTATAACAGCCATTGCGCCTATGCAGACGGTGCATGACGCATTTACAAATGCGGATACAAAAGAGTTGTCGCCCGTGCTGTGGCTTTTAACCTTCAGCCATTCGCCAAACCTGTCGACAAGCGCGTTTATATTTATTATTTCACCGACAAGCCCGCCTACGGTAAGGCTGACTATCATCATAATTGTGCCGCCCGCCGACAGCTTACCGTCCGACAGCGACAGCATATTCTGCATAACGCCGCCTATTGCCAGTATCATTATCGCTACCGCATTTATCGAAAGCAGTGTATCTCTTATCCTGTCGCTTAGCTTCTTTCCGAACAGAAGACCGCACAGCCCTCCGAATATCAAAAAAGCTACGTTGATTATTGTTCCTAAGCCGCGCATTTTATCCCTCGCATCAAGTTAATGTCGGTTCATATTATACAGCGGTATGCCGATGTTGTCAACTTGATATCGATAATAAAACGATAATAAAAGCAGCTCCCACATTTAAATGTGAGAGCTGCCGGGATCGTTATCGGTTATGCTTTTTGTTTTTTATTACTGCAAGTGCGACTGCCGCAACGGTGAATGCCGCCGCAGGAACCGCCATAGGTACGGCTTTTACGCCTGTGTCGGGAGAGGAGGGCTTTACGGTTTTGGGAATAACCGTTTCGTCCTTTATCTCATCGCAGTTTTTGCAATGTATCGATTTTACACCGTCACTTGTGAGTGTGGGCTGTTTGTCAATCGTAAATTCATTATCCCATACATGACCGACAGGTTCTGTTTCTCTTGTAGCGATTTCACTGCATTCGCATACAGCCTCTTCCGAGCCGGGTTGTGTGCAGGTCGGAGCTTTGACCGTTTTCCAATCGGAGAATGTATGCTCGGTCGTTTTCGGAATGATCGTATCTTTTTCAGTTATTTCTTTATAATCATTGTTGTCATCATAAATGAAGCATTTATGGCAGCTGTCACACTGATAATAAGCAATGTTTCCTTCGGAGGTGTGAGTTGCGGCTTTCGCTTCATGCTTGATTATATTTCCGCAATGAGGTAGCGGCTGAGGTTCTCCGTATGGGCTGCCGCATAAGAAGCATATCGGCTTTTGGGTGCAGAACCCTAAACCGAGGTCGCACTTCTGAATTTCTTTGTACGCACAATTTATGCACTGTGCGGTATGTGTTGCTTCATCACCGTTCGGTGTATATGTAAAGATGTGTTCGATTTCCGCTTCGACTACCGCATAGCCGCAGATTTTGCACAGGACAGGTGTAGTGCAGTCATTGTCGTCTTCGTCCGTTATGTGCGGCTGGGGCTCTTCAGAGTAAATACAGCCTTCGTTTATACATTCTCTGTAGTGTCCGTACTCATCGGCACAATAATAATCGCTCATTTTGTGCTCTTTACCGGCAATGAGTACAGTTTCACAGATATCGCAAACAACAGTGGCAGTACAACCCCATTCATCGGTGAACCGCGGTATATGTTCGCTGTTTACCTGAACCTTAATTGTGTATACAGTATCATCGGGGGCTGTGACGGTTATCGTCTGAATTTTATCGGAGGGTTCAAGAGTAAAGCTGAGATCCTCCGACGTTATCGGATTGCCGTCAACCTTTACCGCCTTGATATCTCCTTTTACATTGCAGTTTTGCTTAAGGCATCTTACGATGGTTTTGTCTGTGTATGATGATATTTCAGCCATATCTATGATGAAGTTGCGTGTGGTATCCGTATCGGAGGGCTCGATATCGACCGCTGTGCTTTGTCCCGGGACAGCAACGATATTTTCTTCCGCCGATGCGCATATCGTTGATGTCAGAAGCATAGGTAAGGATATTAGTACACCGATTATTCTGAACAAATTCTTGTTTCTCATAAAATTACCTCCTGACTGTTATTGAATTTCCTGTTATCTGTCGGATTTTAAGGATAATTTTGTTATCCTAATTGTATCATAATTTTTCAGATATTTCAAGCTGTTTTCCGCCGGCAGGAGTTAAATCGGATAATTTTTCTTGACAGCGTGAATTTATTGTGTTATAATTCTATTAGATTTCTAACAGTTTGATTTTAAACAGAGAGGTAAGCATGGAAAATTCACTTCATCATTTATTGATGACAGACCACACCGCTTTTCATAAGCGGATTTTTTCTGCCCTGAAAAAGGAGGGGTTGACTTCGGGACAGCCTAAGGTGCTTGAGTATCTTTCAGAGCATGACGGCGCAATGCAGAAGGATATTGCCGCGGCGTGCCGTATTGAGCCTGCGACAATGACATCCCTGCTCGGCGGAATGGAGAAAAAAGAGCTCATAACGCGCAGTGCGCCTGACAGACGCTCGCTTTGCGTATATCTTACCGATAAGGGAAAAGCGCTTATACCGCTTATCAAAGAGGAGTTTTCAAGGATAGAGGATAAGGCAACAAGCGGATTTTCCGATAAAGAAAAAGAAATGCTGATAGATCTGCTTTCACGACTGCGTGAAAATCTCAGTTGAATTCAGAACAAAGGAAAGATGAAAATGTCAAAGAAAGAAACCGCAAAAAGATATGTTTTATTTGTAATAAGCCTGTTTTTCTCCGCACTCGGAGTGGCTTTTACAAAGCACGGAGAGCTCGGCGTATCGCCTATTTCTTCGGTAGCAAATGTTATGAGCTATAAGCTGGACTTCTTCACGCTCGGAGTATGGCTTATAATATGGAACTGCGTACTGATACTCGGGCAGATACTGATACTGCGTAAGAAGTTTCAGCCGATACAGCTTTTACAGATACCGCTGTCGTTCCTGTTCGGATATTTTACCGACTTCGGACTGTGGCTGGTGGGCTTTATCCCCGCGGATAATTACATAGTACGACTGCTGATGGTGGTTATCGGAATAGTTATACTCGCTTTCGGAGTGTCGCTTTCGGTTTCGGCAAATGTTATAATGAACTCGGGAGAGGCTTTTGTAAAGGCAATTTCCGATACTACAAACAAGAACTTTGGCAATGTCAAGATAGCTTTTGACGTAAGCTGTGTTGTTGTGGCTCTGATACTGTCGCTGTTGTTCTTCGATTTTACAATAGTCGGCACAAGAGAGGGTACTATCATATCGGCACTGTGTACAGGACTTGCGGTAAAGCTGTTCCAGAAGCTGACTGATAAACCGGTGAACAGACTGGTGAGCGATTGACAGTAACGCGTACTTAATTGAATTTGCAAAAACAGACGTGGGAGCGAGAGGCTTTCACGTCTGTTTTAATTATGCTGTTTTATCTGTTGCCGCTAGCACTGTCGGTCATTCCCGCCGTTGCACTATCCTTTAAAGACGTACAGCGTTATCGAATGCGGAATAGCCCGTGGCGGTACATTGTCGCTTAATTTGCCGTTAGCACTATCAATCATTCCCGCCGTTGCACTATCCTTTAAAGATATACAACGTTATCAAAGGCGGAATTTGGAGCGTCACATTGCCGCTTAGCCTTCGTATTCGGAGAATTTGGGAGCGTTGGCTATGACATCGGCTTCGAGAGCCTGAGGTAATTGCTCATAGTGATCGAATTCGGCGGTGAAGAAGCCTAAGCCGCGGGTTATCTGACGGATAACGGTTGCAAGGTCGGTGATTTCCGACTGCGGCATCTGAGCGTCAAGCTCGGTCATACCCTGCTCGTTTTCGCTCGGGTTCATACCGAGAACAGTACCTCTGCGCTTGTTGATTACCGTCATTATATCGCCTGTGCTTGCATCGTCAAGCGTTACCTTGACAAGGCAGATGGGCTCAAGAATACACGGCTGTGCCTGTGTAAGTCCCTGCTTGTATGCAATGTGAGCCGCCATCTTGAATGCCTGCTCGGAGCTGTCTACAGGGTGGTACGAACCGTCAAGCAGAGTAGCTTTCAGGTTTACTACAGGATAGCCCGCAAGTACGCCGTGCGCGGTAGACTCTGCAAGTCCCTTTTCAACGGCGGGGAAGTAGTTCTTCGGTACACTGCCGCCGAATACCTTTTCCTCAAATACAAGCGTATCGCTTTCGCAAGGCTCAAACTCGATCTTTACATGACCGTACTGACCGTGACCGCCCGACTGCTTCTTGTGCTTGCCCTCAGCCTCAACCTTTTTGCGTATTGATTCGCGGTATGCGATTATCGGGTCGGATACTATAACGTCAACGCCGAACTTTGACTTCATCTTTGCTATAGCTGCGTCAAGGTGCTGTTCACCAAGACCGCCCAATATACGCTGATGCGTTTCGTGGTTGTGGTTGTAGCTCAGCGTCTTGTCTTCCTCGACCATACGCTTTATCGCGTTGCTTATCTTGCCCTCGTCATTCTTATCCTTAGCGGAGATAGCCTTGAAGAAGCAGGGAACAGGATATTTTTCTGCGGCAAATACCGTTTCGTCACCCGATGCGGTGAGAGTATCGCCTGTGTTTGCACTGAGCTTTGTTGCGGCTACGATATCGCCGGCATACGCTTCGATCATATCCTCGGTCTTCTTGCCCTGCATACTGAGGAGCTTGCCGGGCTTTTCAAGGTTGCCTGTTGTGCGGTTTACTACCTCTGTTCCTGCGGCAAAAGTGCCGTTTACTATCTTTATAAAGCTGAGCTTGCCGACAAAGGGATCGGCTACCGTCTTGAATACCTTTGCTTCAAGCGTGTCCCGGCTTGCGTATTCGACTCTTGAACCGTCCTCGCAAAGCTCACCGCTTGTTTCATCGGGGCTCGGGAGCATATAGATTATAGTGTTGAGCATCATATCAATGCCCGCGAGTGTGTCGCCCGAGCAGCATACAACAGGTGTGATATAACCCTTATGAATGCCGTCGTGAAGCCCCTTTATAAGCTCTGCCTCGGTGAAGTCCTCGCCCTCGTTTTCAAAGTAGCGCATCATCAGTTCTTCGTCTGTTTCGGCTACAGCCTCAGCCATTGCGGCGCGCAGACCCTTCAGACGGTTCTCGGACGCAGGCATAGGTACTTCGGTGGGTACGCCGTTGTCATAAGTATACGCTTTCATTTCAAGCAGGTTTATGTAGCTTTCTACTGTGCCGTATTTGTCAAACGGTACTACTATAGGACATATAGAAGGACCGAACTGCGTTTTAAGCTCTTCAAGGCACTTGTAGAAGTTGCTGTTTTCTTCTTCCATACGGGTAACAACGAACATTGTCGTCTTGCCGTGCTTTACCGCTTCTCTGTATGCCTTTATCGTGCCGACCTGTACGCCGTCTTTAGCGGGGAGCGCGATTACAACGCTTTCTGCGGCGCTGATGCCCTCGTAAAGTCCTGCGGCAAAGTCGAACTGACCGGGTGTGTCGAGGATATTTATCTTAACGTCCTTCCACTGGCAGTAAGCAAGCGATGTGCCGAGCGAGATCTTTCTCTTGATTTCTTCGGGGTCGTAGTCGCAGACGCTGTTGCCGTCCGACACCTTACCCATTCTCTCGATCTCACCGCACTTGTAGAGCAGTCCCTCTGCCACAGAGGTTTTGCCGCTTCCGCCGTGTCCGGCAAGGGCTATGTTTCTTATGTTTTTGCAAGTGTAAGTTTTCATCGTATTTATCCTTTTTATCCTTTCGTTATAATTTCGGATAAGTACATTATATACGTATTTTGGAAAAAATACAAGGGATTTTTCGTGAAAAATGAATTACGCGTGTAGAAATATGTTATCAGAATTTGTGCAATTTGCACATTTGATAAAAAGCCGTACTGCCGCGTTATTTACAACTGCCTTCCCGAAGAGTATAATTATCCTTATAAAAACGAAAAGAGGGATACTGTGAACATTACGGTAAGACAATACAAAAGCGAGGACGCACACGCCGCGGCTGAAATTTGGAACGAGGTAGTGCGCGACGGCGTTGCATTCCCGCAGGAGAACGAACTGAGCGACAGTGAAGCGGACGAATTTTTCCGCTCACAGAGCTACACAGGCATTGCCTGCGATGAAAGCGGCAGGATATACGGACTCTACATACTTCACCCGAACAACGTCGGCAGGTGCGGTCACATAAGTAACGCAAGCTATGCGGTAAGCTCTTCCGCCAGAGGAAACGGTGTTGGCAGAGCGGTAGTGACCGACTGTATCCGAAAAGCCAAGGAGCTCGGCTTCGGCATTTTACAATTCAATGCGGTGGTGGCAAGCAACACTGCGGCACTGGCATTGTACAAATTGCTCGGCTTTACACAGCTTGGCGTTATTCCGGGCGGGTTCAGACTGAAGGACGGAAAGTACGAGGATATCATTCCGCATTATATTGAGCTTTAACGCAAAAAATAAGCACAGCACCGGAAATGCTCCGCGTTGCTGTGCTTTCTTATATAACAAAAACCCCCTTGCCGCAGATTTTCTGCAACAAGGGGTCGTTTTATTTAATTCGAATATGCCGCTGAGCCGACATTACTGTGCCATACCGAGCTCAATAGCCTTGATATTGGCATCGATAAGGTGCGCTTTCTTAGGCGGGATAACCTTTGTCATAGCCTTCTTCACTGTTTCCGTCGAAGTAAAGTTTGTTTCCTTTAACAGCTTGCCGACAAGGATAATATTAGCCATTCCCTTCATATCGTGCTCGTTTGCAAGAGCCGTGGCGGGAACATAATATACATTGATATCCGTTCTGTCGCACTTTGCGCCTACAAGCGTGCTGTCGATAAGAACCGTACCGCCGGGTACAACGGAGTTTATGAACTTGTCGTAGCTCGGAGTGTTCATAACGATAAGTGTGTTCGGAGCGTCAACAAGGGGCGAGCCGATAGGATCATCGCTTATACATACAGAGCAGTTGCAGGTACCGCCGCGCATTTCGGGACCGTAGGACGGAAGCCACGAAACCTCCTTGTCCTCATAAAGACCGAAGTACGCGAGCATCTTGCCCATGAACAGTATACCCTGTCCGCCGAAGCCTGCAAGCAGAATTTCGTTTGTCATCTTATTGCACCCTCCTTGAATACGCCTAAAGGATAGTAAGGAATCATCTCTGTACGAACTCTGTCAAGAGCCTCTATAGGCGTCTTGCCCCAGTTTGTGGGACAGGTCGAGAGAACCTCGATTATAGAGAAGCCCTGCTTGTTCTTCTGGAACTCAAAGCCCTTTCTGATAGCCTTTTTGGCAATGTTTATATTCTTGGGGTCGATTACGGTCACACGCTCTGCAAGCGCAACGCCGCTCAAGGTCGACAGCATTTCGCATACTCTTACCGGGAAGCCCTCAACATCGGGGTTTCTGCCGTAGGGAGTTGTCTGCGTTACCTGACCGGGGAGCGTGGTAGGCGCCATCTGTCCGCCCGTCATACCGTAGGTCGTGTTGTTGATGAATATAACGGTGATATTCTCGCCTCTTGTAGCGGCGTGAACGATCTCGGCAGTACCTATAGCCGCAAGGTCGCCGTCACCCTGATATGTAAATACAAACTTGTCGGGGTTAGCTCTCTTGATACCTGTAGCTACCGCGGGAGCACGTCCGTGCGAAGCCTCAAGCATATCGCATTCAAAATAATCATAAGCCATAACCGAGCAACCGACAGGGCATACGCCTATGGTATCGCCCTCGATACCCATCTCGTCAATTACTTCGGCTACCAGTCTGTGTACTATACCGTGAGTACAGCCGGGGCAATAGTGGGTGGTCACGTCTGCCAGAGCGTGAGGTCTTTTAAATTCGGGCATTAGTTCTTACCTCCCATTTCTCTTAACTTTTCAAGTATCTCTGCGGGCTTGGGGATAACGCCGCCTGTTCTTCCGTAGAATTCAACAGGCTTTGAGCAGTTGATGGCAAGCTTTACATCGTCCGCCATCTGACCCATTGACATTTCCACACAAAGAACGTTCTTTGCGTTTTTGCACGCCTCGGCGATCTCCTTTTCGGGATACGGCCAGAGAGTTACAGGTCTTACAATACCGACCTTAAGACCCTCTTTTCTTGCCGCCTCGACTGCGGATTTTGCAAGTCTTGCGGTCGAGCCGTAAGCCACAACGACTGTATCTGCGTCCTCGCAGTAGTCGCTGACAGCCTCGGTGTGCTTTGCCTTTACCTCTTCGTATCTCTCAAATCTTGCTCTTATGTTGTCCTCAAGCTCATCGGGCTTTAAGTAAAGGGAGTTGATTATGTTGTGTTTTCTCTTGTTGCCGTGACCGCAGGCAGCCCAGGGCTTCTTTGAAGCGTCCGACATCTTTATCTCGGTGTCCTCAAACGCAACAGGCTCCATCATCTGACCGAGAAGTCCGTCCGCCAATATAACTGCGGGCATTCTGTACTCGTCCGCAAGGTCGAACGCCTTAGTTACCGTGTCGACCATTTCCTGCACGGAAGCGGGAGCAAATACGATAACGTGGAAGTCGCCGTGACCTAATGCGTGAGTGATCTGCCAGTAGTCTGCCTGTGACGGCTGAATACCGCCAAGACCCGGTCCGCCTCTTTGTACGTCTATGATAACGCAGGGCAGATCTGCACCTGCTATGTAGCTTATTCCCTCTGTTTTAAGAGAAATTCCGGGAGAAGATGATGATGTCATACATCTGATACCAGAGCCTGCACAGCCGTAAACCATATTTATAGCCGCAACCTCAGACTCAGCCTGTAAGAACACGCCGCCTACCTTGGGCATTCTCTTGGACAGATATGCCGAAATTTCCGTCTGGGGAGTTATGGGATAACCGAAGAAGCACTTGCAACCTGCTCTTATAGCGGCTTCAGCCAGAGCCTCGTTACCTTTCATAAGACTTTTCTCAGCCATTGTCGTCACCTCCTACAGTGATAGCGCAGTCGGGACACATCATAGCGCACAGTGCACACGCGATGCAAGCATCGTCATCTGTGCATACGGCGGTGTAATAGCCCTTCTTGTTGAGCTTTTCCGTCTGTAAGGCAACTATTTTCTTCGGACAGGCTGTTGTGCACAGTCCGCAACCCTTACAGCGGTCGAAATCCACTTTCATTTTTGCCATATTACTGACCTTTCCTTTCGCCTGTAATTCTTATATTCGGCTTACCATTCAATATACGGTAAGGAAACAGCTTAAATCTGCTGGTCCGCAAGATCCTCCCAGAGCTTTTTGACATATACCTTTACAGGATACGCTTTGTCGATCCCGTCAAGAAATTCCGCCTTTGCGGTAACTGCAACAAGCGGAAGACCTGCCGCGCGGCATACCTTGTCCGCATAGTCGACAGAACCGCGTACTATATTGCTGTCGGTTTCGCTCCCGAGGTTTGTGTTGTTTATTATCCCGCTACACTTCATACCCGATGCGTTTTCTATCTCGTGCATCAGCTGTAAAGCTTCTTCGGGCTCTTTTGTAAGATATCTGCAACGGTTGATGACATATAGCATCTGCGTGTCGTATTTTTCAAATACATTTCTGTATCTGCCCAGCGCCTTAGCGCCCTCGTCGTCGCCGCCGACATCTATTATAATATACCCGTCCCTGTCGGCGATACCGTTCATATCAAAGCCGAGAGCGGGAATGTCAAGATTTGAATTTGCGTAGGTCGGCACGGTAAGGCTTATATTGTGCTCGCCGAACAGCTTTTCAAAGTCCGCTGTACGGAAGTACGGGTTTACTATGTCGAGGTCGACGACCGTGACCTTTTCGCCTTTTGCGGCAAGGTCAAGCGCCATATTGACCGACACGTTGGTTTTGCCCGAACCGTAATGACCTGTTATTATATTTATCTTTTTGAAGTTCATTTTTATCCTTTTCAATACACCGCTTATTTACGGATAACTCAATAAATCAATTATAACACTTTAAATTCCATTTGTAAATAGGCAATTTTGGTAATATGCATAAAGTCGTGGCTGAGTATGCGGTCGGTATTAGTCAAAATACAGATCGAAAGCAGGGAAAAGATAATAATTTGCAGAGTAATTTCACATTTATTACCAAAGATTTTATCATATTGCGACAAATTCCGCCGCCGTCTGAAATGTGCGGAATACTGCTGTAGTATAAGAAAATGAGAGCGGAGTATTCAAAACGGCGAATGTGTAAAGATAATATGCCGTAAAAATCAAAAAGTCGCCGGAATAAGGCTGTGTTCGGCAAAAGATGACGTTTTTTCGGTCATTGTCGTTCTTGACATTCGGAGAGTTATGTTGTAAAATATATATTAAATGCGGCACTGCCGCTTGCCCGGATCAATACAGCGCGGCTGTAGCATAGCAGGAGAGCAATATCGGCATAATAAGACCGGGTATATGAATAACGGATTTATTTTAAGTAAATTATAAAACAAAAGAATAACGGAAAAGCGGTTTAAAGAAATTATATATTTTCCTTATGACACAGCATTTTAATTTCGATAGCACGAAAAGTCGGCATCATATAAGGCTTATGAAGATAAAGCCACGCCGACAGTACTTATGACATTTTGACAATGCCGCTTGCAGTGAAAAGAGCCTGTATTATGTTACGGGTCAGCTTTGCTTTGTTTCAAAAGGGGGAGGCATGCCCTTTTTGACGCACTTTTCATTGCAGGATTTAGGGCAAGATTATATTTTACCGCTTTTTCGTCTTGGAGGACGTGTACATAAGATATAAGCGTCCGACGGAAGGAATGGTATTTTTAATGGGATTTATTGACTCGAAAAATTTATTGACTGCAACGGAAAGCATAAAGCCTAAAGCGCCGAAGCCTTATTCAAAGCGCAAGAAAAATCCTTTTGCAAAGCAGTTCAAGCTTACCGACAGAAACGCACCGGAAAATAATGAAACCGACGTGCTGAAAAGCTCCAAGCCTGTATCGACAGGCAGAAAGGTGCTTACCGACAAAAGAGGTCCGGTGCTTTATGACAGAAAACCGGTTCTTACCGATAACAGACAGAGCGGCAAAAAGCCGGTGCTCACCGATAACAGACAAATTGAAAAGAAGCCGGTCCTTACGGATAACAGACAGATCGAAAAAAAGCCTGTGCTGACCGACAGCAAGCCCGGCGAAAAGAAGCCTGTATTGACTGATAACAAACCCGGCGATAAAAAAGCTGTGCTTACGGATAACAAGCCGCACGGCAATAAAAACGAACAGCATAAGAATATGCAGTATCCGTCATATTTTGCCGAGGACGACAAGAAGGAAAGCAGAAAGACGCCTGTAAGGATTATGTCGCTCGGCGGCGTGAATGAGATAGGCAAGAACATTTACGTTTACGAATGCTGCAACGATATATTCATCATTGACTGCGGACTTGCATTCCCCGATGATGATATGCTCGGTGTAGACCTTGTTATCCCTGATTTCACATATCTTGAAAAAAACAAGGAGAAGATAAGGGGCATAGTGCTCACCCACGGTCACGAGGATCATATCGGTGCACTGCCTTATTTCCTCAAAAAGATAAATGTACCTGTTTACGGCACAAGACTTACCCTCGGACTTGTTGAGGGCAAACTGCGCGAGCACGGCATATTGTCACAGTGCTCACTGAATGTCGTTGTACCGCGCCAGAATGTCAGAATGGGCTGTATGAGCGTTGAGTTTATCAGAGTAAACCATTCTATCCCCGACGCGTGCGCTATGGCGGTGCATACACCCGCGGGCGTGATCGTGCATACGGGCGACTTCAAGGTAGACTATACGCCTATCGAGGGCGGAATTATCGACCTTGCACGTTTCGGCGAGCTCGGAAACAAGGGCGTGCTTGCGCTTCTGTCCGAGAGCACAAACGCGGAGCGTCCCGGTTATACGGCGACCGAGAGAAAGGTCGGCGAAAGCTTCAAGAGCCTGTTTGCGGGAGCTGACGGCAAGCGAATAATCGTCGCTACGTTCTCCTCAAACATTCACAGAATACAGCAGATCATAAATAACGCGGAGGCGTGGGGCAGAAAGGTAGCCGTTTCGGGCAGAAGTATGCTCAATGTGCTTACTACCGCGATCGAACTGAATTATATAAAAGTACCGCAGGGTATGCTTGTCGATATAGAAGATGTCAACAAGTATCCGCCCGAGAAGATGGTAATTATCACAACAGGCAGTCAGGGCGAACCGCTCTCCGCACTGTCAAGAATGTCGTCGGGCGACCACAGACAGGTATCGATCACTCCGAACGATCTTATCATAATTTCCGCTACTCCTATCCCCGGCAACGAGAAGTTTGTCGGCAAGCTTGTAAACGAGCTTATGAAACAGGGTGCTGAGGTCGTATACGAGGCTATGTACGAGGTACACGTTTCGGGTCACGCCTGCCAGGACGAGCTCAAGATGATGCTTGCACTGACAAAGCCTAAATTCTTTATTCCGATACACGGCGAATACAAGCATATGAAAAAACACGAGGGCCTTGCCATAAAGATGGGCATACCCGAGGAAAATATATTCCTGCTCAATATCGGTCAGGTAGTTGAAACAGACAGTGTTGAGATGAAGGTTGTCGGTCAGGTACCCGCAGGCAAGGTGCTTGTGGACGGTCTGGGTGTCGGCGATGTCGGCTCGGTCGTACTGCGTGACAGAAAGCATCTGTCCGAGGACGGACTTATCGTTGTTGTCACTACCATAAACCGCGAAACAGGTATGGTAGCGGCAGGACCCGATATTGTATCAAGAGGATTTGTATATGTAAGAGAGTCCGAGGCACTTATGGACGAGGCTAAACAGCTTGTTAAGAAAACTCTTCAGACCTGTGCGGACAGGAATATCCGTGAATGGGGCAATATAAAGTCCAACGTAAGAGATGAGCTCGGCAACTTCATATTCCAGAAGACCAAGAGAAGTCCCATGATACTGCCTATAATAATGGAAGTATAAAATCGTAAAAAACAAAGGAGGCGCAGAAGGTGAAGAATTTTTATCGTGACGGCGGACTTGTCATATCGGTTTCGACACTGGTTATCGCACTGGTGATAATGCAGGGCTATATATACACCAAGGATATCAATATATTCTGGCTGTCTGCGCCTTTTGTAGTGCTTATCGGCGGCTTTGCCGTAGGTAAGCTGATACAGGTAACAAGAAAGACGTTCCAGTACTATGCGCGAATTGACGATGAGCTTGAAGCAAAAATGCATATGTCGGTGCACAGCTTCCCGATGTCTGCGGTAATTATCGACAGCGCAGGAAGAATAGTATGGACAAACGGAAAGTTTACCGAGGAGTTCCCCGAGTGTTGTGAGTACGGTATGGAGCTGTCAAATATCACCGATATACCCGCGGCGGATTTCTTCACCGACGACGGCGTTACGATAACATATAAGGATAGCGTATACAAGGTGTTCGCAAGAGTGCCCGATGAAGAAGAGGCAAAGGAGCTTACCCTCCTGTTCTTCAAGAATATCACCGACATCACGGCCCTTGAAACTGAGAAAAAGCTGTCACAGCCTGTAGTAATACTGTTTATGGTAGACGGCTACGAAGAGCTTATCAGCGGTTGCCTTGAAAGTGAAAAGGCGCACGTTTCAGTACAGATAGACAAGCTTCTTGAGAACTTTGCGGGACAGACCACCGGAGTACTCAGAAAGAACGCTTCCGACAGATTTATCGCGATAATTGAGGAAAGACACCTTCAGAAGATACTTGAAAACAAGGTTGAAATTCTCGACAAGGCAAGAGAGATATTCGTAAACGACAGGCTGAACGTCACAATGTCGATAGGTATCGGCAGAACAGGCAAGACGCTCAAGGAAAGCGAGCAGTTTGCGCGTCAGGCGCTTGAAATGGCACTCGGACGAGGCGGTGATCAGGCGGCTGTAAAGACATATAACGGCTTTGAGTTCTACGGCGGCGTATCAAAGGGCGTTGAGCGCCACACAAAGGTAAAGACCCGAATTATCGCAAACTCACTGCTTGAGCTTGTCGACAATGCTGATAAGATATTCATAATGGGTCACAAGTACAGCGACCTTGACAGCGTGGGCTCATCGGTAGGTCTTACCTGCGCGATAAGAAACCTCGGAAAGAGCGCGTGGGCGGTATGCGACTATAACACTTCGCTTGCAAAGGTGCTGATAGACAGGTTCCCGCATAACGAGGGCGAAGAACCGCTCTTCAAAGAGCCTTCTGCCGCAGTTGACGAGATAACCGACAATACATTGCTTATAATATGCGACACACATAATCCGCTGATAATCGAAAGCAAGGAGCTTTACGAAAAGGCAAAGAAGGTAGTTGTCATCGACCACCACAGAAAGATGGTAAACTACATAGACAATGCCGTAATATTCCACCACGAGCCGTATGCGTCCTCCGCATCGGAAATGGTGACCGAGCTTATACAGTACTTCGGCGAAGCCGGAAAATTGAGGGCGGTACAGGCGGAATGTCTGCTTGCGGGCATTATGCTTGATACCAAGAATTTCGTTATGAAAACAGGTGTCAGGACCTTTGAGGCGGCGGCAGTACTGCGTAAGATGGGCGCGGACACGATAACCGTCAAAAAGATGTTCTCAAGCTCAATAGACAGCTACAAGAGAAAGACACAGATAGTAGCGGAGGCGGAGATCTACCGCAAGTGCGCGATAGCCCCCTGCGACTTCTATGCGGACGATCTGAGAATAGTTGCTCCGCAGGCGGCGGACGAATTGCTCACTATCAAGAATGTCGACGCGTCATTCGTACTGTACAAGACCATGAGCAACGAGATATCGATAAGCGCAAGAAGTATGGGCAACCTGAACGTCCAGCTTATTATGGAAGCTCTCGGCGGCGGCGGTCATCAGACAATGGCAGGCGCACAGCTGAAAAACGAAACACTGGGCGAAGCGCTAGAGGTGCTTAAAAAATCAATTGACGACTATTATTTAAGTCTTATAAAGGTAAATTCAAACGATAACAAGACTGCACAGCGCAGTTAAACGAAAGGACGATATAAAATGAAGGTAATTTTCACACAGGACGTAGCAGGCTCAGGCAAGAAGGGCGAGGTCAAGGAAGTCAAGGACGCATACGCAAGAAACTGCCTTATCAAGAAGGGTCTTGCAGTAGAAGCTACCAACGAGAACCTTAACCACCTTGAGGGTCAGAAGGCTTCCGCACAGCACAAGCTTGACGTTGAAGCGGCTAACGCCAAGAAGATAAAGGAAACCATCGACGGCAAGGTACTTACAGTAAAGGCTAAAGCAGGACAGGGCGGCAAGCTGTTCGGTTCTGTTACAGGTAAGGATATAAGCGCGCTTATAAAGCGTGATTTCGGCTTTGACGTTGACAAGAGAAAGATAGTAACAAAGAGCGATATCAAGTCATTCGGCACATTCGATGCGGAAGCAAGACTGTTTACGGGTATCGTCGCACAGTTCAGCGTAAAGGTTGAGGAAGAATAATGGCTGATATGGAGCTTACGGGGGTAAATCTCCCGTACAGCCTTGACGCGGAGCAGTCTGTACTCGGCGCGATACTGCTTGACGGCAGTGCCAATATGCCCAAGGCATCGGCAAAACTGCACCCCGAGCACTTCTATGTCAAAATGCACAGCGACATTTACACCGTTATGACGCAGATGTTTGCCGCGAGCGACAGCATAGATGTTGTTACCGTGCTTGAAAACTGTATGAAGCAGAACGTCTTTGAGTCGCAGGAAGAGGGACGTACATATCTTGTAAAGCTTATGGAAACCGTCCCGAGCATCTCAAGCATAGACAGATATATCGAGATAGTCGAGGATAAGTACACAAGACGACAGCTGATAAGCATCGCGGGCGATATCCTCGAAAACGCGAACGAGGGTCAGGCAGAAACAGCCACACTGCTCGAGCTTGCGGAAAAGAAGATATACGAGGTACGAAACGAAAACCAGGTCAGAGGTCTTACAAAGCTGAACGGTATCGTTGTCGGCATACTGAACGAGCTGTCCGAGCTTTGCGCAAACCCCGACAAGCAGGGCATACAGGGACTGAAATCAGGCTTTCCGTCACTCGACAAATATATACACGGACTCAATAAATCGGACTTGCTGATAGTAGCGGCACGTCCCGGTATGGGTAAAACATCGTTTGCCATGAATATGGCGACAAATGTTGCAAAGTACCACCCCGAAAAGGCGATTTGTGTATTCAACCTCGAAATGTCAAAGGAACAGCTCGTAAAGCGTATGCTGTCCTCCGAGGGCAGAATTTCAAGCGAGCTTATGTCAACGGGACGATTTGACCCGGCACAGTGGAGAAACCTCGCAGACGCGGCATTCGTGCTATCGAATATGAATATCTATATAGACGACAGCTCGGCTATCACGGTAAATGAGATGAAAGCAAAGCTCCGCCGTGTCGAGAACCTCGGGCTGATAGTAATAGACTATTTACAGCTTATCTCATCGGGCAGAAGAGATCTTAACCGTGTAAACGAGATCTCGGAAATGACGCGAAACCTCAAGATAATGGCAAAGGAGCTCAATGTTCCGATAATCGTACTGTCACAGCTTGCGCGTTCGGCAGAAAAGAAGGACGATAAGCGCCCTATGCTGTCAGACCTGCGTGACTCGGGTTCTATCGAGCAGGACGCAGATATAGTACTGTTCCTGTACCGTGACAGCTATTATAATAAAGAGGCTGAGGATCAGAGAGCCTGCAAGTGCATAGTTGCGAAGAACCGTCATGGCGAAACCAACGATGTCAATATGATATGGGACGGTCAGTATACAAGATTTACAGATGTGGAGTATGTCCATGCCGAGCAGTGATTTAAAAAATTCCGTTAAAAATACGATAGAACGGTATTCGATGATAAATAAGGGCGATACTGTAATTGCGGCGGTAAGCGGCGGCGCAGACAGCGTCGCTTTGCTGTATGTGCTGTATTCGCTGATAAACGAGCTCGGATTTTCGCTTGCCGCCTGCCATGTCAATCACAATCTGCGCGGTGAGGAGAGCGACGGCGATGAGAGATTTGTCCGCAGAATGTGCAGATTTCTTGACATACCGCTGTATGTGGCAAGCATAAAGGTAAACGACCTCAGGCAAAAGCACGATAGTCTTGAAGAATGCGCAAGGCGGCTCAGATATGAATTTTTCGACAGCATAAGCCGCGGCAAGCTTATAGCTACCGCGCACACAGCGTCCGACAACTGCGAAACCATACTTATAAATATGGTGCGCGGCACGGCACTGTCGGGCATATGCGGAATACCCGCAAAGCGCGACAATATAATACGTCCGCTGTTATACAATACCCGTGAGGATATAGAGCGGTACTGCACGGAAAATTCGCTTGATTATGTCACCGACAGCACAAACCTGTCCGACGACTACACCCGAAACAAGATAAGGCATAAGGTCGTGCCGCTGCTACGAGAAATAAATCCCGCGCTTTTCGGTGCGATAAGCAGGCTGTCACAGTCGGTATCCGATGACGACAGATATCTTGATAAATTAGCGGCGGGGCTTATGGAAAAGGCGCATACGCCTGATGATAAGTACGATGTCAACGTGCTTTATACGGCTGACGAATGCATACTGCGGCGTATCGTCACGATGCTTTTCAAAAATAACGATATACCGCTTAATATGAAAGCGGTCGAAAGCTGTGTCGGAATTATAAGGGCAAGACAGGGAAAGATAAATCCGTGTCAGTTCAAATTTGTTATGATACGCAAAAAAAAGCTGTTCGTGCTGACAGACTGTGAGAAATTCAGACGAAATTAGTGTGATAAACAGCTTAAAAATAATTATCGCCGTTGCTTTTTAAGGGCATTCGTGCTATAATTGCAGTATTGCGGATTTTGTTGCAATCGCTTAACATTTATTTAATATAAGCGATGTATTATTTACGATAAAGAAAAAACGGAGAAATTAGACGTGGAAAACAGCATACACAACGATATCGAAAGAGTGCTTTTCACAAGTGAAGAGCTTATGAAAAGAGCAGAAGAGATAGGAAAACAGATAACCGAGGACTATAAGGGCGAAGAGGTAACGATAATAGGTATACTCAAAGGCTCGTTTATGTTCCTGTCGGACGTTATGAAAAGCATAGACCTTTACACAAGACTTGACTTTGTAACGGTGCAGTCATACGGAAACGGTACGACATCGGGTGAGCTTAAGCTTACAAAGGATATTACCGCCGACATTAAGGGCAAGCACGTTATACTCGTTGAGGATATCCTCGACAGCGGAAAGACGCTTAAATTCGTAAAGGATCTGTTTCTTGAAAGAGAGCCCGCGTCGATAAAGGTGTGTACGTTGCTTAATAAGAAGGTAAGAAAATCAGAAGTTATAAAGGCAGACTATATCGGCTTTGACGTTGACGACGTGTTCGTAGTAGGATACGGACTTGACTATGCCCAGCTGTACAGAAATCTTCCGTACATAGGTGAGCTTAAGGTCGAGGCACGCTGAAAACAGCGCCGAAGCTGTAAAAATATAACCGTAAAGACGGTCGGGTGCAATATGCAGATACGACCGACAGAAAGGGAAACTGATGAATCAGAACAACAAATTCAAAGGCGTTTTCATTTACCTTGCAGTTATCGTTCTGCTCGTCATAGGCATGGTCACAATGCTTCAGATGAGCGCGACACCGGGTGAACGTACAAGATATTCACAGGTGATAAGCGAATTTGATAACTACAACGTTTCAGGCTATACGCTTGATCTCGGCTCGGGTGAATTACAGTATACCTTAAAGAGCGACAGCACAAAGAAGTATAAGTACTCTGTACCTAACGTAAGCCTGTTCTTACAGGACACAGAAGGCTACAGAAAGGCATATAACGAAAAGAACCCCGACAGCCCGCTCGTTGAGGACTTCTATCCCGTTTCGGACAATTCGTTCCTGCTGAGCTTCCTGCCTTACCTGCTTATGGTAGCGCTGATGATAGGCTTTACATTTGTAATTATGCGTCAGGCGGGCGGCGGAAAGATGTCGCAGTTCTCAAAGGCAAACGCCAGAACACAGCCTGCAAACGGTCCTAAGATAACCTTTGCCGATGTTGCGGGTGCAGAGGAAGAAAAGGAAGAGATGAGCGAGATCGTCGACTTTATGAGAAATCCCAGAAAGTATCAGGAGCTCGGCGCTAAGATACCGCGCGGCGTACTTCTGCTCGGCCCTCCCGGTACAGGTAAGACCTTACTTGCAAAGGCTGTTGCAGGTGAAGCTAATGTTCCGTTCTTCTCTATAAGCGGTTCGGACTTCGTTGAGATGTTTGTCGGTGTCGGTGCGAGCCGCGTAAGAGATCTGTTTGATCAGGCAAAGAAGCATACACCTTCTGTTATCTTCATAGATGAGATAGACGCGGTAGGTCGTCAGAGAGGTACAGGTCTCGGCGGCGGTCACGATGAGCGTGAACAGACGCTGAACCAGCTGCTCGTTGAGATGGACGGCTTCTCGGACAATCAGGGCGTTATCGTTATTGCGGCTACAAACAGACGTGATATTCTTGACCCCGCACTGCTCCGTCCCGGTCGTTTCGACAGACAGATCACCGTAGGATATCCCGATATCAAGGGCAGAGAGGCTATTTTGCGTGTTCACACCAAGAATAAGAAGCTTGCCCCCGACATAAGCCTTGCCACTATCGCAAAGGGTACAGCGGGCTTTACCGGTGCGGACCTTGCAAACCTTGTAAACGAGGCGGCTCTGCTTGCGGCAAGAAACAACAGAAAGGCTATAACACAGCCCGATATAGAAGAGGCTACCATCAAGGTAGTTGCAGGACCTGAGAAAAAGTCAAAGGTCGTAAGCGAGGAAGAAAAGCGTCTTACAGCGTTCCACGAGGCAGGTCACGCAGTCTGCACATTCCACTGCAAGACACAGGATCCCGTACATCAGGTTTCGATCATACCCAGAGGTATGGCAGGCGGCTATACAATGTCGCTTCCCGAGCATGACAGAAGCTTCAGAAGCAAGACGCAGATGGAAGAAGAGATCATCGTTCTGCTCGGCGGACGTGTTGCCGAAAAGATCGTACTTGACGATATTTCAACAGGCGCAAGCAATGATATCGAACGTGCAACAGACCTTGCGAGAAGCATGGTAACAAGATACGGCTTCTCCGAAAAGCTCGGTCCTATCGTTTACGGTCACGACAACTCAGAGGTATTCCTCGGCAGAGATTATTCTCAGGGCAGAAATTACTCTGAGAACGTTGCCGCCGAGATTGACGGCGAGATCCGTGAGCTTATCGACACAGGCTATGAGAACGCAAAGCAGATACTCTTAAACCACAGAGATCAGCTCGACAAGGTCGCTTATTACCTTATGGAGCACGAGAAGATAGACGGCGAGGACTTCTACAAGCTGATGAACGGCGAACCGCTTGACGATAATTCAGGCGCACCTGTTCAGAGCACAAACGATGTTGCTCCCGCAGCTTCGGAGGATACCGCTCAGGTTATCGGCGATAACGATAATAACGATATCAACGAAACAAACGAATAATCAAATTTAACGATTGCCCCCGATTTTCGGGGGCAATTTTTTCTGCCCTGCCGCACAGTGGTTATTTGTCACAATAAACCGCGTTTGAAACGGCGATTTTTCGGATAAAGTCGGGGCTGATTGAAATTGACATACCGCTTTCGATATAGTATAATTATATACTGAACAGAGTTTGCCTGAAATCGGACAAACACACAAAATACAGATATTAAAAGCTTCAAAAGAAAGGACGATACAGTTGATATTCGCCGATTTATTTTTCCTGTACTTCTTTATGGCACTGTGCTTTATAGCATATTTCATCTGCCGTAAGACTGTATATCGCAACTGGGTGCTTATCGTATTCTCAATGATATTCTATGCATGGGGAGAGCCCGTGTGGGTGTTCCTGCTGGTAGGAAGCGTTACGGTAAACTATGTTGCGGGACTGCTGATAGATAAGTTCCGTGATACCAAAAAAGCGACTGCTGTGACGGCGTGTGCGCTTATATTTGATATAGGACTGCTGATGTTCTTCAAATACACGGGCTTCTTTGTTGAAAACTTCAACGCGATAAGCCCTGTCGATCTGCCCGTACCGCATATAGAAATGCCGATAGGCATAAGCTTCTTCACGTTCCAGATAATCTCGTATATCCTTGACTGCTACTGGGGCAAGATAAAGGTGCAGAGAAGCTGGTACAAGCTGCTTATGTACATCTCAATGTTCCCTCAGCTCGTTGCAGGTCCTATCGTCCGCTATGCGGTAATTGAAGACGAGATAGATAACAGAGTGATAACGAGAGAGGATATCAGCGAGGGTATCACAAGGATATGCATGGGTCTTGGCAAGAAGGTAATACTTGCGAACAACCTCAGCACTATTGTCGATACGTTCTTCAAAAACGGCGACCTCGCATCGTTATCCGTAGTCGGAACATGGTATACCGTAATAGTTTACGCTATGCAGGTCTACTTTGACTTCTCGGGCTATTCCGATATAGCGATAGGTCTCGGACGTATATTCGGCTTCCATTTTGACGAGAACTTCCGCTATCCGTTTGTCAGCAAGAACATTACGGAATTCTGGCAGAGATGGCACATCTCCCTCGGTACATTCTTCCGTGACTATCTGCTGTATGTTCCGATATTCGGAAAGAGAAGAAAGTACCTCAACCTCTTCCTTGTATGGTTCTGCACAGGCTTCTGGCACGGTGCAAGCTGGAACTATATCATATGGGGTCTTTACTTCGGACTGTTCATTCTGATAGAGCGAACTATAGGCAACAAGAATATGAGAAAAATGCCAAAGGCGCTCGCACATATATACAATACGATAGTAGTCGTAGTGGGCTTCGGTATATTCTACTTTACCGATCTCGGTAAGCTCGGCACATTTCTCGGAAACCTTGTCGGACTGAACGGCAACTCGTTTGTCGATAAGATCTCCACACAGAATATGACAGCAAATGCATGGCTGTTTATAGTGAGTGTTGTGCTGTGTATGCCTGTTGTTCCCGCACTCAAGAAAAAGCTTGAGAGTATGAATTATTATCTTGCAACCTCAGTAGGTCAGACGGTGCTTAATGTTGCGGTGTTTGCACTGAGCAGTATACTGCTTGTAAATGCCACAAACAACCCGTTCATCTACTGGCAGTTCTGAGAAAGGAGTGAGTAAAAGTGGCAGACCATATCGATGATAAGGAGCTTGAAGAGCTTAACGAAATATACCGTCGTAAGATAGCGGCTCAGAAAAGCAGTGAGCCTAAGAAAGCAAAGCACGAAAAAACCGAAAAAAGCGAAAATACTCATTCCGTAAAGGGCGAAAAGCCGGCAAAAAGCGTCAGAACCGAGAAGCAGATAAAGGTAAAGCCCGAAAAGCAGGACAGAGAAGAAAAGGCACAGCAGGAAAATAAGCCGCTGACCGAAGACGAGCGTAAGAAAAAGCTTGCGATGAAGATAAATATCGGCGTATGCACGGCGTTCTTTGCAGTAGTTACGGTAGGACTTCTTGTACTTCCGCGTCCGACGGTATCGGAATCGGAAAAGCGTAATCTTGCCACATTCCCGAAGTTCACATGGGACGCATACTGGAGCGGCGATTACACAAGCGATATCAGCTATTTCTTTAATGATACCGTGCCGTTCAGAGATACATTCAAAGCGATCGGTGCAGGCTTCCGCTCGCTGTTCGGCTTCTCAATAGACGGCGCGGAGATAAAGGGTAACGTTTCGCAGATAAACAGCGGTCCATCACAGACCGAGGTCACAACTGCGTCCACAAAGCCCATAGCTATTGTAACTCCCGCTCCGTCCGACACGTCAAGCGATGCCCCCGAGAGCACCGACTCTGCCCCCGAGAGCAAAGCTGAAACATCGTCAAACGACAGTTCTAAAGCCGAAGCGAGTTCAAAATCCGACACAAGCTCAAAATCCGACACTAGCTCTAAGTCGGATAACAGCAGTAATGCTTCAAAGCCCGAAAACGTATATATAGCTCCCTCAGACCCCGATGCACAGGTGCTTTACGAAGAGGGCACACAGCTTGTATATCAGAGCGGCGATACAATATATGGTGCTCAGCTCTATAACGGAAACCGTGATAACGCGGAGGACTATGCCCATACCCTCAACACGCTGAAAACATTGCTCCCCGATACCAACGTATACAGTATGCTGGCGCTTACCCAGAATACATTTATAACCCCCGCCGAGCTCGAAAAGTCAAAGTATACGGAGCTGAGCGACTCGGAGTATATCTCCAATATGCTTAGCAAGGATATAAAGGTCATAGATACTATGAAGGCGCTTCTCCCTCATCAGAAAGAGGATCTGTTCTTCCTGCGCGACTGCCACTGGCAGCAGCTCGGGGCGTACTATGCGGCTCAGAGCTTTGCAAAGACAGCGGGTGTAGACTTCGCTAAATTATCCTCATATGAGAAGTATGAGGAGGACTGCCTAGGCTCTGTCTATGCGGCAACTCAGTACGAAGGCCTTATGTACGAGGGCGAAACCTTCACCTTCTATGTGCCCCAGAACGAGTATACGACCGAGTATTATGACGAGGACTACGAATTTCAGTTTGAATATCCTCTGATGCCGAGGTCGGACTATAACACAACTGCGTTCTACAGCCTGTTTATGGTCGCGGACAGCTACATAAAGCATATCACGACCGATGCCGACAACGACAGAGTTCTTGTTGTGCTCAAGGACGACTATCCCAGCGCTATGGTTCCGTGCCTTACCTCGTCATTCAGCGAGATATATGTTATAGATGTGCGCTACTGCAACTTCAATGTAGCAAGCTTCTGCGTTGAGCACGGCGCTACCGATGTGCTTGTAGGTATGACGACCGAAAATGCTCTCGGTGAAATAGGCGATACACTTTCGTATCTTCTGAATATATAAATATGATATGTGGCTGTGACATAATTTCTCGGCTTATCAAGTTTCATTTAAATTGCAGTGCAACATATAGTAAAAAAGTCAAAACAATAAATATACAGCCAACACCGCTGAAAACAGTTTCAGTGCTTACTAGGTGTCAATAATTTCGTGAGTGTATCGTTGCAACTGCACTAACATTAACCTTTCAAAAAACGCTACTAACCTAAGATATTTGTACTAAAACTGCGGACGTGTAGCGTTAAGCGT
>DJPL01000053.1 GCA_002437415.1 Ruminococcaceae bacterium UBA6413 | reverse complement strand
ATCAGTTATTCCTCTTGAGCGACATAAGGAGCGGGAGCATTGCTTTTTGCAATGCTCAGACGTGCATCCCACTTTCCTGACTCCTTTTCTCTTCTGCCATAAAGGGGTGTTGGCGATAAGACACACAAACGATTGCGTTTAAAAAGCCGCTATAAGCGGGACGCTGGCGCTCTGTTCGACCCGGGGGACTGTACAGATATCTCAGGATAGTACGTTTTTTGGAAGTTTCGGTGATAATGCAGTTGTATTGATACACTCACGAAAATATTAACGCCTTGTCGGTATGGAAATGTTTTCAGCGATGCCGGCTATATTTCATTGTACTGCCGCATTGTTTTTATCAACTCTAACAATTTAATATAGCTACTATCATCTTCTCTTTTCGTAGGGGCGGTGGCTCGCCCCGCCCGCCACACTAACTTATACCATTCACCGAGTTTATAATCTGTCAAATATCAGTTGTAAACAAAAACTTAAATTCCTTTCAAATTGTTTATGATAAGTATTACGATATTTCGGGAGGGTCTGTGTGTGCTTGTATGGTTTTGCCTCCTGCAAAACTTTGTGCACACACGCTTAATGCATCCGTGCATTGCGAGCCCCTCCCCTACAAAAAGTTGTGTACTAAACTGCACATATTCTCACGATAGTACGTTTTTTGGAAGTTTCGGTGATAATGCAGTTGCATAGATACACTCACGAAAATATTAACGCCTTGTCGGTATGGAAATGTTTTCAGCGTTGTTGGTTATATTTATTGCCCTGACTTTTTTACAATATGTTGCATTGCAATTTCAATGAAATTTTGACAAACAGAAAAGCTGTGATGAAATTTTTACATTTCGTCACAGCTCCTTTGAAAAGAATATTAAAATATGTTATGGAGCTTTTCGCTCCTCGTTATGTTTATATTATAGCAGTGGCGGTGTCCGATAAAACGGACTGCTTCTCCAATTTCCAATAATACTTCCTGTTTGCCGCAGGAAAATCACTCATAACCCCGTGCTCAGGGTCATAGAATGTGCCGTCCGCATACAGCGACCAGTGCCAGCACCGAGGAGTTTCAAGGCTGAGCAGGCAAAGCGGCGGTAGTTGTTCCTTTTTCTGTACCGCTATACGCTCATCTGAAATTTCCACGCCGTGCTCTCTGAATACTTTTTTCATCTCGGCAAGAGTGGTTTCGCGGTCGTTATCAAGATATTTTATTATCTCGTCAACAGTCTTTCCCAGTACCATAGCAAGCACAGCCTGCCCGCACTGCAAATCGGTCGGCTCATGGATATATTCTATATCTGTCATACGTCTTCACCGCCGCTCGGCAGTATAATACTTACCGCTTCGTGCAACACCTCTATTTCGGTGTCGGTTCTGCCTTCCGCCTCTTCTCCGTCAAGCGACCACGGCAAAGCTTCATCACAGTGGATATCAAGCCGTTTTGTGTGGAAAAAGTCTAGGAATTCGTTGTCGTAATTGCCGTTGAGAAGCGCTTTTGCCATATTGCTTATCTGCACCGGGGTTTTCGGGCAACGCACAAGCATTACCTCGAATACGCCGTCGCTTAAATCAACGAGCCGCTTATCAAGCTTTATTATTCCGCCGACTGAGGTCGCATTACAAGCCGCGCCGAAGATATAATCTCCCTCGTGCAGTATTCCCTCCGCATCGTAAACGCTCATATGATACGGCTTTATCTCGGCAAGCTCCTTTATTCCGCTGAGGATATACGCAAAATGTCCGAAAGTGTTTTTCAGGTTCTGCGGCGTTCCGTAAGAGCTCTGCGTGAATGCGCCGAACGACGCTATATACATAAATTCACGCTCGTTAAATCTGCCGACATCAAAGGACTTCGGCTGTCCGCCGACTATATCGTCAGCCGCCCTCAGCGCATCGGACGAAAGCCCTATACCGTTTGCAAAATCGTTTGTAGTGCCCGACGGGATATAGCCGATCTTCGTCTTGTGTCCGCCCGCTATCATTCCGTTTACAGTTTCGCTGAGCGTTCCGTCACCGCCACAGCAGATTATTACATCATATTCACCACCGTGCAGTCTTGCGGTTTCGGCGGCATCGCCGCGTCTGTCGGTGACGTGTACGGTAGTTGTATATCCGCCCTTTTCAAGACGGCTGATTACGCTTACAAGCTCGCCTGTTATTCGTTTCTTTCCCGAAACGGGATTTACTGTCAGTAAGGCCTTCATATTAAAATTCCTCCGATGTTTATCGTCTGATAGATATATGTATTATATTACACGATTTTAAACTGACGGTCAACGGTAATGTAAAAATACCGCACGGCATTTTTGCCTGCCGTGCGGTAAGAAATCATTTTCAGTCCTTTATTATAGGTTCGGTCGAATTTCCGGGTGCGTTATTCTCCCGAGCATATACCGCTTCCTTCAGCTTTACAAAGCCGTTATACAGGCTTTCCTCAGGCAGTGCCTTAAGCGCCGCTATCTGCTCAGCCGTAAGATATGACGCTAATTTCTGCGCAGTTTCTATAGAAATATCCTTGCTCTGCAATGCGTCAATGTCGCTTATGCTCAGCTTTTCGGCAAGTATTTCAAACGCCGCATTTGCTTCATCGTTATCGCTGAAAACTATCTGATTTATTGTTTGCTTCGAGTCGCTCTTAGGTACCATCGTACCGTTTGAGTCAACGGTATAATCGCCGTCAAGCAGGATATCGCTCACCGTGCAAAGCTCAAAGCCCTGCTCCTTAAGACTTTTCAGCACGGTCGGCAGTGCCTGCGTGGTATTTTCAAGGTCGTTATGGAAAAGCAGTATCGCTCCGCCCGAAATGTTCTTTGTTGTACGCTCGATTATGGTTTCGGGTGTCGGCTTATCCCAGTCTATGCTGTCCTTGTTCCACTGGATAACGCTCATTCCCATACCGAAAAGCGTTGTCACCGCCTTGTCGTCATACTCGCCGTAAGGCGCGCGGTAAAGCGTTGGGGCATTTCCCGTTATCATCTTTATCTTGCGCGAGCATTCCTTGGTATCGGCTATAAGGTCATTTACATTCATACCCTTTATATGCGGGTGCTTGTCGCTGTGGTTTGCTATCTCGTGACCCGCATCGCTGAGCTTCTTTATATCATCGGCATACTTATCCGCAAATTCACCCGTCACAAAGAATGTTGCCTTAGCATCGGCTTCTGCAAGTATCGAGATCAGCTTGTCGGTGTTGCTGTTTCCCCATGCGCAGTCAAACGTAATGCTGATCTTGTTGTCGGTACGCTTTACATTATATATAGGCAGCTTTACATTCTCAGCCCCGGTATCTATAGATGAGAGTATAGCGAACACTCCGATAGCAATACCCGTCACCAGCACTAAAACAAACATGACCACACGGATAAGCTTGCGCTTGGTCATAGTCATCACGAACATAATAAATCCTCCTCGCTTGTATTGTCTGAAGAATTATATGTCCGTGTTCCTGATAAAATGACAAGCAATAGGGATTTTTTATTTACGGAATAAGTGTGAAGCCGTCCTCGTCCGCTACACCGCGTATATTTTTAGTCGTGCAGATAATCAGCACCGCAAAGAGTATTATCATACTTTCGCTCATCAATCCGTTTTTAAATCCAAGTCTTGCGGGGATATCGGGCATAATAAGCGAAACAGCGTACAGCACACCGTAATTTACGAGCACATTAGCGCCGAAAAATCCGCCGAGCCTTGAAAAATATGTCTTTCCTCTGAGCTGCAGATATATATAGTAGATAAACGGCGGTAGCATAAACACTTCGGAAACAAGTCTTATCCATGACAGCGAAGAATACACACCATAGCATATCTCATCTGCTCCCTGATAGCCGTTGCTTCCCATATAGGCATAGATCGCAAGCAGTAATATGTAGAAAATATGCAGGCACAGCCAAGGAGTGAGTCCGAATATGTTGAGCACACGGTATATCTTTCTCTCCCTGTTATCCTTTATAAAGCCCGCCATTGCGAAAAGTCCCATACCATAGCAGATTATACCCGGGAATGCAAGTGCCATCGCAAACGAGTTTCTTGCCGGAGATATTCCGACTACACCCTGCGTCAGCCAGTAAATCTCGCCTGTATGTGCTGTGTCACCGTACACCATCAGCCAGTCACCGCCGCCGAAGCACAGACAGCCGACTATTCCCAGTACAAAGCAAATTATCATTTTCTTTTTCTTGTTCATAGATATATCCTCACAATCAAGTTAGTATTGGCTAACGTGATTATAGCACTATTGTACTTTGTTGTCAACAAGGAAAAGAAAAGGGTTGTGACACAACCCAAAAAAGGAAAAGCGAGTCGAAGCACAAAAGGTAGTGCGCTCGGCTCACTTTTTTGTCATGTGGAGAAAGATTGTTTTTTAGTGTACCTCTATTATACCGTTTTTGTATTTAACATTGATAGCAAGCTACCGATAGTTCTATTCGTTGGACAGCACTTCTCGGGTTCGCT
>DJPL01000070.1 GCA_002437415.1 Ruminococcaceae bacterium UBA6413 | reverse complement strand
ATCGGGGTTTTTCTACAGACTGTCCCGATAGTTTAATGCTATCGGGATTTTTTGCTTACTACTTTTGTGCATACCGCATTTTATCTTTTAATGCCGGGTCAAGCACAATGTTAAATTGTTTTTTCTTCAAAATTCCAAAAGAAAAACCCGCGACAGTAACCGCAGGTTAATCTGTATCATAAAATTTATCTGTTTACAATCTTGCATTTTGCCAGTATCTGAGGGTCGGTGTTGATCATCGAAATAAGTCTGCAAGCGGTTTTCATAGGCTTGTTAGTACCTGTTTCCCATGCTTCGACAGTCTTAGTAGATACGCCGATTACAGAAGCAAATGTTTTCTGTGTCATATTAAGCTTGTTTCTGATTGCTCTGATCTCCTTGGGAGAAAAATCATCAGCCGGGGTGACAGTTACCTTGACCTTCTTTGCACTTACGTTACCCTTTTCGTATTCAATAGCTTCTGTCAGACCTTTTGTAATGCTGTCATAAAGTCCCATAAGTAAACCTCCTTATAAGCTTTCTTCCAATAGTTTAACCAACTTTTTGATTTCGTTACATTCTTCTTTGCTCAGATTTTCTTTCTTGCTTTTAGGATATGCAGTGATTAAATAAATGCGCTCTTTTACAACAAAATCAATGTAGCACACCCTGACACTGCCGCTTTTTCCTCTGTTTTCAAAAGCGTAACGAAATTTACGAAGTCCGCCGGTGCCTTTTATTACATCGCCGATTTTTGGTGTTATAGTAAGTTCGTATTGCAAAGAGCTTAATTCTTTATCGGAAAGACCCATAGCCGACCACTGTTTTTCAAATTCGGGCATGATTACGAATTCACGAGTCATATTTAACCTCCTTGCTATTATTATACCCTATTGAATAGGGTTTGTCAAGTTGTTCCCGCAATAACGGATTGACTTTATTAGAAAACCCTTATCAACGTTTTTGTTGTTTCCACTGAAGTTTTTTGCTTTTTATGTAAATAAATCAAGTTAATAGCAATATTTTTTGCTTTTTTACGCAATTTTAAAAAAATTTTTCGACACAACTTGACAACCGTACCGATATCGTATAATATATAGTTATTACCGTGAGGAAAGAGATCTGTATGACCAAAAAGGAAAGAGCAAAACTTGTTATAGACGGGCTGGCTGAGTGTTATCCCGATGTGAAATGTGCGCTCGTTTACGAAAAGCCGCATGAGTTGCTGATAGCAACAAGACTTTCGGCGCAATGCACCGATAAAAGGGTCAATCTTGTGACTCCCGCACTGTTTGAGAGATTTCCCGATGTTGACAGTTTTGCGGCGGCTGAACCTGACGAGGTCGCAGAGTATATACATTCATGCGGACTGTATAAGACAAAGGCTGTCGATATAGTTATGATGTGCCGTATGATACGCGATGAGTTCGGCGGGGAAGTTCCCGATACTATAGAACAGCTTGTAAAACTGCCCGGAGTAGGCAGAAAAACCGCAAACCTGATAGCAGGCGACCTGTACGGAAAGCCTGCGCTCGTGTGTGATACACACGTTATAAGGGTCAGCGGCAGACTCGGACTTACCGACGGCACTAAAGATGCCCTGAAGGTAGAAAAACAGCTTGCCGCGGTGATACCTCCGAAAGACGGTCTTATGCTTTGCCACAGGCTTGTATGGCACGGAAGACTTGTTTGCAGTGCAAGAGCACCGCAGTGCGGTGAATGTAAACTCAGCGCTTATTGCAAATTCTTTTCGGGTAAAAATTGATATAACGGCTTGGAGTGAGTATTATGAAAGGAAAAGTGCGTAATGCGGTCATTATCGGCGCAGGCGTACTTATCCTTACCGTAATGCTCACTGTTGTTTTATATTACTATGAAGACAAGTCGAAGCGTGATAACGCATGGATCTATTCCGCTTCGGAGGAATCGTCGTTTGCCGAAAGCGGTTATACGAAAAAAGCCGATATCAACAAGGTCGATCTTGATACGCTTATGCAGGTAAAAGGCATCGGCAGGCAGATAGCTCACGATATAGTTAATTATCGTGACAAGGTCGGGAAAATTTCTTCTATGTACGAGCTAAAAGCTATACCTTCTGTCAATAATGAAGTGTACGAGATACTGTGCGCGCAGTTTGCAGTGACAAGCAGTTACGGCTATTACAGCCAAACTGAATCTTACGGCGTTGCAAAGGTCAATCTCAATACCGCGCAGATAAACCAGCTTATGGCGGTTGAGGGAATAACGCGGGAGATCGCCGAAAACATAATTCTTTACCGCAAAAACCACGGCGATTATACATCTGTAAGAGAGCTGCTTGATGTAGAGGGTATGAGTATAACTCTGTACAACAGTATTTCGGATAAATTCACGGTATGAAATACGTCGAATATTGCCAAAATCTATTGATTTTATTGCCGTGATTTGTTATAATATGATAAATAAAGTGCGACTGCTTTATGATTTTGACATTTAAGTAAGATATGCGTTACGGAGGTCAGTATGGATTATAATATCAAAGATGTTTCCGGCAGATTGAAAAGCACAAGAGAATATCTCGATATTTCTGTCGGTGAAATGGCAAGTAAGACAAACATATCTACGGAAGAATATATATCGCTTGAAAACGGAGAGAAGGATTTTTCGCTTTCGTTCCTTAACGAAGCGGCAAACGCACTCGGAGTAGAGCTTATCGAGCTGCTTACGGGAGTTACACCGAAGCTCAACACCTACTCTGTTGTCCGCAAGGATAAGGGACTTCCCATTGAGCGACGCGAAAGATTTGCGTATCAGCACCTTGCTTATCTTTTCAAGAACAAGAAGATAGAGCCGTTGCTTGTAACCGCACCGTATGATGAGGAAGAACAGAACAAGCCGATACACCTTTCCGTGCATGACGGTCAGGAAATGGACTACATAATATCGGGAACGTTGAAATTCCAGATAGGCGACCATATTGAGATAATCAACGAAGGCGACTGCATCTATTATGACAGTATGAACCCTCACGGTATGATCGCCGTTGACGGTAAGGACTGCAAGTTCCTTGCCATACTCATTTGACCGTAATAATCGGAAGGAAACGTAAAGAATAAATGGAACAGGTTAAAAATTATTATAAGAGATTTGTAAAAGAGGGCTTTGACGAGAACGGCATTCTCAATAAGTTTGAGCTCGACTGCCCCGATAACTTCAATTTCGGCTATGACATAATAGATAAATTCGGAGAGATCGATCCGGACAGAAGAGCGCTTATTCATATAGATTTACAGGAAAATCGACACGATTTTTCATATTCTCAGCTGTCTAAGCTGTCAACACAGGCGGCTAACCTTTTTGCCTCATACGGCATCAAAAAGGGCGACAAGGTAATGCTGGTGCTGAAAAGAAACTATCAGTTTTGGATTGCGATAATTGCGCTGATAAAGCTCGGAGCTGTTGCTATTCCCGCAACGCATCTGCTTACAACTCACGACTTTACTTACCGTTTTGAGCGTGCAAGCGTAAAGGCGATAGTATGTACGGGATATAACCCCGATATTGCAAAATACGTTGACGAGGCGCAGGAAGAGATACACGCCGACAACCTTATAAAGCTTATGACTAACGGACATAAGGACGGCTGGGTGTCCTTTGACGATGAGCTTGAAAAGATGCCTGATACTATGGAGCGTGTACAGACCGATACAAGAGAGCATATGCTGCTTTACTTCACATCGGGTACAACAGGCTATCCCAAGATGGTTGTGCATAACCACAGATACGCCCTTGCTCATATCCAGACAGCGGCACACTGGCAGAATGTCGATCCTGACGGTATTCATCTTACTATTTCCGATACAGGTTGGGGAAAAGCTGCGTGGGGCAAGCTGTTCGGTCAGATGTCGGTCGGCGCTTGCGTATTCGTATATGACTTTGACAAGTTCATTCCTACCGATATGCTCAGAATAATGCAGGACTATAAGATCACATCATTCTGCGCACCGCCAACCATGTTCCGTTTCTTTATAAAAGATGGTCTTGAAAATTACGACCTTTCAAGCCTTAAATATTCGGCAATCGCGGGCGAAGCGTTAAACCCCGAGGTATACAACAAATGGCTTCAGTTCACAGGTCTTAAGCTTATGGAGGCGTTCGGTCAGACAGAGTCTACCGCACTGCTAGCAAACCTTGTGGGCATGACACCGAAGCCCGGTTCTATGGGCAAGCCTACACCGCTGTATGACGTTGATATTGTTGACGATGACGGAAGCTCCGTACCTGTCGGCGAGGTCGGTGAGATAGTTGTACGAGCCGAACGCGGCAAGGACGGACTTTTCGAGGGCTACTACCGCGATGAGGAGCTTACAGATCAGGCATGGCATGACGGACTTTATCATACGGGCGACACCGCATGGAAGGACGAGGACGGCTACTTCTGGTATGTAGGAAGAAACGATGATGTTATCAAGGCAAGCGGCTACCGTATAGGACCGTTTGAGATAGAGAGCGTGCTGATAGCGCACCCCTCGGTGCTTGAATGTGCTGTAACAGGTGCTCCCGACCCGATAAGAGGTCAGGTCGTAAAGGCAACCATAGTTCTTGCAAGAGGCTATGAGCCGTCGGAGGAGCTGAAAAAAGAGCTTCAGACCTATGTAAAGAAGAACACTGCACCTTATAAGTACCCGAGAATAGTTGAATTTGTCGATGAGCTTCCAAAGACCATCAGCGGCAAGATAAGACGTGTGCAGATACGCAACGAGGATAACAGGAAAAACAGCTGACAGCTTTACATTTCGCCGCAGGTAGTACTTGCGGCGAAAATTTTAACGGCTTCAAGAGGATATTATGGAATACTACATCTATCTGCTTCAGATATTCGGCGGCGGAAATCCGAAGATAAATGAGGTTATAAGAGCCTGCGGAAATGCGCGCAATGCGTATGAGTTGATAAGCGGCGGTGATATGTCGCTGATACCGTCCAACAGGCAGGATAACGCAAGAAAAGCATCGCTTGAGCGCTCAAGGGTCATTATCGACTATTGCAGAAAAAATAACATCGGCATAGTGACTGTTGATGACAAAAAATACCCCGCTAATCTTAAGAATATATTTGACCCGCCTGTTGTGCTTTTCGTGTCGGGCAATATCGGTTGCCTTGATAACAAGCTCGCGGTAGCTGTGGTAGGTCCGAGAGAGCCGTCTGTTACCGCTGTGCGAATAGCTGAAAACATCTGCTACAATCTTGCAAAATGTGATATAGTTCTTGTCAGCGGCTTTGCAAAGGGCATAGACAGGATAGCACATAACAACAGTATCCGTCACCGAAAACCGACAGTCGCCGTGCTCGCCTGCGGTATAACGGTCGACTATCCCGCCGGCTCGTTCGGGCTTAGGAAAGAGATAACCGATAACGGCGGAGCAGTCATATCAGAGCTTCTGCCCGATACACCGTGCAATCCGGACTATTTTAAGTTCAGAAACCGCATAATATCGGGTCTTGCTCACGGTACTGCGGTTGTAGGCGCATATAATCGCAGCGGAAGTCTGCTTACCGCAAACCATGCGTTCGAGCAGGACAGAGAGCTGTTCTTTACAGTGCCCGAGGATACGCTTGATAAGCGTTACAGTCGCATTGTGAGATATCTGCGTGACGGTGCTCATCCTGTGTTTGATTTTTACGACATAGTAAATGAATTTTATCCGACTTATCGCGATGTGATAGATGACACTTATCTTGATAAAGAACAGCTGACAAGCTTTGTTATTCATAACGAAAAAGCTGAAGAAGCGCCTGCCCGGGTAAGATCCGTTCCGACCGATGAAGCACGGCAAGACCCGCCGACACCGGTTACAGAAAATGATTACAAGCCTTTAAAGAAAGTAAAAGCGGCAGACGCACCGCGCTTTAAGATCACAAGTGTGACCGATAAGGAAAAGGAGATAGACTATTTCCGCGTGACGCCTGAAAATGTGCTGAAAAAGCGCAAAAAGACAACAAAACCGACAGCGGAGATAAAGCCTGCCGCCGAAATAAAAGCCGCCTCACAGACGGTAAAAGTCGATACGGCAAGCCCGACAGCTGTCGATGATATCAAAGCGGAGCAGAGCGGTGATACAGCGGCAAACACCGACAATGTAACCGCCGCCGCAGAAATACTCGGCATTATCGTAAAAAGCGACGGTATAACGCTAGACGGCATTATGTCGGTGAGCGATCTGTCCTTCGGAGAGCTCAGCGAGATACTTGCCGATCTTGAGATAAGCGGCACGATATCCTGCGGTGCAGGCGGAATATACAAGGCGGAGAAGGATAAATAATGGATCGTTTTCAGCTTGACAGATATATAACCGATACATACGGCGTTACTGCCGAAGGACTGTTTGAAAAATATCCCGGGTTTCAGGTTTATAGGCATATTAACACGAAAAAGTGGTTTGCGATGATAATGGACATTCCGAAAAGCAGGCTCGGACTTGACGGGCAGGATATTATTGATGTTGTAAATCTGAAATGCGACCCGCTTCTTATAGGCTCGCTCAGATTGGAACAGGGCTTTTATCCCGCATATCATATGAACAAGGAAAACTGGATAACCACCGCCCTTGACGGCAGTGCACCGGAAGATAAAATTAAAATGCTTGTTGATATGAGCTATGAGCTGACGCGTAAAAAAGCTCCGAGAAAAAAGAAATAAGCATAAAAATAGAAGCTGTGACGAAATATTAAAATTTCATTACAGCTTCTCAGTTTATAAAAACCTCATTAAAATTACAATGCAATACATTATAAAAATGTCAAAACAATAAATATAGTGCCATCATCGCTGAAAACAGCTTTTGTACAGTCAAGGTGTTAATAATTTCGTGAGTATATCAGTGCAAATGCACTATCACCGACTCTCAAAAAAGAACGCTACTATCCTGAGATATCTGTACTAAAATGGGACTAAGTGAGCGTCAGCGACCCGCTTATACAAACGTTTAAAACTCAGTCGTTTGTGTGTCTTATCGGCAACACCCTAGCGGGGTGGGGTGTGGGTAAGGAAAGAGGGATGCACGTCTGAGCATTGCAAAAAGCAATGCTCCCGCTCCTCTCGTCGCTCAAGAGGAATAACTGATTTGGAAGAAAACCTAAGGGTATAGGGCT
>DJPL01000010.1 GCA_002437415.1 Ruminococcaceae bacterium UBA6413 | reverse complement strand
AATACCCCCTTATGGCAGAAGAGGTGAGGAGTCAGGAAAGAGGGAGAGTGAGGGAGAAAACCTAAGGGGAGGGGGGAAAGCGCCTTTGGAGCGCCTTCCTCTCTTCCCTTGGGTTGTCTCCCTCACACATAGTAGCAACGTTATTAAACGGAATAGCGAACCCGAGAAGTGCTGTCCGACAAAAGGCAGTATCGGGAGCTTGCTACCATATTAAAAACATCAAACGATACAAAAGAAGTATAACAAATTTATTAGCGAGAGTCGGTTCATTACTCCCACCTCATTTGACATTTAACCCCCAATATTATATAATATGATTGTACATTTTGACGAAAGTCGTATCACTGTGTCGAAAATTTGTCGAAAAACGGCGAATTTTGTCAAAATGCGGATATATAATAAATACACTCCTGCAAAATTCTACATATTGGGCTTGAGTGTTTGAATTTTCGTTTTAATTTTATCAAATCGGACTTCATTTTAAAGAAACTGAAAAAAATTGGTAAAATTAGCTTGAATTATTTTCCAGTTTATGTTATATTATAGAAGCAATAAAACTATGGAGGTAAGAAAATGTCACAATCTATCAGAGTACTTATAGGGGACGATTCATTAGAGCTGGGTATATCATGGGCTACAGCTTTCAAAGAGGCAGGAATGTATGCAATAACAAGACCGAAATCAGGAAAGGTGCTTGTTGAATATGTACTTACAGAACGCCCTGCGGTTGTTATACTCGACGCTAAAACTCCCGGTCTTGATGTATGCGATATAATCAAGACGATAAAGGGCAGTGTTGATTATAAACCTGTAGTATTCGTAACGGCAAATTATGACTCGGCAAAGGTCGAGTTCGAGGTAATGGACGCGGGAGCAGACTATTATATGCTTCGTCCGTTCGACGCGGAAACACTTGTATCAAAGGTGCTGTCTGTCTACAATGACAAGCTTGCAGGCAAGCATAACTCTCCTGCCGATGAGTCGGATATGGAATGCGTTGTAACGGAGATAATACACCAGATAGGCATACCCGCACATATCAAGGGATACCATTATCTGCGTACCGCTATCATACTCTCGGTCGATGACCCGGAGATGATAAACTGCATAACAAAACTGCTTTATCCGACTGTAGCGCGTATGTACGACACAACGCCGTCAAGAGTTGAGCGTGCGATCCGACATGCTATAGAAATAGCATGGGACAGGGGAGATGTAGATACGCTCAACGGCTATTTCGGCTATACTATCCACACATCGCGCGGCAAGCCCACAAACTCGGAGTTTGTAGCACTTATCGCAGATAAGCTCAGACTCAAGTACAGATGCACCGCGCTGTATTCAAGACGCAAGCCAGCCACGACCCAAAAGGAATCGGTGGTAAACGTATAATTAACGTCTGCTTTTGCGGCGAAATATCTGAGATACGGGCAATGTGCTCAGTCTTCAAGCGCTGAGTACATTGCCTGTTTTAATGTCCTGAGCGGGCGTATGCCGTTTCCGCCGCAGACCTGAATGAAATACATAAATGTAAGATCGTTCTCGGGGTCGTTGCAGAAATAGTTTCCTGTCCAGCCGTCCCAGCCGTATTCTCCGACACTGCCGACGGTGGTTATTTCGGGGTGAGTGAGCGTTCTCATAAGACCGCCGTAGCCGTAACCGATGCAGGAATCCCAGTTGAAGGTCTTTGCCTGCTCATCGGTTATTATATTGTGGGATATAAGGTCGACCGCCTTGCGGCTGATTATGCGGGTATCACCGTATTTGCCGCCGTTTAAGAGCATCTGAGCGAACTTTTCATAATCGTTTACAGTGGAAACAAGTCCTGCGCCGCCTATCTCAAATTCGGGACGCTTTGTATATTTATAGACAAGTCCTAAGTGTTGCCAGTCGCAGGGTGCCAGCTTTCCGTCTTCACCTCTGATATAAATTTCGGCGAAGCGGTCACGCTTTTCCTGCGGTACAAAGAAATCAGTGTCGTTCATGCCAAGCGGAGTGAAAATCTCGTCTTTAAGAAAATCACCGAAGCGCTTATGGCTTACGACCTCGACTATAGCACCGAGTACATCGGCGCATACGCTGTAGTTCCAGCAAGTGCCGGGCTGTGCGAACAGCGGGAGCTTTCCCATCTCGTTGCACATCTCAACGGTTGAATATGTGCCGTTTCCCGAGAACGCTTTTTCATAGAATTTGTCGAACAGATCCGCCATCTTTTCGCCTGCGGGATTTACACCGCGGTCGGGGTACATAAGCCCTGCGGTCATTGTCAGAAGGTCGATTATCTTCACCTCGCGGTTTGCGGGAACAATACCCTCTGCGGTTTCAACTTTCTGATCCCTGAAGCCCTCAAGATACCAGCACACGCTGTCGGACAGGTCGATAAGACCTCTGTCGTATAGTATCATCGTCGCAACGGCAGTGACGGGCTTTGTCATGCTGTAAAGACGGTAGATAGTGTTATCTGATACTTTAAGTCTGCGTGCCGTGTCTGCCATGCCGAAGCATTTGTCATATACACGCTCGCCGCCCTTGATTATTCTTAAATGTCCGCCGGGGATCATACCGCAGTCGACCTGTGACTGCATCATCTCATCAAGGCGGTAAAATCTGTTGTTTTCTGTATTATTCATAGTAACTCCTGTTTGCCGTAGGGCTGTTATTTTCTGATTTATTGTAGCATATCCGACGAGGAAATGCAACGGTAAACGGTAAAATCCGAAAAAAGAACAGCTTGTTACGGCTGTTCCTTAAGTTTAATTTACTTAATTTCGAGCGAGTCGATAACTCCCGCAATAAGGTCGGGGAAGGTTTCGTCATCGGTTGACTGGGTGAAAGAGAAGCAATATGCGTCTTCGCCCGACTGTATCATATACTGTGTTATGGTTGTCTGCCTCGTGACCTGTGACACCATACCGGTGAGTTGCATATATACAGCCTGCTTGCCTGCTATTTCGGTGTGCTCGAATGCTACGAGCTTGAAGTTTTCCATTGTAGCGGCATATGTGGCTGTCATCTGGTCGGAGGTCACGTTTTCAATAGGGCTGTCGGTTTTGCTGACAACGAGATTGAACTTGTTTTCATCTGTTTCGTCCTCAGATGCAAACTGATATGCAAGAGATCCACTGGCAAGCTTCCAGCCGTCCGGCATTTTGAATGACAGCTTTTCATTTGCAAGCGTGAATTTTCCGTCCTTTACGGGTTCATATGTCACTGAGGATACCGTGCTTTCGGTGTTGTCGGAGGATGAAGTATTATCTGTACTGCTGTCGGTATTCTCTGAAGCACCGCTGTCCGAGAAAGCGGAAGAGTCAGTACTGTCTGAGCTGTCGGTGCTGTCTGAGGCATTGCTGCTTTCCTGTTCGGATACCGAGGTCGAACCGCCGATATCGGCAACCGATGATGTATCGGAAGAGGTCTGCGAAGAGTTGCAGGCTGTAAGCGCCGCGGTGCAGGAAAGTGCAAGAGAAGCGGCGATAAGCTTTATATATAATTTATTCATTTTTATTGGGTCCTTTCAGGGGTAAAGTGTGCCGAAACGGCTTTGCAAATGATATTTTAGCACATCAAGGGTGAAAAGTCAATTACGCGGGTTTATAAAAAGCCTTATGTGAAAGAAATTTCATCTAACCGTCTTTATAGCAACACCTCTGAGAGGAAATTGCCGGCTGTCAACAAATCCGTGTGTTTGTCATAGAATATTATAAAACATATCGGAGGTAATTATGGAAAAATGTACATTCAGCATAGTTACGCAGAAATACCTTGCGTGCTATGAATCGATCCTGAACACTATGATATCCTGTATGAACAGCGCAAGGGTGAGCGACAGCGTATCGGGCGACTTTATCGTAACAATGATACCGCACCATGAGGGCGCAATAAAACTGTCGGGCGAGCTCCTTAAATACACCACTTGCGTACCGCTCCAGGAGATTGCACAGGAAATTATAAAAGGGCAGACCCGGGGCGTGGAAATGATGAAGGAGATACTCTGCGGCTGTAGGCGATACAGAAACGATCCGCAGTCAATGTGTGCTTACAGAAGGCAGTACGGCACGGTAACGCAAAATATGTTCAGCCGTATGAAGTCGGCTTGCCCGGATAACAACATCAACATAAGCTATATAAGGCAGATGATACCGCATCACGAGGGCGGCATCGGAATGAGCAGAAACGCGCTCAGGTTCAACATATGTCCTCAGCTGAAGCCCATGCTGAATGAAATGATCGAGTCACAGGTAAAGGGTGTTGAAAAAATGAAGAAAATTCTGGAATGCTATTCGGAATAATTATCGGTGAGCGGCGGAGAAAACCTTTCTATCGCCGCTCTCAGCTTTTCATGTCGGATAACGAAATGTATGGCGGGTGAATTGCCCTTTGAGATAATTACACGCTTACCCTTTATAATGCTTATCCTCAGATTTCTGAATGCCGCCGTGTTGTTTAATTCGACTTTGTAATAATCGTATTGCTCGGCAAAGCGCTTTGTTTGCTCTATATGCTCGCACAGCTCATCGTATGTGTATAAAATATCTCCGCCGTAAAACAGCTCTGACAATGAGAGAGTATTGGGATAGTGCTTCATTTCTTTCTCGCCGATAACAGGCAGTACATCGGTTATACAGCTGTGGGAGAGGGTATGCAAAAACATTTCCCGCTGCGACAAAGTAAATTTCATTATTGCTTCTGCGGCTTCACCGTGTATATTGTTGCGCTCCAATATTCGGGACAGAAGGGAGTCGCTTAAGGTATAGATCGGAGGCGTTGACAGTATATTTCGACGCTCGCCCTTGATATGTGAGTCCGAAATAAGCTGTGCACGGAAATTTGACGCTTTATCACTGCGGTAGATATCCATTAACGGTTCGGCTTCGGATATGAGCTGTTCACCGCGCTTTCTGAAATACGAAAGCTCCTTCTTTATTTTTGTCAGGTAGTATCTGCCGTCTGAGTGGTGACCCGATATCGCTTCACCCGAGAGTGCGGCCGCACCCGAAACCCGCAGAAAATGATGAAACACATTGCTTTGACTTTCTTTAAGATAATACGGCGTTATCTGACCTGTCATATACATCGGTATCCAGCTTTCAAGTCCCAGCATCATTTCATCGAAAGGGCGGTCAAGGTTATGTATCTGATAAAGGTGTAGACCCTTTTTCAGCATACAAGCCATACCGTACATCCATTTTTTCGGGAATGCCTCGTCCTTTGCCATTTCCTCCATAGGCATATCGCTGTACATAATAACAGGCTCGTTTGACGGAGAAAGCACGGTAGCCTTCAGAAAATCAAGCTCGCTTTGCATCATCTCGGGTAAGCCGTAATAATATTTCGATGTGGGAAGACGAAAAGGAACTGTCGGTATTTTAATATCATCAAAGTGAACGGTCTTTATATATAAATTCAAATCAAAATCATCGATTTTTTTAAGAAAATCGGCAACGCAGTTGTTATTGTCATTGTGAGCACTGATAAGCCATCTTAAAACAGCCGATGAAATTTCATCTTTACCGTCAAGCTCGGGAAAAGTTGTGCCGATAAGCCTTGAGAGTGCGGATAATGCCGTTTCGTTATCGAACGTTATTTCTGCAATGTATGAGGCAGTCGCTTTGGCAAAACCTGTCGGATCTGACGGTTGACGTGTACCGTTTCTGATGCGGAATACGGTCGATGCATCATAATTCAGACTTTTGCAAAGCTTACCTATGCTTATGTCAAGTGCGGTTATCAGCATATTGAAGTTTTCACGCAGAACGTTGCAGTCGGGTGAGCTTGTGTTTTCAAAACACTCTTCAAATTTTCGGTCAATATCGGTAAATTTAATGCCTTTTGAAGCAGCGATCTCTTCAATCGCACGGCATAGCTTTTGGTAATTATCCGAGCTTCTGTCGGGGATACGTTCTCCGGATCTGTAACGGCTCAGTGTTGAAGCTGAAATACCTGAGCGCTTTTCGATATCCTTGGCAAGGCAATCAAGCTCTTCTATATAATTGTTAAGTACATTGCAAAATTTCATAAAGAAATCTCCTAAAATAGTATCTGTTAAAATTATACTACATAACAGCGGGAAAATAAAGTGGGTTTCAAATTAAATTTTCTGTATTGGCAAATGACATTTGCGGAAACTGTATTGCTTTAAATTCCCTGTATAGTATAATTAAAACAACCTGAATGGTTTTTAACAGAAGGAGGTCATTATGAAATTCAGAAATAAAAACAAATTACGGTCTGCCGTAAAGCTCTTGATTTCTTCTGCGGTGCTTGTTGTAGCAGTAGCAGGAATATCTGTTGCGGCGTTTGCCGAAGGTGAAAGCGAAAGAACGCAGAATGTATACATAGGCGGAAATGTGCTTGTCGTATCGGCAACCGAGGGTTCGTATTGGTATTATAACGAGGCTGACGGCTCAATAGTCGAGAGCGATGAGGATAATGCCAATATAATAATCAACGATGAAAAGCAATATGATGATGAAAAAGATGACGGCGAGATGTATATGTCGATCAAAAATGTCAATATCACATCAAGCGGTCAGAACGACTATTATTATTCAAATACCGGTATTTACAGCGTAACAGATTTGCTGTTTCTTAGAGTATACGGCGATTGCAAAATAAGCGGTGCTGAGTACGGAATTTACGCAAACCGTATTCATTTATCAGGTCAGGACGAGCAGGCAAGGCTCACGGTCACGGGTGATAATACTATTGCTAAGCCGGGAACATATTTTCCGCAGTCCGAGGCTATGCACTTAAAGAAAAAGAGTAGCATAGTATCCAAATCTTCGATGCGCACCGATTTCTCGGTTATATTAAGAAGCAATACCAATAACACGATATATGGCTCATTTACATTATACGGTTCTAAGAACAGTATATTAGCAAGTGCTGACATTGACGGTGATGATGCGACAGAATTTTTTGCAGGCGAAGACGGTTACTATAATATCGGAGATAAAAGCCAATATAAATATATTGAATACCGTGTCGGAAAAGAGCTTTTAGACAAAATTGAAATAACAGGTGCTACACTTAATTTCAATGCAGGCGACAAGCCCAGCTTTACGGCAAAGTTAGATGATAAATATGAGGATAAATTAAGTATATGGTACGAGAAGTGGGCACTCCTCGATGAAAACGGAAAAAGAATAAAATGGTGTTCATCTGTTGAGGTATTTAATCCGACAGTTGAAGAAAATTTATTGACCGAATTTGAAGAGGGAAAGACATATTATTATTCCATAACGGTTTCAATAAAGGATTTTTCCTATGAGTACGCAGAAAATGTGGTCGTTGTGGTAAACGGAAAATCTTATAATTTTGACAACAGTTATTATTATACTCTTAGTATGGATAATTATATTAAAATGACACCTACAGCAAAGAGTGACACTGTTATCAATAAGGTCGAAATAAGCGGTGCTACACTCTCTTACAAAGACGGTGATAAGCCCGTTGCAACAGCGATAACAAGCGGCAAGAATAAAGATAATTACGAGATAGCGTACGAATATTGGGAAGAGATGAAGCAAAATGCCGATGGTACTCTTGAGCCTGTTGCTTTCTGGTATTCCGATGACAGTATGTATACATCGGCAACAAAGAAGTTTACTCAGTTTGAAAGCGGTAAGAAATATATGTACAGTATAGGTCTTAAAGCAAAGGACGGATACAAATTCGGCAGCGACAATTCGATGGTAATGACATTTGACGGCAAAGAAGTTACATCGCCGTATTTTATACCGTCACTTGACGGTAAGACAGCTATGGGAATAGCATTAAAGACAATCAATATCGAAAAACCCGACGAGCCGGTTAAGCCCGGTAAAAGTGACGACAAGCCCGTGCAGCCCGATGACAAGCCTACAGTGCCGGGTGACGACGACAAGCCCGAGCAGCCCGATGACAAGCCTACAGTACCGGGTGACGACGACAAGCCCGTGCAGCCCGATGATAAGCCTACAGTACCGGGTGACGACGACAAGCCCGTGCAACCCGATGACAAGCCAACAGTGCCGGGTGATGATAACAAGCCTGAAAACCCCGATGATAATAACCCTGTAACTCCCGGTGAAAGCGAAGATGTTAAACCCGGAGAGTGCTCTGGTGATCCTATTGTTAATCCTGACACCGACGGCAGACTTGACATTGCGATATTCGCAATATCGGTAGCTTCGCTTGCAGGTGCATTTGCGGTTCGCAAAAAGAAATAAGCAGCCGCACTTGAAAGTTTAATAAGCATATACAAAAACTCCCGTCAGCTTTTACAGCAGACGGGAGTTCTTGTTATTTGAAAGGAGACGAATGCATTATTAAATTCAACGCTTTACGTTGAATGCGTTTATACCGGGATAAACTGCGCTGTCACCGAGCTCTTCCTCAATTCTTAAGAGCTGGTTGTACTTTGCTACACGTTCGCTTCTGCTGGGAGCACCTGTCTTTATCTGGCAGGTGTTAAGAGCAACAGCGAGGTCTGCGATAGTTGTATCCGCGGTTTCACCCGAACGGTGAGAAGAAATTGCGGTGTAGCCTGCCTTGTGAGCCATCTTTATGGCCTCAAGAGTTTCGGAAACAGAGCCTATCTGATTGAGCTTGATAAGTATCGAGTTTCCGCAACCAAGTGATATACCCTTTGAAAGTCTTTCGGTGTTGGTAACGAACAGGTCGTCGCCTACAAGCTGTACCTTGCCGCCGAGCTCAGCGGTAAGCTTCTGCCAGCCTTCCCAGTCCTCTTCATCAAGTGCGTCTTCTATTGAGATGATCGGGTACTTTTCAACGAGGCTCTTCCAGTGTGCGATAAGCTGTTCCGATGTGAACTTCTGTTCGCATTTGGGCAGGATATATTCGCCCTTCTTTTCGCCCTTCCACTCACTTGAAGCGGCATCCATTGCTATCATAAAGTCCTTACCGGGCTCATAGCCTGCGTCCTTAACAGCCTGAAGAATGTACTGTATAGCTTCTTCATCGCTTGCAAGGTCAGGTGCAAAGCCGCCCTCATCACCTACAGATGTAGCAAGTCCCTTAGACTTGAGAAGAGCCGCGAGTGCATGGAAAACCTCGGCACACTGTCTTAATGCTTCTTTGAACGAAGGAGCGCCGACAGGCATTATCATAAATTCTTGAACGTCAACTGTGTTTGCCGCATGAGCACCGCCGTTGAGAATGTTCATCATAGGAACGGGGAGTCTGTTTGCGCTTACGCCGCCTAAAAATCTGTAGAGCGGGATCTCAAGAGAAGTTGCCGCAGCTCTTGCCGCGGCGATTGATACTGCGAGAATAGCGTTTGCACCAAGCTTTGACTTGTCCTTAGTGCCGTCTGCTTCGAGCATTGCCTTATCTACTGCGTAGGTATCGCAGGCATCTATGCCTATTACGGCATCGTTTATTATTGTATTGATGTTTTCTACTGCCTTTGTAACACCCTTGCCGCCATATCTTGCCTTGTCGCCGTCGCGAAGCTCAAGCGCTTCAAACTCACCTGTTGAAGCACCGCTGGGTGCTGTACCTCTTCCGACAGTACCGTCTTCAAGATATACCTCAGCTTCTACTGTGGGGTTTCCTCTTGAGTCGAGTATTTCTCTTCCTATTACTTTTTCGATAGCTGTATAAATCATCTGAAATCCTCCGTTTACCGCCGCTTTTCACTAAGCTTGTATGTAACTTATATTATTGCAGATTTTTCTGTGATAATACGGATCAGGCGGTTTATTTTAGTTAGCTTTAACTAACTAAAATAAATTATAGCACAGCGGTGTCGAATAGTCAATAGGTTTTGAGAAAAAAAGTTAGAGAAAACTAACTTTGTGATGCTTTTATGGGGTTGCGACACAACCCGAAAAAAGAAAAGTGAGTCGAAGCGCAAAAATAGTGCACTTGGCTCACTTTTTTGTATTTAATACTGATAGCAGGCTACCGATAGTTCTGTTTGTCGGACAGCACTTCTCGGGTTCGCTATTCTATGCGATAACGTTGCTGCTATGAACGAGGGAAAGAACCAAAGGGA
>DJPL01000072.1:1261-5461 GCA_002437415.1 Ruminococcaceae bacterium UBA6413 | reverse complement strand
AGCTTGTCACCCGTGCCGTAAAAGTCTTCCGTATTGTCACCGTACATTCCGAACACGTCAAACACAAACACCGCAAGGCTTGCCGCACCCAGTGCCAGCACACCGACAGCCCCGCCTATTATCGCACCGACAGGACTCTTCTTCTTTTCCTGCGGCGTTTCTCCGGTAAATGCTGCACAGAACGGGCAGAATTTCATATTCTCGTCTATTTCGCGTTTGCATTTCGGACATATTCTGCTCATGACAATTACCTCTTTGAAAAAATTACCGTTGACATTTTAGCTAAAACAGGTTATACTGATATTAGCTAAAGTGCGGAGGTGTTTATATGATTACTGCAACTGCAACAGAAGTACAAAATAATTTCGGTCATTACCTGCAAACCGTTCAGTCGGGAGATGAAATAATTATTCTCAAGAACGGAAAAGAAGTAGCAAGGCTTATTTCTCATAAGTCGGGTATTTCTTTTCTTACCGATTCGCTGACGGGGGTGCTTAAAAACGATTATGACGATAAGGCGATCCGCGCGGAAAGGATAGAATCGCATGAAGGTATTGATTGATACGAATGTAATTCTTGATGTTCTCTGCAACCGAGCGGAATTTGTCGCCGACTCCTCAAAGGTCTGGAAGCTCTGCGAGGTCGAAAAAATCGAAGGATATATTTCCGCCCTTTCAGTTCCGAATATCGTGTATATTCTGAGAAAAGAGCTCACCCCGCAGAAAACCAAGGAGATAATAGGACAGATTATGATGATATTCCGTATAATCGATTTAAAATCTTCCGATTTGAAAAATGCCGCCCAGATGCTCTCGGCTGATTTTGAAGATGCCGTGCAGATGTGTTGTGCAAGCCGTATCAAAGCGGATTATATAATTACAAGAAATATCCGTGATTTTCAAAACAGCAGGATAATAGCACTCAAGCCGTCCGAGCTTCTTGAAAGGATATAGAGCAATACAACATTGAAAAAGGCAAGCAAGGCAAATATGCTTTGCCTGCCTTTTTGATTACCGATTTAATCCCGGCAATCTATTCCGATCTCTTTTAAAATACCGAAACTTGTCAAGAATTTCGGACAAATAAAAAAGTGAAAAACTGATTTGTAATTGAATAATTTATTTCTGAACAGCTCTGCCTGAATTGTTTTTCACAACCTATGAAAGCACCGCTATCCGTTGCTTTGCACTATCCCTTTTTCAAATTTGCACCGTAGGTGCCACCACAATTATTCATTATTCATTATTCATCAATTCTCAGCAAACTCTCTGATTTACATACCGTGCAATAACCTTTCCGTCAGGCTCGATAACAAATTTAGATACCGAACCGCCCACGCCGTCAAACCTGAATTTTTCTATATCGGAAAACGAATATCCCATTATCATTGACTGTAAAAAGCTGAGCGTAGTTCCGTGTGATACGATAAGTATCCGTTCCTTGTCATTCGATATAATTTCTTTATAGAACGGATAAAGTCTGTTCCACAGCTCGCGGTCGGATTCCGCGTCGGGAAAAGGCTTATAGTCGGGGTCATATCCGCCCTCGCGCGGTGCTTTCATACTGTCGTACCACTCTCTCGGCTTGCCGTTGCCTGCCCCGGCATTCACCTCTCTGATAATATCCGTGACAACAGGTGTGATGCCGAGCGTTCTGTTTATCTCTTCTGCCGTCTGCCTTGCTCTGTTAAGGTCGGACACATACATTTCATAGCCCTTGTCGCAGTCCTCGTATAAAAGCCATTTTCCTATTTCATAAGCCTGCTTTCTGCCATATTCCGTCAGGTTCCAGTCGCCCCACGCACCTATCATTCCGTTTATGTGATGCTCCGACTCCGTATGTTGAACGGTAATGATAATCTTCCGCTTTCTTCTTTCAAAAAACGCTTTAATTATCTCTTCGGCTTTTTCTGTGCCAAACCAACCCTCGCCCTTGTCCTCTCGGGGATAGAGCCTGTGCATATCTTCCTTTTCGGTGTCAGAAAGTTCGGAAAAATCGTTTATATCCCTGTCGCACAGCACACCAACAAGCTTGTTGTCGCCGTCGTTACGGCAGAACACCCCGATAATTTTTATCTTATCCTCGTCGCCGAGCTCGTACTCCTTATCGGTCATAACTATTACGTCAAGGTGCTCGCACGGCGGTGTTCCCGACTCCTTTATCCAGCCGTAAGGCTGGCGTACATTCCGCACATAGGAAAGGCTGTCGCAGTCCTTCTCTATAAACGTATCCGTCTTAGGAACGTATTTCATACGCTTCGGATAAGCAAATGTCTGTTCGATTTTCACAGTGTAGATCATATTTCCCTCCTCATGGCATATCAGCGATAATTCTTATTTAAATCAGTACCACAATTATTCATCACTCAATATTCATTACTTTATAAAGCTCTCTGACTACTCTTCCCAGTCCGCTGTCAAATAAAAATGCTCCCGCTTCCCCAAAATATCATATACAAATATTCTATCACAAACAAAATTTCTTCACAATAGGAAACCCAAAACTGTAACTATTTTGTAACCATTTGTCACCGTTTTGTAACTTTTTCTCACAAAAACGCACTCACATTGATTTTGCCGTAAACGTACCAAGGTTCATACACCTTGCCCCACATTGTGAAAAGTACGTTTTTTCCTTTATTTCTGCGGTTTTGCTTGCATTATCCGAAATTATATGGTATACTTTAATTTATATGGTTAAATCGAGAATAAAGATGTAAGAAAAAGTAAAATGTGTAACAGGAAAGGAATCAAATATGATAACAGTATCAGACGTTAGTCTTTCATTCGGCGGACAGATGTTGTTCAAGGACGTAAACCTGCTGTTCACAGCCGGCAACTGCTACGGCGTGATCGGTGCAAACGGCGCGGGCAAGTCCACATTCTTAAAGATACTCTGCGGCGATCTTGAGCCTACCACAGGCAAAGTCACCGTGCAAGAGGGACTGCGTATGTCGGTTCTCAAGCAGGATCACTACGCTTATGACGACTACACGGTCCAGGAAACGGTTATAATGGGTAACCCCCGCCTTTACGAGGTAATGAAGCAGAAGGATGCCCTCTATGAAAAGGACGATTTCACCGAGGAGGACGGCAACCTCGCAAGTGAGCTCGAGGGTGAATTTGCCGAGCTCGGCGGCTGGGAGGCTGAGAGCGACGCTTCAAAGCTTGTGCAGGGTCTCGGACTTGACGAGAGCATTATGTACGCTCAGATGAGTAGCCTTGCAGGTAACGAAAAGGTCAAGGTTCTGCTTGCTCAGGCGCTCTTCGGCAACCCCGACATTATCCTCATGGACGAGCCTACGAACCACCTTGACATTGATGCCGTGGCATGGCTTGAGGACTTCCTTGCCGAGTATTTCGGCACGGTCATAGTCGTATCGCACGACCGTCACTTCCTCAACAACGTTTGTACCCACACAGTAGATATCGACTACACCAAGATCAAGATGTATGTCGGCAACTACGAGTTCTGGTATGAGTCTTCACAGCTTATCCAGAAGATGTTAAAGCAGCAGAACAAGAAGAACGAAGAGAAGATAAAGGAATTACAGAACTTCATTCAGCGCTTCTCCGCCAACAAGTCAAAGTCGAAGCAGGCTACCTCAAGAAAGAAGCTTATCGACAAGTTGACAGTAGAAGAGCTCCCCGCATCAAGCAGACGTTATCCGTTCATCAGCTTTGATATGGAGCGTGAGATAGGTAAGGATATATTACAGGTCGAAGGACTTTCAAAGACGGTTGACGGCGTTAAGGTGCTCGACCATGTAAGCTTCACTGTAGGCAGAAACGACAAGATCGCTTTTGTAGGCGACAACGAGATTGCCGTTACCACACTGTTCAAGATACTGATGGGCGAGGAAGAGCCGGACGAGGGCTTCATCAAGTGGGGAAGCACCGCAAGCGTAAGCTACTTCCCGCAGGATAACAGCGCATTCTTCAACGACTGCAAGCTGTCGATCCTCGACTGGATAAGACAGTATTCCAAGGACGAAACCGAAACATATCTGCGCGGCTTCTTAGGTCGTATGCTGTTCTCGGGCGACGATATATTCAAGAGCGTTGATGTATTATCCGGCGGCGAAAAGGTACGTTGTATGTTCTCCCGTATGATGCTGTTCCAGTCAAACGTTCTTATACTCGACAGACCCACAAACCACCTCGACCTTGAAAGCATCACAGCCGTAAACAACGGACTTTC
>DJPL01000072.1:0-1114 GCA_002437415.1 Ruminococcaceae bacterium UBA6413 | reverse complement strand
TATGTTGACTGGAGAAAGGCAAACCACGGCGGCAGCTTCACACTCTGATAAAAGCAGAATATATAACAAGGCGGACTGCCCTTTTTCGGGCAGTCCGCCGTTTTATTTAATCCTTGCTGTACCACCAGCTACCGTAACAATCGCCGCTGTTTATCATAAGCGATGTATTCTTCTCGTCATCTCTGTGCCAATACAATGCGGCAACGGTACTGCCGTTATCTTTTCGGCTAAGAGTATAGCCGTCTGCCGATGCGGTAACATCATTTATCACGAATGACTGTTCGCCGAGCTTTATAGTTCCTTTCGCACTGCAAAGTCCCGCGTTATTGACGGTAACGGTTATGTCGATAACGGTATCAAGCTTTGTGCCCTCCGGCATATCACCCTGAACCTCGGCATCGGCGATATGCGTCTTGACAAACGGATCTTCAATATGTATCGTTTCATTGCGCGGTAAGAACAGTATAAGTCCTGCCGCAACCGCTCCCAGTACGACTAAAACACATACAATAATTACAATCGTCTTTTTCATCATTGCCTCCTGTTTGATCACTCTGCCGAGCTTTCCTTGAGATACTCGGGAATAAACTCCTTGGTATACCACACGCCCATATAATCGCCCTCACGGATTATCACGTTTATTTTGTCATCATCATTTGTATTGAAAATAACATCAACGGAATTTTCAGAATTATTTTCCTCCAAGAAATACCCGAATTCAACCTTTGTGGCACTTGTGATATTTATTGTCCTGTTGCCGATTTTCAGACTGCCGTCAGCCTTGTACAGGTTATCCTTATCTGCTGCCAGACTGACATTCATCGAAATATTCTCCGACGTTCCGTAAGGAGTGCTTCCTTCTTCCGCCACAAGTCCGTTTTCACGCTTGATAAATTCACGGTCAAAATGTATGCTCTCGCCTTTAGGCATAAATATTATCACACCCGCAACGCCCAGAGCGACCGCGACTACCGCGCATATAATTATGACAACAAATTTTTTCATATAATATCCTCCTGTTTGTGTAACTTAATTAACATTTTGAATTATATCATCGCTGTCTGTTTTTGTCAACGAGTGAAATCGTTGCCATTTGTAAGTTCTACAAAAGTGC
>DJPL01000042.1:89331-159435 GCA_002437415.1 Ruminococcaceae bacterium UBA6413 | reverse complement strand
CTAAGTTTTGATTTTACGAAATTGCGTGTAAAATTCTGTTATACTTCTCCGTTCACCATTATACAATAAATCTGCTGTATTTACAAGCAAAACGGTAAAATAAAATCAGTGCACAATGAGGATACAAACGGTTTTACGACCTTAAATAATTCGGCAATACCGAAATTATATTTGTCCGATGTATTTGTATCTGTGCACTGATTTAAATTTCGCTAAAAATTATATTTCGTTCTTTATAATGTTGATCACGCCGTCAAGAGCTTCGCATTTCGCATAAGCTTTGTCGGATACCTCGGTAGGTACGTCTACAATATCTTTGATGTAGACAGTCCTTATTCCTGAGCTTATACCTGCCTTAAGACCGTTCGTGCTGTCTTCGATAACAAGGCAGTTTTCCTTGCTGTATCCTGACAGTTCAGCCGCTTTGATGAATATTTCAGGGTCGGGCTTGCCTTTTGTGATCTCGTCACCGCCGATTATTCCGTCAAAATACTTCAGTATGCCCGAATGTTCAAGCTCCTTCGCCGCCGAAGCGTGATATGTAGACGTTGCAACATACATTCCGATATTATTTGATTTAAGGTATGTGCAAAGCTCGCTAAATCCCTGCTTTACAGGAATTCCGCTCTTCGCTTCATATTCAGCAAAATATTGCTTTGCATAATCCCAGTATTCGTCAAACGGATAGTCGTCGCCGAGCTCGCCGAGAAAAAGGCTTTTCATCGAGGTATAATTCAGCCCTATTGAACGGTACGGAAGTGATAAATCAAAAGGCAGACCGTATTTATCAATAACATACTGCCACGCTTTAAGCCCGATTTTTTCGCTGTCAAGGAGCGTGCCGTCCATATCGAATATAACTGCTTTTATCATTTGTTGATCGCTACTATCGCGCTGCAACCGTCAAGGTGAACACTACCGGACAGATCTATCTTCTTTCCGGTAAGAACGTCCGTAAATTCGCCGCCGATACCGGGATTGAAATCAAACGGATTATCATCTATATTCAGGAGCGTTACGACCGTTTCACCGTCACAGTCACGTCTGAACGAGAACTGTCTGTTAAGAAGCTGCAAGGGTGTGTAATCGCCGTGTGCAAGCGCCTTTGAAGATGTACGCAGGTTGCACAGTGCAGTGATCTCACCTGTTAAGTCAGCAATACCATCAGCCTTGAACTTTTCCTCGTTGTATTCTACACGTAGTGCGTCATCACCGTGGTGCTTATCACCCTCAATGCCGTATTCACTGCCGTAATAAACACCGGGGATACCGGGCATTGTGAACAGGAGCGGATAAATAACGGGAAGCCGGCGCTTATTGTTCAGCATTGTGGCAATACGTGAAACATCGTGATTATCAACAAAGCAGTAAAGGAGCTTTCCTGTATAAAGACACCACTGCTCTTTTCCGAACTGACGGTTAAGAGAATGTGCTATCTCAAACATATTGAGGTCGTTGAAGCTTGAGAATAAGCCCTTGTAGCACTCATAATTTGTAACACTGTCGAGCATTTCGGGATTCATCCAGCGGTTGTAGTCGCCGTGGAGTGTTTCGCCCATCAGCCAGAAGTCGTTTTTAAGCCACTTGCAGTGACCGTGGAGCTCCTTTAAGAAATTGAGATCCAGACAGTAAGCAACGTCAAGACGCAGTCCGTCTATGTCAAATTCCTTTACCCAGCCTGTGATAACTTCCTTCAGATACTCTTTAACGGCGGGATTGTAGAGATTGAGCTTTACGAGTTCGTAGTGACCTTCCCAGCCCTCATACCAGAAGCCGTCATTATAGCAGGAATTGCCGTCGTTTATATGGAACCAGTCGCGGTACTGATTGTTGCCGTTTCTGACTTCAACGAACTTTGTGAAATCTCTGCCGACATGATTGAATACGCCGTCAAGGATCACCTTGATGCCGTTCTCGTGAAGCTTCTTGCACAGTGCGGCGAAGTCCGCATTTGTACCGAGTCGGTTGTCTATTTTGGTATAATCCACGGTATCATAGCCGTGTGCCACCGACCGGAAAACAGGTCCGAAATAGATAGCGTTGAAGCCCATTCCCTTAATATGAGGAATTGCGTCCTCTATCTTCTTAAGTCTGTTTTCGGTGTTCTCCGAATAATCGTTTGTCTTGGGGCAACCGCAAAATCCTAAAGGATAAATATGGTATACCGCGTAGCTAGAAAAATCGTTCATTTTTATTATCTCCCTTACTTTATTTACACACCTGTTAAGGCGCTTAGTTTAAGTGCGGCGTCGAAGACAGGCAGATCTGTTGTAAAAATGCTTACGTTATGCTCTTTTGCTTTTCTGAGAGCGTCTTCATCGGGCAGTACGCCCTCACACAGAATAACACAGGACGCGCAGGTATGTACTGCAACAGCAATTGTATTTACATTACCGATAACGGTAAACCATGCACATCCGCTGAGATCTTTGGCAAGAACAAGGCTTAGCAGATCGCAAGAGTGCGGTTTTGCTATATGCGCAGTGCTATCGCCTATATTGAGCGGTCTGAACAGTCCGCTGTCAGCGAGTTTTTCGACTGTCATTGTGTAACCTGCCTTTATTGTCAATTGTGATTTGCACGGAGTTATATGCAATATGCACAAATCCACTAGCTATTATAACACATTCTACCCACTGTGTAAAGTTAAAAATAACCTGTGGAATTTGTAGAAAATGACGATTTTTAGGTCAAAATGGAGTAATTTTATCCGATATCGAATTATCGATTAGTGCAATATCAACAAAGTGTCGTGAAAATTTTGAGTACAAATATATAGTGAAATTTTCATAACAGATATGTTATAATTAACATATCCCCCGTAAATCGGCAAGAATTGCGGGTCAAATCCAAGGAGGTTATATAATGGGTTCCAAAGAAAAAACTACCGTACCGTTCAACGGCACGCCCGAGCAGGAAAAGGCTCTGCGTGAGATGATCGGTCAGCACAAGGGTCAGCAGGGCGCGCTTATGCCGGTGCTCCAGCAGGCTCAGGAGATCTACGGCTATCTGCCTATAGAGGTTCAGTCGATAATAGCCGAAGAAATGGAAATACCGCTTGAAAAGGTATACGGTGTTTCCACATTCTACTCGCAGTTCTCACTATATCCCAAGGGCAAGTATAAAATTTCAGTCTGTCTTGGTACTGCCTGCTATGTTAAGGGCTCGGGCGATATCTTCGCAAAGCTCTCCGAAAAGCTCGGAATTTCTGACGGCAAATGCACACAGGACGGCATTTTCTCACTTGACGCTTGCCGTTGTATAGGTGCTTGCGGACTTGCTCCGGTAATGACGGTAAACGATGATGTATACGGAAAGCTTACCGTTGATCAGATAGACGGCATTCTCGCTAAATATGCCGAATAATGTTTTCTGAAATTTCTCTCAATATTCTGGATATCGTACAGAATTCGATCAGCGCACGGGCTTCTTTAATAGAAATAACCGTTAATATCGATAATGCTTCCGATACCCTTACCGCTACAATAAAAGATAACGGCTCGGGTATGAGTAATGAAGAATTGCCGAAAGTCGTTGATCCGTTTTATACTACCGGAAAAATGAGAAATACAGGACTGGGCGTACCTTTTTTTAAAGCCGCGTCAGAAATGACGGGCGGCAGCTTTGAGATAAGCTCGGAAAAAGGAAAAGGTACTCGGGTCAAGGCTGTTTTTGTACTGTCAAGCATTGACAGAATGCCGCTCGGCGATATGACATCAACACTTCTGCTGTTGATAAACGCAAACAGTGATATTGATTTTATCTACAGCTATTCGGTCGACGAAAGAGCTTTTGCACTTGACACAAGGCAATTGAAAGAAACGCTGGGCAATGTACCGGTAAATTTACCGGAGGTAACACAATATATCACCGACTACCTTAACCATAATACAAATGAGGTAAATTGCGGCATAAGATATTAACGACCACGAAAGGATAATTTTAAGATATGAAATCTCTTGAAGAATTAGCTGTTATCCGCGACAAGATGCAGAACCTTGTCAATCTCAGAAATGAAGATACAGGCTGCACAAAGATTGTTGTCGGTATGGCGACCTGCGGAATTGCGGCAGGTGCAAGACCTGTTCTGAAAGCATTTTCCGACGGAATACAGGAAAAAGGAATTACAGACGTTATGGTGACACAGGAAGGCTGTATCGGTCTTTGTCAGTATGAACCTATCGTTGAAGTGACCGCTCCGGGCAAGGAAAAGGTCACTTATGTAAAGATGACGGCAGAAAAAGCTGCTGAAGTTATTGAGCAGCACATTATCGGCGGCAACGTTGTAACGAAGTACACAATAAACTCCGCTATGTAAAATCTGAAAGGAAACTAATATATGTATCGTTCACAAGTATTGATATGCGGTGGTACCGGATGTACTTCTTCAGGCAGTGATAAAATCGCCAAAAGATTGCAGGAAGAAATCGACAAGAACGGTCTTACCGATGAAGTAATGGTAGTTCGTACAGGCTGTTTCGGTCTGTGTGCACTCGGTCCTATCATGATAGTTTACCCTGAGGGTACATTCTACTCAATGGTAAAGGAAGACGACATCGCAGAAATCGTTTCAGAACATCTGCTCAAGGGTCGTGTAGTTACACGTCTTGTATATGATGAAACAATCGGCGAAAACGAAATAAAGTCACTCAAGGAAACCAACTTCTACAGAAAGCAGCACAGAATCGCACTGAGAAACTGCGGTGTCATAAACCCCGAATGCATTGACGAATATATCGGAAGAAACGGTTATGAGGCTCTCGGTAAGGTGCTGAAAACCATGACACCCGATGAAGTAATACAGACAATTCTCGACTCAGGTCTGCGCGGAAGAGGCGGCGGCGGATTTCCCACAGGTAAAAAGTGGCAGCTTGCAAGAAACCTTGTCAAGGACGCAGATCAGAAATACGTCTGTTGTAATGCCGACGAGGGCGACCCCGGTGCATTTATGGACCGTTCGGTTCTCGAAGGCGACCCCCATGTTGTAATCGAAGCTATGGCTATAGCAGGCTATGCGATCGGCGCAACACAGGGCTATATCTACATAAGAGCGGAATACCCCATCGCCGTTCAACGTTTACAGATCGCTATCAACCAGGCAAGAGAATACGGTCTGCTCGGCAAAAATATCTTTGACAGCGGATTTGACTTTGACCTTGATATAAGACTTGGTGCAGGCGCATTCGTATGCGGCGAAGAAACAGCGCTTATGACCTCGATCGAAGGTAACAGAGGCGAGCCCAGACCCCGTCCTCCCTTCCCTGCCGAAAGCGGTCTGTTCAGAAAGCCTACTATCCTTAATAACGTTGAAACATACGCCAATATTCCTCAGATAATCCTCAACGGTGCAGACTGGTTCGCATCTATGGGTACTGAGAAGTCAAAGGGTACAAAGGTATTCGCACTCGGCGGTAAGATCCACAACACAGGTCTTGTTGAAGTTCCTATGGGTACTACACTGCGTGAGGTTATTTATGAGATCGGCGGCGGTATCCCGAACGGCAAGGCATTCAAGGCGGCTCAGACAGGCGGACCTTCAGGCGGATGCATTCCTGCCGAACACCTCGATATTCCGATCGACTACGACAACCTTATAGCTATAGGCTCTATGATGGGTTCGGGCGGACTTATCGTTATGGATGAAGACAACTGTATGGTTGATATCGCAAAGTTCTTCTTACAGTTCACTGTTGACGAATCCTGCGGTAAGTGTACTCCCTGCCGTATCGGTACAAAGCGTCTTTATGAAATGCTCGAAAAGATCACTTCAGGCAACGCTACTATGGAAGACCTTGATAAGATGGAGAAGCTTTGCTACTACATCAAGAACAACTCGCTGTGCGGTCTTGGTCAGACAGCGCCTAACCCTGTTTTATCTACTCTGCGTTACTTCAAGAATGAGTATATAGCACACGTTCAGGATAAGAAGTGTCCTGCCGGCGTATGTCAGGATCTTCTCACATACAAGATCATCGACCTCAAGTGTAAGGGCTGTACAGCCTGTGCAAGAGGATGCCCTGTCGGAGCTATCTCAGGTACAGTCAAGCAGCCTCACAGCATTGATACCGCTAAATGTATCAAGTGCGGCGCTTGTATGGCTAAGTGTAAGTTCGGTGCTATTATTAAGGAATGATCCTGTTTGACGGATCACTGAAAGGAATAAATTTTACTATGGTTAATATAAAGATTAACGGCATAGAGTACTCGGTAAAAGAAGGTACAACGATCCTTGAAGCATGTCGTCAGAACGGCATCAGAATACCTACTCTCTGCTGGTTAAAGGATATCAATGCGATCGGTGCGTGCCGTATCTGCGTAGTTGAGATGACCGGCGCAAGAAGCCTTGTTGCATCATGTGTATATCCCTTATCAAAATTTGACGAGGGCAAGAACATAATGACTCACTCCCCTGCTGTTTTGCAGAGCAGAAAGATGACATTACAGCTCCTGCTTTCAAATCACAATATGGACTGTCTTGCGTGTTCAAGAAACGGCACCTGCGAATTGCAGGAGCTGTGTAAGGAGCTCGGTGTTGACGACACAACATACTTTGAGGGTGAAAAGAACGAATACGAGATCGACTACAGCTCAAAGCATATGTTCCGTGATAATAACAAGTGTATCCACTGCCGCCGTTGTATTGCCGCCTGCGACAAGCTCCAGGGTATCGGCGTAATAGGCGCTAACAACAGAGGCTTCAAGACAAGCATTGACTGTGCATTTGACCTTGAGCTTGCAGAAACTGCCTGTGTATCATGCGGTCAGTGTATCGTAGCCTGTCCTACAGGCGCACTTGCCGAAAAGGACGATACAGATAAGGTATGGGACGCGCTTGCAGATCCCGAAAAGGTAGTTGTTGTTCAGACTGCTCCCGCAGTAAGAGCGTCGCTCGGCGAAGCATTCGGCTATCCTATGGGTACTCCCGTTGAGGGCAAGATGGTTGCGGCACTGCGCAGACTTGGCTTCAACGCTGTATTTGATACAAACTTCGGTGCTGACCTTACAATTATGGAAGAGTCGCACGAATTCCTTGACAGAGTTACAAACGGCGGTGTTCTGCCGATGATCACATCGTGTTCACCCGGTTGGATAAGATTCTGTGAAGCTTACTTCCCCGAATTTATCCCGAACCTGTCGACCTGCAAGTCACCTCAGCAGATGAACGGTGCCATAACAAAGACATACTGGGCAAAGAAGATGGGTATCGACCCCAAGAATATTGTCAGCGTATCAGTTATGCCCTGTACAGCTAAGAAATTCGAGATAGGCAGAGAGGATCAGTCTGCCGCAGGCGTTCCCGATGTTGATATTTCCATCACAACAAGAGAGCTTGTAAAGATGATCAACCGTGCAGGCTTACGCTTCAGGGATCTCCCCGATGAGGTCGCTGATTCACCTTTAGGAAACGGCACAGGTGCTGCTGTTATCTTCGGTGCAACAGGCGGCGTTATGGAGGCTGCTCTTCGTACAGCAGTATGGAAGCTGACAGGCGAAACAGCTGACAGCCCTGTTGAGTTCAAGGACGTAAGAGGCGTAGAGGGTATCAAGACTGCCGAATACAAGGTAGGCGATCTTACTGTTAAGGTAGCCGTTGTATCAGGTCTTGCAAACGCAAAGAAGTTCCTTACTCAGGTTAAGAACGGCGAGGTTGAATGCCACTTCATCGAGATCATGGCTTGTCCCGGCGGCTGTGTAAACGGCGGCGGTCAGGTGATCCAGCCTGCAGATGTTCGCAACTTCACGGATATCCGCGCCGAGCGTGCAAAGGCGCTCTACAGCCTTGATGACGCTAACAAGCTCAGAAAGTCACACGAGAGCCCCGATGTCAAGGAAGTATATGCAAACTTCCTCGAAGAACCCGGCAGTCACATTGCTCATGAGATACTCCATACCTCATATAAAGCAAGTCATTTAAGCAAGTAACACCCATTATATAAAAACGAGCCGCTCTGCTTCTGTTAGCAGGGCGGCTTGTTTTATATGGATATAAGGCACAAAAATACCGCTCAGACGAGCGGTATGGTGATATTATTCGTAATCCTTGATCTCAACCTTTTCAATGACTATTTCAGTCTTGGGCTTGCTTACTTCTTCGCCGCCCATGGCATCGTTTTCTTCTACCTCAACAGCGGATATCTTGTCAAGAACGTCAAATCCGTCTACGGTCTGACCGAATACGGTGTAGTTACCGTCAAGTGAGGGCGTACCGCCGACTTCCTTATACTTAGCCTTTGTGGCATCGTCCATATTTTCAATGAACTGCTTTAAATTTCTGTAGTAGTTTGCCTGGAACATATAGTAGGTGTATTCCTGAGAATCCTTGTCGTACTGCTTAGCGTAATCCTCATAGCCCTGTATATTGTTGTCGATCCTTGCTGTGCTGAAATTATCGTAATCCTGAGAATTCTTGTTGTTTACAATATAGAACTCGGTAGAATTCTTACCCATAGCATTTGCGTAGCATAAAGCACCGTAGAAATGACGCATATTGTAATTGGTTTCAATGCCGAAGTTTTCAACATTGGTTTCGCCCGTGAAATCCTTACCGCCCTGCGCCATAAAGTCAGCTACTACTCTGTGGAATGTCTTTCCGTTGTAGTATCCGCTGTTAGCAAGGTCAATGAAGTTCTGAGTGCCCTTTGGTGCGGCATCGGGATATAGCTTTATTGTTATATCGCCATAGTCCTTGATAGTCATTACAGCGTATTTATCGCCTTTTTCAAGCTTTACATCACCTGTATTGCCTGTTAGGCTTGCAGATGGGTCAACGGACGTATTGCCGGACGTTGTGCTGTCACCGGAGCAACCGGCGACCATAGTTATCATTGCTGCGGTACATAAAATACCCGCTAATATTTTTTTTAACATCATAAACTCCTTTGCTTACATAAACTATCCATTATTCTACCACAATGTAAGGGAAAAATCAATCGGTTTCAGATAATTTTCAGATTTTGAATGTAACAGCTACTCCTTGAAATTTAAGCATTTTCTTTACGTTCAGCCTGCATACGGCTGTAGATACAACCGCAATAATTCTGCCGATACAAGCCGTATTCGGCGGAAAGCTCTATCGAGCGCTTGTATCCGTTGCACTTTTTGAAGTCCGAGTAGAGATAAGGTATATTGTATTCTTCGCTGAGTCTGCCGCCGAGCTCGTTCAGCTTTGCAGCATTTTTATGCGGGCTAACGGACAACGTTGTGCAGAAGTACTCATATCCGAGCTGTTTTGCAAGCCTTGCGGTTTCTCTCAGCCGCATTTCATAGCATAAAAAACAGCGTTCTCCGCCCTCGGGGATATGCTCTTTTCCTTTAGCCATAGCAAAAAATAAATCGGGAGCATAATCACCGTCTATCATTTTAACGGGATATCGGAAAGGCTTTTCCCTTATAAGCCGCTTAAGCTCGTTTTTACGCTTTTCGTATTCGTCCTTTTCGGTTATATTCGGATTATAGAAAAACACCGTGATATTGAAGTGCTCCGCAAGATATTCCAGCACATAACTGCTACACGGCGCACAGCACGCATGAAGAAAAAGCGTCGGAGCGTGGTCGAGCGATTTTATGATCCTGTCGGTTTCAAGCTGATAATTAGTCATCAGCCTTCACCAGCTTTTCATCTGCTATCTGACGAAGTTCGTCAAGCGAGCCCTCTCTGATATCATTTTCACTTATTATAAAAAGATATCCGTCATGAGTTACGATATAAGCGCTTGATTTATTGAAGTCAACAGAGGCTACGGCAGTCCACTCGGCAATAGCTTTTGCCGCACCGCCGTTTTTGAGCACAATACTGCTTGCGGTTATCTCAATGCCGTCATATCCGTTTTTTGAGTTGACATTAAAAATCTCTTTTGTGTACTTTTTAAGCGTCGCAGAAAGTATAAGTGCGGTTGCGGCTATAAGCAGTCCGCAGATAACGGTAGCAAATATAAACCACCACATCTGTGTGATTATAGCAAGTATGATGCCGACAGCCGCAATAAGTCCCATTGCGACAAGGTAGCATATCACATATACCTTTGACGCTTTGTTTTTGCCGAAAATGTTGTACTTTACAAATTCTCCGACATTTTCTGAGGTATATTTTAATTCTGAGTCTATCATCTTATACTCCCTTCATAGTAAGAGAAATGCGCTTTTTTGCGGGGTCGATACCCAGCACTTTTACTTTTACGATATCTCCGACCTTTACCGCTTCAAGAGGGTGCTTTATGTATTTGTCGCATATCTGCGAGATATGTACAAGTCCGTCCTGATGTACGCCGATATCGACAAATACACCGAAATCTATTACATTTCTGACCGTACCGTCAAGTATCATACCGGGCTTTAAGCTGTTTATATCGGCAATATCGGTCCTGAGAAGCGGAGCGGGAAGCTCATCCCTGGGATCTCTGCCGGGCTTTGCAAGCTCGTTTGTAATATCCGCAAGCGTCATCTCGCCTATGCCGAGCTCATCGGACAGCTTCTTTACGCCTATGCTTTTTACCTGCTCCTTGATAGACGGAATACCGCCCGATACATCGGCAAGCTTAAATCCGCACTTGTCGAGAAGAGCCTCTGCCGCCTTATAGCTTTCGGGGTGTACCGAGGTATTATCAAGCGGGTACTTACCGCCGTGAATGCGCATAAATCCTGCGCACTGCTCAAAGGCTTTCTTGCCGAGCTTTGCGACCTTAAGAAGCTCCTTGCGGTTTGTAAACGCACCGTTTTCCTCTCTGTAGGCAACTATGTTCTTTGCTACCGCAGAGTTTATGCCCGCAACATAGCTGAGCAGTGAAACAGACGCGGTATTCAGGTCTACACCGACGCTGTTTACGCTGTCCTCTACTACTCCGCCGAGTGCCTCGGACAGCTTTGCGGGCGGCATATCGTGCTGATACTGACCTACGCCGATTGCCTTTGGGTCGATCTTTACAAGCTCAGCAAGAGGGTCCTGAAGTCGTCTTGCGATCGATACTGCACTTCGCAGTGAAACGTCATACTCGGGGAATTCCTCAGCCGCAAGCTTACTTGCAGAATATACACTCGCGCCCGCTTCGGAAACTACCATATAGCTTACCTTGCGGTCGATCGTCTTTAGCAGATCGGCAATGAACACTTCGCTCTCGTGGCTTGCCGTGCCGTTTCCTATGGCGATAATGTCGACCTTGTGCTTTTCGATAAGCGATTTTATTATCTTATCCGCACCCGCGATGTCGCTTTTCGGTGGCGTAGGATATACAACAGATGTATCAAGTACCTTTCCTGTAGCGTCTACTACTGCGACCTTACAGCCTGTCCGGTAGCCAGGGTCAAAACCCAGTGCAACGCTGTTCTTGACAGGCGGCTGCATAAGAAGCTGTCTTAAGTTGTCCGAGAATGTATGTATACTGCTGTCGCAGGCTTTCTCGGTAAGCTCGTTTCTGAGCCTTCGTTCAAGTGAGGGGTGAATAAGGCGCTTGAAGCTGTCGTCGCACGCGGAGCGCACCAGTCTGCCGCAGTCGTTTTCTGCCTTGACGTATGCTCTGTAGATATGCTTCATTACCCACTGCTCGTCCGGCTGTACCGTAACCTTTAACGCTTCCTCGCGTTCGCCTCTGTCAAGTGCCAAAAGCCTGTGCGGAGGTATTTTGCACGCAAGCTCGCTGTAGTCATAGTAATTTTTATAGACCGTTTCAGCGTTTTCATCGGTTGCTTTGGACACGATAAGTGCGTGACCGGTGTACTCGGCGTACAGCTTTTTACGCAGGTCTGCATCGTCAGAAACTGTTTCCGAGATGATGTCGAGCGCGCCGTTTATTGCATCGTCTGCCGAGGTAACGCCCTTTTCCTCACTGATATAATTCTGAGCTTCGATTGTCGGTGAAGCCGGCGTCTGGGCAAGAATGAAATCCGCAAGCGGCTGTAAACCTTTTTCTTTAGCTATGACCGCTCTTGTCTTACGCTTGGGCTTGAACGGTCTGTAGATGTCCTCTACCTCCGCAAGCGTCTTGGCGCTAACAAGGTCGCTTTCGATCTTTTCGGTCAGATTACCGCCGTTTTCAATAAGATTTTTAACTTCTTCCTTTCTGCTTTCGAGATTGCGCAGATAGGTAAGTCTTTCGCTGAGCTCTCTTAAAAGCTGGTCGTCAAGTCCGCCTGTAGCTTCTTTTCTGTATCGTGAAATGAACGGTATCGTATTACCGTCATCTATTAGCTTTACGGTGTTCTCTACCTGAGTGTTTCTTATCTTGAATTCTTCCGCTAACTGCTTTAAAATATCCATTGTTTTTCCTCGTTTTTATCAGAATAATTTTCCCACTATCTCAAAGACAGGACCGTGTTGCCACAGAAATGTGCTGAGCTGTATCTCAAAGCCCTCGCCCTGGTTGCAGGCAAAGTCAATAGGCTTCATTTTAGGCAGACCGTATCCCGAAAGAAGATTCATAATAACTCCCGAATGTGTGATAACAGCCGCAGATGTTACCTCGTTTGCCATCATATCCTTGAATATTTCTTCAAGTCCGTCAAGGCATCTTAATGTGAAATGCCCGAAGCTCTCGCCGTTCGGTGGTGCGGCGTCATATCCGCCCTTGAGCCATTCAAGGTACTTTTCGTCATTCTGAAGCTCAGCCTGCGTCTTGCCCTCATAGTCGCCGAAATCTATCTCGGATATTCCGTCAATGCGCTTTAAAAGGCGCTCTGGGTAAATTATGTCGGCAGTCTGAAGGCAACGCTTCAGCGGGCTTGAATACACTTTTTGCACCTTAGGATACACGTCAAGCGCCGCAAGCGATGAAATGGCGTTTTCACCCTCCTCGCAAAGCGGCAGGTCGGTAGTGCCGATATATTTTCCCTCAAGGTTACCCTGAGTAATTCCGTGACGGATAAGATAGAGCCTGTAATTCTTCATTTTTTACTTCCTTTCGGTCTGTTTTTACTGATATTTATGCCGAAATCGGCGAAATTTGTTTTAATATGGGGTTATTATATAAAAAAGCACTCGATTTTTTGTATAAAATCACGCTTTACAATCGGGAATAACTCCGCTATAATATACTTTGTGAATATTGTCAGATTAAGAGAGGTCAAATAATGAACACCGATTTTCCGAGGATACTTTCCCTGCTCCGCAAAGAACGTGGGCTTACACAAAAACAGGTTGCCGCAGATCTGGGCATAGCTCAGGCGCTCCTGTCACACTATGAAAAGGGCAAGCGTGAATGCGGTCTTGAATTCCTTGTAAAAGCGGCAGACTATTATAATGTTTCCACAGATTATCTGCTCGGACGTTCTCCCGTTTCAAACGGCGGTATAATCACCGAGAGCGATATACCTGACGGCGGCAATGCGAGTGATTCAAAATCGGGCGACATTATGCTTGCTCTTAATAAAAAGCTTATAACCAACAGCATAGAGGTCATCTTCTCTCTTTTACAGAAGATAAAATCTTCTAAGCTGAGCAAGAGCGTTTCTTCGATGCTGACGCTTTCTGTCTACAAAGCGTTCAGGATAACATACAATGCTAACAGCAAGAATAACGAAAGCCTTTTCGGAGTATCACCGACATCTGCTCTTCATCTTATCGACAGCGCTATATGCCTTGAAGTGGGTGCAGCTGCCGATGCCGCCGCAAACGACGCGGATAACGCTCCTTCAATCACTACAAATTCTATCGAAGCCGAATACGATAAGCAAGGCACAGCGCTTCTGAGCCTTATCAAAAACGCCGAAAAGCGTCTTGACCGTATAAACACCGACTGATCGCGATCACGAAAGGATAAACATATGAAAAAAGTTATCTCCGTTATCATAGCAACTGCCGCTTTAACAACAGGATTTTTTGTGCTTCTTGATAAGCTGTACAAAAAAGCAATTTCAGGTATTATCAAGTGACCTTAATCCTTTGAAAAAGTCGGTGAGAAGCTTTGAACAATCATCCATAAGTACACGGCTTCTTACCATAGGTCGATGATTGAAAGGATAATCGAATATCTCCATAAGCGAGGCGCAAGCCCCGCCTTTTTCATCAAATGCGCCGTACACCAGCCTTTTAAGCCGGGAGTTGATTATCGCACCCGCGCACATCGGGCACGGTTCAAGCGTAACATATAATGTACAATCGGTAAGCCGCCATGAGCCAAGTGCTTTGGCGGCTTGTTCTATAGCGAGTATTTCTGCGTGGGCAGTCGGTGACTGCAACGTTTCACGCATATTATAGCCTCTGCCGATTATCTCTCCGTCTTTGTTTACCACAACAGCTCCGACGGGACATTCGCCTGTTTTTGCCGCCTTTTCGGCAAGCTCTATGCAGACTGTCATATACTCTTCATCAGCTGTCACGGTAACACCTCCCGGAAGATAATCATACAATGCTTATTACACGTTATTATACTACATTTTCTGTTTAAAATCAACATCAAAAGCACAGTCGTATCTGAAAGCTTCGAATGAATAAACGAGCCGAAAACTCAATATGTGACAAATTTCTGAATAATTGACACATCGCAAGGAATAATATGTTTGTAAGAGCAAAAACAGTTTCTTCAGAAAGGAATGTCATATAATGAAAGCTACGGGAATTGTAAGACGTATTGACGATCTCGGAAGAGTCGTAATACCTAAAGAAATAAGAAGAACAATGAGGATAAGGGAAGGCACACCGCTTGAAATATATACAAGCGTGGACGGCGAGGTTATTTTCAGAAAATACTCCCCCGTCGGCGAAATATCAGGCACAGCCGGACAATATGCAGATGTACTTTACAAGGTCGGAGGAATGCCTACGGTAATATGCGACCGCGACCATGTAATAGCGGCATCGGGCATTCAGAAAAAGGAAGTGCTTGAGCGCAGAGTTTCAAGCTCGCTTGAAGATCTTATCGAACAGAGAAAATCCCTGTACCGAACCGCTGACGGCGTTAAAATGAACCCTATTGAGGGTGTTGACCGCTTTGCCGTTGCCTGTGCGCCTATAATGGCTGACGGTGATGTAAACGGTGCTGTAATAATGCTGTCGGATAAGGAAAACTCAACGGTTGACGACAAGACAAAGGCTCTCGTTGAGGCGGCGGCTATGTATTTCGGAAAACAGATGGAAGATGTCTAATAACAATTATGCCCACAAACGATATTTTCGCTTGTGGGCATAGCCTTATTCCTTTTTACCGAACATCATATCAGAGAACTTAACTACATATTCGCTCCAGAAGGTCATATCGTGACCGCCTTTGCTTTCAAGATAAACGTGAGGTACGTTTTCCTTTTTAAGAAATGCGTGGAACTGCCTGTTATTATCAAGCAAAAAATCTTCTGTGCCGCAAGCCATATATATCTGCGGTATTTTCTTTCTTTGCGTGTTAAGGCGCTTTATAAGTGTTTCGGGATTGTTATCACTGTCAATTACCGTATCGAGGTTGCCGAAGCATTCGTGATAATAATCGTAATTTGCCACATCGTTTCCGCCGCCCTCTTTCATTCCTGCTATTTCATGTACGATAAGTGCAGAAGACAAGGCGCATACCTTGCCGAATGTTTTGGGATAAGTGAATGCGGTATGAAGTGCGCCGAAGCCGCCCATAGAATAACCCATTATCGCAGTATTTTCCGGCGTTTTGGCAAGATCAAATGTATTTCGCACATACCGCACCAGCTCGTCACCAACATAAGTACAATACTTATGCCCCGTTGACAAGCCGTCAAGCCAGAATGAATTTTCACCGTGAGGGATCACAACAGCAAGGTTGTATTTTTCCGCGATATGATCCGGTATCCAATTGTTGCCGTCCTGAGAATAACCGTGCAGGATAAACAACGTTTTCATATTTTCTTTATCGTAAGTGCCGCCGTAGTTGCGCTTATCGTCGGGAATGTACATTTTAAAAGATGAATAGCGGTTCAGCGACTGTGAAAAGAAACGTATATCGATCTGTGACATATGACACCTCTAAAAGTAATGCTCCGTATCGGATAACACGGAGCATAGATCGCTTTAACTCTTGTAATTTCTTGAGCGTCTGACATATCTGTGTCTGATGACACGATAGCGCTTTTTGAACTTGCGTTTTCTGTTCTTTTTCTTATATACCTCCATCGCCTCTTTATAGACATCCAGCAGGTCGTTTGCAAGGCGAACGGCACCCGATGTTATTATCGACTCTCTTGTCTGTCTGCCAAACTCTGCAAGCTCTGCCTTCGGCATATCGCGGAGCTTTTTAAGAAGCTCGTACATACTGTCTGCATCGGTGAAGTTATAGCCGTTGATACCGTCCTTGACCTGTCCGACATTAAGGTCGTCCTTAAGGCTGAGAACAGGCAGATGCATTGCCATACCCTCAAGCATTGATATTGAGCAGGTATCGGAAAGCGAAGCGGTGATATACGCGTCACAGCAAGCGTAATACACGGGTAAATCGGGGTGTTCTACTCTTCCCGCGAACTTTACCATATCGGCTATGCCGTATTCCTGTGCTTCCTTGCAGTGTTGTTCGTGCAAAGGTCCGTCACCGAGGATAAACAGCCTCAGCTTATCCTCGGGCTTTACATTCTTAGCCCAGTACTGAAGCAAAAGTGTGATGTTCTTCTCTTTACCGAGTCTACCGCAGAAGCAGTAAACCATATCGTCGTCTGCAAAGCCGAATTTTCTTCTCATTTCAAGAGCGGCGTTTTTATCAACATTTTCGGGCTTGAAAACATCAAGCTCAACCGAGTTCGGAATAACGTGAACTGGCTTCTTGACACCGCAGAGCTTGAAATATTCCGAAACCTTCGGAGAAGGACCTGTAATTGCCGATGCTGTAGAAGCCAGCATTTTTGCGTAAAGGTGGCTTGCCGAGGTCACGAGCTTGACAAAGCCCTTGGTCTTTGCTACATAGTACACATAGTCGTCATACATTGTATGGAGCGTGTATACAAGAGGAACCTTGAGGGTTCGCGCAATAAGCACACCCGATATTCCTACACCGAATTCGTTGTGGATATGGATTATATCCGGAGCAAAGCTCTTTATCTTATCAAGTCGCTCCTTGCTTATCGGCGGAGCTATATCATAATTATATATCTTTTTGAGCTTGACAGCGGGACAATACATAACATCGTCCGCTATAACGTGGTTATTTACTCTTGAGTCTGCGGTAACTACCATAACGGTATGTCCGAGCGCCTCAAGACCTTCTTTTAATGTTTTTACATGGGTGACTACACCGTTGATGCTCGGTAAATATGTTTCTGTAAACAGAGCTATCCTCATTGGTATTCCCCTTTCAATAAAATTTGTAGAACGATTGGAAAATGTATCCTGTTTTTTGGGTATATTTCTATAAATATTTTACACTATTTCGCAGCAAAATACAAGATGAAAAAAGAGAAAATAATTTAATAAAATTTTCAAAAAGCACTTGACAAGCAGGTGAAATAAGTGTATAATATATCAAGGTTAATCACCCCACGCACCCCACGCAACCAAATGCCGCTGTGGTGGAATCGGCAGACACAAGGGACTTAAAATCCCTCGGTAGCAATACCGTATCGGTTCAAGTCCGATCAGCGGCACCAATTAAATATTTTATAATTCGCCATGCAGAAATACCCAAGTGGTGAAGGGGCTCCCCTGCTAAGGGAGTAGGTCGGGAAACCGGCGCGAGGGTTCAAATCCCTCTTTCTGCGCCACCGGCATAATGCCGGACTAAGTTTCGCCTCTGGTTTGAGCCAGGGGCGTTTTTTTGTGCCCGAAAATAAAAAATATTTAGTCGCAATACAGCGAAGTAAGTCACATTTTGTGGCTTCTTTTTATATGCAAAAATGCGGCTGATACCATAAAAGGCATCAGCCGCACAAATAAACGTTATGGCAGTCGGTATATGTGAGGCTTTATATTGTCAATGCGTTATCTAAGCTTATTCCGGTTTCCTCTGAAATAACAATATCTCATTAGCACCGAAATTTATGCTTTGCAGACACGTCTTGTTAGTTTTCCAAAAACAAAGACATCAGTTGTATTACGAGTATTTCTAATACTATAATCACCGTATCGATAAAAGTATCGGGATTGAACCACTGAGAGCTTCCTCTATGAAGGATAAGTACGATAGCATAAAACCTTTCTGCGGAAATGACTGTATGCTTGATCTTTGCATCTGATCGACACAAATATGGGTGTCTGGTTTGATTACAATAAATGTATATTATATTATATAAAACAGCGGAATTTATGTCAAGAGAACGCAGGCAGTGAGAACAATTTAACTTGCCGTCGGAAACGCTGAATTTCACTTTTTATTGATATTCCTTAATAAACCATATATGACTTTTTATTCTATTAAAGTAAGTTAATCACCTGTCAAAGTGCACAATAAAATAAAATTTATTTGTGCATTCATACAAAATCAACGATTTTCGCCGATTTTAATGTCAGGTTTTTGCGTTTCAAACGTTTATATATATGAAGGTGTTTTTCAGGAGTATGTCTATAACGCCGATAAATCATCGGTTAAAGTTACAATAATTCCCATAACTACTATCCTAACCGATGAAAGCAACAGCAAATTTGCATCATTTCCCTACGCACCTAATAAAAGCCGTACAGACTTACCTCGTCTGTACGGCTTTATATTATATATGGAGTCTTTTTATTATCTTATAGACAACCGAGTTTTCAAGTACCAGCGGCGATTTATGCGCGAAAAATACTATTCCGTTTGCGGGTGCTTTGATTTCTTCGATAACCGTTCCCTCGAACGGATCAAGTATCTCCGCCATTGCTTCGCCCTGCTCTACCTCATCACCCGGCTGTTTTATCCTGCGGTATATTCCGCCGCTCTGTGCGTGTACCGACATCAGGTGCTCTTCATCAAGAGTAGTAGCCATATATCCGCCGTGGCTATGATATTTGATAGCTCCCATTCTTGATAAGAAACGGAGCACTGCTCCGACAGCTATGCGGGCGGATTCCTCGTCTATGTGCTCGGTTTCGTTCGTATAGACTGAAAACGCGCTTGTATTTGAATTCTGCCAGTTGAAGTTAAGCGTTGCCGTATCAAACGGCTTAGGCTTTCTGAGAAGTATATACGGCAGTCCGAACAGGTTTGCTAGACCTATATTCTTGTGTTCGGTATCCATCATTCTGACGTGGGGAATAAAGTCGCCCGAAATATAGAATGATGCGAACTGTACACCGTACTGATATTCCTTTATAAAATCGAAAATGCCTGCGGCTATTCTCTGTGTTGTCTTACCGTTAGCGTCACCAGGGAACATTCTGTTAAGATCGGTGTTATCGACCGACCAGAAACGGCGCTGAATATTCATCGAAAAGGGATTGAGCGACGGAATGACCATGATCTGCTTTCCGTGAGCAATGTCGCCCTTTTTCTCGATGGTTGACAAAGCTCTGATTATCTGTGAGCATACATACAGCTGCTGTACCTCGTTGCCACGCATCGCGCCGACTATACAGCAGGTCTTCTCGCCCTTGCCGAATCTGTATCCGTTTATCTCAAAATCATCACGGTAGGGGGACTTTAATCTTACTATGTTTTCCTTGTTCATTTTCAGCACCCTCCCAGTATTCTCGCAAGAAGCGAGCCTTCGTACACGACAGGATACTCACGCAGTGTAAATACAATTCCGCTGCACGGCGCAAATATTTCCTGCTCTACCGTTCCTGTAAGAGGGTCGAGTATATCGCCTATATGGTCGCCCTTTGATATTCCCGCCCAGTGCTTGATAGTCGGCATATATATGCCGGAGGTATCGGAATACACAAACGACACATTGCCGTCTGTGGATATTATCGGGTGAGATACATTTTTTGCTTCTCCCGCCCATATGCCCATCTTTGACATAAGATTGAATATGCCGTCAAGGAGCTGATCGCCGTATGACTTTGTAATACGCATACCTACTCCCATCTCGGCGACAAGTGTAGGAGTTCCCGCCTTGTTAAGGCTGTGAGAAAGTGTAGCCTCCATAACAGTAACGCTTGAATGCACCCATATAAAGTCTACATTCAGCATTTTGGCGTAAGGTAACAGCTTGGGCGCGGTTTCCTCCGAAATTCTGACCTGCGGGATTTCACGCAGAAATATATTGCTTGCATGGATATCAATACATATATCCGCACCTTTGATATCGTTCATAATAGCGGCGGCTAAGTGCTCGGCGACTGCGCCTGTTTCCGAACCCGGGAATATCATATTCATATCAAGGTCGAATATCGGCATCTCGCGCTTGATCGAATCCATACCGAGCGGGTTCATAGAGGGATATATATCAACTATTCCCGTCAGAAGATGTCCGTTTTCGCTTAGTCTTCTGCTGAGCTCATAGCAGACATATTGCCCTTCAAGCTCATCTCCGTGTATTCCTGTAACAATGCATATTCTCTTTTCGTTGCCTGTAAGGTTGTACGGCTCGAAGTGGTTTTTCTTTATTCTCATCCGCTCATTCACAGGGAGTGAAACGGATACTACGTCCTGTAACAAATGATTACCTCCGAATTTCTGATTATAAGATAAGTATATTCGTTTTCAGGGGTCTTGTCAAGACGGCGGCTATATAAGATATTCTGCGCGTATTCCAAGCACCTGAGCGATCCTGAACGCGTTTTCGACTGAAATAGAGGTAAGCTTAGTCCTGCCGAGCTCGTAGTTTTCTATTGTTTTGAATGCAATTCCCGTCTTATCGGAAAGCTCCTTGCGCGATATGCCGCATTTGCTTCTGAAATGAGTGATTCTGTTTTTTACGCTGTCTATTTTAACGGTAGATATCTCTTTTCCGCTTTCATCGGAATACGAGCGTGGAAAATCCGCAATAAAGCTGTCAATTGCATTCATCAGCTCGATAGGTGACGCTGTGTAGTTGTGCTTTACAAACTTGTCAAGATTGATGTCGCTTTTGAAAAACTCGCGGTAATCGCCCGACTTAAGTATGGTTTTTCTTCCGTAGTTGTCTGTCCTGACATCTACATACAGCCACTCGATATAGCTTTTTACAAACTCGACGGTGTTATTCATCTTGCGTCTGCACTCGCCGCAATAGTCGTTTATACAGTCGTTTATCGTGTTTTCGTATATTCCCTGTCTGAATATCACGGTATCCGTATGCCCGCAGGGCTTATGATAGATCTCTATACTGCCGCCGACATATACGCCGTCCTGAAGCCCGAAAAGCTGAAGCACGTTTATATTGTTATATTCATTTTCTGCAAGTTTATCAGCAAATTCTGTCTTATTCATAAAAACCACCCTCCGGATATTAACATATAAAAAAGGCGCAAAACATTACTGCTTTGCGCCTTTGCTGATATTATTATACATTAAATTTTGATGCTTGTCAATAGGGTTTACGCCAAATTTGCAAGTTCAAACTAAAAACTATGCATATTCTGCGGTACTCACGAATCAAACTGCGAATTATACAGCTCCGCATAGAAGCCGTTTTTCGCTAAAAGCTCTTCGTGATCTCCCTGTTCGATTATATCGCCGTCCTTTAGCACAAGTATAAGGTCTGCGTCCTTTATCGTTGACAAGCGATGTGCGATGATAAAGCTCGTTCTGCCCTTCATCAGATTATCCATCGCCTTTTGTATCTGTATCTCTGTGCGGGTATCGACTGAGCTTGTAGCCTCGTCAAGTATGAGTATCTTGTTGTTTGCGAGAATTGCTCTTGCAATAGTCAGAAGCTGTTTCTGACCTTGTGATACATTTGAAGCTTCTTCGTTGAGCTCCATATCATATCCGCCCGGAAGTGTTCTTATAAAGTGGTCAACGTGAGCCGCCTTTGCCGCCGCGATGACCTCTTCATCGGTAGCGTCAAGCTTACCGTAACGGATATTTTCCATAATCGTGCCCTTGAACAGCCATGTATCCTGAAGCACCATTCCGAACAGCTCTCTCAGCTCGCTTCTGTCGAAGTCGGCAATATCATAACCGTCAACCAGTATCCTGCCGCTGTTAAGCTCGTAGAAACGCATAAGCAGCTTTACGATAGTAGTCTTTCCCGCACCGGTAGGACCGACGATAGCTATCTTCTGACCCTGCTTTACCTCGGCACTGAAATCGTTGATTATTATCTTTTCGGGATCGTATCCGAAACGGACGTGCTCAAATGTCACATCACCTGTTATATCAAGCGTTGTCACATTTCTTGTATTGCCCGATGTATCGGTGAGCATTGCGTGTTCCTTTGCGGTCTGCGCCTCTTCATTTTCGGCAAGAAACTCAAATACACGTTCTGCCGCGGCGGCAGTGGACTGTAGCATACTTGACACCTGTGCAAGCTGATTTATCGGCTGTGTGAAGTTCTTTACATACTGGATAAACGACAGTATATCGCCGACCATAATAGTTCCGTTCGCGGCAAGGAAGCCGCCGAGAACCGCAACACCTACATAGCCGAGATTTCCGACAAAGGTCATTACAGGCATCATTATGCCCGAGAAGAACTGCGACTTCCACGCCGATTTATATAAAATATCGTTTGCTTCGTCAAAGTCCTTGATAACACGCTCTTCCCTGTTGAACGCCTTTACGATATTGTGACCGCCGTAAATTTCTTCTACCTGACCGTTTATATGACCGAGGTATTCCTGCTGTGACTTGAAGTACTTTTGCGATATCTTTACAACGATAAGCACAAGTGCAAGCGATACAGGCAATATCAGAAGCGCCACAAGCGTCATAAGCGGGCTTATTGACAGCATCATTACAAGAACGCCGATAATCGTCGTTACCGATGTAACAAGCTGCGTTATGCTCTGATTAAGGTTCTGAGCCAGTGTATCAACATCGTTTGTTACTCTTGAAAGGGCTTCGCCGTGAGTACTGCGGCCAAAGTAGTTCATCGGCATACGGTTTATCTTGGCGATAAGCTCCTTACGCAGTCTGTAGCTGACCTTCTGCGAAACGCCTGTCATCAGCCAGCCCTGTAAAAACGAACAGAAACTGCTGATAAGATAGAAGCCGATAAGCAAAAGCAGTATAGAACCGAGCGCGCCAAAATTCACATCGCCTGTACCGTTCACCTTAGCGATAATACCGTTAAATATTTCGGTTGTAGCATTACCCATCAGCTTAGGACCGATGATATTGAAAACAGTTGATGTTATTGCAAAAATCACGACAAAAATAAGTGACAGCTTGTATTCGCTCATATATTTCGCAAGCTTTCCGATACTGCCCTTGAAATCCTTAGCCTTTTCCACGGGCGCACCGGGTCCTCTTCTCGGAGAATTACTCATTATCGGTAACCCCCTTTGCATTGTCAATCGCCGCAAGGTCTTTCTGCGATAACTGCGAGTGCGCTATCTGTCTGTAAACCTCACAGCTTTGCATAAGCTCCTCGTGAGTTCCTATACCCGCAATTCTGCCTTCATCAAGCACGATTATCTTATCTGCATTAAGAATTGTGCTTATACGCTGTGCAACGATTATTATCGTGCAGTCGTGAATGTTGTCGGCAAGCGCCTTTCTGAGCTTGACATCGGTTTTGAAATCAAGCGCGGAGAAGCTGTCGTCAAACAGGTATATCTTCGGCTCTTTTGCTATTGCGCGGGCTATAGACAGACGTTGTTTCTGTCCGCCCGAAACGTTTGTACCGCCCTGTGAAACAGGTTCGTTATATTTTTGCGGCTTGTTTTCGATAAACTCTGTTGACTGCGAAACTTTTGCGGCAAGCTTTACAGTTTCTTCGCTTGCGTTTTCCGCACCGAACTTTATATTGCTGTCGATAGTGCCCGAGAACAATACGCCCTTCTGCGGTACAAGACCTATAACATCATGGAGAGAATGCTGTGTCACATCTCTTATATCCGTACCGTCAATTGTTATCCTGCCCTTGGTAACATCAAACGATCTCGGGATAAGGTTGATAAGCGTTGATTTGCCGCTACCGGTACTGCCGATTATAGCGGTGGTTTCACCCGCGTTTGCGGTAAAGCTGATATCTGTCAGCACGTCTTCGTCTGCATCGGGATAGCGGAATGATACATTTTCAAAAGTAACATTACCTTTGAGCGCGGATTTATCGAAAGCTCCCGCACCGGGCTTGTCCTCTATGCTCTTCTTTGCTGTTATGACCTCGTTTATTCTGTCTGCCGAAACTGCGGCTCTTGGGAGCATTATTGATATCATCGTCAGCATTAAAAACGACATTACTATCTGCATAGTATATGTGATGAACGCCATCATATCACCGACCTGCAACGAGCCGTCCGATATCTGACCTGCACCAACCCATATGATAAGAACCGTGATAAGGTTCATTATCATCATCATAAGCGGCATCATAAAGGTCATAGTACGGTTTGTAAACAGCATTGTTGAAGTAAGCTCCTTATTAGCGTTATCAAATCTGTCCTCTTCGTACCTTTCGCGGCTGAAAGCGCGGATAACGGGAAGACCCGTAAGAATTTCTCTTGCTACAAGGTTCAGCTTGTCGACAAGCTTCTGCATAAGCTTGAACTTTGGCATAGCGACCTTCATAAGCACCAGTACAACGGCAAGTATTATAATAACCGCAAGCGCTATTATCCACGCCATGCCCGTACCTGTAGTCAGTACCATAAATACGCCGCCTATACCGAGTATGGGCGCATAGATAACCATTCTCAGAAGCATTACGATAACCATCTGTATCTGCTGTATATCGTTTGTGCTTCTGGTGATAAGGCTTGCTGTTGAGAACTTGTCTATCTCAGCACTTGAGAAGCCGACTACATTCTTGAATACCTTTGCTCGTAAGTCCCTGCCTACCCTTGCCGCTGTTGTTGCCGCAAAGAAGCCTACGATTACAGACACAGCCATCATAAGAAATGCGATAAGCAGCATTTTTCCGCCTGTTGTAAGCAGATAGCTCTGCTGAAGGGTGTTCATATCAACGCCGAGAGATGAATATTCGTTTTTTACAAAAAGCACAGCCGACTGCTCGGTAATAGTTCCGGGCATATCCGATATTTTATCAAGCGAAGCGGACAGATCGGCATCGCCCATAGCGCCTGTGCCCGCCAGTGCGGTAATTACGGTCAGAGCATTTGCCTTGTCGGCTTCGATACCGAGTGCCTGCCCTGCCTGCTCAAACGATGTGAACGGCAGAGCTACTCCCTGATTTTCTGCCATAGCCGAAAAGCTTTCAAACGACAGCTCTCTTAGCATTTCAGCCGCAGTCATAGGTATTACTGCGGCATCGATAAGAGCTTGCTTTTCTTCGGTGTTAAGATCGTTCAGAAAAAAAGCATCACTGTCTTTTGACGCGGGATACATATTTTTCTGTTCTTCTGTAGCTGTACCTGCGCTTACAAGCGTATAGCACTTTTCAAGTACGCTTTTCTGTTCATCGCTCATAAACACCTTCAGTGCATTATAACCGTCAATAGTCAGCGCGCCTGCCGCCGCGTCTTCAATGCCGCCGTTTTGTATACCGATATCTACTATATCCGATGTATACTGTGGCAAGGTAAGATCGCCCCATGCCTGAATTACAAGCAGGACGATAATAAGTAAAACCTGCGGTATACTGCTTTTCAGATACCCGAATATTTTAAACAAACCTTATGCTTCCTTTCACTTTGTCTTTATTTCGGCAGACTTGTCATAAGCGTCGGCAAAACGAAGTATAAGCTCTATGAGCTTGTCGGTGTCTTCTTCGCCGAGTATTTTTGCTATATTTTCAAGTCGTGTAAATATCTCGTCATACTTAGCTTTTACGGTAGCTCTGCCGTTTTCGGTAAGCTTAATATATGTTACCCTTCTGTCGTCCTTTAATACAACACGTTCAACATAGCCCTTATCCTCAAGCTTGTTTACTGTCTGAGAGAGGTTTGGTCTTGTGAAATTGAGATAGCTGTTGAGCTCGCTCAGTCCGAAAAGCTCTGTGCCGGGCTTCTCTGCCACTATCTGTGTCATCGCCCAGAATATGCCTGTTTCACTTGTGTTAAGTCCTTCCATTATTCTGTATTGTCTTGGCTGAGCCGAAAACTTACCAAGCGCAATTATAAGTCTTATTATTCTTTCGTCCATTTTTATGTCCTCCTGCATTAAGCAAATTTCCCATATGATCCGCATTTGAGCAAACCTCTTGCTTACCGATCGATAATATGGTATACTTTTAATGTAAACCGATTATAAATTTAATTAACTTCTTTGAACGGAGCAGAAATGAAAACAATTGATACCGATATAGCTATTATCGGCGGCGGTGCATCGGGACTTGTTGCCGGCATTGCCGCTTCGCGCTACGGTTGCGGCAATATAACCATACTTGAAAAGCTGCCGAGAGTCGGCAAAAAAATATTGTCTACAGGCAACGGACGATGCAACCTTACAAACAGCTCTATTTCAGCAGACAACTATGACGGCGACACCGAGCTGTTATCATATATAAGCGGTGATACAGAAAGCTCGGAGGAGTTTTTCTCTTCCATCGGTCTTATATGCAAAGCCGATGATACAGGCAGAGTGTATCCTTTCAGCAATGCGGCAACATCGGTGCTTGACGCACTGCGCTTTACCGCCGACTATGCGGGTATCAACACGGTATGCGACTGCCGGGCGACCGACATAATAAAGACAAAGCGCGGCTTTTTGCTGACATCGGGTGATGCTAAAATAAGCGCAAAACGCGTGATAATTGCCGCAGGCGGAAAAGCCGCACCGTCACTTGGTACAACAGGTGACGGATACGAGCTGTGTAAAAAGCTCGGTCACTCGGTAACTAAGCTCTACCCTGCGTTGGCTCCGATAAGAACCGATATCGGACTTGTAAAATCGGTCAAGGGACTGCGCGTTTGTGCAGATGTTTCTCTGCTTGCAGACGGCAAGGTTATTGACAGGCAATCGGGTGAAGTCCAGTTCACGGACGGTGCACTATCCGGTATCTGCATATTCGATCTGTCGGCAAAAGCCGCAAAGCTTGTCAATAAAGGCGAAATATCACTTGATACCGCGCCGCCACTCACTAAAGAAGAGCTTTACAGCATAATCAAAAGCTCGGCGGAAATAAGAGCAACCCTTCCCTGTGAGGAGCTTCTGACCGGCATATATCACAAGCGCATAGGACAGGCTATGCTGAAAAATGCGGGTATAGCCTTTACTAAGACCTGCGGCGAAATAACACCAAAGGAAATATCTATGCTGTGCTCTGCCGCAAAAGACAGCCGTTATCCTATCAAGGGCGTATCAGACTGGAGTCTTGCACAGATAACCTGCGGCGGTATTCCCGCAAGTGAGGTTTCCGACAGGCTCGAATCGCTGAAAGCGAGAGGCTTGTATCTCTGCGGTGAGATACTGAATATTCAGGGTAAATGCGGCGGCTATAATCTCGACTGGGCTTGGAAAAGCGGGTATACAGCGGGAATGAACGCAAGTTTATCTTTATCGGAGTAAGTGATGATAAAATACAGCAATATAAAAATGCCGCTTGAACACACAAATGATGATATAGCGGCATTTATAAACAAAAAGATCAAATCGGTACGGCTTAAAGCTTCTGAGCTGAAAATAATAAAAAGATCCGTTGATGCACGGCATAAGGATGATATCCACTTCGTCTATGCCGTGGCGTTTTCCTGTGATAACGAAAACAGCATAATCAGAAAGAATACAGGCAACAAAAATATATCACTGTATAAAGAAGTACCGTATTCTCTTCCCAAAAAAGCAACGCTGTCAAAGCGCCCTGTGATAATCGGCTTCGGACCTGCGGGAATGTTTGCGGCGCTGTATCTTGCTCAGTGCGGCGTACGACCGATAGTTCTTGAGCGCGGTCTTGATGTAGACAGCCGCAAGGAGAAGGTGCGCTTATTCTGGGAGAAAGGTATACTTGATACGGAGTGTAACGTACAATTCGGTGAGGGCGGCGCAGGCACATTTTCCGACGGTAAGCTGAATACAGGTGTCAATGACCCGTTATCGCGGATCGTGTTTGAAGAGCTTGTACGTCACGGTGCACCCGAAGAAATAATATATGACGCAAAGCCGCATATAGGAACGGATAAGCTGTCGGAAACGGTCAAGAGTATCAGAAATGATATCATTTCCCTCGGTGGCGAGGTAATATTCGGGGCAAAATTTACGGGATATGATACCGAAAACAACAGGGTAAAATCGGTGACATATGAAAAAGACGGCGCAGAATGTACTGTAGAAACCGATAAAGCGATACTTGCCATAGGTCACAGTGCGAGAGATGTATTCTATATGCTGAAAAATCGCAACGTGACTATGCAGGCAAAAAACTTCTCGGTCGGTGTCCGAATTGAGCACAGGCAGCGCGACCTTGACCGCAGTATGTACGGCGATATGAGCGGACACCCTGCTCTTCCTGCCGCGGACTACAAGCTTTCCGTGCACGATGAAACAGGCAGAGGCATTTATACATTCTGTATGTGCCCGGGCGGTGTGGTTACGGCTTCTTCTTCGGAAGAAGAAACGATAGTGACCAATGGTATGAGCTATTATGCAAGAAACGGCGAAAACGCGAACAGCGCCGTTCTTGTCGGAATTACGCCCGATGATTTTGACAAAGACGATATTATGGGCGGGATAGAGCTGCAACGAAAAATAGAAAAAGCCGCTTACAAGGCGGCAGGCGGCAATTATAAAGCACCTGTAGCCCTGGTAGGCGACTTTCTCGATAAACATACTTCCGATAAATTCGGCAATGTGACCCCGACATATCCTATAGGTACAGCATTTGCACTGCCCGATGAATATCTGCCGGACTTTGTATGCGATGCACTGCGATATGCTTTACCGCAGTTTGCAAAGAAAATAAGCTGTTTTGGCTTGCCCGACGCCGTTATGACAGGACCTGAAACCAGAAGCTCGTCACCTGTCCGCATAGTAAGGGATAACACGCTTTCATCGGTCAGCGTGAAAGGCTTATACCCTTGCGGCGAGGGTGCGGGATATGCCGGCGGCATTGTCACCGCCGCTATGGACGGTCTGAGATGCGCTATGGCTGTGCTCGGCAGAGATTTTACAAAGCGCTAACTGCACAGGCTTTCCATATCCTTTTTAAGCCGCTTTATAATACGCTTTTCAAGGCGTGAAATATAACTCTGGGAGATCCCGATCATATCGGCGACCTCCTTTTGTGTTTTTTCGGGGCGGTTGTTCAGCCCGAAACGCAGCTCCATGATAAGCTTTTCCCTTTCGTCAAGCTTTTCTACCGCTTCAAGCAATACGCGCTTTTCCGCTTCGCTTTCTATATTGACACTTACCGTATCATCATCAGTGCCGAGAATATCCGACAAAAGCAATTCGTTTCCGTCCCAGTCGACATTCAGCGGCTCGTCTATAGACACCTCGAGCTTCTGCTGATTGGTCTTTCTGAGATACATAAGTATCTCGTTTTCGATACAGCGTGAAGCATAGGTCGCAAGCTTAATATTTTTCTCGACGCTGAATGTATTTACCGCTTTTATAAGCCCGATAGTGCCGATAGATATAAGATCCTCAATGCCGATACCCGTACTCTCAAACTTCTTGGCTATGTACACAACAAGCCGCAGGTTATGAACAATAAGCGTTTCTCTCGCCTTTTCAAAATCATTTTCAAACATAGCAAGCGTTTTTGCTTCTTCTTCTCTTGACAGTGGCGGCGGTAAGGTTTCTGCACCGTTTATGTAGTCTATCTCACATTTTCCCACAGCGGACATATGCAGCTTTTGTATCAGCCCGCTGATGATCTCTATTACTTTCAGCATACTAAAACACCTCACACAAGTATTTTCGGATTGAATATTGCCTCATACTCCTGTTTTCCGCCTATTACCACACCGATAAGGGCATTCACAGGATACTTTTCCTGCATTTCATCATTTACGACAACGCTGTCGGCTCTGAATGTACAGATAAGTCCGTCCTTGCCGACCGTAGAAAACGGCATAACACGCACGCCCTTTATCATTTCCGTGCACAGCTCCGACAAATCCTTACTGCCGTCTATAGCCGCAACGGCAGGCGGCGAAATATCGGCACATATGTCACGCCTGCATACTATGACGGGAAGCCCGCTGAAGCAGTCAACAAGTCCGTTTCCGCTGTCGGCAAGTGCTGACAGTGTGCACTGCTTTCCGTTGTTATGTATTTCAACGGTATATTTCTTATCGGTTTTGCCGTTTTTGTCAAGTATCAGTCTAATTATCCTCATTACCGTATAAGCGGCACAGGTACACAAAATAACTGTCATTGTATCTATTCCGAAATACACGGTACCGTTTATGAAGAGCATCTTCATCGGAGCGGCAAACAGCCATACGCACAGCATCAATCCAGAAAACAGGAAATTAACGAACAGCAAAAACAAAACACTCTTCATATACTTCAAAAATCCGCCGTATCCGAACGCAGTCAGCGCTATAATAAAGCACAGCACTATTTTAAGCATCGTAAGCGTGATGACCATATCCTGCGGTATGAATATGCTAAGAGATGCCGCACCGCCTATTCCCGCGGATATCAGCTTTCTGTACCATATGACCTTGCGGTGAATAAAAATTGATACCGCAAGTATCTGAAAATATGTAACGTACAGATTTATCAGTATAAGTACATCAAGATAAATTACCATTTCCAAGCCCCTCGTTTATTATAGGACAAAGGCGTGGAAAAAAGTGTCGGTTTGTGTACGGATATAAAAAAACAGCCCGGGAAGTTTCGCTCTTCCCGGACTGTGTATATAATTTTTATGCTTCGTTTTTCCTTGTCAGTAGCATTTCCGCATTTTCAAGCGATATCGGGTCGTTTTCGTCACCCGAAATGATCCTTGCTATCTCGTGCTTTCTGCCGTCAAAATCAAGCTTTGTTACCGCTGTGTATGTACGCTTATCATCGCTTGTTTTCTTTATAAGAAGCTGTGTATCAGCCATAGCCGCTATCTGTGCAAGATGTGTGACGCACAGTATCTGTCGGTTCTTCGCCGCCTCGTGAAGCTTTATGCCGACCTTGGTAGCCGCTCTGCCGCTGATACCCGTATCTATCTCGTCAAATATCATAGTGTGAAGCTTATCGGTATCGGCAAGCACATTCTTTATGGCAAGCATAATTCGCGACAGCTCGCCGCCCGACGCTATTTTACTCATAGCCTTAAGCTCCTCGCCCTTATTAACGGATATAAGCATCTCGACCTTATCCATACCGCTCAGTGTGACCTTGTCCTGCGTTATATCAAACACAAGCCTTATATCGGGCATATCAAGAAAAGCAAGCTCTGACGAAATGCGTTTTGCGAGCCCGTCAGCCGCCTTTTTTCTGCTGTTTGTAAGCTCTGTCGCCAGACGCTTTACCTTTTCTCCCGCTTCCTTTTTCTTCTCGGTAAGCTCATCGATTATATCGTCGCCGTTGTCTATCTCATAAAGCTCCGTGCGCCATTTTTCCGCGTTTTCGAGTATTTCGGAAAGCTCCGCTCCGTACTTTCTGCGAAGCCTTAGGATAACGCTGAGCCGCTCTTCGTAAACGCCCAGCATACCTGCCGTATCTTCATCGTCATCGGGTATACGCTGTGCTATCTCTTCTCTGATATCCTCAAGATCAATCAGCATATCGGATATTCTTTCCGAAAGCTTTTCAAGCTCAGGCATAGTGTCGCCCAGCGACGAAATATTGTCGCGACAGCGCTCAAGCAGTGAATATGCACCATCGGTATCATCATCACCCGATATTGCCGCCTGTGCGTTGTACAGATTTTCGCTTATATATTCCGCATTGCGTAACTGTTCAAGCTTTTGCTTTGTAGTTTCTTCTTCATCTGCGGAGAAATTGTACCTGTCTAGCTCTTCAAGGCGTTCTCTCAGCAGCTCCGCCTTTTCAAGCGACTCGGTCTTTTTGCGGCTTACCTCTTTTATCTTACGCGACAGCGCGGAGAACTCCTTGAATGCCGTGCCGTACTCCTTGAGCAGTTCGCCGTTTCTGCCGTAATTATCGAGAATTTCCCGCTGATTATCGCCGTCCATAATAAGACGGTTATCGTGCTGACCGTGTATATCTATAAGCTCAGAAGCTATATCGCGAAGTATAGAAACAGTTGTAGCTCTGCCGTTTATTCTGGCGGTGCTTTTTCCGTCCGAATGTATATCACGCTGTAATAAAAGCTCGTCCTCGGCAGAAAAGCCGTTTTCGGAAAGCTTGTCGACGACAGTCTGCGGCAGGTCGTCAAAAAGACCTGTTACGACCGCCTTATCCGCTCCCGCTCTAACGATATCCTTGCTTACTCTGCCGCCCAGAATAGCGTTTATGCCGCCTATAAGTATACTCTTACCTGCGCCTGTTTCGCCTGTAAATACGTTCAGCTTGTCGTCAAAGGCGATCGACGCCTTTTCTATGACCGCAAGATTTTCAATAGACAATTCTCTTAGCAAAACGCCGACCTCCTTTACATTAAAGTAATTCTTTAAGATGACGCGTGAGCATTCTTGCATCACTCTCTGTGCGCGTCAGCACAAAAATAGTATCATCGCCTGCGATAGTGCCGACAACATATGACAAATTCATCATATCAAGTCCTGCGCACGCCGCATTTGCAAGACCGCTGTGACACTTTATCGAAACCATATTCATTGCATAGTCAATGCTGACAACGGCTTCCGAAATGATATTGTGGAACTTTACTGTATGTATTTTTTCGGCTTTGGCATAGCAGTTCACACCGTTTGCCGACACAGTTTTTTCGATGTTCATCTCGTTTATGTCACGCGAAACGGTAGCCTGTGTAACGTCATAGCCGCGCTCACGGAGCAGATTGAGAAGCATCTCCTGCGTTTCGACCTCGTTTGTGGATATTATCCTCAATATCTCAGCCTGTCTTTTCTTTTTCACAATATCACCCCTCTGTCTATCATTTCAGCGGACGCATAAGCTTGTTATGAACAGCCTTGTAAAAACTGCTTCCGTTTATATCAATAAGTGAAAGCTCCTGCTTTGAGCGTCTTATCTTTATTGTTTCGCCCTCGTTGAAGTCCATATCATCGTTTCCGTCGATACTCAGCGATACTCCGCTGTTTTCGTACGCGGAAAACCGTACCGTTATCTCCGAGTCCGATGAAAATATCATAGGCCGTCCGAAAAGTGAATGTGCGCACAGCGGTGTAAATTCAATGCACTGCGCATCGGGCGATATTATAGGACCGCCCGCAGACAGCGAGTAGGCTGTAGAGCCTGCCGGTGTACTGAAAATTATACCGTCTGCCCTTATCTTCGTGACCTCGTACTCTTCTACCGATACGATAAACTCAGGGAGCTTTGAATAACGGCATTTATTGAATACGACATCGTTTATTGCGCTGAAATTACCCTTACCCTCATACTCTATATCAAGCAGCATTCTTCGGCTTATGCTGTAGTTACCTGTTCTCAGCCGTTCGAGCGTTTCAAGCTCATCGCTTTCAATAGAAGTCATAAAGCCGAGCCGTCCCGTGTTTATTCCGAGAAGCGGCTTTCCGCAGACTGCTGCCTTCTGTCCCCACTTGAGGATAGTTCCGTCACCGCCGATAGTCATAAACATATCGCACTCGTTGATAAGCTTGTCCGTTTCGGAATAAAACGCTTTGTCAAACCCTATAGCGCTTTCATATTGCTTTTCAATAAGCGGCTGAAAGCCTATGTCGATAAGCTTTGAGCAGGCATCAAGAGCCGCTTTACGGCTTCTCTCCTTATCTAGGTTTGCACATATCATTACTTTCAAAGCTTATCACCCGCCTTCGGTCGTTTTAAATATATAAGATATTCGGTATTGCCGTCACCGCCTGTTATCGGCGATGTTATGATCTCACCGCGTTCAAAGCCCACGGCAGATGCAAATTCCGCGATCTCGTCACAGACCTTTTTATGTACCTTTGTATCACGCACGATACCGTTTTTGCTCAAATGTGCTTTTCCCGCTTCAAATTGCGGTTTTATAAGCGCAACGCACTCGCCGCCGTCTTTAAGAAGCGCAAACGCGGACGGGAGCACCAATTTCAGCGATATGAACGATACGTCAATACTGATAAAGTTGACCCATGGCAATTCTCCGACACAGCTTCTTATATCTGTCTTTTCCATAGAAATAACTCTGCTGTCGTTTCTGAGCTTTTCATCGAGCTGATCGGTGCCGACATCTACAGAGTAAACCTTTTCTGCGCCGTTCTGGATCATACAGTCGGTAAACCCGCCTGTAGACGCGCCTATATCGATACATACAGCGCCGTCAAGATGCAGTCTGTAGTAAGCTAACGCCTTTTCAAGCTTCAGCCCGCCTCTGCCGACGTATTTGGGCAGTTCGCCGATTATTTTTACATTATCGCTGTCGTTTACGGCATAAGAGGGCTTTGTGCATATCCTGCCGTTTACCTCAACGCTTCCCTGCTTTATCAGAGAAGCGGCAAGGCTACGGCTTTTTACAATATTGTTATCGGAAAGATAAACATCCAGTCTTTTCGGCATATTATCCTCCTACGATCTCTCTCATGGAGTCGGTATCAAGCTTCGCGTTATGAAGCTGTGCCGTAACGCTTGCATGGCGGATAAATCCGTCAACAGCGGTTATTGTAAACTTACCCTTATATCCCGCAAGAGCTAAAGCGGTACACAGCTTCTGAGTTGCTCCGCCCTCTTTTTCGCCCTCTTCAAAGGCGTATATCTCATCGTATTTAAGACATATTTCAATGATCTCATCGGATATCGGATATATTTTCAATGCCTGCAATATATCGGCAATGTCGCCAAGCTCTTTTGCATATGCGCTTATCCTGCCGTATGTGAAGATAAGCTTTTTCTTGTTGTCACAGTAATATTTATAATCACAGTAACTCACGGTATCGGAATGCGAAAGCTCACAGCCTCTCGGATATCTTACTGCCGATATACCTGTATCGCTGTACAGTGCGTGTTCAAGACATACCGAAAGCTCGGCTGTATCGCTCGGTGAATAGATCGTTGCGGTAGGAACGGTCGACAGCATGGCAACATCAAACAGTCCGTGATGAGTTTCTCCGTCCTCACCAACAAAGCCCGCTCTGTCAACTCCGAGCACTATATGTCGGTTCTCAATGGCACAGTCGTGTATCAGCTGGTCGTAAGAGCGTTGTAAAAACGAAGAGTAGACAGCAAACACAGGCAGCTTTCCCTGACTTGCAAGACCCGCACAGAATGTCACTGCGTGCTGCTCAGCTATCCCGACATCGAAAAAGCGCTCGCGGAACGCCTTGGAAAAGTGCTGAAGTCCTGTTCCGTACTTCATTGCCGCAGTTACGGCGCATATATTCTTATCCTTTTCGGCAAGCGAAAGAAGCGTCTTTCCAAACGCTTCGGTAAAGCACTCGCCGTCACCCGCGCATTGGTTTTTGGGCGGAAGTCCGTGATATTCACCCGAATTGTCCTCGGCAGGCGCGTATCCCTTTCCTTTTTTCGTGTAAATATGAACAAGGCACGGCTTGTGCATCATTTTTGCGACCATCAGCGCCTCTGTAAGCTCATCAAGATTATGTCCGTCGATAGGACCGAGATATTTGAAGCCGAAATTCTCAAACAGATTTGAGTGGTAAATTGCGTATTTCAGCAGCTGCTTTGTGCCTTTTGCCGCCTTACCGAGCCCCTTGCCTATTATAGGGGTTTTATCGAGCACTTTCTTTACAGAGGTCTTTGTGCTGTAATATTTTCTTGTTGACCGTATCTGTGCAAGATACAGCGCCAGCGCACCGGTATTTTTGGATATCGACATCTCATTGTCGTTGAGCACGACTATAAGATTGCAGTCGCTTTTACCTGCGTTGTTCATACCCTCGTATGCTTCGCCGCCCGTAAACGCGCCGTCACCGATAACAGCAACAACACTGTGGTCGTCGCCGTTTAACTGCATACCCTTAGCAATTCCGAGCGCCGCAGAAATAGAAATACTGCTGTGACCGCCGATAAAAGCGTCGTGCTCAGACTCCTCGGCTTTAGGGAAGCCCGAAAGTCCGCCCTCACAGCGCAGTGTATTCATTTTTCCTGCTCTGCCTGTTATTATCTTATGAGTGTAGGACTGGTGTCCCACGTCAAAAACAAATTTATCCCTCGGAGAATCGAAAACAGTGTGCATTGCTACTGTCAGCTCGACCGTTCCGAGATTGGACGCAAGATGACCGCCGTTTACCGTTACCGTCTTTACAAGAAGCTGTCTTATTTCCGAACACAGCTTTTTACGCTGTTCGGGAGTAAGCGACTTAAGGTACTCGGCGGACATATCGTTTTTCAATATCAATTTAATTCACCTGATTGATGTATTATCAGCCTACTACCTGTATCGGTACAGCCATAGCTATAAGTATTCCGAGCAATGCACCGCAAAGCACCTCAAGCGGAGTGTGTCCGAGAAACTCCTTGAGCTCGTGTATCTCTTCGGGCTTCTTTTCTTCTATCTCATCGACCTTATCATCGAATTTATCCATAAACTCTTCGTCAAGCTCGTTTACTACGCGCCTCAGCCTGTTTATTTCCTTTGCCTGAAGACCCGCTGAGCGTCTGACACCCATAGCGTCATACATAACTACCATTGCAAGTATCATAGCAAGTGCAAACTCAGCGGAGCATATTCCGCATACTCTGCAAGTTGTTATTGCTGTAGCGCATACTGTAGCCGAGTGCGCAGACGGCATTCCGCCCGCACCGGTAAGACGCTCAGCCTTAAAGCTTTTTGTCTTGATAAAATGTATGATCGTTTTTATTATCTGCGCCGTGCCCCAGCTAATCAGCGCAATAAGTAGAATTACATTTATCTGATCAGTTCTCATTTATATTGAACTCCTCAGGGTATAACTACCCTCATCATTTCTTTCTGCTTAAAAGCAGATCCGTCAGTTTGTTAAGAAATACGGTATCATCAAACGCAGTAAGCGCATTCTCCGCACCGTGGGTATACTTTTCGGCAAGCTCTCTTGCTTTGTCAAGCCCGAGCAGGGTGACGCTTGTAGTCTTGTTCTGCTCTTCATCGCTTCCGATAGGCTTTCCGAGCTCTTCTGCGGTCGATGTAACATCAAGTATATCGTCCACTATCTGAAAAGCAAGCCCGAGGTCATGGGCGTATGCCGTTGCGGCAGATATCTTTTCCTTATCCGCTCCCGCCGCAATACAGCCCATAACACAGGCGGCTGTCAGCAGCTCAGAGGTCTTCATCTCGTACATTGAAAGAAGTCCGTCAAGCGTATCAAAGTTGCCGTCTATATCGATTGTCTGCCCCTCTATCATACCGATAGTCCTGTCGTAAAGCACCTGTATCATAGCGGCTTTTTTATCAGCCGAAAGACCGCTGTCGCATATGATTTTTCCCGCATACGCTGTAAGCCCGTCGCCTGCAAGAAGTGCCACAGCCTCGCCGTGAGCCTTGTGACAGCTCGGTCTGCCTCTTCTCATATCGTCATTATCCATACACGGCAGATCATCGTGTATAAGAGAAAACGTGTGTATCATTTCAATGGCAATTGCCGCAGGAAGCGCGTCTGACGGATTTCCTCCGCATACGCGGCACAGCTCAAACGCAAGAACCGGTCTTATACGCTTGCCGCCCGCTTCCAGACTGTACGCCGCCGCATCGTAAAGTGCCTTGTATTTTGCACCGCTGTCGCAGAAAGCGTCACACACAGCTTTAAGCTGTTGCTCAAAGTATTCGCGGTATGCCTTGAACATAGCGTCAAACTCCTCTTTGTTTCCGGGAGTGCCTATCAGGTTCATCTGCATATTATGCCTCTTCCAGCTTCTGTACGGTAAGCTTGGCTTCGTCTATATATTTGCGGCAGAACGCGATAAGCTCAACCGCCTCCTTATAGCATTTCATTGAGTTATCAAGCGTGATATCGGGCTGTTCCATCTGCACCGATATCTCATCAAGTCTTTTCATAGCTGTTTCAAAGCTCATTTAATATGCACCTCGTTGCTTTGTTCAATTTCTGTTATTGTTGCCTTTGCAGTGCCGTCCGACACCAGTATCTCTACAGTGCCGCCGACAGATATATCATCAATGCTGTTTACCGCTTTTCCGTTTTTGGTAACGGCACTGTAGCCGCGCCTGAGTACATTTACAGGGCTCAGTGCTTCTATCTTGTCCGTATATCCTTCAACAAGTACCTCATTGCGGTGAATTGTTGCGTTTATCGCTGTTTTCACTTTACCGTCAAGCAGTTCAAGCTCTCTTTGTGAACGTTCAAGACGGTTTATCGGACTGTACGCCGATATATGCCTCTGATAGCCGTCTATCAGCTGTTCATAGCCCTCGATTTGTGAGTGTACCGTATCGCTCAGCTTGTCATATGTCAGCTCTATATGCTCACTGAGGTCATCACAGGTAACCGATGTTGCGATTTCTGCCGCCGCCGACGGTGTCGGTGCGCGCATATCCGCCACAAAATCCGATATAGTAAAATCCGTTTCGTGTCCTACTGCCGATATAGTCGGTATCTCGCTGTTATAAAGCGCCTTGGCGTACGCGATATCGTTAAAGCACGACAGATCTTCCGCAGAACCGCCGCCCCTGCCGATTATGATAAGGTCGGCACCTGTCGTCTGTGCCGCCGCAATGCCGTTTATCAGCGTTGCGGGCGCATAAACACCCTGTACGGTGACAGGGATAAGCACTACTTCAAGTATCGGTCTGCGTCTTGCTATAATATTCAGCATATCCTGAAGCGCCGCGCCCTTTTCTGCAGTTATAAGGCAGACCTTGCGCGGTTGCTTCGGTATCGGACGCTTTCTGTCAAAATATCCGCCGGCTTCAAGCTCCCGCTTCGCTTTTTCAAAAGCGAGCGCAAGCTCACCCTGACCCTTTTCGATAATCTCGCTTACATATATCTGATTTGCACCGTCACGCTCATATACATTTACACTGCCGCGGACAATTACGCTCTGACCGCTGTACGGCATAAATGTAAGCCCTGCGGCTTTCCCCGCGAACATAACACACTTTATCGATGATGTTTCGTCTTTCAGCGTGAAATACATATGACCGGACGCTTTGTGGAGGGTAAAATTTGATATTTCACCTGCGACATAGACATCGGACAGCGCTTTATCGCCTTTTACAAGCATCGAAAGCCGTCTTGTGACCTGTGAAACGGTTACGGTAAAAAATTCAGGCATCAGGCTGTTCCTTGTTGTTAAGGCTGTCCTTATAGTAAGAATTGAGCACGCCGTTTATAAAGCGTACATCCGCCTTGTCTGTATATTCCTTTGCAAATTCTATCGCTTCGTTGATTGCAACCTTGTCGGGTACCGACGGACAGTATTTCATCTCATAAATAGCTATCTTCATAATAGCAAGGTTTATGTAGGAGATCCTGTCAAGCTTTCTTGATGGTGAATAGCCTTCGATAATTTTGTTCAGCTCATCTTCGTGCTCTTCAACACCGTTTGCAAGCTTTACAGACTGCGAGTTATATTCAAGCTCAAACGACTCCTTGCAATCCTCAAGAAGTTCATCAAGAGTTTCGGGGTTGAGCTTTCTCTGGAAGAGAATCAGCAATGCCGCTTCTCTCATTTCGTGACGTGTAAGTTTTCTTTCTGCCATTTAATTTAATTTCCTTTATTTATTCAGCTGATTTAGAAAGCATAATATCGGCGATCTTTACATTTACCTTTGATACGGAAATGCCTGCCATATTCTGAATAGCCGACTTGACGCTTTCCTGAACCGACTGTGCAACGTTCTCAGCCTTAAAGCCCTGGAGCACAACGATATTCAGCGTTACTTCAACAGCATCATTCTTAAGCACTGCCTTGACAGGAGTAGGTGTCATCAGCTTGCCGGTGATCTGAGCCATATTCTTGTCACTTACTACAAGATGCTCACCCTCGGAGGCAACTCCCTTGATCTCGGTAGCGGCAACCTCTGCTATTTTTGTGAGTACGTCATTTGATATTCTCAGGCTTGCACCTGTACGATTTACCTTTTTATTCATACTTATACTGCCTTTCCCGCAAGCAACCAAGCACTGCGATACAAGTTATAATTGCAATTGTGCCAAAGGGCACACTACACTACTATAATGCTATTATATACATTATACACCAGACGCGGAAAAAATACAAGTCTATCGGATACATTTTATATCCATCGGTCAAAAGTCCGTATTTATATCTCCCGACTCGTCCAGAAGTACCCGCAGAGCCGTGACAGCCAGCACGGAATACACACTCTCGTCGTTACGGCGGTAAACCGGCATTTCAAACGGCTGTACTTCTCTGCCGGATAATGTCGAAAAAGTCCTGCCGAATGAAACCGTTACAGTATCATCGGTGACGCTCGTATATGATACCGTATCCTTGATAAGATTTCCGCAGGTGAACACATTTCCTGTGACACGCGACAACGCCGACATTTGCTCTTTATTCAATGCGTTTGCGATTATAACGGCGTTGTCGGGTATTATCCGGGGCACTGAAACACAGCTTTCGCCCAGAATAATCACGCAGTTTTCCGTTACCAGTCCGTTCAGCCTGTCGGTTCTCCATATGTTGAGCGTTTCGCCTATTCCCGCTTTATAAAGCGATCTGTCGGCGCAAAAGCGTATTTCAAACGAACGCGATAATGCTTCAGTCGCAAGCAGTGACAATTCTTCGTGACGGTCGATAATTATAATGTCTGTCATATATACCTCCGTTTTCTATATTGATATAATCTGCCTGCAACGAGCATATATACAAAAAAATCCGCCCTGACAACAAAACGTCAGAGCGGTGCCGGAACTGCCGGAACAATTCTCCTCTTAAATTACCATAAATACAAGCTTATCGGCATTCAACGATAAACTTCATTGCTGTGCGTTCCTCGCCGTCAATGCTTACGGTAGTGAAAGCAGGAATGCACACAAGATCCACGCCGGACAGAGCCATGTAGCTTCTTGAAATTGCTATAGCTTTTACTGCCTGATTAGAAGCGCCTGCGCCAACAGCCTGAACTTCAACTTCACCGTTCTCACGGATAACTGCTGCTATCGCGCCTGCAACCGACTTAGGTACGGATTTTGCTGAAACTTTTACTACTTCCATTTTAAACCTCCCGGTAATTTATATTCAGTATCTGATCCTCTTTATAGAGGTACAGATACCTGTTTTCTCATCGACTGAAATAACCGCGCCGCAGATATAATATCTGCCCTCTGCATATTCATACCTTTGCGGATATCCCGTTATCATATTATTTATTATGATCTCTTTTTTGATGCCGAGAACCGAATCGGTGACACCTGTCATACCTACATCCGTGATATATCCGGTGTGACCGCCGAGTATCTCCTCATCTGCTGTCTGAACGTGTGTGTGAGTACCGAGCACGGCGGAGACCCTGCCGGTAAGATAGTGACCGAGCGCCCTTTTCTCCGAGGTAGCTTCCGCGTGGAAGTCTACGATTATTACCTTTGATTTGATATCACTCAGTATTCTGTCAATGCAGTGAAAGGGATTTTCAAGGTTCTGCATAAACACAACACCCATAAGATTTATAACACATATCGAGTATCTTCCGCGGTCGAGTATCGCATACCCTTTTCCGACTACTTCATCGGGAAAATTCGCGGGTCGGATCACTATGTCCGATGTTTCGTAAAAAGCGTCCATTTCCTTTCTTCTGAAGCAGTGGTTGCCGGTTGTTACACAATCTGCCCCGCTGTCGAGAAGATATTTTGCGGTAACGGGAGTTATACCGTTGCCGTCTGCGGAATTCTCACCGTTTACGATCACAGTGTCAATGTTATATTCTCTTTTGATCAAAGGTAATTTTTCTCTGAGATTTGCACAGGACCTTTGCCCTACAACATCTCCGATAAAAAGGATATTCAATCAAACACGTCCTACAGTTTTGTTATCTTTCGATTATCTGCTCTCTGTCAGGTCCTACGCCGACCATAGAAATATGGCAGTCGCAGAGCTCCTCAAGTCTTTCGATGTACTTTCTGCAAGCCTCGGGAAGCTCATCAAAGCTGCGGCAAGCCGAAATATCATCATCAAAGCCCTCGAGAGTTTCGTATACAGGTGTGCAGTCTGCAAGCTCTTCAAGCGCTGCGGGGAAATTCTCTATAACAGTGCCGTCCGGCTTCTTATAAGCAACGCATACCTTGAGGTCGCCGATGCCGCCGAGCGTATCAAGCTTATTGATAGCAAGTGAAGAAAGTCCGTTTACTCTTACCGAGTGGCGTACTATAACAGCGTCAAACCAGCCTGTTCTTCTGGGTCTGCCTGTTGTTGTACCGAACTCGCCGCCCTTGTTTCTTATTGTTTCGCCGATCTCATCATCAAGCTCAGTCGGGAAAGGACCTTTACCTACTCTTGTAGTATAAGCCTTAGCAACGCCTATGATGTTTGATATGATCATAGGACCTACGCCTGTACCGACACAAACGCCTGCCGATAAGGGGTGTGATGATGTAACATAAGGATAAGTACCGAAATCAATGTCAAGAAGTGTAGCCTGTGCACCCTCAAACATTATCGTCTTGTTAGCCTTTGCGGCTTCATAAACGATAACGGATACATCGTCAACATACTTTGCAAGGCGCTTGCCGTATTCGGTATATTCCTTAATGATAGCTTCGATATCATGAGGCTCGCCGCCGTAAACTTCTGTTATTATCTTGTTCTTGAGCTTGCCTGTCATTCTTGCCTTTTCTGCAAACACCTCAGGGTGAACAAGGTCGTAAACACGGATACCGCAACGCTCGTACTTGTCCATATAGCAAGGACCTATACCGCGCTTTGTAGTACCGATATCCGAGTTGCCCCTGAACTTCTCCGAAAGGCCGTCAAGTGTAATATGCCATGGCATTACAACGTGCGCTCTGGGATCAATCTTGAGGTTATCAAATGAAACACCTCTGGGAGAAAGATTGTCAATCTCGGATAAAAGATCCTTAGGATCAAGAACTACACCTGCGCCGATAAGGCAGGGAGTATTTTTATAAAGAATGCCTGAAGGAATAAGGTGAAGCTTGTAAGTCTGACCGTCGTTTACTACAGTGTGACCTGCGTTGTTGCCGCCCTGTGAACGTACAACCACGTCGGCTCTTGAGGCGATAATATCAATTATCTTGCCCTTACCTTCGTCACCCCACTGAGTTCCTACAACTATATTTGCTGGCATTGGAAGTCCCCATTTCTGTTTAAAAAAATATTATATTTACATCGGGCGTGACAGCCCTTTGCATAGCACATTAACATTATAGCAAAAGTGCACGGAAATTGCAAGTATTTTTTTATTTCTTTCATAAAAAAGACACTGCACATACAAAAATGCGGCAGGCATACCGCCCGCCGCATTTGCGATCATCAGTAAGAAGAAACTCCGCTTCTTGTAACATATTCCTGTATTCCGTCAACTATCGCCTGTGCAATTCCCTCCTGATGGGTATCGCTTGCAAGCGCCATTGCGTCTTCATAATTGCTTACAAAGCCCATTTCTATAAGTACCGACGGGAAATCCTGCTGCTTGGTAGTCCACATATAGCTGTACTGATCGCCTCTGTTGCAGTCAGCTCCGTCAGAATATACACTGTTGCTGAAATAGGACGAAACGTGATTGGTAAGCGCTTTTGCAAGCGGCTCAGAATACGATGTGTAGTAATAGCATTCCGTACCTCTTGCGTCCTCTGAGCCTGCCTTGTTGGAATGAATTGCTATATAAAGGTCACAGCCGTAATCACGCGCATAATACGGTCTTCTCATAGTATCGTAGAATTCCGACTCGGTATTGAGCCTTACAACATTGACACCGAGCGCTTGGAGCTTTGATTCAACAAGCTTTGCTACTGCAAGGTTAGCGCCCGCTTCTTCAATATGACCTATAGCGCCGGGGTCATCGTAGCCGTATTCCGATACACCGTGTCCGGGATCGATAACTATAGTCATATTTGTGATATCGTTTGTGAGTATCTCAAACTTGAACATAAGATCGCCGTCAGAATTGTATGTTGCGCTGTTTCCCGCGTATACGCCGGGCTGGCGGAGCTTGAGCACAAGTCTGAACTTCATAACGCCGTCTACTTCGACCTGCTTCCATTCACCCGCACTGAATACCGTGCAATTTTCGAAATCGGGAAGCGATGTTACCGATGTTACGTTATCGAATGTTATGTATATGTATTCTGCGGTAAATTCATCAAGATTAAAGTCGCCGTCTACGCCTGTATAATATTCATTACCGATCGGCGTAACGGTAAACGATGCGCGGTCTTCAAGCGACATCTGTATAAATGAGTCGCCGCCCGAGTTTCCTATTGCCTTGACAACAAGCGGATTTTCGCCCATTCCGACACCGCTCACAAGATCTGCGTCTTCCTTAAGGAAACGCTTGCCCGAACTTGTTACATAATATTCATCCCACTCGCTCTTATAATAGTCGAGCGTACCCTCGGGAAGCTGTCCGACATTGGGGGGATTTACAGAATCGGTATTGTTACCGTCATAGATATAAGCAAAGTTTTTGTTGAGCTTTACATATGTGACCTCCGTGTCCTCAGAAACAGCGGGAGAAAGCTTGCCGACAACCTCCGAGTCGCCGAATGAGCTCTGATCCGCAGGGATCTCATCTATGACCTCAACATTCTTCTCGGGGAGCTTTACAGCATTTACTGTTACCTCTGCACCGATATATGTACGCGAATAGCCTGCATATGACGCGGAGATCTCGATATTTCCGAGGTACTGCTCTTCATCGACAATTCCCTCGGGAACGGTGATCTTTCCTGTGAATGCGGCATATGAGGAGTTGATATCAACAACATCTGATTTTGCGTTTTCGGTAAGCTCGATCGTAGTGCCGCCGAGAGTAGCCGTAGCATACGAGCCTTTATAAGCGACCGCCAGAACCGATACGGAAGTACCGCCGTCAACATTCAGCGTCTTGCCTTCCGAAACCGAACTGCCTACCGATTTCAGTACGTTGATGGTTCGCTCTATATTATAGTTTATCGTCTTGCCCTTGTGCGTAATGACAAAAGTGTTCATTCCGACTTCAAGCTGTTTTTCAAAGTAGAAGTTGCCCGCTTCGTTAAGCGACAGCTTTTCTCCGTCAAAATAAACATCGAAGTTTTCGTCAAACGTACCCATAAACGCAACAGATGTGTCATCTGTAGAATAGCTCGTGTAGTACGGCGAGGTCATTTCAAGATCTTCAAAAAGGCTGTCAACGTTTATCTGCTCATTGAAATACTTTGTCAGCGTATCGGTAGTACCCATAGGGTTTTCTTCAAGCGATTTCTCGGAATAGAAAACACTTCCCGAATAATTATCAAGCTCGTCAGCCTTGGCAAGCTGTTTCAGGAGCTGATCTTCAACGTTCCAGCCTGCATCATCTGTTCCTATTTTTTCATTATGGTGAACGATATATAGCGGTATATCGGCAGTTTTTGCGACATTGCTCCACCACGAGCAAACCTCATCAAATCCCACTGTTTCATCATCAAGCGAACCGGAGGCATTTACAACGATGAAGTCAGCCAGTCCCTTTTCGGCAAACGACTTTGTATCGGCATAGCCGTTATAATATGCGGAATATTTAGCCGAGGTGTCGCTTCCGCTTTCGTTGCGGGACGAATTTGCCCATATGTCCTTTGCGTCAATACCTACCGCTATTGAATTATCCGAAAGATGAATAACATCGCTCACCGTGGTGAACTTGTATTCAACGCTGTCATAAAGCCAATTCTTATAGCCTATGCCCGAGCCCTTCTTCATATATTCGTCATATACGGTGTTGCTGTTTGAACCGTAAAATCCCGTAAGGATAATTCCGTTGCATCTGTATCTGAGCGTAAATTTATGTGCTTCGCTTACAAGATAGTCATACTTGTCCTCGCCCTCGGGGCAGGAAGACATAGCTCTGTTGATATCGAAATATACAAATCTCTGCATCCCCTTTTTTGTGGCAATGGCAAGCGCCTTTTCAAGCCGATCTCCGCCCTTGTTCATATTTGTGGAAAAATACGAAACATCTTTGCCGTAAGGATTTATGTATACACCGTTCATTCCGTAGCTTATAAGCGTATCCAGCTTTGCCGAAAAACTTTCGCTGAACTTCTCCGCCTCAAAGTCGCCGAGATTTACCACAGTAGCTTTAAGCTCGTCTGACAGGGTAAATTTCGGCACAGCCGACTGAGCGGTGGTCTTATTAGACTGCTCTGACGCTTCTGCCGATGAAGCGGCGCTATCGTTATTTGCACTTTCCTCGGCAACGGCGCTGAGTTGCGACAAAAGCATAATCGCCGACAACGCACCCGCCATCAACCTGATAAATTTATTTCTCATCTTCTGCTCTTCCTTCCGATATTACGGCTTTTACTGTGTAAGGAGCGGCTTGAACGCCGCGATCTCTTCGTCCACCTCCTGCTTTACAGCAGCATCGGGCTCAAAAATGAACTGATAGCTGTAAAGTATCACGCCGCCGTAATTTGACGTTTCCTGTGACTTTATAATCTGTCGTTTTATGATCTCTGTATCATTTATCCATTCATACTGACCGTTGCCCGCCCAGGCGTCTTCTGTGCCTATCTTGTACACCGCAAGACCCGGTATCAGTGCTTTTCCTGTACCGCTCAGCATATCGTCCCATTGCTCAATGACCTGTTCAAACGGTTGTCCGCTGTTGTCAAAGCCGTAGTATATCTGCGGTGCCATATAATCCACATAGCCGCTTTCTCTTGACCATTTCTCAACATCTGCGTAAAGCTGTGTTTCGTTGTTGGTAACGTTGCCCTGCGCGCTTACACCGAATACAGCGGTCGGATTGTGCGATTTAACGGCATTGTACATACCCGATACCATTCGGCTGCAATTATCAAGCCTGAACTGCGACAGACTGCTGTACGAAGAAGCGCTGAAAGCGATGCTGTCAAACGATTCATCGGTCGTGGGATAAAAATAATCGTCTATATGCACACCGTCAACGTCATACCTTGACACAAGCTCCGCCGCGCCGAGTGCAATGAGGTCTGTGACCTCCTTATAAGCGGGATTGAGCCACCAGTATGAGTTTACCTTGACGATATAGTCGCCGTCCTTTGTATCATACCACTGACCTGTCTTATAAGAGGTGCTTACATACGGAGCGTCGTCCTCCTGATAGCAACGCAGAGGGTTGACCCACGCCTGAAATGATATTCCTCTTGCGTGAGCCTCTTCTATCATAATATCCAGCGGGTCAAAGCCCGGATCTTCTCCGATATAACCTGTGCAGTATTTCGACCAGGGAAAATAGTCGGATCTGTATATTGCGTCACCGTATGGGCGCACATGAACATACACCGTATTTATGCCGAGTGACAGACAGTTGTCGTAATACTCTCCGATGTCGCTCGTAAATTCTGCCTTGCTCTTGCCCGTGAGAATAGGATACAGCTCAAAATACGATATCCATACGCCCTTGACATCGCTGTAATTAAGCGCTGTGTAGCTGTTTACAGGCAGATTGTCGGTGAGCGCAGGCGTTTCCTGCGCCTTACTTTCAGCTGCCAAGCTCACGGTTTCGGGCTGCTCGGTTTCGATAACCGAAACAGGCGGCTCTGTGCTGTCGGGCTCAGGCAATGGGTCTGAGCTGTCATAGCGCGAATTTTCCGTCGGCTCACCGTTTGATATCTCGTCAGATACAGCTGTCGTTGCCACAGCTTCGGGCTTTGCTTGCTCTACAGATGTAGCCTTTGTTTTTGCGGCAGTAGTCGTCTGATGCGAGCCTGTCTGCTCGGGTATGCTTTCCGCAGGCTTTATCTCGGTTTTGCTGACGGTAACTCCGCTCATTATATTATTATTCCGTTCGCTTTCGGACGGGTTATTTTCAAGTATAAGTGCCTTGCCGCAACCGCTTGCCATAACCGACACCGCCGCGGCAATCGCAGTAAAGGCAATTTTCTTTTTTACGGACATATATTTTCCTTTCGGGTGATTTATACATTCTGCATCAGATACGCCTCGTAAAATTTCCCGCAAAATACGGGATATACAGTAAATTATACAACATCTTCACTGATGAAGTCAACCGCAAAGGGTTTATTTTCTCAAATTTCATCAAATTTGCACTTGCAGAAATGATTTTCTATATATCCTATAATAAACCGTGTTTGTGCTTGTGCAATATAAACAAATAAATTTTGCGGTTATCGGTTTTCGCTTTGTCGCAAACCGCGCAAATTCTTGACTTTTACTTTGATATAATGTATAATTAACTGTAATCTTTTTTTCAGGAGGACAAAAAATGGGAAACAACGAAAGCAGGGGTCTTACCCTTACTGAAAAGATCATCAAAAACCACATAATTGACGGCGAGATGATCAAAGGCACAGAGATCGGTCTTCATATCGACCAGACTCTGACACAGGACGCTACAGGTACTATGGCATATCTTCAGTTTGAGGCTATGGGCATAGACAGAGTAAAGACAGAGCGTTCACTCGCTTATATCGACCACAACACACTCCAGTCAGGCTTTGAAAACGCCGACGACCACAGATACATAGGCAGTGTTGCAAAGAAGCACGGAATTTATTTCTCACGTCCCGGTAACGGTATCTGCCACCAGGTCCACCTTGAACGTTTCGGTAAGCCCGGCAAGACGCTTATCGGCTCTGACAGCCACACACCTACAGGCGGCGGTATCGGTATGCTCGCTATGGGCGCAGGCGGACTTGACGTTGCGGTTGCAATGGGCGGCGGCGCTTATTACATCACAATGCCCAAGGTAGTAAAGGTAAACCTCACAGGTAAGCTTAACGACTGGGTTTCCGCAAAGGACGTAATTTTAAAGGTACTTCAGATAATGTCCGTAAAGGGCGGCGTAGGTAAGGTTATCGAGTACTGCGGCGAAGGCGTAAAAAGCCTCAGCGTTCCCGAACGTGCAACAATTACCAATATGGGTGCGGAGCTCGGCGCGACAACATCGATCTTCCCCTCCGACGAAACAACACTTGCTTTCTTAAAGGCACAGGATCGTGAAGAGGACTTCGTAGCTCTCAGCGCAGATCCCGATGCGGTATACGATGAAGAGATAAATATAAATCTCTCAGAGCTTGTTCCCATGGCAGCTTGTCCTCACAGCCCCGACAACGTAAAGACCGTTAAGGAGATCGGCGCTATCAAGATAGATCAGGTATGTATCGGTTCATGTACCAACTCCTCCTTACAGGATATGCTGAAGGTCGCTCATATATTAAAGGGTAAGACTGTTCACCCCGATGTGAGCCTGTCGATCGCTCCCGGTTCAAAGCAGGTATTCAATATGCTCGCCGACTGCGGTGCATTATCGATACTTATCAGTGCCGGTGCAAGAATACTCGAGAGCGCCTGCGGTCCGTGCATAGGTATGGGTCAGTCGCCTAACTCAAAGGGTATCTCACTGCGTACCTTCAACAGAAACTTCTTGGGAAGAAGCGGAACAAAGGACGGTCAGATCTACCTCGTATCACCTGAAACAGCCGCTATCTCAGCGCTCACAGGTGTATTTACAGATCCCAGACTTGTCGGCGAAATGCCTCCTTATGTAATGCCCGAAAAGTTCCTTATAAACGACAATATGGTAGTTCCTCCCGCTTCTCCCGAGGAAGCTCCCAATGTAGAAGTCCTCAGAGGACCGAACATAAAGCCCTTCCCCGTAAACGTTCCTCTTGCAGAGGATATCAAGGCTGAGGTATCTCTCAAGGTCGGCGACAATATCACTACAGACCATATTATGCCTGCCGGCGCAAAGATATTACCTCTGCGTTCAAATATCCCCGCAATTTCGCAGTACTGCTTCACAGTATGTGACGAAACCTTCCCGACAAGAGCAAAGGAACTCGGCAAGAGCATTATCATCGGCGGCGCAAACTACGGTCAGGGCTCATCAAGAGAGCACGCGGCGCTCGCTCCCCTCTACCTCGGCGTAAAGGCTATAATCTGCAAATCGTTTGCACGTATCCACAGACAGAACCTTATCAACAACGGTATTCTCCCCCTGTGCTTTGTAAACGAGGCTGATTACGACAAGATCGACCGCGATGACGTTCTTGAGCTCCCCGGTATCAGAAATGCGATAGAAAACGGTACTAAGATAACCGTAAAGAATATAACAAAGGGTACAGAATATGAAGTCACCTGCGAATTATCCGAGCGCGGCAAGGGTATGATGCTCGCAGGCGGACTGCTTAACTACACCAAGCACAACAAGTAATATCGAAAGGAAAAGCTATAATGGCAAAAATTCAGATGACCACCCCCATCGTTGAGATGGACGGCGACGAAATGACCAGAATTATCTGGAAGATGATCAAGGATATTCTTATCTGCCCTTACGTTGACTTAAAGACGGATTATTACGATCTCGGTCTTGTTCACAGAAACGAAACCAACGATCAGGTAACTATCGACTCCGCAAATGCAACCAAGAAGTACGGCGTTGCGGTAAAGTGCGCAACAATAACACCTAACGCACAGAGAATGACAGAATACGACTTAAAGGAAATGTGGAAGTCGCCCAACGGCACTATCCGTGCGATCCTTGACGGTACGGTATTCAGAGCGCCCATTATCGTAAAGGGTATCACTCCTCTGCTCCCCGGCTGGAAGAAGCCTATAACTATCGCCCGTCACGCTTACGGCGATGTTTACAAGAACTCCGAGATGAAGGTTGCCGACGGCAGCACAGCAGAGCTTGTTGTGACCGACAAGGACGGCAACGAAACAAGACAGCTTATCCACAAGTTCAACGGTTCTGACGGCATTATCCAGGGACTTCACAACATCAACGCAAGTATCGCAAGCTTCGCAAGAGCGTGCTTCAACTTTGCACTTGATACAAAGCAGGATATCTGGTTTGCAACAAAGGACACGATCTCAAAGAAGTACGACCACACATTCAAGGATATTTTCCAGGAAATATTCGATAACGAGTATAAGGAAAAGTTTGATGCCGCAGGTATCACATACTTCTACACTCTTATTGATGACGCAGTAGCAAGAGTTGTACGTTCAGAGGGCGGCTACATCTGGGCTTGCAAGAACTATGACGGCGATGTTATGTCGGATATGGTAGCAACAGCATTCGGTAGCCTCGGTATGATGACATCCGTTCTCGTTTCACCCACAGGCGTTTATGAGTACGAAGCCGCACACGGCACAGTAACACGTCACTACTACAAGCACTTAAAGGGCGAAGAAACATCTACAAACTCGGTAGCAACTCTGTTTGCTTGGACAGGCGCATTAAGAAAGCGCGGCGAGCTTGACGGCAACAAGGAGCTTTCCGACTTTGCAGACAAGCTTGAAAAGGCTACTGTAAAGACGATCGAAGACGGCGTTATGACAGGCGACCTCTATGTACTTTCAAATCTCGAAAACAAGAGAAAGGTAAACACAGAGGACTTCCTGCTCGAGATCAACAACAGACTGAAGGAAACACTGTAATTCAGTAAAAACACGAAACTGTAAGGAGGCATCACCTTGTCGAAAAGCATCAATATATCAAACTCGGTAATACGCAGACTTCCCCGCTACTATCGCTTTCTCGGCGAGCTTGAGGATCAGCGGATCTCAAAGATATCATCAAGAGAATTGTCCGAGAGAATGCACCTTACCGCGTCCCAGATAAGACAGGATCTTAACTGCTTCGGAGGCTTCGGACAGCAGGGCTACGGCTACAACGTATCGGAGCTGAGAAAAGAAATAGGTCGTATTCTCGGTGTTGACAAGCACAGAAAAACAATACTTATCGGTGCGGGCAATCTCGGCACGGCGCTTGCGGTGCATATTAACTTTGAAAAGAGCGGGTGCAGCCTTATCGGCATATTCGACTCCAACAAGAAAATAGTCGGTAATCCTCTCGGAAAGCTTACCATCACGGATATAGACGACCTTGAAGGCTTCTGCCGTGAAAACAAGCCCGAGGTTGCGGTTCTTTGCATACCGAAGTCCGTAACAAAGGAGATAGTCGACCGCCTTACAGGGCTTGGCGTGCGGTCATTCTGGAATTTCTCCCACTATGACATAAACGTTGAGCACAAGAATATAATTGTTGAGAATGTTCACCTCGGTGACAGTCTGCTGACGCTTTCCTACGGTGTAAATAACAATCTTGACAATGACAAGTAAATAAAAATCTGCCGGGGAATTTGTTTCCTCGGTATTTTTTTGCAAAACTGCGGATTTTATTTTATAATTCAATAGACAAACAGCTTCGTTTGTGGTACAATAAATAGTGTATAGATATAGACAGCCGCAAAAGGAAGGTAACAAAAATGAACAAATCGGAAATTCTGATGGACGTGCACAACCACTCCAACCTGTCACCCGACGGAAGCAACGAACCCGAAGAAATGGTCAGACGAGCGATAGAGCTTGGTATCAGTTACTACTCTCTCACGGATCACCTTGAAATAAATAAATTCTACGATGAGGAATACCTCTATGAAGAACCCGTAAAACGAGCGTCGGAGATATCTCCCGCCCTAATTGAGAAATATGCGGGGCAGATAAATATGGCATACGGCGTTGAGCTCGGACAGCCGCTTCAGGATATGGAGCTTACAAAAAGAATGCTGTCAAGCTATAAATACGACTTCATAATCGGCTCGCTTCATATGTGCAACGGCTGGGAGGATTTCTACCTGCTTGATTATAACGAGGTACAGCCCGAGATGATAATGAAGCTGTACTTTGAAGAAATGCTCGAGATGGCTCGCTGGGGAGAATTTGACGTTCTCGGACATCTTACATATCCCTTACGATATATTGTCGGCGAATCAGGACTTTATATAGATATGAGCAAGTATCTTTCGATAATAAAGGAGATATTCTCGACTCTTATCAAAAACGATATCGGAATTGAAATAAATTCAAGCGGGCTCAGACAAAAGATAGGTCTTACTCTGCCCGATGAATACTACGTAAGACTTTATAAGGAGCTCGGCGGTAAGATACTTACGGTCGGTTCAGACGCACATTGCACAGAAGACCTCGGAAAGGGCATTCCCGAGGCAATAGCACTCGCAAAAAGTGTAGGATTTACAGAGCTTGCATTTTTCAAAAAACGCAATCCTACATTTATCAGTATAAAATAATTCGGAGGATAAGACGATGACAAAGAAAGAAAAGCTTGTTAACCTTTTAAGACAGGACGCCAGACTTTCAAACGAACAGTTAGCGGCGATGCTGGATACCTCAGCCGATGATGTCGCGGCGATGATAGCGGAGCTTGAAAAGAGCGGAATGATAATCGGCTATACCGCAATTATAAATGAAGAAGAATTTGACAGGAACTCAGTCTGCGCATTTATCGAGGTCAGAGTTTCTCCCGAGATACAGTGCGGCTACGATGATGTTGCCGCAGTAATAGCCCAGTACGAAGAGGTATCCTCCGTTTATCTGATGAGCGGCGGATATGACCTTGCAGTAACTATAAAGGGCACAAACCTGCGCGATGTCGCTATGTTCGTAACAGACAGGCTCGCGCCTCTCGGCGGTGTTCTCAGCACAACAACACACTTCATTCTGCACAGATATAAAGAAAAAGACAAGATGTTCCTTAAGAACACGGATGAAAGGAGTTTAGTATCTCCGTGATGGATTATGAAAATATACTTTCCCGAAAGGTGCAGGATCTGCAATTTTCGGGCATAAGAAAGTTTTTTGATATAGCAGCAAGCTACGATGATGTAATTTCTCTGTCGGTAGGCGAACCCGACTTCAAGACCCCCTGGGCAATAAGAAAAGAAGCTATAAGAGTACTTGAAAAGGGTCGTACCAACTACACGGCAAATGCGGGACTTGCTGATCTGCGCTGTGCGATAAACGACTATATAACCGACAGAATACACGTTTCCTATGACCCTATGCACGAAATTCTCGTGACGGTCGGCGGCTCGGAAGCTATAGACCTTGCCGTAAGAGCGCTTGTAGACACAGGCGATGAGGTACTTATCCCTCAGCCGAGCTTTGTCTGTTACGGTCCTATAGTGACCCTTGCAAACGGCACGCCTGTTGCAATAGAAACAAGCGTTGAAAACGGCTTCAAGCTAACACCCGAAGCGCTCAAGGCTCACATTACCCCCAAGACAAAGGCTCTGGTGCTCCCCTACCCTAATAACCCGACAGGCGCAGTTATGAGAAGATCTGATCTTGAAGCGATTGCTGAGGTCATCAGAGATACAAATATTGTCGTAATCTCGGACGAGATATATTCCGAGCTTACCTACGGCGATGAAGAGCACTGCTCAATAGCCGAAATTGACGGAATGAGAGAGCGCACTGTTCTTATAAACGGCTTTTCAAAGGCGTTTTCAATGACAGGCTGGCGACTCGGCTTTGCCGCAGCACCCGCTCCTATCATCACTCAGATGCTGAAGATACACCAGTACGGCATAATGTGTTCACCCACAATGAGCCAGTACGCCGCCGTAGTAGCGCTCAAGGACTGCAAAAAAGATATAGAATATATGCGCAACGAATACGATATGAGAAGACGGCTTATAGTAAACGGCTTCAATGAGATGGGGCTTGAATGCTTTGAACCCGAGGGTGCATTCTACATCTTCCCGTCGATAAAGAAAACAGGTCTTTCATCACAGGAATTTTGCGAACAGCTGATAGAAAAGCACAGAGTTGCCGTCGTGCCGGGCGATGCCTTCGGTAAGTGCGGCGAGGGTTATATCCGCGTATCATACGCATATTCACTTCAGCATATCAAGACAGCTCTTGAGCGTATAAGACTGTTTCTTGAAGATCTCGGTGTACTGTAATGAAAATAAAAGTCAGGGCATATGCTAAGCTTAATTTGTTTCTGGATATAACAGGCAGACTGCCGAGCGGCAGACACTCGCTGAATATCGTAACACAGAGCGTAGACGCTTACGATGATATAACGGTGCGCGTTCTGAGCACCGACAGCTTCGGGTGCGGGATAACCTGCGACAACCCCGACATTCCGTGCGATGAAAGAAATATCGTATGGAAAGCCGCGAGAGCGTTTTTTGACGCGACCGACATAAATGCCGAAATTTCGGTAGATATAGAAAAGCACGTCCCACTTATGGGCGGAATGGGCGGTTCATCGGTTGACGGCGCAGGTACGCTTGTTGCACTGAACGAGCTTTTCGGCAAAAAGCTTGATACAGACGCGCTTTGTGCTATCGGCGATAAGATCGGTGCAGATGTTCCTATTTGCCTGAAAGGCGGAACACAATACAGCATATCAAGCGGAGATATGATAACTGCCGAGTGTGAGCATAACTGCGTATTTCTCTGTGTTTATCCCGATTTTACACTCAGTACCGCTACAGGCTACGCAAAATATGACGAAAACCCGACCGCAATAAACCCTCATTATGCCGATTTTGTAAGCAGCATAGTCTGCGGCAGTCTTACGGACAGCGCAAAATACATAAGCAATGTATTCACAGAGATCTATCACGACAGACGTATCGAGGATATCAAAAGCGATATCCTGTCGGCAGGCGCGTTATCGTCCGAAATGACGGGAAGCGGGAGCGTGGTATTCGGCTTTTTCACAGACGAAAAATCGGCTTTGCAGGCTGGGAGCGTTTTATCGGCAAAATACCCGCATTTGTTTGTCGCACGTCCTACAAATTGCGGCATTTCGGTAATTGAACGGTAATTTGGCGCAAATGCTTGAAATTTGCCGCCGGATATAGTATAATAATATAGTCCGATTTACAAGGAGGTTATGTATATGATCACGATAAACAACCACTTAGGAACGATCACCTATTCAAAGCAGTTTTTCTACAGCCTTATCGGCGGTACTGTTACCAATTGCTTTGGCATTGTGGGAATGAATGCCGTTGACGCAAAGCAGACATTCATCGAAAAAGTACCTCTTAGGTTTGTCAGGAAATTTGCCGACAAGACTATCCTTTCAGAAAAAGGTGTTACGGTAAAATATAAAAATGACAAGCTGTATATCGACCTTCACATTTCCGTTATGTACGGAGTAAATGTGTCTACGATAGTAAAGAGTATCATTCATAAGGTAAGATTTGCAGTTGAAGATGAAACAGGCTTTACCGTTGATAAGGTAAACGTTTTTGTCGATGCTGTCAAAGTATAAATCAAGGAGAGTATCTGACTAATGCTAAGCGGAAAAATTCTCAGAGATGCGATCATCTCAGGTGCAGGCAATATAATCAATAACAAGGAGAGCGTTGACGAGCTCAACGTATTCCCCGTTCCCGACGGCGACACCGGCACAAATATGTCTATGACAATAAGAAATGCCGTTGCCGAGCTCAATATGCTGAGCGACAGCGCGACAGTGGAAACAGTAGCACAGACAGCGGCTTCTGCAATGCTCAGAGGTGCAAGAGGCAACTCAGGCGTTATCCTGTCGCTTTTATTCAGAGGCCTTTCAAAGGGTCTTGCAGGCAAGCACGAGGCTACGGTAGAGGACTACTGCAACGCACTCAAATTGGGTGCCGAGGCGGCATACAAATCGGTAATGAAGCCCACAGAGGGTACAATACTCACAGTAGCAAGAGTGGCAAGCGAAAAGGCTGCCGACGCTCAGTGCAAGGACTTCCCCGAGCTGTTTGAAGTACTGACAACAGCCGCAAAGGAAACGCTCGACCAAACCCCCGAGATGCTCCCTGTTCTTAAAAAGGCAGGAGTTGTAGACGCAGGCGGTATGGGCTATTACACAATACTTAAGGGTATGGCTTCCGTTATTTGCAACGGCGTAATGATTGAAACGGATGAGGAAACAAAGACCGAAAAGGCAGTCGTAACCAACGCCGCAGGCACATACGAAACCGACATTGAGTTTACTTACTGCACAGAGTTCATAGTAGTAAAGAGCGATGTGAACAAGGACGCGACAAAGCTCCGCGCTTTCCTTGAATCGATCGGCGACTGTGTTGTTGTAGTAGACGATGACAGCATCATAAAAGTCCACGTTCATACAGAGCACCCCGGTAAGGCGCTTGAAGAGGGTATCCTCTACGGTTCGCTCATAAATCTCAAGATCGAGAATATGAAAGAACAGCACAAGGGTGCGGCGGCAAAGGCTGAAATGCAGAAGAAGCAGAAGCTCGCCCCCGCAGAGCCTACCAAGGATTTCGGCTTTGTATCCGTTACATCGGGCGCAGGACTTGAAGACCTGTTCAAGGATCTCGGCGTTGACGTTATAGTACGCGGCGGTCAGACAATGAACCCCTCGACAGAGGATATACTTGAAGCTATCAATGCAACCCCCGCAAGAAATATCTTCGTTCTCCCGAACAACAAGAATATAATTATGGCGGCTGAACAGGCTGTAAAGCTTACCGACAGAAACGTTATAGTTTTACAGACGAGAACTATCCCCCAGGGTATCACCGCTATGCTCGCCTTTGACGAAAGCAACGACTTCAGAACGAACGGCGCAAATATGACAAAGGCGCTTGATAATGTAGGCTCAGGCTCGATCACCTTTGCCGTACGCGACAGCGACTTTGAGGGAAGACAGATAAAGAAGGGCGAAATTCTCGCCATGGAAAACGGCAAGCTTGCGTTTGTCGAAAAGGACGTTACAAAGGCGCTTATCAAGATAACAAAGAAGCTTATCCGTTCAGGCTCATCATATATCACTGTAATTTACGGCAGTGACGTAACCGATGAAACCGCTCAGGCGGCTTTTGAAGCACTCAGAGCCAAGATAAGCGATGATATCGAAATAGTACTTATAAACGGCGGACAGCCTGTATATTACTACCTCGTATCAGTAGAATAATTTTATGAACGAAATTAAAAAAAGCCCCGACTCCCCTGTCTGCTATATCAAGGGTGTCGGAGAAAAACGAGCAAAGCTTCTCGGAAAGCTCGGCATTACAACAGCGTTACAGCTTGCCGAGCATTATCCCAGAGGATATATTGACTTCAATGAAACGAATGCAATATCGGATCTGATAAATGACGGTGAAAACCACGTTGTAAAAGCATTCGTTACAAAGAAGTTCCCGCCGTATTACGGCAGGATAAATATATTCAAGGTATTAGTCAGTGACGGCACAGGCGATATGCTGATTACATTTTTCAATAGTGACTATTCTTTCGCAAGGCTTAAGCTCGATAACGAATATTGCTTTTACGGCAAAGCGGCGGGTGATTTTCTCAGGAAGGAAATGAACTCGCCTGTTTTTATTGACTCCTCAGAGCCGAACAAGCTTATGCCCCGCTACAGCCTTACAACAGGAATATCACAGGGCATAATGTCAAACTGCATCAAAAACGTCCTCAGCGGCTTTACCTATGAGGATTATCTGTCGGATAGCCTGAGAGAAAAATACGATCTCATTGCTTACGACACCGCTCTCAGATGGATTCATTTCCCGGAAAATAAAGAGCAGTACGACAAGGCTAAATACCGCCTTACATTTGAAGAGCTGTTCCTTTTACAGCTCGGTCTTAAGTCGATGAAGAACCGCAATAAACATCTTGCGGGCGCGACAATGCAAGACAAGAGCGTTGAGCCTTACTACTCTTCTCTGCCGTTTGAGCTGACAGGAGCGCAGAAACGCGCTATATCGGACTGTTGTGCCGATATGCAGAAGTCCGTGCCGATGAACAGACTTTTACAGGGTGATGTCGGCTCCGGTAAAACCGCCGTAGCGGCAGGAGCGGCATATTTTGCCTATCTTAACGGCTACCAGTCCACTCTTATGGCACCTACCGAGATTTTGGCAAAACAGCACTATGATACGCTTTACAAGTTCCTAGCACCGCTTGGAGTGAATATTGCTCTGCTCACAGGCTCACAGACCCCCGCGCAGAAAAGGCAGATAAGACAGCTAATTGCGGACGGTCAGATCGACGTTGCAGTCGGCACGCAGGCGCTCATACAGAAAAGCACAAGGTTCAGCTCACTCGGTCTTGTGATAACCGACGAACAGCACCGTTTCGGTGTCGAACAGCGCGCGGCACTCGGCTCAAAGGGTAACGAACCCCACGTTCTTGTAATGTCGGCAACACCTATCCCCCGCACACTTGGTATGATAATATACGGCGACCTTGATATATCGATACTTGACGAAATGCCGAAAGGCAGACTTCCCGTAAGGACATATGCAGTCGATACAAGCTACCGTGAACGGCTGTATAGGTTCATTCTGAAATATGTAAAAAACGGCTTTCAGGCGTATATCGTCTGCCCGCTTATAGAAGAGGGAGTGACCGAAAAGGCGGCGGCGACCGATTATATTAACTCGCTTCAGAGCACCTGCCTTGCAAACGTCCCGACAGGACTTCTCCACGGTAAGATGAAGCAAGCCGACAAGGACGCGGTAATGCAGGACTTCAAGGATAACAAGCTGAAAGTCCTTGTTGCGACAACGGTAATAGAGGTCGGCGTCGATGTTCCGAATGCTGTCGTTATGATAATCGAAAACGCCGAGCAGTTCGGACTGTCACAGCTTCACCAGCTCAGAGGCAGAGTCGGCAGAGGTGCGGAGCAATCACACTGTATTCTTGTCACCGACAATAAAAGCGAATACACAAAACAGCGTATGGATACAATGGTACGAACCACCGACGGCTTTGAAATCGCCAACGAAGATCTTAAGCTCCGCGGACCGGGTGACTTTTTCGGAAGCAAGCAGCACGGTCTTCCTCAGCTAAAGATTGCCGACATATACGCCGACCTTGACATACTCAAACTGACGGGCGAAGCGGCAGATGATATCCTGCGTGATGATATCCACCTTGAAAAGCCTGAAAACAGCAGTTATATGAAAATGATAAACAAATTATTTGAAAATACGCCGAATGCGTAAAGGAGAATATATGGCAGAAGAGCTCGAAAAATGGAGATATCCAAGATTTTTCTCGGATACAATAGACGAAGACGGCAGAACAATATATATGAATAGCGAGGACTCAAAGCATATCGTGCAGGTCCTGAGAATGAGAACAGGCGACAAGGCGATAATCTGCGATAAAAACGGTCACGATTATCTGTGTGAGCTGTCCTCGGCTGAGAATAAAAGCTCGGTAGAATTTGCGATACTCGACAAAAAGGATAACGCGGCTGAGCCCGATGTTGAAATCACGCTCTATCAGGCTATCCCGAAGAATGATAAGCTCGATTTCATCGTACAGAAAGCGACAGAGCTTGGTGCGGCGCGTGTTGTGCCGTTCCTGTCAAAGCGCTGTGTTTCCCGCCCAGATGCCAAAAGTGCCGATAAAAAGGTACAGCGCTTACAGCGCATAGCATATGAAGCTTCAAAGCAGTGCGGCAGAGGAAAAATCCCCGAGGTTATGCCGTTTACCGATTTTAAGTCCGCCGTAAACGGCATAGACAGCGACACCCTGCCGATAATTTTCTATGAATGCGGCGGCAAAAAGCTGTCCGAGCTTGATCTGTCTAAAAAGAAAATCGCAGTATTCATCGGCAGTGAGGGCGGTTTTGAAAAGGAAGAAGTCGAATATGCACTCTCAAAGGGATTTACCGCGGTGCATCTGGGCGAACGCATTTTAAGATGTGAGACCGCACCTGTTGCGGCGCTTGCCGTTTTGATGAATTTGACAGGAAACCTGTAAGAATTTTGTTAAAACTGCTCATATTGATAAAAAACACTTGAAATCCGACTGTGAATATAGTATAATAATTACAATAAAGTTGGTGTGAAAGCACCGGAAAGAGGTTGAAAATGAAAGCATTTACCGGTTTTGCCGTTGGCACTCTCGCAGTACTCGGTGCTGTTGCAGCTGTCTTTATATATCTTAAGAAAAAGACAGAAAAGGAGATCGAATACGATCAGTTCGATGATATAATGGACAGCGATGAAGATTTCGACGATGAATTCTTCGATGACGACGATGAGGTTCTTGACCCTGCCGAGGTTATGAACAATGCTGATGACGAAGCAAAGGCTGAAACAGCAGAAGAAGCTACCGAAGAACCTGCTGAAGAAAAAGCGGCTGAAGCTGAAGCTCAGGAATAATCTTTAACGCTAATATTTAACGGGACTGTTTATACAGCCCCGTTTTTACTATTGTAAATCACACCGCAGAATTATTCGTTACCTTCATAATCCGACTTATCGATAGAATATGTAAGCTCTCCCGATGTCACACCCGTCCTTTCGTAAAACCGTGTGCCGCTGTTATCTGTAAGTGTCATTCCGAGCTTTTTCATCACTTTTTCCGATGCACTGTTTCTTATGTCGCAATGAGCTATCACCTTTTTTGCCGACAGCACATCAAACGCATACCCGATAAGCGCGTTGCCCGCCTCGGTTACAAACCCGTTGTTCCTGTACTCCTTGCTTACTACCCAACCTATTTCATAAGTGCTTTCATCAAGCGTTTCAAGGTCGATACCGCCGATGATCCTGTCGTTATACAGCATTACATATTCTCTGATTGACGGCTCTTCGTTTGCCCACTCCCGAACTGCGTTCCGGACAAATTCTACGGTTTGTTCAACCGTATCATTCGGCAGAAAAAGCATCATATTGATTTCCTTATCGCCTGCATATTTGTGGATATCTTCCGTATCCGAACCGGCTACAGGTCTGATAATAAGTCTTTCAGTCGCGATCGTGTTTTCTTTTATATAATTCAATAGTTTTTCACCTTTACAATACAAAATAGAAACCGAACAGTAATTTTGCAAAAAATCACTTAAGCGTATAAAGCCTGTAATAAACGTTGACATACGGTACGGCTGTCGGCTTTCCGTTATCGTCAATTTCGATGCTGTAATAGTAATTACAGTATTCCATCTCGTTTACCGTCTGAGAAACGGTCAGGTCATACAATGTCGCACGCCTTACAAACGAATACATATGCCGACCCTGCTCTGCCTGTGACCTGCTTGTTATATTGCTGTCGGCGCATACTATATATCTCACAGATGAAACATCAAAGCCGACATTTATAAGCTCATTTTCCATGGAGCTGTCTTTGTTCATATAATTCTCAAGCAGTGAAATTTCGGAAAGCGTTATTTCATTTGTAGGGTCTGACAATAACGAGTTTACCTTTTGCAGACTGAATGTTCTGCCAAGCGTCGTACTCAGTATTCTGCCGCTTTCACCGCTGTTTACATTATGTGCGTCAAGATAGCTGTCAAGGGTCGTCAGGCTGTTACATATCCCTGCAAACTCATCTGCATTGCTCTCATTCCCTGAGGTCGAAATATACTCAATAACCGCCGCATTGATAATTACGCTAAGCGACATACTTCTGAACATCTTTTTATCGCTGACTCCCTCGGGATACCAGTTATAGATATTATCACACAGCGCGTCAAAAGAATCAAGCGCACCGTCTGTGTACCCGGAAATGATACGCTCAAGCAGCTTGCTGTAGGATATGCCCTTGACCTTAGCCGAATATACAGCCGTTATCTTAGCAGTAAGCTCCTTTGCCTCGGAGCTGAGAGTTTCAAGCTCCTGGGTATCCATTGTCGTACTCATACGGTCATATATTGCAAACAGCTTTGCCGTGCTGTCACAAACAGGACGTATGAGAGTATGCATTGCTAAAAGATCGTTCATATATCTCTCAACGCTGTACATATCCTCTGTAATTTCTGTTCCGGATGTTATTCTGTCAGAGCCGAGAAGCTCATTTGTTCTCTTCACAGATCTGTAGATATAGCCGTACTTATCGCTGAGCTTTGCGTAATATTCGTCAAACGTACCGCTTCCGACTGTCGCCGCAGACAGTCCGTCAAGCGAAAGCTCATTGCCGATGCCGATCGTACCGAAATATTCATTCATAGCTGTGAGCATATCGTGCAACTCATCATAATCGGCATTATCGATATCATCGCTGTCCTGCTCGGCGGCGCTGTAATACAGCGGGAATGCCGCGATATTCGTTTGTATGCCCCAGCGGCTCATAACAGCGCCCGAGCGTATACCGACAGTGCCGTACAACTCCGCGTTTTCCGCCGACGAGGTTTTAGGTATATCAAAGCAGACAGTAGCCATATCGTCCTGTGCCGTTATTGATGTTATAACCGCTTTTGAATAGTCGCCGCTGAATATAAAGCTGTTCTTGCTAATAACGTTGAATGTGCCGTCTACAACGCTGAACTGTGCCGTTACCCTGAAGTCCGAGCCGTTCTCCTCGACCTTTGTAATAACCGCGCTTACATCGGGAGATCTGGGTGATACGTTAAAATCCAGCGGATAATTTATACTCAGTGCACTGTCCTTAATGCTGAATGTACAGCCGGATATAAGCGCAATTGCCTTGGACGGTGCTTCCGTATCAAACGAAAGATACAATACTCCGTCATTTGCCGACACTCTGTCAAAGCGTGTTATCTCAACGCTGTTGTCATCACAGCCGAACATACTTACCTGAACACTGTCGCTGAATGTGCAGTCAACAAGGGAAATGTGTATTCTTGCGTAATTTGTCGAAGCCTCAAAGTCGTTTGATTGGAAAACGACCGACGGCGATACTATATCCACCGCAGTAGACACATCGACTGCCGCGTCTGTGATAGCTCTGCGCTTAACGGTTATACAGCCGTCATCATCCGAATTATAGCCGCTGTCCGAATTTATCACGAATGACAGCGTATTGTCGCCGACCTTTTCAATATCGCTTATTTCGCAGTTTTCAAAGCCGCCCGACAGCACAATATCATCCGCCGTAACCTCGCTTGCAAAGCTGCTTTTGTCGAGCGTCAGCTTAAATTTGTTGCTTGTGCTTTCCGAGCGTATCTGTGTAGTATCGCTGACAAGCGAATATGCCGTATACTTTACGGGTATCATCGAAACAAGATACCTTCCCGAAGCGTTGGTCTTCTTATCAAACAGCACAAAGAAGCAATCCGGTTGATTTTCGCTGAACCTGCTGTCGCTGAAAGCGACCGTTGCCGAGTGCCCCGAATTGACCGTAAGCGATGTGACCTTTGCGTACACCGCCGAGTATTCGTCAGTGTTCAGCTTTACCGCCTGCGATGCGTCAATATCAGGAAGCTTGTCGCTGTCGATATATGAATAGAATACTTTTACACTGTCGGCGCTGATATCTTTATTAAGCGTGATATTGTCGGCAGACACATTGACCGAGAACTCACCCTTGGTGTTGTAAGCAAGCTCGCTGTCCGACTTCATTTCCGCGAAATTATGCTCTTCCCTGTCCTTGTCATTATCGTTTACGGAGCAGGCGCTGAGTGATGTCAGCATCAGCGCTGAAGCCAATGCAACCGCCAGTATTTTTATAAATATTTTTTTCAATTGATCACTTCCTTTAATTATAAAGCGTCAGTTCAGAAACATATTCGTTACTGTATATTTTAGTCCTATCGCATTCGGTATCGGATAATAGTTGGAGTCGCTGTACATATCAAGTATAGCACTGTTTTCCGAGAGCTCTGGAGAGATCTTTCTCTGTCCGTAGTCGTCAAGGTTATTATCGTTGAATGAGAAATAATAATAATCTATCATATTGTTGTCGCCGTCGTCCCAGGTAAGGTCGGCGTGATACCACTCGCCGTCAAGCTGTACCATATTCCACATATGCGGCTCGCCGTCGCTGAGTCCGACTACCAGTATATTATCCACCGCTATGCACTGGCAAAGATACTGATAAGCTCTTGAGTACGACTCGCATACACCGCTTCCGACATTAAGCACGCCGAACGCCTCATATGTTCCGTTACCTTTGAGCGAATAGTCATATTCTGCATTTTTCAGTATTTCGTCATGTATATCAAGCAGATAATCGATCAGTGACTCCGCACCGTCGGCTTTTTCCAATATCTCGGTCGCTCTCTTTTCGGTCTGCTGAACGTAGTATTCGCATTCAGCCTTAGTGAAGTCGTAGTCGAGCACTATTGAGCTTACGTCATTCTTACTGCCGCTCCAGCTCCTGAACGAAAGCGGGGCTTGGAATAGAAGCGGATTGTCATAGTTTACGCACATCAGAATTCTGTACAAACGCTGATAAGACACACCCGTAAACGGCACGTCAAACCTCGTTTCAAAGTTGCTTATTGCCCTGTAAAGGCAGGAATAAATATACCTGTCATACTTGCCGAGCGAATTATACCCGTATCCGTAAAACGCGTCCTCCGTTGTACCGAGTATGACATAAGAACCTATATACACGCGGCTCATCTTGCCGTCCTTCTCCGCTCTGACACAGATATTCGTTACGCCGGTCTCCATTCGGATACCGATCTCGGGGTCATAAAGATAAGCGGTTTTATCCTTTTCGGGCAGTGTTCCGTCAGTCGTATACCATATTGTGTCACTGCAATCAAATTTCAAGGTCTGTGGCTTGTGATAATATCCCGACTTGACATTGGGATTGAATTCATACTCAAAGCCGTTGTCGAACTCCTTATCGTCAAATGAATATTCAAACGGAAGCTCTACAGGACTTCTGAGCCGCTCTCTGAAATAATCGTAGTCGGTTTCTTCGATATCCTCCGCGCGATAATACGAAATCGCATTTCTTACACTGCGTTTTGAATTATCGGGAAAGATAAGTGAGAATACAACGGCGATCACGCCGAGAATAAAAAATACCGCAGCTCCTCTGCTCATACATACACCCCTTATATTTTATCGTTTATCGTCTGGTTTTAAGCTTCATTCTGATATCATCACCGCTGAAAACAAGCGTTTTCATAGAATAAAGCCGTGATACTATCCTGTCGGCGTAACGCTTTTTCAGCTCTGTACCCGTAAGATTTGTATTGACTATCGTAGGTCTGCCGTAATTCAGCCTTGTGTTTATCAGCTCATAAAGGCACGAAACGTAGAACTGCGACTCAAACTCCGCGCCGAGATCGTCAAGCAACAACAGGTCGCATTCCTTAAGCGTGTTCATTACCTCGGCATCGTCCTCGGTCTTGTTGAAGTGAGCGTTTTCTATCCGTCTTAGCAGATCCGGTACTGAGCCGTACACCACGGAATAGTTCTTTTCAATGACCTTCTTTGCGACCGACAGGGAAAGATGCGTCTTTCCGAGCCCCGTTCCGCCTGTCATAAAAATACTCTCACCCGGCACGAGAAAATTCTCCGAATACGAAACGCAGTAGTCATAATTCTGCTTCATTATATCTCTTGGTGATTTATTCTTAAGCTCCGCCTTGGGCTGATCGCTGTAAAGGCTGAGGTCGAAGCTCTCAAAGCAGGTAAGCCCCATAGGCAGGCTTTTGCTAAGCTCCTTTGACGCTATCATTTTCAGCACATCGTTATAGCATGAACATCTGCCGTGTTCGCCGATACCGGTATCACAGCACTTCTTGCAGGTGAATATCGGGTCAAGATAATCCTCGGGATATCCGTGGCTTTTGAGCAGTGTTCTCATTCTCTCCTGAAGCGCAAGGTTTTCATCTCTGAGCTTCTCGATAAGCTGAGGTGTATCGGGACTTTTGGCGATTATGATTTTAGCCAGTACATCTATCGTGCCGCTGAGCTTTTTATCGATTTCCCCTATTTCGGGAATTTTTACGCGCAGCTCTCTTGTACGCCTCTCTATCGTGACGCTGTTGTCAAAGCGGCGCTTATCAATGATCTCCTGTGCTTTTGTATAATAATTTGACGGATAAGCCATATTTACTCCTTATGTATAATCTTCAAGCAGCATATCATCGATTTTTTCTGCGTCAAACGATGAATTGTTCTCGGTAGAGATCGGTCTGCTATTCTTTTCGTCGTTTACCTGCTGTTCGGTCGTAATTCCCTTTGCGTGCCAGTTTTCAAGTATCTTGCTGATATACGGGAAAGCGAACTGCCCCTTTGCGTTGACATTGATCTCGTAAGCCAGCTTTACCATTTCGGAATTGAAGCTCCATACGTTATACCATAAATCGACAAAATCCTTTTCTTTCTGCGTCAATGCCCTGTTTATTCCGAACATAGACTTGACGGAGCTTTCGGCGATGTTTTTCGACTGCAGCATTGATATCTGTCTTTCGGCGGCGGCAAGGTCGTTTATGCCGTTTTCCATCCAGTTCATCGCTGTTTCCTTAAGATATGCGGGCGATGATCTGTTAATTGAAAAGCAGTAATCGACCATCATAAGCGCGACCTCGGTCGGAAGCCCGATATGCTCTGTTATCGTGATAAGAGCGTTCTGCTCGGTGTGCTTAAGCGGTCTGCCGTAAAGCGTTTCGCAGGTCTTGAAAAGAAAATCGACCTTGTCGTCTTTCCTTACCGTGTCCGCTATCTCTGCCGGTGAAAATTCGGGTGAACGTAAAGCCGCCGCCTTTACTGCGGCAAATTCAGCCTGTTGCGCCGTAACGCCCTGCGGAATTGTTACGCTCGCCGATACAGCGGACATAACAGGCTCTTTCGCCTGCGGCTTTGAAGCGGGTGCTCCCTGCTTCGGCTCGTAAATGCCATGATTTTGAGATAGCAGTCCGACCTGCTCCCAAAAAGAAAGCGCGTCCTTTACGTCCTCCGCCGCCATCGAAAGTGCATCGGATATCTCGCCGTCACTGAGCTGTTCTCCGCTGTGACGCAGGAAATACAGCAAAACCTTGATACTGCTCCCGCTCGCTATCTTTATGTATTTGTCAACGACATCTGAGGGCACTGCAAAAATACTGCCCCAGCTGCCGAGATTTATCATGTAACTCATAATCGCTCCGTTTTTATCTGTTTTTAGATTTAAATATACCTTATAATTATACCACAGTTGACACGAAATTGCACTACTTTTATAAAAAAACTCTATAATTTGCTGTCATTCCGTCAGACAAAAAATGAGCACCGATATAAACCCGATGCTCATTTTATCTTTATTCAGTTCAGTATTTACTTCGCCGCAGTCTTTCCGCTGACACTTCCGTAATTGCCGTAAAGTGCGGTTTTTCCGCTCATATAGTAAGCCTTGACCCTGAACTTGTAAGTTGTGTTCTTTGCAAGTCCTGCCTTTCTGAATGTAGTAGTGCTGTTATTTGTTATCTTGGCAACTCTTACCCATTTGCCACCCTTGTACATCTCAACAATGTAACCCTGTGCGGAACTATTCTTAGTCCAGTTTACCCTGAGTGCGTCCTTAGCCTTACCGCCGATTTTAACACCTTTCATTACAGACGGGTTTGTTCTTGCTGTTACCATTGCACTGTAGTTGCCGTAAAGTGCGGTCTTACCGCTCATCTTGTACGCTCTTACTCTGAACTTGTATACGCTTGAAGCCTTAAAACCCGCTTTTCTGAATGTGGTCGTGCTGTTGCTTGTTATCTTGCCGACACGCACCCACTTGTTACCCTGATACATTTCAACAATGTAGCCGTCAGCCGAAGCATTCTTAGTCCAGTTTATCCTCAGCGCGTCTGCCGCTCTGCCGCCGAGCTTTGCACCCTTTATAACAGACGGATTTGTTCTTGCAGCAACAGTCGAGCTGTACGCGCTGTAGACCGCAGTTGTGCCACACATCTTGTATGCCTTAACTCTGAACTTGTATACGGTAGAAGCCTTAAGACCTGCTTTCCTAAATGTTGTCGTGCTGTTGTTTGTAATCTTGCCGACACGCGCCCACTTGCCGTTCTGATACATTTCTACTATGTAGCCGTCAGCATTTGCGTTTTTCGTCCAGTTTATGCGGAGGGCATCTGCGGCTCTGCCTGTGAGCTTTGCGCCGTTTACTTTTGCATGTGCAAACTTGTCAAGCAACATATAATCAAAGCCGTTATCTTTGGCATATTGTTCGCCGGCTGTACCGGGATAGCAGTAGATTTTGAAGCCGTTTATCTTTTGAGAATCGTCATTATCAGAAATATCTGAATCACTGTATCCAAAGGCGTGGTATTCTATTTTCGTCACATTGAAAGGTATTGTTACATTTTTGAGAGAGCGGCAATTATAAAACGCACAAATTGATACTGTTGTAACACTTGATGGGATATCTATATCGGTCAAAGAAGAACAATTCCTAAAAGCAGAGTATGAAATTTCTTTCAAGTTACTCGGTAAGACAACTTTACTAAGTGATCTGCAATCCATAAAAGCACATAATTTAATTTCTGTAACATTATCCGGTATTATAACAGTCGACAAATTCGTGTTGCCCTCGAAAGCCCTCGGCTCTATAGATTTTACGGTTTTAGGAACTTCGTACTTTGAGTCGCTTTTATTTTGAGGATAACTTATAAGACACGGGTTATCAAGATCATCACTGTCATGTTTTCTAAATAAAACTCCGTCAACTGAATATAATTCCGAATTAGATTCAGGAACACTTATACTTTCTAAATTTCGACAGCCCAAGAAAAATTGCACGCCATATACTCTAATCTCGAATTTTTTAGAAAGTTGTATTTCTTTTAAATTTTTTGCACCATAAAACGCATTTTCAGACATCGTACTAACATTATCCGGCATTATATATCTTGTTTGACTGCAATTAGCCGGATAACTGACTAATATTGTTTTGTCTTTGGAGTATAAAATTCCGTTATCGGAAGTAAGGTAAGGATTTTTGCTGTCAACATATATTGCTTCCAATTTACTTGCATAATCAAATGAAGAACGTGGAAAATTCCAAGAAGATAAGTTTATATTTGCATTTAATGTTACAGATTTTAGATTTTGATTATAATTAAAAGCTCCATTGTCAGCGCATGGCGAAAATTCTTTTACTTCATCAGGTACTTTGTAACTATCACCATCTTTATTTGACGGATAGTATATCAATTGACTCATGTCTTTTGAAAATAAAACGCCATCGACAGAACGATAATAGTTATTTTTTTCTGAAACATTTATTTGTTCAACTGATGGGCATTCTATAATCGGAACACCTACGATATTGGACACGCTTTCAGGAATATTTATTTCTCGTAAATTACTGCATTTATGAAAGCATCTGCCGGCTAAACGTGTAACAGAATTAGGAATATTAACAATCTCCACGTCATTGGCAATAAATGCAAATTCTCCAATTACACCAACCTTTTTACCATCAATCTCTTCGGGTATATTTACGACTTTATCTTTTCCTGTATATGACCAAATACATACTGTTTGATCATCACGCACATAGTACTCATAGTCTCCATAAGTCTCCGCCCCCGCGCACACAGCGCACAGCACAGTCATTGCCGCAAAGGTTATAAGCCCCAGCAGCCACTTTTTCACTTTCATAAATTCATACCTCTTTCCTTTTAAAATACAAAAAGGCACAGTCCACCATACATGGACTATGCCTTAATAACCATATTGAATTTTACGCAGAGATATTGTGCATTACTTACAGAGGTGCTTTTATAGAGCCCCCCCCC
>DJPL01000042.1:83272-89297 GCA_002437415.1 Ruminococcaceae bacterium UBA6413 | reverse complement strand
TGGTATTTACTGCCTTATACATAACTCTCACCGTTTCATTTCTTAAGCTTAATCTTTACGCTTTTAACAGCATAAGTATATCACTATAGTTTTATTTTGTCAAGCAGTGCCGTTTGATAAAATGCCACAGTTTTGATATTCATAGCAAAGTGCCACAATAATCATAGGCAAATTTGAAGCGACACATTGCCGTTTTAAATAATCTACTCCTATCAATTTTAATCCCCTCCGTCTTGACGGCAGAAAGATTTTTTGAATATAAAACGGTATGATATATCCCACACTAGCATTCAAAATTACAGTTTTGCCTTGCCGTCAAGCCACCTCCCCTTTTTCGAGGGGAGGCAAGTTGTGATAGTGCTAATAAAGGGATAGATAACCTATAATTAAGAACTCAGATTTCTATTTCAACTTAATTCTGTACTAACGTCAAAAGGGGGTGCCATCGGCACTCGCCGGTAACGTTACCTACGCAAACCGCCGACAGTCAGAACGGCGAATTTGAAACGGCACACTGCCGTCCGCCGTTTTGCTATCATTTGCTATGCTACAACAGTATCAAAGGCGGAATTGTCAGCGGCGACCCGCCGCTTAGGGGTGGGGTTTGCCTTCGCGGTAGGCGTTCATTATATCGCGGAACACTTCGCCGTTTGAAGGCGGAGTCCATGTGATTGCATTAGCTCCCGCTTCGATTGTCGCGAGTATCGACTCCTTTGTGGGTCCTCCGGTCGCGATGATCGGAATATCGGGGTGGCGCTTGCGTATTTCCTTTACAACATTCGTAGTCTTGCCCGCCGCAGATACATTGAATATCTTTGCACCCGCTTCAAGCCTGCTCTCGATGTCCTCATGCTCGGATATTACCGTGACAACAACAGGGATATCAATCGTGTCGCATACCTGACGCACAACATCATTCGATGTCGGCGCATTGACAACAACACCGATAGCACCCTGAAATTCTGCGTGCATAGAGAGATTTACCACGCGCTTTCCCTGCGTAAGCCCGCCGCCTACACCCGTGAAAACAGGTATATCCGCGGCGCTCATAATAGCCTGTGTGATTATCGGCTGCGGCGTAAACGGATATACCGCTATTACCGCGTCGGCATTGACATTTCTTATAATGCAGATGTCAGTTGTAAATACTATCGATTTTATAAGTTTGCCCATTACCCGTATACCGCTTGCAAGCTGTATTTCTTCGGGTACTTTGAGCATAAAGCTTCTCAGCGGACCGCTGATTTCAGGTATGTACACATTGTCTGCCATTATTAGTATCTCCTTTCAGTTAAACCTCAGACGTATTCGCCCCCGAGCCCTCTCACCCGCACAAGTCCGGAGTTTACGGTAAATTCACCGTTCTCGTTCTCGCAGATAAGACAACCGTCCGGGGCTATAGCCTTTGCATATGCTGTTGTTTCTGTATTGTTCTGCACCAGTTTTACTGTTTTTCCGAGCGTTACACAGCGGTCGGAATACTCCTTTATCACCGCCGCGAAATCGCTGTCGATAAGCGTTTCAAGCTCAGTCACTATATACTCTGCCGCAAGCATTTTGTCATATTTATTGCCTGTCAGCGTGTAGAGCGATGCCGCATTGACAAGTCCGTTGCTCTCGAAAAATTCCTTGCTCTGATTGACGTTCAGCCCCATTCCGCAGACCACGTTATTATAAATTGCGCCGTCCGAGGAACATTTGACCGAGCTCTCGCATAAAATACCACATACCTTGCGTTCAGAGCAGATTATGTCATTTGTCCACTTTATGCCCGCCTTTATGCCGCTCAGCCGCTCAACGGCACGGCATACGGCTACCGCGCATATCACCGTAAGATCGTGACCGTGACGGGGCTCTTTTATCAGTACCGATATCGGGAGCATATCGCGGGTCGCAAGCCACTTGTTGCCTATCCTGCCTTTACCGCTGCTCTGCATATCGGCAATAACCACGGTACGGTCAGCAAGCTCTTCGGCGTGCTCCTTGATATAGGTGTTAGTGGACGGCAAGGTATCAAACGTTATAAGCGGTGATCCGCATATCTCACTGTTTGTCTGCATGGTAATCGAGCGCCACTATATTCATTGTGATCTTCTTGTTGTCGTCAATTGTTATGATACCGTATGACGGCGGACGCTTATCTCTCGGCGAATCGATACTGCCGGGATTCATAACATAAATGCCGTCAATAAGCTCGGTACGGTAAAGGTGCGTATGACCGTAAAGCGCGATCTTGCAACCGTTCTGCTTTGCAACAGAGATGAGCGTATCAAGACCCTGGTGCACATGGTGCTCGTGACCGTGTACGCAAAGTATCTTGATGCCCTTCGCATTCGCAATTCTTATCGTCTTGTTTTCGGCAAAGTCACAATTGCCCTTTACGAATAAAAAGCTATTATCGGGGTGGAGGTTGCGTACATCGTTGAATTCGTGCTCACCGTCACCAAGATGTATAAACGCATCGGCATCGAGATTGTTCTCAATTACCGAATTGAGCTTGTGAAATTCCTTGTGCGAATCGGATACTACTACAATTTTCATAATTTCTATCCTTTCAGTCGGGTCAGCCGTTACGGCTGAATGCAAAACCCATAGAGTAATTATAACACATTACAAAGGAAAAGAAAAGATAACTATCCGTATTTTTAGAAATTCTACACAAAACACAAAGAGCCTTTTGTATAATTTTACAAAAAATTATAAACTGAATATAACGGGAATATTCCCTTCCCGTTCAAAATATAATTTCAGGAGGCAGTTATGAATAACGTTGATTCTATGCTTGACGCTGTCAGCAAAAAACTGGGTATAACCCCGCAGAAGCTAAAAGAAGCCATGCAGAAGGGCGACCTTTCGATAGCACTGCAAAATATGCCCGAAAAGGACGCAAAGAAGCTCAAAAGCATTCTCGGCAACCCGGAAATGATCAAAAAGATGATGAATTCCGCAAAGGCGCAGGAGCTGAAAAAAACAATGAATAAGTAGCAATGAACGGAGGGCGGCGTATGAGCGAAATGGAAGATCTGCTTAAGGCTATGCTGTCCGACAACAATAACGAAGAACAAAAAGACAGCGATACCTCGGCAGAAGCCACGGAAAATTCCGCAGATAACGAAAACAGCGATGATATTTTCGGCGGATTAAACATAGATATGTTTATGAAAATAGGCGAGATAATGTCAAAGATGAGCGAGCAGGACAAGAACACCGAGCTTCTCCTTGCGTTAAAGCCGCACCTGCGTGATGAAAATCAGGCAAAGATCGACACAGCGGTAAAGCTGTTCAGACTTATCTCTCTGCTGCCGTATCTCAAAGACAGCGGTCTGTTTGAAAACCTGTTATGAAAAGGAGTTACATTATGGAATGGAGCAGTATAAAAATGTCAAAGGCTGAGTTCGAGCGCTTGCAGAAAGAATATACAGCCGCCGCTATGAAAGCCGCCGAAAAAGCAAAGCTTTCGACACCGACCGAGGAGGTATCGGTCGCAGTACCGCAGTCTGTACCGGCGGCTCAGATCGTTGCAGAAGCAGTTATCGCCACGGCAAATGAAAATACAGCCGAACCCGAAGTTGTCGAAACCGAGATGACCGAAAATGCGGATCTATCCGAAAACGATATCGAAACCGCAACGGTTCGCGAGGAAAGCGGCGACATTGAAATATCGGCAGAAGCTATAGACGACACCGAGGAAGAAATTTCTGCCGAACCTGAGTCTGAAACGCCTGATAATGGCGAAAGCTCGGACTGCGACTGCGATGAAGAAGCCGAAACACCGCAGGATACATCGGATTTTCAGCGGGAAGAAGAAATTTGCGATGACGAAAGCTCAGAAAACGATGCTCCCGATGAATGCGACACGGCAGATGAGCATACCGATGAGGAGATACTTGACAGCTTTGCAAGCGTTTTTATGAGTGAGGACGAAGCCAACAAAAGGGTCGAAAAGCTCTCCGCCGACAAGCGGAAAAACAGCCCTCCCCCGAGCTTCAACGCCGCCATACATAACCACAATAAGAGTATGAGTAACAGTAAAAAGCCCTGCGGATGTGAGCGCTGCCGCTGTCAGAGCGGCGGTCATATGCAGGAGAAAGGCGGGCATAAGCCTGACTGAAATTCCGCCCGCAGTAACCAAATGGACATAATCGGAAGAATTATGAACGACGATGACCTGCTGAAGGTCGCCGCCGTAGCATTTATCCTCTGGCGCGATAAAGCCGACTACAAGCTGCTGCTTGTACTGGCATACGTTTTTCTTTTTAAATAAATCTTGCATTTTCCCGCCCGTCAGTATATAATAACCTTATAAAACGGCTTTGCCGCAATGGAGGTAAATTATGGCTAAGTGGCTGGAAAATGCAATTTTTTATGAAATATATCCTCAGTCCTTCAACGATACAAACGGTGACGGTATAGGTGACTTTCAGGGTATAATCGAAAAGCTTGATTACATCAAAGATACGGGCTTCAATGCAATATGGATGAACCCCTGCTTCGACTCGCCTTTCGGTGACGCGGGCTATGACGTAAGGGATTATAAGAAAGCCGCCGCAAGATACGGCACAAACGATGATTTAAAGCATCTTTTTGACGAGTGTCACAAGCGCGGTATACACATTCTGCTCGACCTTGTACCGGGTCACACTTCGGTAGAACACGAATGGTTCAAACAGTCAATGCTCCCCGAAAAGAACGAGTACACCGACAGATATATCTGGACGAGCAATATATGGGAACAGCCCGAGGGTCTTAACTGCATAAGAGGTATTTCCGACCGTGACGGAAGCGCCGCAGTCAACTTCTTCTCTTCACAGCCCGCCTTGAACTATGGTTACGCAGAGCCTAAATACGCTTATCAGCAGAAGCCCACAGATCCCGGTCCTATGGCTACAAGAGCCGCAATAAAGGACGTTATGAAGTTCTGGCTCGATATGGGCTGTGACGGCTTCAGAGTAGATATGGCAGGCTCGCTTGTAAAGTGCGACCCCGAATACAAGGAAACAATAAAGCTCTGGCAGGATATCACGGGATATCTTAAGAGCGAATACCCTGAAGCCGCAATGGTATCGGAGTGGGGCGAGCCGCAGTATTCGCTTAAGGGCGGCTTTGATATGGATTTCTTGCTGCACTTTGGTCCTGAGGGTTACAACTCTATGTTCAGATGTGCAGAGCCGTTCTTCTCAAAGAGAGGTAAGGGTACTCCCGCTATCTTTGCCGAGCAGTACAACAGCTATCACGAGAAAGCAACAACAGGCGGCGGACTTATCTGCATACCGTCAGGCAACCACGATATGGACAGACTTGCAAAAGGCAGAGATGAGGACGAGTTGAAATGCTGCTTTGCTTTCCTGCTGACAATGCCCGGTGCTCCGTTCGTTTACTACGGCGATGAGATAGGACTGCGCTATGTCGAGGGGCTTGTATCGGTCGAGGGCGGCTACAACCGCACAGGTTCAAGAAGTCCTATGCAGTGGGACAGCACGGCAAATGACGGCTTCTCTACTGCCGACAAGTCACAGCTTTATATAAAGCAGGACGATGCTCCCGACAGACCTACGGTTGAAAAGCAGATGCTTGACAGCAATTCGCTGTATAATGAAGTAAAGAAGCTTATCAAGGTAAGAAACGATAATCCCGCGCTCCACAACCTCTCCGCATTTGAATTTGTGAGCAGTGACGGCTATCCGCTCGTATACAAGAGAAGCTGTGACAGCCAGACGATATATATATTTATAAACCCGTCCGACAAGGCAGTAACCGTCAATGCGGATTATGCAAAGGGCGGAAAGGCTGTTTATACTTTAGGCGAAAACGGCGCTGTAAACGCAGATACAGTTACTGTTCCTGCAAGCGGTGCGATCTTTGTGGAAGTGTAAGCGCAAAATACGGATATAAAAAAGCCGCACTGTCGGGGAAAACCCTCAGTGCGGCTTTCAGTCTGTCGATAAACTTCTTGATTATTAAAAATTGGGGTCGCAGGGGCAAAGCCCCGACAGGGACTAGGGCGGTAGCCCCAGTAATATAGCCC
>DJPL01000042.1:62786-83189 GCA_002437415.1 Ruminococcaceae bacterium UBA6413 | reverse complement strand
CCACGGGGAAGGGGTTTGGGGTTAGGGACAGAGAATTTACTCTATTTTTTGTAAAAACAGACTTTTTCAACAAACTGAAAGCCGCACTGTCGGGAAAACCCTCAGTGCGGCTTTTATCTTACATTGTTTGTTCTTATGCTTTTTCTTTCTGTGCCTTTTCCTTTTTTATCTTGGTGCTCTTGATAACCTTCTGACGTGAGAATTCCTCACGTTCCTTTTCTTCAAGAGAGTTGGAGATAAATCTGACCTGCGCCTCGTATTTCGGGATAATGATGTTTTTAAGCGCATTGGCACGCTTCTGTGTCTTTTTAATAGCCACAGCGAGCCTGTATATGCTGTTTTCTATCTCGGCGAGTACGACTGTCAGCTTTTTGGTTTCGTTAAAGCAGATGTAGGCATTGTCAAGATACGAATTGGTCATAGCAATGTCATACTGCGGAACTATCGGCTTATCGGGGAGCTCGACTGTCGGCAGTTCTACACCCATTACACTTCTGAACGATATCTCAAGCTCCGTTTCCTCGGGAACGAACTGCGTCAGAGTCGATACAGAGCCGAGCGAGATATTCGCCTTTTGCAGTGCGGCATAAGCCTTTTCATAGGTCTGCTCAATATTTCCGCGGACAAGCTTTGACTTATCGGTCAGCGCGACCATTTCTCTTATCAATACGTTACGCTTTCTGTCCATCAGCTCAAAGCCCTGCTTTGCCTGCTGTAACGAACGTTTTGCTTTGATAAGGTTGCCTTTGGTCGGGAAAACCTGTTCAGCCATACACTCACCTGCCTTTCATAAAGTAACTGTTATACAAATCTCTTCGCATTTTCGGGGTTATAATGCTCCTTGATGAGCTGTTCGTTTACACGGTCAAGCTCGCTTGCGGGAAGCAGTGAAAGCAGATCCCACGCAAGGTCAAGCGTTTCGTCCATAGAACGGTTCTCATCAAAGCCCTGATTAAGGAAGTACTTTTCGAACATCGTACCGAACTTCATAATAGCCTTATCCGATGCTGAAAGCTCATCTTCACCGATGACCGATGCAAGCGCTCTTGCATCCTGTACTCTCGCATAGCAAGCGAAAAGCTGGTTTGAAACATCGGCGTGGTCAGCTCTGGTATACTGCTCTCCTATGCCGTCCTTCATAAGACGCGACAGCGAAAGCAGTACAGAAAGTCCGGGATAAACGCCTGTCTGGTCAAGGTTTCTGTCGAATACTATCTGACCCTCGGTGATATATGCCGTAAGGTCGGGGATAGGGTGGGTAATATCATCGTTAGGCATTGTAAGTATCGGTATCTGCGTAACAGAGCCTGTACTGCCCTCTACTACGCCTGCTCTTTCATACATAGAGGCAAGGTCGGAATAAAGATAACCGGGGTAGCCCTTTCTTCCGGGGATCTCACCCTTTGATGAAGAGAACTCACGCAGAGCCTCACAATAAGAGGTCATATCGGTCATAATAACGAGTATGTGCATATTCTTCTCAAACGCAAGATATTCTGCGACCGTAAGCGCACATCTCGGAGTAAGGATACGCTCGATGATAGGGTCGTTTGAAAGATTTATGAACATACAAACACGCTGTATAACGCCTGTTTCCTCAAACGAACGTCTGAAGTACTCCGCAACGTCATTCTGAACGCCCATTGCGGCGAATACCACGGCAAAGTCCTTGCCCTCGCTGTCTGCGATCTTAGCCTGCTTTACTATCTGCACGGCAAGCTTGTTGTGCGACAGACCCGAGCCCGAGAATATAGGAAGCTTCTGACCTCTGATAAGCGTCATAAGTGCGTCTATAGAGGAAATACCTGTGTGTATATAGTTTCTGGGATATGAACGTGCAACGGGATTTAACGCACGTCCGTTGATATCGCCGTATTTCTGCGGGAACACCTCGCCCAGCCCGTCTATGGGCTTGCCGGCACCGTTGAACGTTCTGCCGAGCATTTCGGTAGACAGTGGGATCTCAAGCGGCTTTCCCGTAAAACTGATTTTTGTATTGGTAAGAGAGATACCGTTCGTACCCTCAAACACCTGTAAGACTACCTTATCGCCCTGCATCTCAACGACACGACCTAAACGCTTTGTGCCGTCCTCAAGCTTGATTTCTGCGATCTCATCGTAAGAAACACCCTTAGCACCCTCAAGGCAGACAAGCGGTCCGTTTATTTCACTCAGTCCTGCATATTGAATCATAAAACTTTTCTCCTATCGGGTTTATTCGTCGGCAAACCTGCTGTTTATCATATCGAAATATTCATCGAACATTTCAAGCTTGTCGTTAGGTATATCGTACTTCATCTTTATCAGCTTATCGAAGAAGCCGTAGGAGATTATCTCCGATATAGGCTTGCCGCCGTTAATGGCATTCAGCGAATTGTGATAAAGAAGTAAAATTGCTTTCATCATCAGCTTCTGCTTTTCAAGCGGAACAAATGTGTCGTCCTTATGAAAGGCGTTCTGCTGTAAGAAGCCTACACGGATAACACGGGCGATCTCAATAATGAGCTTCTGATCATCGGGGAGAACGTCAGCACCGATAAGCTTTACTATCTCCATAAGATTGTTTTCTTCAACGAGCAAGGTCGATATTTCCTGTCTGTAACGGCAGAACTCCTCGCCGACGTGCTCATTGTAATACTCGGCAAGATCGTCGCTGTACTCGGAATAGCTCATATTCCAGTTGATAGCGGGATAGTGTCTTGCATAAGCCAAGTTCTTGTCAAGTGCCCAGAAGCAACGTACAAATCGCTTTGTATTCTGTGTTACAGGCTCAGAGAAGTCAGAGCCCTGAGGTGATACGGCACCGATAATGGTAACACTGCCCTCTTTGCCGTTCATAGTTTCGACATAACCTGCACGTTCGTAGAACTCAGACAGTCTTGACGGCAGATATGCGGGGAAGCCCTCTTCTGCGGGCATTTCCTCAAGTCGTCCCGATATCTCACGCAGAGCCTCAGCCCAACGCGATGTCGAGTCAGCCATTATAGCTATATGGTAGCCCATATCACGGTAGTACTCGGCAAGCGTGATGCCTGTATAGATAGACGCTTCACGCGCGGCAACAGGCATATTTGATGTGTTTGCTATAAGCACCGTTCTGTCTGTCAGCGGTCTGCCCGATTTAGGGTCGATAAGCTCCGAGAACTCCTCAAGTACCTGCGTCATCTCGTTGCCACGCTCACCGCAACCGATATACACGATAATATCCGCATCGCACCACTTTGCAAGCTGGTGCTGTGTCATAGTCTTACCTGTACCGAAGCCTCCGGGTATAGCGGCTGTACCGCCCTTTGCAAGCGGCAGGATAGTATCTACTATACGCTGACCCGTGATAAGCGGCTTTGAAATAGGCAGACGCTTGTTTATAGGTCGCGGCGTTCTGATAGGCCACTTCTGTACTAACGTCAGCTCCTGTACGGTTTCATCGTCAATCCTGAGCTTAAGTACTACATCGTTTACCTTGTACTTACCGTCAGGTGCAGCATATTCTACTGTGCCCTCTGTGTAAGGCGATATCATACATCTGTGAGTAATAAGCGGTGTTTCGGGGCACTCGGCGTAGACATCGCCGCCGTGAAGCTTATCGCCGACCTTTACGGTGACCGTAACGTCAAACTCGCGCTCCTCATCAAGTGCGGCTATCGCACTGCCCTCTGTTACATATACGCCGCTGAGCGCTGTCATAGCCTTAAGCGGACGCTGGATACCGTCATAGATATTTGATATGATACCGGGACCTAACGTTGCGCTCATGGGTGTTCCGGTCGGCTCTACGGGGTCGCCCGGCATAAGACCTGCCGTACCCTCGTACACCTGTATGGTCGTCATTTCATCGGTAACGCCGATGACCTCGCCGATAAGCTTGCTCTTACCGACCATTACCATCTCACGCATTGAGAATGACTTTGTATCCTTGACCTTTACAACGGGTCCGTTTATCGCATAAATACAGTTCATTGCAATTACCTCCCCGTTATAACGACAGCTCGCCGTGACCCGCAACGAAAGCATTTCTCTGCTGCTCCAACGCAAGGTCAAGCGTGTAGTCTATATATATGTTCTGTGACGGATAATAAACAGAAATTCCGCCAAGCTCAATATTACGGTCAACGGCAACTCCGACACCGTACTTATCGGCTATGTCCTTTGCAAGCTGTTTATCGTCCTTGCTTACATTTATTACGCAGTCTTTGCTGAAAGCCTGCTCGTCATTTGCTTTCTTTGCAAGAGCGTTCATAAATTCCGCGTACTCGCCGCTCTTTACAAAGCTCTCAAGCCTTTTTCTTATATCGTCAAACAAGCTGTCGACAAGCTCACATCTGTGCGCAAGTACCGATTTATGTGCGGCGAAATCGCTCTTAGAAAGCTCCTTGGCATACAATGTATGAGTTTTTTGTCTGTCAAGAGCTATCTCGCTTTCTTCACTGCGTCTGTACTGCTCTCTTGCCTGTTCTGTCAGCTCGTCAGCCTGCTGCTGTGCCTTGCTGATTATTTCCTCTGCCTTGCGTCCGGCATCGGAAAGAATTGAATTGCCCAGCTTTTCTATTCTGTCCTGAACCTCCGGCATACAGCTGCTCCCTTCTGATAAATTATAATTTCAGTCCGATCGCATCACGGACATATCCGTCGATAGATTTACTGATATCCGATGTTCCGTGACGGTCGGGTATCTCCACTATCAGCGGCTTTGTGCTGTTCAGCTTCATATCGTAAACTGTCTGCTTACACATATTGATGAGCTTTTCCGTCATAAGCACCACGCCGATATCCTTATCAGCCTTTGCTTTTTCCAGAGCCTCGCTGACCTCCTCGGGACGGTTCACCACTATCCCCTCAATGCCTGCAAGGCGCATACCCATCTGTGTATCCGTATTATCACTGATAAGAAAGAATTTCATATTTCTTACCTTCCGGTCATTATGAATAAAGAATAAGTATTGAAATAAGCAGACCGTAGATAGCGACACCTTCACCGAGCGCTACGAAGATAAGAGCCTTTGTGAAGTTCTTGTCGTTTTCTGCCGTAGCACCGATAGCTGCGGGAGCGGCACCGCCGACCGCGATACCTGTACCGATCGTTGCAAGACCCGTTGCAAGAGCCGCACCGAGGTACTTAAGACCGTCGCCCACACTGAGCGCAGACTGTGCAGCCTCAGCCGCACCCTCAGCAGACGCGAATGCGAACAGCGGTACGAACACGCTCATCATGATCATAACACCGATGAATGAACCGGCATTTATAAGGATCGCTTTTCTTGTCTTTAAGGGCTTGCCCTCTTTTCTTCTCTTAAGCATCACAAAGAACGGCAGCATAATCAGCGCCAGTGCGAATAAAGGCAGTAAAAAAAGTAACATTTTCAGTTCCTCCCGAAATTAGTTTAAGTTAGCCTTGAGCGGCTCAAAGCTTTTGCCGTCACTTACATAGAAACGACCGAATATCTCATAGAATTCAAGTCTTAATACCTGAATGCCTACAAGGAAGCCTTCCATACCTATTACGAATGCGTTTCCGAGTATCTGTACTATTATTGTACCGACACCGCCGTCACCGGCTAAAACGCCTACAACCAGCATCATACCTGCGTGGCTTAAGATGAAACCGCCGACACGGAGGAATGACATAGTGTTTGTAAGATAGGAAAGACAGGTTTCAAACAGTTCAATGATACCCTCTATAATGAAGTTGCCGACCGACTTCTTCTCCTTGGGCTTATCCGCGCTTTCCTGTGCGGGCTTTCCGGGTGAGGTAAGCTCTGCGGGCATCTTCATACGTTCAAAGTACAGACCTGCGAATATATCATCGACCATCGCTCTGTGCTGTTTTGATACGAAGTAAACGCCAAAGACGTTATCCTCGTTTTCGGTAAGCGGAATAAATACAAATTCCTTATCCGTGAAGTATCCGAGCTTTTCATAGCTCTCACGCGGCATCTTACCGTAAACGGCACGGACGAATTTAAGATCGTCAAGCTTTTCAAGGTCTTCTCTAGTCTTTCTGAGCATCTCTTCACTCAGCGTATCCGAAGCCATAATTGCCGCGTCGGCAACCGTCTTGTGCTTCAGGTTTACCACATTACGCTTAATGGAGTTTGCAACAAGATGTGCAAGCGGCTCTTTGAACATCATAATGCCGAGCGGCAGAATGATAAGAAGCAGTACATACGGCAGTGTGAACATTTCTATTCCGAAGCCCAGCTGAAGTCCCGCCGCGGCTACCACTGCGATATAGAATATCATACCGGTTATGCCGTTTGCGCCGAACAGTGCGGAGGAATAATCCTTGCGTCTGAACGACAGCACGATATTCATCGCCATAGAAATGACTATCAGTATAACACCGATTGCAAGTGCCGCTATCAGAAGATAAGTCGATATCTGGAATATGCTGTTTGGCTTTCCGAGTACCGAGTAAAGCGGCTCAATATGGAAGAACGGCGTTATTATCTCTTCGTTTCCGAAGACTGAGCCGTACAGACAGCCGAATATTGCCGAGCTGATACCGATACGCTCCATTATAGGACCGAGCTTTACATTCTTCCATTTTGTAAGGATAAAGCCAAGCAGTGATATCACGAGTCCTTGTCCGAGGTCGCCGAACATTATGCCGAATATAAGCATATATGTTATCGCAACATACGGTGTCGGGTCAATGCCTGTGTATGACGGCAGTCCGTACATATTGACAAACATCTCAAACGGTCTGAACAGCCAGTTGTTTCTGAGCTTTGTAGGAGGCTTCATTCGTTCGTCGACAAAGTATTTCTTCTCTTCGATCACGATATCGGATACCGATGACAGATGTTCTTTGAACTTTGCAACTTCTCTTGTCGGAACAAAGCCCGCCATATAGAACTTGTTGTTGATCACGGATACCTGACATCTCAGCTCATAGCTGTTATGGAGGAAGGTAAGCTTACTGCGCACCTTTTCAAACTGCTTTTCTTCGTTCTGCTTTACCGCGGTCAGCTTCTCTTTGACCTCTTTAAGCTTTGTGTCAAAGCCTTTCAGCTGTCGGTTAAGCTCTGCCGTTGCGGTTTCGCCGTCACCGTGCAGGAAGTCCGGAAGACGTATACGCTCAAAGTAAAGACTTGTGAAAATATCGTCTATCTGTACACTTTCCTCGACAGGTGCGAAATAAAGTCCCCAGACATAGCCGTCCTTTTCTTCAAGTGCTTCAAACACGAAGCCCTTTTCGCTGTAAAATTCAAGCTTGGTGTAGCTCTCGGACGGGAGCTTACCGAAACGTATCTTGACATGCTTACACCCGAACAAGTCCTTGAAATCGACATTGATATTTGAAAGGTTACCGACCTGCCGCAGTACCTGCCGGTACTCGTCTATCGATTTTTCAAGCTCGTTCTTTTCGTTGATAAGAGGCATTACCTGCTGTTCAAGCCCGGTAAAGTACATATCGAAGTCATGTATTGCCTCCATCTGAATATCATCGTAAGGAACGGAGCTTTCCTTTATCCCCAGTCCCGATGATAATATCTCCGCTCGTTTCATAAGTCCGCCGTAGATATCCTTGTCCTTTAGCGTCTTGAAATGAGCAGAACCGTAAGTCAATGTGTAAAACGACGGCTCAATGTGAAAGCACTTTGTTTCGCAACATCGCACCAGCGTTTTATCGACTTTTTTAAGTGGTCCGCTGACCGATATAAGTGACATCTTCTCAACTGCCATTATATCATTCCTTTCGCTGTATATTTGCTCTATAATATCAGCATTTTTTCTATCTGTGACGGCCCAAGCGAATATCTTACGCCCTCTATCACAGTAGTGAGATTTCTGTTTTCAATCTGAATAAGCTCAGTCAGAGAGTATATTACCGTGCTGTCGCACTGCGACAAAGCAAGCCTACTGTCATAATAGCGCTTATTTGACGTATGGACGGCTGTTTCTATATCGACCGCCTGCTCCTCGGTAAGGTCCTTGAAATACGGTAGCTTAAGAAGGAGCGGAAGTATAGGCTCATTCTCAGCCTTAGTCAGTATCTGCTCCATTGTCTTCCTGTCAAACCTGCCGTAAAACGGAAGCGTATGCTCAATAACCTCCTGCACAGGCATCTTGAAAAGACCTTTAAGCCTGTAGCATATCTTGATATTGTACATATCGCACCGTCTGCGTAAGCATTTTTCGACCTCCGACCTTTCGCTTCCCGACATATCCTTTTTTATATACGCAAAAAGCGTTGTATAAAGGTATTTTGTCAGTGCGCAGTCAATGGATACTATCGGAGGAAAATCCTTCGTTCCGTCCGACAAAGGCGCAAGTACATCATAATACGGCGTGTTTTTGAGCACGCTCAGTATCTCATCATATGTTCTTGCCTTTGAAAGTGCAAGTATATCATAAGAACAGATATCTGTCAGATAACCCGGAAAGCCGGGAATAAACAGATCGTAAACGCCTGCTCCGATATACATTGCCGCATTTATTATCTGCTTTACCTCCTCCTGTATCAGCAGAAAGTCGTAAAACCTGTTGCTGCTGCCGGGGCAGAACTTCCTGAGCTCATCATATACTCGGAAAAGGCGCTTTTCCATCAGCCTTTCAGCCTGACTTCGCCTTACCGTATTGTCAACACCGGAAAAATCCTTGTCAAAATCGTCATAGGTCTTAAGCTGTGTTACTATCTCGCCGACATTCGCCTTGGATATCAGAGCCTTGAACTGTTCAAGGCTCAGCAGCTTGCCGTATTTGGCTCTCGCCTTGGCTATTACCGCCGCAGAACCCGCCGACATAATATCACCTCCGGATATATTTTTTTGCTGTCACTTTGCGGAAACTATATTACTGTATATCTCCTGTGCCCACTTGTCCTTGTTTTTTGAAAAATCATCGTCAAGTCGGGCAATTACAGCATCGCACTCTGCCGAGGTCGCGCTGTAGTGTTCTTCTCCGCTCTTTTTCAGCTCATCGTGATATCGGTTTATCTTATCGCTACGGTCTTCTTCATAGCTGATACGCTCCTTTTCACGGAGCGCCGCCGCATCTGTAAGAATAGCATCGGCTTTTTTGTTCGCTTCTGCCACAATTTCTTCAGCGTGCTTTTCATAAGCGATAATCTCGCTGATAACGTCCATCAGAGCACCACCTTTCTAAAAGCTGCATATAAATCAAAAATCATAACTAAGTTTACTACAATTATCCCCAAAATACAAGCAAAATAATAACCAAAAAGCCTATGTTAAATTTGTGCGAAAATATCCTTGACAAAATGAAAATCATCATTACATCAGATTATCCGACATTGAAAAACCGCAGGGGTCACCTGCGGTCATATATCAGTTCTTAAGGCTCTGGAGCGGTGCGGGAATGCGTCCGCCTCTTGATATGAACTTAGATGAAGAGAACTTGCTGAGCTTCATTACAGGACCGCTTCCGAACAGTCCGCCGAACTCTATCGTGTCGCCCTCCTTCATTCCTATAGCGGGAATTACTCGTACTGCTGTCGTCTTGGAGTTCACCATACCGATAGCGGCTTCATCTGCGATAATCGCCGAGATCGTATCGGCTGACGTGTCGCCCGGAACTGCTATCATATCAAGTCCTACCGAGCAAACGGCAGTCATTGCTTCGAGCTTTTCTATCGATAATGAGCCGCGGTTTACAGCGTCTATCATACCTGCGTCCTCGGATACAGGGATAAATGCGCCTGACAGACCGCCGACGCTTGACGATGCCATTACGCCGCCCTTCTTTACCGCGTCGTTGAGCATCGCGAGAGCCGCCGTTGTGCCGTGTGCGCCACAGCTTTCGAGTCCGATCTCTTCAAGGATATGCGCTACACTGTCGCCGACTGCGGGAGTGGGAGCGAGCGAAAGGTCAACTATACCGAACGGTACGCCGAGCATTTTACTTGCCTCTGCGCCGACAAGCTGTCCCATACGGGTGATCTTGAAAGCGGTCTTCTTTATCTGCTCTGCGACCTCGCTTATGCTTGCATCGGGCATTTTTGAAAGTGCCGAACGTACAACACCGGGACCGCTTACGCCGACATTGAGAACACAGTCAGCTTCTCCTACACCGTGGAACGCACCCGCCATAAAGGGGTTATCCTCAACGGCGTTGCAGAATACTACTATCTTTGCCGCACCGAAGCAGTGATTATCCTTTGTGGCTTCCGATGCCTGCTTTATGATCTTGCCCATAAGAGCGACCGCGTCCATATTGATACCCGCTCTTGTCGAGCCGACATTTACGGAGGAGCAGACGTTTGATGTTTCGGCAAGCGCCTCGGGGATAGAGTTAATAAGCTCCAAGTCACCTGCGGCAAAGCCCTTTTGTACAAGTGCCGAGTAACCGCCTATGTAGTTTACGCCTGTGCCCTCCGCTACTCTCTGGAGCGTTTTTGCAAATTTTACGGGACTGCCCTTTGCCGCCGCCGCAAGCATTGATATGGGAGTTACGGAAAGACGCTTATTGATTATCGGGATACCGTAGCGCTTTTCGATTATCTCACCCGTTTCAACGTGGTGCTCGGCAACACGCATCATCTTTTCGTACACCTTTTCGCACGATTTGTCTATATCACTGTCGATACAGTCAAGAAGCGAGATACCCATTGTTATAGTACGGATATCAAGGTTCTCTTCCTGTATCATCTTGATGGTTTCAAGAATATCTTTTGAATTGAACATTTAGTTTCTCCCGTATGTATTATATATTGTGCATCGAATTGAAGATATCTTCATGCATAACGTGTATCTGAAGACCCATTTCACTGCCTGCCGCCTTTAATTTGTCGGCAAGTACGTTATAATCTACAGAACACTTCGTAATGTCGATAAGCATAGTCATTGCAAACAGATCCTGCATAATTGTCTGTGTAACGTCCATAACGTTTGCGTTGCACTCTGCGCAGATATTACTTACCTTTGCGAGAATGCCGACTGTATCCTTACCAATAACCGCAACTACTGCTCTCATAAAATAAACCTCTCTTTTTTCGGGTTAAAAATATATCTCCTGATATTATACACCAATCCCGCTCAAAAGTCAAAGCTTTTTTTGGAAGTGCAGAAAACGCGCACAGCGGCGCAATTCGTCATTATTTTTAAAAAGTACTTGTAATCGGGTGTAAAAAATGATACAATATAAATATCTATACGGATAATTTCAATATTTTTTTGGAGTGTGTGACCGGTGAACGACAGACTTGGCTTTTTAAGAGATAAATCGAATAAGCTCTCGCTCTCACCCGGAGTATATCTTATGAAGGACAGCGCGGGAAAGATAATATATGTAGGAAAAGCAAAAGCGCTCAAGAACCGTGTCACGACCTACTTTCACGCGCTTGAAAGCCACAATGCGAAAACAAGAAAGCTTGTAGACAATATCTACGACTTTGATTTTATAGTCACCCCGAGCGAGCTTGACGCGCTGGTGCTCGAATGCAGTCTGATAAAGCAGTACAACCCAAAATATAATATACTGCTCAAGGACGACAAGGGTTACAATTATATCAAGATAACAAAAGAGCCGTATCCGCGTATCTCCTATGCACTCAACTGTAAGGATAAGAATGCAGAGTACCTCGGACCGTTCACGAGCGGATTTACCGCAAAGCAGGCAGTCGATGAAGCGAACAGGATATTTATGTTTCCGTCGTGCCACAAGGTTTTCCCGAGAGATTTCAGAAAAGAGCGCCCCTGTCTTAATTATCACATTAAGAGATGTATGGGCGTATGCACAGGCAAGATAAAGCAGGACGAATACAACAATATGATACGCTCTGCCATAGAGTATATGCAAAACGGCAGTAAAGCGAGCGTTGAGCGGCTCACCGAGCAAATGTACGAAGCGTCGGAGAACCTTGAGTTCGAAAAAGCGGCAAAGCTCCGCGACCGCATAAATGCGATCGAGAAGATGAAGGACGGTCAGGATATTTTTTCCGACAAGACCTATGATTTTGATGTCGTTGCGCTTGCACAGAACGTTGAGCTTGCAAGTATAGCGGTTATGTGCTACCGCGGCGGAAGGATAACCGACAAGGTAAACTTCTTCATCGGAGATGAATACGACCCGGGACAGATGCGCTCGGACTTTCTGGTCGGATATTATTCGGCAAGAGCGGACGCTATCCCGAAGCAGATATACATTGATAAGGAAATGGAAGACAGCGCGGTGCTTGAGGAGTACTTCTCCGCCCTTTGCGGACATAAGGTGACTATTACGGTAGCCCAACGCGGCGAAGGACTGTCAAGAGTTCTTCTTGCAAAGCAGAATGCGTCGGAATATCTGTCGATGAAGGTCGGCAGGACAGTTAAGGAAATAAACGCACTTGAAGACCTCGCAAAGCTTCTCGGACTGGCAAAGATACCCACCGTTATCGAAAGCTACGATATTTCAAACCTCGGTGAAGACAGCAGAGTCGGCGGTATGATAGTATACCGTAACGGCAGACCGTATAAGGCAGGCTACAGAAAGTTCGCAATCAAGAACGTTGTCGGTCAGAACGACTATGCTTGTATGCAGGAGGTACTGCAAAGGCGCATACAGCGCTATCTTGACGGCGATGAGAACTTTTCCCCGCTACCCGACCTCATTCTTCTTGACGGCGGTAAAGGTCACGTTCACGCTGTTCAGCAGGTGCTTGATAATATGAACGTTTCTATCCCGCTGTACGGACTTGTAAAGGACGATAAGCACCGCACCAGAGCAATAGCGGCGCATGGCGGCGAGATACAGATAAACGCGAATAAAAAGCTGTTCTCGCTGATGACCAACATTCAGGACGAGGTTCACCGCTTTTCACTGTCATTCCAACAACAGACGCATAAGAAAAGGACATATGAGCTGGAGCTTACAAAGATAAAGGGCATCGGCGAAGCAAAGGCACTCGCCCTGATAAAGCATTTCAAGACAAAGCAGGCTTTGAAAGAAGCTTCACCCGACGAGCTTGCGGCAGTCGCTAAGGTAAAAGAAGAAAAAGCTATAGAAATATACAATTTTATACAAGAGAATTTTTGACCGGACAAAAGAAAGGAAATAAGATGAGAGTAATAACAGGCACAGCCAGGGGCAGAAAGCTGATTGCCCCCGAAGGGCTTGATGTCCGCCCGACAAAGGACAGCGTAAAAGAAGCTATATTCAGTGCCATACAGTTTGAGATAGAGGGGAGCACCGTGCTTGATCTGTTTGCGGGCTCGGGTCAACTCGGTATCGAAGCTGTAAGCCGCGGCGCTAAAAAGGCATATCTTGTCGACAGCAGTCAGACCTCTGTTAAATTCATAAAGCAGAATGTTTCCTATGTCGGCTTTGACAGCCAATGCGAAATTGTCAATATGCCGAACTCGGCATTCTTAAGAACCACAGGCGAGAAATTTGACATTGCCCTGCTCGACCCGCCGTATGAAAAAAGCCTGATACAGCGTTCTCTTCCCGCACTTACGGAAAGGATGAACGACACAGGTGTTATCGTATGCGAACACGAGCCGGGTTGCAGACTTCCCGAGGAAATAAACGGATTTGTTATCACAAAATCAAAGAAGTACGGCAAGAGCAGTCTTACTTTCTACAGAAAACCACAGAATGAAGATGAGGAATAATATATGAAGACAGCGATATATCCCGGCAGCTTTGACCCGGTAACATACGGACACCTTGAAATAATTTCGAGAGCGTCAAAGCTTTTTGATAAAGTAATAGTGCTTGTGTCGGTAAACCCGCTCAAGCCGTGCAGCTTTACGATCGAAGAAAGAAAGCAGTTCCTGCGCGAAAGCGTGGTTGCCGAGGGCATCGGCAACGTTGAAGTCGACAGCAACGAGGGTCTGCTTATAGACTACTTCAACGAAAAGGGCGCAGATGTAATTGTAAAGGGTCTGCGCGCTATATCGGATTTTGAGTATGAATTTCAGATGGCGCAGGCAAACAGGAAGCTTTGCTACAAGGCTGAAACGATATTCCTTACATCAAAGAGCGAATATACCTATCTGTCGTCAAGTATGGTAAAGCAGATAGCAATGTTCGGCGGCGATATAAGCGACTTTGTTCCCGAGTGCATACTCGACAGAATTAACGAAAGACTGAAACGCTATTGATGCGGATAACAATAAATGTAATTTTGAAAGGACGGTATTAAAATGAGCATCGAAGAAATACTTGAAGCAATGGATGACGAGCTTGACAGATCCAAGAATATCCCTCTTACAGGAGGCAGATCGCTTATCGATGTCGAGCAGTTCAGAGAGCTTGTAAGACAGGTAAGACTTAATCTCCCCGGAGAAATCAAGCAGGCACAGGCGCTTGTAAATGACCGCAGAATCATTATAAACGACGCTAAGGCAGAAGCCGAGAGCATCATAAGAAAGGCTGAAGATAAAGCCAAGGTAATGGTATCGGAAGAAGTAATAACAAAGCAGGCTCAGCAGAGAGCGCACGAGATACTTACAGCGGCACAGACAAAGTCCAAGGAGATCAGAAGCGCCACAAACGACTATGTTGAGAATATGCTCAGCAGAGTTGACGAGCTTCTTACCGGCAATCTTACAGATGTCAGAAAGACGCGCGCGGCATTAAAGGGCACAAAGGGCTGATAGGGGCGGATATTGAGCTACAAGACGATAAGAAAGCGCACCGAAGCTTCGTTCACGGAGAAGAAATCGGAGTTTATAGGCTACATATCCCCTGCCGCCACCGAAGAAGAAGCCGTGGCATTTATAAACGAGATAAGAGCCATGCACAGAAAGGCAACGCACAACTGCTATGCCTATATTCTGCGCCATAACAACACGGGTAGACACAGCGACGACGGCGAGCCGGGCGGCACTGCGGGTATGCCTATCTATGACGTGCTTTCCAAAAACAGCATAACAGACGTTGTTTGCGTGGTGACCCGTTATTTCGGAGGTATCCTGCTCGGCACAGGCGGACTTGTTCACGCCTACTCAAAAGGTGCGTCAACAGCTCTTGCAAACGCGGAAATTGTCACGATGGAGGTTGCCGACAGCCTTAAGATAAGCTGTGACTACACCATGTACGGCATAATAAGCTCTGCCCTCCCCGAATATGAAGCTGTTATCCGCGACACCGAGTACACCGACAGCGTATGCGTATACGCCGATGTCAAAACAGATCTGACCGAAGGACTTACCGCGAAGCTTATCGACAGGTGCAACGGAAAGGTGAAAATAGAGAAGCTCAGCAGCGGTTATGTCGAATTTTAAAAATTTTTAAAAAATTAAAGGACTTTTATAAAAATCCTCAGTATATTATTTATGAAGATGAACGATACAGGTGCCGCTCATCTTTGATTTGTCACATACAGCGATGAAAGGGTGTGTTCTGCATGGATAAATTACCTCGTGAGATAACCGAGGAGATTGAAAATATGACGCTTTCGCCATATGCCTGCAAGAGCACAGACTCGGCAGGCAGAAAGGTATACGAAGCTCCCTGCGATATCCGCACCGACTTCCAGAGGGATCGCGACAGAATTATACACTGCAACTCTTTCAGGCGACTGAAGCACAAGACGCAGGTCTTTCTGATACCGAAATCGGATCATTACAGGACGCGCCTTACGCACACTCTTGAGGTTTCGCAGATAGCGCGGACGATCGCAAGAGCATTACGGCTCAACGAGGATCTCACCGAAGCGATAGCGCTCGGACACGATTTGGGTCACACCCCGTTCGGTCATGACGGCGAGCGAACGCTCGACCAGCTTATCCCCGGACATTTCCGACATTACGAGCAAAGCAAGCGCGTGGTCGAGGTGATTGAGAAGAACGGCAAGGGTCTTAATCTTACCGATGAGGTCATTGACGGCATTTTATGCCACACCAACGCGACAGCGAAAACGCTTGAGGGGCAGGTCGTGAAGTTCAGCGACAAGATAGCGTACATAAATCACGATATCGAAGACGCGATAAGAGGCGGAGTGCTCAGACAGGAGGATCTGCCTAAAGGTCCTATATCGGTGCTCGGCGAAACAAAAAGCCGGCGTATAACTACGCTTATCAAGTCGATAATCGCCAACAGTACAGATATCATACGATACGACGATGTGACAAAACAAGCACACGACGAGCTAAGAAAGTTTATGTTTGACTATGTGTACTTTGCTCCACGCACGAATGCCGAAAAAGGCAAGGCGTGCCATATAGTCGAGTATTTGTACAGATACTTCATAAATTCTCCCGAGAAAATGCCCGAGCTTTATATCGGCTTTGCAAAGGAATACGGCAAGGAACGCGCAGTCTGCGACTTTATAAGCGGAATGACAGACGACTTTGCGGTCGACTACTTCAAGGAGCTTTGTATCCCGAAAAGCTGGTCATATTGATATTAAACGGATAAAGAAAGGAAAAACGATGCGTATATCGGAGGACTTTCTTTTAAGAGTCAAAGAAAGCAACGATATATATGATGTGATATCATCATATGTACCGCTAAAAAAGACAGGCGCGGACTACATCTGCAACTGTCCCTTCCATTCGGAAAAAACCCCCTCATGCCACATATATACCGCGACGCAGAGCTTTTACTGCTTCGGCTGCGGTGCGGCGGGAGATGTTATAAATTTCATACGGCTTTACGAGCATCTCGATTACATAGAAAGCGTAAAGCTTCTTGCGCAGAGGGTCGGCATACCGATGCCCGAGGACGGCGGTGATGACGGCGCGAAAAAGCGTTCAAGAACGCTTGAGATGAACCGTGAAGCGGGCAGGTTCTTCCACAAATATCTCTACTCCCCCGCCGGCAAGGAAGGTCTTGATTACCTTTACGGCAGAGGACTTACCGATCATACGATACGGACATACGGTCTTGGTTATGCTCCCGACAGCTGGGATACCCTTAAAAACCATATGCATTCGCTCGGATACGGTGACGCGGAGATGGAAGAAGCATCGCTCCTCTCAAAATCGTCAAAAAGCGACAATTACTTTGATTTTTTCAAGTACAGAGTAATGTTTCCGTTTATTGATGTAAGAGGTAACATTGTCGGATTTTCCGGGCGCGTTATAGGAGGAGATGATAACAGGAAGTACCTTAATACTAAAGCGACAGCAGTATATAATAAAAGTACATTCCTGTACAGCCTGAACCACGCGAAGAACGCAGGCGGAAATACGCTGATAATGTGCGAGGGAAACCTTGACGTTATCGCAATGTTTCAGGCGGGCTTTAAAAATGCCGTTGCGACCTGCGGTACAGCTATGACGGACGCTCATGCGCGGACAATAGCAAACCTCGGCTTTAAAAAGGTCGTACTGGCATATGACAGCGATGACGCGGGGCAGAAAGCTACGGCGCGAGCAATGAATATTCTCGATAAGGTAGGTATAACGGCTAACGTTCTTACAATGCAGGGTGCGAAAGACCCCGACGAATATATAAAAAAATTCGGTAAAGAAGCATTCGGAATGTTGATAGACGGCAGTGAGTCGGGTATGGAATACGAGCTTAAGAAGCTTCGCTCCGCCATAGATCTGACAACCCCCGAGGGAAAATCCGAATATCTGAAAAAAGCCGTTGAATTTATCGCCAACATAAACAGCTCCATCGACCGTGCGGTCTATATTTCGACTATAGCACAGGAGTGCGATGTAAACCGCGCGAATGTTGACCTTGCAGTAAATCAGATACTGCGCAGGCGGTACAGGACAAAGGAAAACGACCGCCGCAGAGAGATAATAAACGGAACACGCACAAGGGATAAGATAAATCCCGACTCTTCGCGCTTCCCTGTCGAAACACAGGCAGAACGCGGCATAATAGCGTTTTTGTTCCACTCCCCCGATTTTCTGAAGAAGATCACCGATAAGATAAGCTCGGACGACTTCGTGACCGACTTCAACAAGCGGTTGTTCATCGACCTTACGGCGATGATATCATGCGGGCTTTCAAACGATGTTTCGGTGCTCTCCGAAAGATATACTGCGGAGGAAGTGGCATCAATATACAAGCTGATACACGATAACAATAATTTACCGTACAGCGTGGACAGACTGAACGATTATCTTAATGTACTTATAAAATACAGAGATAAGAAGCAGACAAAGAAAGTGACCGATATGTCGGCAGACGAGCTTAGGCAATTCGCCGACAGAATAAAGAACAAAAAATCCTGAAAGGAAAGATAAATATGGCAGACAGCAAAATAAACGAACTCATAAATCACGGCAAGCAGAACGGTAAGCTTACCACAAAGGAAATTACCGACGTGCTTGAAGAGCTTGACTTCGACGCAGACGAAATAAACAAGCTCTACGATGATTTTGAAAGCAGCAACATTGAGATCGTGGACGACTTCACGGCAGATGAAGATCTCGACAGCGCGCTCGACTTTACGGACAGCGACGACTTTGAATCCTCACTTTCGTCCGAGGGTATCGCTATTGACGACCCTGTAAAAATCTATCTTAAAGAGATAGGCCGTGTACCTCTCCTTACGGCTGAGGAAGAAATCGAGCTTGCAACACGTATGGCTCAGGGCGACAAGTACGCAAGAAAGCGTCTGAGCGAGGCTAACCTCAGACTTGTTGTAAGCATAGCAAAAAGATATGTCGGAAGAGGTATGCAGTTCCTCGACCTTATCCAGGAGGGCAACCTCGGTCTTATCAAGGCAGTCGAGAAGTTTGACTACACCAAGGGCTACAAGTTCTCGACATACGCTACATGGTGGATAAGACAGGCTATCACGCGTTCTATCGCCGACCAGGCAAGAACCATCAGAATACCTGTTCATATGGTCGAAACAATCACAAAGGTAAAGAAGGTATCAAGCCAGCTCCTGCACGAAAACGGTCACGAGCCTACACCCAAGGAAATAGCCGAAAGACTTGGCATAACGGTCGACAGAGTAAGAGAAATACTCAGAATTTCGCAGGATCCCGTTTCGCTCGAAACTCCTATCGGCGAAGAGGAGGACAGCCACTTAGGCGACTTTATCCCCGATGAGGACGCTCCCGCACCCGCAGAAGCCGCATCAAGAACGCTTCTCAAGGAGCAGCTCAGCGAGATACTCGGCACACTCACTCCCCGTGAAGAAAAGGTACTGCGTTTAAGATTCGGTCTTGAAGACGGCAGACCGAGAACTCTCGAAGAGGTAGGCAAGGAATTTGACGTAACAAGAGAGCGTATCAGACAGATAGAGGCAAAGGCGCTCAGAAAGCTCAGACACCCTTCAAGAAGCAAAAAGCTGAAAGACTTTCTGGACTGATAAGGAGTAGCAGATGCACATTACTCTTGAAACCGACTATGCTATAAGAATAGTCGATTTTATGGCAAAGAACTCCGGAAGACTGGACGCAAAGACGATCTCGGAAAAAACCTCCGTTCCGCAGACCTTCGCTATGAAGATACTCAGAAAGCTCGGCTCTGCGAACATAGTAAACTCATACAAGGGCACTAAAGGCGGATATGAGCTTAGGAAAGCACCGTCGGAGCTTTCGCTGTACGATGTTGTCGAGGCTGTTGAGGGTACATATATGTTCAGCCGTTGTCTTGACGGTCACTATAACTGCAACCGTGCGGAAAAGGGGCTTCCCTGCAACTACCGTATGGCTTTTGCTAAAATATCCGACATAGTATGCGAAGAGCTCAGAAAGCTCAAATTCGATGATTTTACCGGAAAGACTTGACAAGGCAAGCCCGATATGCTATAATATATAGCGTTAAGTTTTGGAGTAGCCGTAACGACGGAGCGATGACCGATAAGGAGAACAGTATGACATACAAAGAGAGTTTCATCAAATTTATGGTTGACAGCGGAGTTCTTACATTCGGTGAGTTTACGCTCAAGAGCGGAAGAAAAGCTCCTTACTTCATAAACACAGGTAACTACAAGACCGGTGCACAGCTTGCAAAGCTCGGTGAGTTCTATGCAGAGTGCATCCACGACAACGGTATTGAAGCCGAGGTTCTGTTCGGACCTGCTTACAAGGGCATTCCCCTTTCGGTAAGCGCTTGTGTTGCACTGTTCAACAAGTTCGGTGTTGACGCAAGCTACTGCTTTGACAGAAAAGAAGTCAAGGATCACGGCGAAGGTGGTATGTTTGTAGGAAAACAGCTTGCCGACGGCGACAAGGTAGTTATTATTGAAGACGTTATGACATCAGGCAAGGCTTTAAGAGAGGTACTTCCCAAGCTTAAAGGTGCGGCTGACGTAAATATTACAGCAATGGTCATCACAGTTGACCGTATGGAAAAGGCACTTGACAGCGACTTAAGCGCAGTTCAGTCTGCCGGTAAGGATTTTGGCGTTAAGGTTTACTCAATCGTCAACATCAACGACATCATCAGTGCCATAGAAAACGGCGTTATCGAAGGTAAGCAGTACCTTGACGCTATGAAACAGTACCGTAGCACATACGGCGTAGAATATTGATCAGATCATATACTCTCTCCCCCTCTTGAAAAAGAGGGTTACATCGAGGTGTGGCTCAGTTTGGT
>DJPL01000042.1:0-62749 GCA_002437415.1 Ruminococcaceae bacterium UBA6413 | reverse complement strand
AGAGGTCGCAAGTTCAAATCTTGTCACCTCGACCATAGTCTTTATAAACCGCATTGTTATGCGGTTTATTTTTTATGTACACGACTCTGGCATATTCAGGGCAGAAAAAATTCCCCGACAAAGCCTCTTAAGGCTTCCGTCGGAGAAATCCGTTTCTGATGCATTATCAGCAAGTCATCTGACTTTACCCTGCCGTAACCTGTCATTTTCAAATACACGGCAGTACCTGCTTACAACACCCTCACCCGATCGCGTCAAGTATAGCGTCATAGATATGTACGGGTGACAGCTGAAAGTCATTGCAACGTCTGACAAAATCCGCCGCTTTGCTTTTGTTCGGGAAAACATCGTCAATGTGACAAAGCTTTTCCTTCACGCCGTCGGAAATCAGATAAGCAATGACCCCGAAGGAACTGTAAGCCCCGATATCACTGTCCGAATGGCTTTCTTCCACAACATCATAGTAAAACATAATTCACATAACCTTTCTATGCCCCAATTATATGCAGCTTTTTTCTGCAATATTATAATAGCACATATGCAAAGGCTTGTGACTTATACAGTGAAAACGGCTTATTTTTCGGTGAATTTGGCGCTTAAAGCGAATAAATTACGGATAAGCATTGAATATTCACAGTATAATCAGACAAATATGCATTATTTGATTTTCATATCCGATCGGAAAAGCTCTTTTCCTGAGCCTATCTCAAAATGATACTTGACGATACCGAGATCCATATCGGACAGTATACCCTTTCCCGCCTTTGCAAGAACCCTGTCGCCGTCAAGCATAAAGCCGAACTTCTGCTGATTCATCGCCGTTGGTGCAAGCAGTGCGGCCTTTACGCCGCTTATAAACCACTCGGGCGTATCATCTGCGATAACCGCGACCTCTTCGAGCGATTTACTCTTATGCGGCGTTCCGTGTGTCTTGCCGTAGCCGAGAGAAATAACGCAGCACAGCTTCTCGCCCCTTGCGATGTCGTAAGCATTCTTCACCTTTGCGTATGACATAGCGACCCAGCAGCTGTCAAGCCCGAGCCGGGTGGCAAGCAGTACAAGCTGTTCGCCGTAATAGCCGCACACCTCGCTTAGCCTATCGCTCTTTTTTCCGATAAGTGCGATATAATTTGTCACGCCCGAAAACTTGCCGTAATGCGCCATAAAGCCGTCAAACGCTTTCGGCTCATCGGTCACAAGCTGTATATGAAGACCGCTTTCGGCATTTACGCTTTCAATGTTCTCCCGTATGATATCAAGCTTGCCCTTCTCTATCCTTCTGTCACTGTCATATGCTCTTACCGCGTGACGGTTTTCCATTGCCGTAATAATATCAGTCATAGCCTTGCCTCTTTTACAGCATCTTTGTCATAAGGATATGAGGGCAGAATTCATCAAGATATTCACTGCCCTCTTTTTTATAGCCCTGCTTTTCGTAAAAGCCTGATACACGCGTCTGTGCAGAAACCGAAGCGGTTTTTCCGCCGTCCTCCTTTATCTTCTGCTCGGCAAAGGCTAAGATCTTATCGCCGTAATGCATTCCTCTGCACTCCTTAGCGACCGCTATCCTGCCCACCATATACGACTTATGCGCGGTATCGTAAAAATAGCGGCAGACCGCAACAGGCTTTTTATCGTCATAACCGACTATATGCTTTGCGATCTTATCCGTATCGTCAAACTCTGTCTCAAAGCCCTGCTCTTCAACAAATACTTCTGTCCGTATTTTCTTTGCGTCCTCACAAAGCTCATCGTATACCTTGAATATCATTTTATATCTGCCTTTACTTACTTCCGTTTTTGCCCTGCTCAAGCAGTCTTGCCTTCTCGTCCCAGAGCTTCTTTGACAGATCCACATAATAAGTATGCGGATTTTCAAAACGCTTTACCTCGTCCCACAGAGTTTCTATCTGCTCGGCACAGTATATCTTGATCTCATACAGCGAAGGCTGCATATACACAAGCTCACCGTCCTTGAATACCGTAACGTGAAGCTCCTTTGCCGAATAATCGGTAAGCGTCTTTGTCTTCCATATCGCATCGGGGTCAAAGATGGTGTGCGGCTTTGTATCATCTATGACCTCATCATATACGCAAAGCTCGTCCGCAAGCGCCTTTCCGCTCTCGTTATCATAGAAACGGTACAGCTTCTTGAAGTGAGGATTTGTTATCTTGGCGGTATTCTCACTTATCTTTATCTTCGGGATAATATTACCGTCGTCGTCCTCGACCGCCGCAAGCTTGTATACGCCGCCGAACACGGGAGCGCTCTTGGCAGTGATAAGCCTTTCGCCGACACCGAATGTATCTATCTTCGCCTCCTGCATCATCAGGTCGCGGATAAGATATTCATCAAGCGAATTTGACGCTACTATCTTACAGCTCTGAAGCCCTGCTTCATCGAGCATCTTCCTTGCCTTCTTGGAGAGATACGATATATCGCCCGAGTCAAGTCTTATGCCGAAGTTCGTGATGCCCTTGGGTACAAGCACCTCCTTGAACGCCTTTATCGCATTCGGCACGCCGCTTTTAAGTGTATTGTAGGTATCTACAAGCAGTACGGCATTATCGGGATAGATCTCACAGTATGTCTTGAATGCATCGTATTCGGTGTCGAACATCTGCACCCATGAATGCGCCATTGTTCCGCCCGCGGGAACACCGTACTTGAAATCGGTCAGCGTGCAGGCTGTACCGGCACAACCGCCGATATATGCCGCTCTTGCGCCGATAACCGCTCCGTCTGCGCCCTGCGCTCTTCTTGAGCCGAATTCAAGCACCGTTCTGCCGTTCGCGGCTCTGACTATACGGTTAGCCTTTGTGGCGATAAGCGACTGGTGATTTATCGCAAGCAGGATATAGGTTTCTACAAGCTGTGCCTCAATGGCGGGAGCTTTAACGGTGAGCACAGGCTCATGCGGGAACACGGGAGTGCCCTCGGGAACGGCATATATGTCGCCCGTAAATCTGAGATCCTTAAGGTATTCCAGAAAGTCCTCGTCAAATATCTTCTTGCTGCGTAAGAACTCTATATCCTCGGCTGAAAAATGCAGATCCTTGATATAATCGATTATCTGTTCAAGTCCTGCCGCAATGGCAAAGCCGCCGTTATCCGGAACGTTTCTGAAAAACACGTCAAAATAGGTCGTGCGCTTGTAAAATCCGTTCTTGAAATAGCCGTTCGCCATCGTAAGCTCATAGAAGTCGCACAGCATTGTGTAGTTATCTCTGTATTTCATCGTTATTCTCCTTGTTTATCCTTATTTATCTTGTTATTTTATAATTATTTGCATACTCTCCATTGTATCAAGAGCAGCCTTGTGAAGTCCCTCATCGTTTGATGCAGTGAGCGCACTGTCTACGATTATATCGGCATCGGGCAATGCGGTCTTTGCAAGCACGGCATTTGCTACAACGCAGATATTCGTGACAACGCCGACCAGCTCCACACTGCTGTAGCAGGCGGTTTTAAGATACTCGTACAGCGCGTCCGAGCCGAACACGCTTTTGCGGAACACTATATCCTCGTCGGATACACAGTCGGCAACACTGCCGTACAGCTTGTGTCCGTCCGTGCCCTCAATGCAATGCGGCACAGGCAGATGCTTACCCTCATAGCTGTCCATATAATCGTCATAATGGGTATCAAGCGTGAAAATCACATCATCGCCGTTTACATGGTAGGAATTTACCTTGTTCGCAATTCCGAGCTCAAGCGTTTTCGCTTTTTCAAAGCCGAGCGAGCCGCTCACAAAATCATTCTGATAATCCACTACTATAAGACATTTCTTCATAATTTTTGCCCCCTTTATATTATGATACTATTTTACACCTATTTTAAGGAGTTGTAAAGAGATTTACGGCACACTGAAAAATTTTTACCGTAATACACTGAATTGTTGACAGTGATGTGTATAACTGATATACTTAGATCATAAACTAAGGAGATCATGAAGTTATGATTTATTGCAACCCGTCTTTTGAAACGGAAAAATATACCCACGCATTCGGCAAAACGCTGTGGTGGATAGTGTCACTTATATCTATGTTTACAGTCGGTGTAGGAGTTACCGCCATCGGTCTTTGCTCTGCATCGATCCTTAAAATAACAAGTACTGTACTGCAGGACTGCACAGCAGTTATACTTATACCGTTTTTTGCCGTAATTATTATCATATACTTTGTCTATCTGCTCAGGTTTGCTCAAGTGCTTACTTCGTCATATAAATTCGACGGCAACACAATAATCAAAGGTACTATAGCAACTAACGGCGGGCTTATCTCAAAAATTACCGCGAATACGGATTTCGAATTTGTAAAGGCATATTTCGATACCGACAGCTACAAAAAGACGGTTTACGAAAACGCCGTTCTTGTCGGTGAAACCAAGCGTTACCTCAAATATAACAGCAACGGAAAAATTATAAAGATACTCAAAATATACGACAGTATGCCGGATTTACGGATTGCCGAAAATGCGGTTAAAAAATCGGTTGCCGGAAGAGTTGCAGTAAGGGCGGTTTCGGTATTCGTTATCTTTTTACTGCTTGAAGCAGCCGATTTATGCATAGGCTATGCCAAAAACGATACGGTAAACAACGCTATTTCCGAAAGCAATGTGATCGTTGAAGAAATACTCACCGAAAACGGTTACACAGCGCAGAAGATGAGTAACACAGTGTATCTTTACACCAAACCCACCGCTGATAACAGTCGTACATCAAAGCTTAAGATTGTTTATAACAAAAGCGGTGATATCGAAAAATCCGAGATAGAGCTGTTCATCGAAACCGAAAGCGACATTTCAGCCGCTAAAAAGCTTCTGAGTGTTTTATGTAAATCACAAAGCACCGATGAATTTATATCATCTGTGCGAAAACAGCTTGGCGGCGAAATATCAAATGCAAAGCTGTTACTTGATAACGGTCAGACATTAAGGCTTGGGAAAAGCGGCGGTTATACCGAGATACATACAAGCTTCTGAGCACAAATAACCCTGCGACAGTACATTTGCCGCAGGGTATTTTCATTTATTCAGCAGCTTTTGCAAAAGGCTGAGATTATCGCTTCTTCTCCGCTTGGTTTCGGCTTCGTCAGTGACATATATGCCGCTGTCCGAAAGGATAACCGCGTCACCCTCTTTTACATCAGAGGAAAGCTTATCTCTGTCTATTATGATCTGCCTGTCCTCATCGAAGATCACAACCTTATCTTCTTCAAATCTGTCAACTGTCAGCATAACGTTCTCCTTGTCTTCAATACGGCAGATACGGATCGTAAATTACCGCGCTTACAGTATGATTTTTGTTCCCGAATATCCCGCTCCAGCTCGGAAGCTTCTCAATATTCAGAATATGCTCATTAAGCGTCAGAAAAGCAAAAGCGCACACTGCTATGATAACCGCCGCAATAAGCACTTTAGTGCTTTTTCTTCTGCATTTTACTCCTGCCGCCGCTCTTATTGCCCTGTCGTTGATACGTCTTTGCTTTTGTAGAGGAGTTCTTGCCATTCTTCACAGCTCCTTTTCTGTTTTGTTCCAAAGATAGCCCGTCGGGAGTGATAAGGCAATCCTTACCGTGTCCGATAAGGTCGCGCCTGCCCGCTCTTATGAGCGCCTTTGCGACTATCTGCTTGTTCTCTTTCTTATAGTACTGTAAGAGTGCTCTCTGCATCTCTTTTTCCTTGGGGTCGCGGGGAATGTACACCTCCTGCATCGTATAAGGGTCAAGACCCGTATAATACATTGCGGTAGATATAGTTCCCGGTGTGGGATAGAAGTCCTGCACCTGCTCGGGTCTTATATTGTGCTTTTTGAGGAACACCGCAAGCTCCACCGCTTCCTTTATCGTACAGCCGGGGTGAGATGACATCAGGTACGGTACAAGGTATTGCTCCTTTCCGCACTCCTTTGTGTACTTGTAGAACTTCTTTTCAAAATCCTCGTAGACCTCGATATGAGGCTTGCCCATAAGGTCAAGCACCTTGTTGCTTGCGTGCTCGGGGGCGACCTTCAGCTGTCCGCTGACGTGATGTGCGACAAGCTCCTTGAAAAACTCGTCATTCTTATCCTTCATCATATAGTCGTATCTTATACCCGAGCGGATAAATACACGCTTGACATTTTTTATGGAACGTATCTTTCTGAGCATTTCAAGATACTCGCTGTGGTCGACCTTCAGCGCAGGGCAAGGCTCGGGAGCAAGGCACTTTTTGCCCTTGCACAGTCCCGCTTTCTCCTGCTTGTCGCACGAGGTCCTGCGGAAGTTCGCTGTAGGTCCTCCGACATCATGGATATATCCCTTGAAGCCGGGCTTCTTCGTAAGGTCGATAGCCTCGTTAATAACGGACTCCTCGCTTCTTGTCTGTATTCTTCTACCCTGGTGCAGAGCTATCGAGCAGAAATTGCAATAGCCGAAGCAGCCCCTGTTGTGCGTTATTGAGAACTCGACCTCTTTTATACCCGGCACACCGCCGCCTTTTTCATAGCAGGGGTGATACGCTTTCATATAAGGCAGTTCATACGCCTTGTCAAATTCGCTCTGTGTAAGGCTTCTCTGCGGCGGGTTCTGCACAAGCATCATATTTCCGTGGCGCTGTACCATAGTTCTGCCGTAAACCTCGTCCTGCTCGTCATACTGCTGACGACAGGATTTCGCATATGCTTTCTTGTTTTCGCTCACTATCTCGTAGCTGTCGCACTGTACAGCACCGAGCGGTGTGTTTTTAGGCTCTGTAAGATAGCAAGTACCTCTTATGTCGTGTATCTCCGAAAGTCTTTTACCCTCGGCAAGTGCCCTGTAAAGCTGAACAATAGTCAGCTCACCCATGCCGTACATAAGGAGCTGTGCTCCGCTGTCAACCAGTATCGACGGCATAACCTTATCTGCCCAGTAGTCATAATGCGCAAAGCGGCGCAGGCTGGCTTCAAGTCCGCCGATAGCTATCTCTTTATGTGGGAACAGTTTTAACAGCGTCCTGCAATATACCGTTACCGCTCTGTCGGGGCGCTTTCCGCCCTTTCCGCCCTCGGAATAGGCATCGTCCCAGCGTTTTTTCTTGAATACGGTATAATTTGACACCATACTGTCTATATTTCCGCCTGTCACGAGAAAGCAGTATTTAGGCTCGCCGAGCTTTCTGAAATCATCGTCCGTTACCGGCTGTGCGATAATGCCGACATTACAGCCACAGCTTTCAAGCATACGCGATATGATGGCAATGCCGAATGACGGGTGATCCACATATGCGTCACCTGTTATGCAGATGAAGTCAAGCTGATCTATTCCCCTGTCTTTCATATCCTGTTTTGATATAGGTAAAAAGGGCATCTGTTTCACTTTCCTTTATGATACTTCGATAGTCTATACAGATAGTATATACTAAACCAAATTCAAATTCAAGTCTTTGACATAAAAATATCCGACATCGGAAAATGCCGGATATTTCAGTCTGTTGAAAAAGTCTGTTTTTGAAATATACTTCTGATCTGTTATCCCTATCCCCAAACCCCTTTCCCGGGAAAGGGGCTATATTACTGGGGCTACCGCCCAGTCCAAGCAAGGACGCTTGCAGTCAGCCGCACAAAGTCACTGCACGACGCAGTGACACAAATGGCTGACGACCTGTATGGGGGCTTTGCCCCTGCGACCCCTTTTAAATTCTATAAGAGGTTTTTTGACAATCTATAATATCCGACATCGGAAAATGCCGGATATTTTATAAACGTTATCTGAGCTCGTCAGTCTTCAAGACCGTCAAGGGAAACATCGTGCTTTACTCTGTCCCTTTCCTCCGCTCTCTTGCCGTTATTAAATCTGTCAACTGTACCTACAAGATATCCTGTGATACGGCGGATACGCTCAAATCTTGTATTGTCGCCGTGGTCGCTTCTGCCGCACTTGGGGCATACATCGCCGATGATACCTGTATATCCGCAGCAGGGATCTCTGTCAACGGGGTGGTTTATCGAGCCGTAGCCTATGCCCGACTCCTTCATACATCTGATGACCTGCTCAAACGCTTCAAGGTTCTGTAACGGGTCGCCGTCAAGTTCAACATAGCTGATATGACCTGCGAGTGTAAGTGCGTGATAAGGCGCTTCGAGCTTTATCTTTCTGAATGCATTGATCGGGAAATATACGGGAATATGGAACGAGTTTGTGTAGTACTCTCTGTCAGTTACGCCCTCGATCTTGCCAAATCTCTTGCGGTCGATCTTTACAAATCTGCCCGAAAGACCCTCTGCGGGAGTTGCGAGTACCGAGAAGTTAAGACCTGTCTTCTTGCTTTCCTCGTCCATTCTCGCCTTCATTCTGCCGATGATACGCAGACCGAGCTCCTGAGCTTCCTTGCTTTCGCCGTGGTGAACGCCGATAAGAGCCTTAAGGCACTCGGCAAGTCCGATAAAGCCGACTGAAAGTGTACCGTGCTTTAATACTTCACCTATGGTATCATTAGGATTGAGCTTTTCCGAATCGATCCATATACCCTGACCCATAAGGAACGGATAGTTCTTTACTCTCTTCTGCGACTGTATCTTAAATCTGTAGAGGAGCTGATCTATAACAAGGTTCATTCTGTCCTCAAGCATTTCAAAGAACTTTACGATGTCGCCGCCCGCAAGGATACCGAGTCTGGGCAGGTTGATAGATGTGAATGAAAGGTTACCTCTGCCTGTTACTATCTCTCTGGTGGGATCGTATACGTTAGCGATAACACGGGTACGACAGCCCATATATGCGATCTCTGTGTTATAGTCGCCGGGCTTGTAGTACTGGAGGTTATAGGGTGCGTCAATAAACGAGAAATTCGGGAACAATCTCTTAGCCGATACTCTGCAAGCGAGCTTGAACAGGTCATAGTTCGGTTCGCCCTCGTTGTAGTTAAGACCGTCCTTTACCTTGAAGATGTGTATCGGGAAGATAGGTGTTTCGCCGTTGCCAAGACCTGCCTCTGTTGCAAGCAGAACGTTCTTTATTACCATTCTGCCCTCGGGAGATGTATCCGTACCGTAGTTTATCGATGAGAACGGGATCTGTGCGCCCGCACGGCTGTTCATAGTATTGAGGTTGTGTACAAGCGCCTCCATAGCCTGATATGTAGCTCTGTCGGTTTCGACAGCAGCCTGCTTTAACGCAAACTTCTGTATCTTGTCGATCGTTTCGTCGGAAACCTCGGGGCAAAGCTCCTTAAGGCATTCGCGCTCTGCGTCCTGATAACCGTTATCGTTAGCGAGTACCGGGCAAAGCTGCTTTTCTTCCTCAAGCTTCTTTGAATAAGCCTTTACATCGGCTTCTGCCGTAGCAAGGTCCTCAATACCGCCGATAAGTTCAAGTCCTCTTACGATATTCTGAGCATAGCGGTGCTTATATGTCTTTCTTACACCGTCAGCCATAGCATAGTCAAAGTTCGGTATAGACTGTCCGCCGTGCTGATCGTTCTGGTTTGACTGGATAGCGATGCAGGCAAGTGCCGAGTAGCTGGTTATCTCGTTGGGCTCTCTTAAAAAGCCGTGACCTGTCGAAAAACCGTTCTTGAACAGCTTTATAAGGTCGATCTGACAGCAGGTAGTAGTCAGCGTCAGAAAGTCGAGGTCATGGATATGTATATCGCCGTCCCTGTGAGCCTTTGAGTGCTCGGGGGCAAGTACATACATCTCATTGAACTGCTTTGCACCCTCAGAGCCGTACTTCAGCATTGTGCCCATTGCAGTATCGCCGTCTATGTTAGCGTTCTCACGCTTGATATCACAATCTCTTGCCGCCTTGAACGTAAGATCCTCATAGATCTTCATAAGGCTCGTATTCATTTCTCTTACTCTTGTTCTGTCGGCTCTGTAAAGGATATACGCCTTTGCGGTCTTTGCGTGTCCGCTCTCAACAAGCACCTTTTCTACAGCGTCCTGTACCTCTTCTACGGTAGGAAGCTCTCCCGTTCTGTCAGTGTTTGCCTCAAGATATTCGCAAACCTTCTCCGCCATCTCACTTGCTTCCTGATAGTCGTTACCGCCGACAGCTCTTGCGGCTTTATATATAGCATCGGCTATCTTCTCAATATTGAACGGAACTGTGCGGCCGTCCCTTTTCTGAATTTTAGTCAGCATTTGCTTCTCCCTCTCGTTGAAAACTCCTCGTATCACCACAATATGTAGTGGTGAGCGAAATACAGTTAATATTATATAGTGTCTTTTTTCATTTGTCAATACATCTTTTCAGAATAAGTAGATAAAAATCGGTGCTCATTTTTAGATATTTTGTCAATTGACTGAGCTGAACGCCGATGAATACACGGTGTGACGCAGAGCAAAAAAATAGGGGCTGTGACACAACCCAAAAAAGAAAAAGTGATGCCTGAACGAGAACACTTCTATTTATTATATCGTTTTAATAATGAACATTGATAGCAGGCTACCGATAGTGCCTTTTGCGGGATAGCACTTCTCGGGTTCGCTATTCTGTGCGATAACGTTGCTACTATGAACGAGGGCAAGAACCAAAGGGAACAGGACTAGGGACTTGGCAGCCCCTCTCCCTGTCCCTTAGGTTCTCTCCCTCGTGCTCCCTCTTTCCTTACCCACACCCACACCCCGCTAGGGTGTTGGCGATAAGACACACAAACGACTGAGTTTTAAACGTTTGTATAAATGGGTCGCTACGCTCACTTAGCCCCATTTTAGTACAGATATCTCAGGATAGTAGCGTTTTTTTTCTGAGAGTCGGTGACAGTGCAATTGCACTGATATACTCACGAAATTATTATCACCTTATCGGCACGGAAACGGTTTTCAGCGGTGTTGGCTGTATATTTTTACTTATACTTTTTACAATATGTTGCACTGCAATTTCAATGAAATTTTAATAAACTAAAAAGCTGTGATGAAATTTTTTGCACTTCATCACAGCTTCTATATAGCTATCCTGATATCATCAAATATTCATATAGAAATTAAGCAGTATAAGTCCAAGCACTACGTTAAAGCCGATGCCGACGCATATATAAGGGATCCTCTTGCGGTTAGTACGCAGAAAACCGGACGCGATGCCTATCCATACGCACGATGCAATTACAGCAAGAAGAAGTATTATCATAGCGACATTCTGCGGCAGTTCATAGCCTAAAAAGCTTGTACATATAAAGCTTGACACGCAGTTGACAAGCGGCAGTATTCCTATCGGAATTGTCGCAAGCACCCAGCGTATCCTGTCGGCTCTTGCAAACGAGAACACTATAGCACCAAGTATAAGGGTAATTACAAGACACTCTATAGCCATAATGCTCTCCTTTCTGAAAAAATCTTACTTAGCCATCGAGTTGAAGTCTTCGATAGCCTTTGCGTTATCGGCACAGATGATAAGCGCAACATAGTTACCGCTTGTTACAACGTTATTGCCGTCTATCTTGTACATCTCATCGGGTGTATAGTCCTTGAAGGTCGCTGTCTGGGCTTCAACACGCTTTTCGAGCATTGCCTTTACATCGGCAACGTCATCGGCTGATTTGAGCTGAAATACCGCTATCTCATCGGGATATGCGCCCGAGCCGCAGATATATGCACTGAAGCTTTCGAGCTTGTCGCTTGCAACGTCATAATAGCCCGACATACGATCTGCGTCTATCTCAGCCATACCGGGGAACTTTACATCAGCCTGTATCTTAGCAGTGATTTCGGCAGCCTTGCCCGAAGCCTCGGCTGTATCGGAGGAAGCGTCTGCACTGCTCTCTGCTGTTGAGCCGGCTTCTGACGATACTGTGCTCTCTGTAGCGGAAGACTGAGCGTTATTGCCGGAGCAACCGCATATTGAAGCCGCGATCGCAGCACAGATAATTCCTACTGCTATTCTCTTGGTAAGATTTTTCATTGTTCATAATTCCTTTCTTTTATGCACGTTGTATTAAGAATGTTTCTCAAGGAAACTAAGCATAACCTGATATGTCGAACCCATAAAATGGATACCGTCCATTTCATGATATTCTTCGTAATAGTAGCCGTCGGGCGCTGTCAGCACCGAATGCAAGTCAAGAAATTTCGCCTTTGTACCCGATATAACGCTTTCAAGAGCGCTGTTATATTCGTCTATCGCCGCAGTCGTCAGAGCGTTGTCGTAATCGGCTTCTGCATAGTAGGTAACGGGTGGTATAGACAATACATATACCTTGGCTTTGCTGATTTTTGATATATGCGTCACAAGCTCGCCCATACATTCGGCAAGATAATTGCCGTCCGCATATCCGACACTGTTTGTGCCGAGCATTATATATATCTTTGAGGGCTTGTTTGCGCTTATTTTACTGTCTATCGTTTCACCGTCTATCTCACTGTCGAGAGCTGTTGACGGCGCAAGACCGAGCTTTGCGTATACAAGTGACGGATCAAGATATCCGTAAAGGTAAAGCCCTGTTGTTATACTGTCGCCTATGAAAAGCGCATCGTCAAAAAACTCCGTGTCAAAGTCCGTAGACGCGGCAGGCACTTCAGCCTGTGAGGACTGACGGGTATCATCGTTCCCGGTATCTGTAGGTTCGGGCTCTGTTACGACTTGTTCGGGTTCAGTCGCAGGCGGCTCGGGCTCTGTCGAGGGAGGCTGTGTCTGCGGCTCGGGGGGCGTAGCTTCTGTTGTTGTGGCTGTCGTGGTTTCGGCTGTTGTGGCGGAAGTGACCGTTGTTGTTACTGCCGCAGTTGTCGTTTGCGGAGTTGCCGCAGAAGTCGCAACCGTTGTTTCTGCAGTGCTCTGCTCGGCAGAGGATTTGTTATCACTGCCCGAGGAGGCTGTAACATCAGTGCAACCGCTGAGAATGACCGAAAGCGCACATACAAGTGTTAATAAAGCGGTCTTGCCGTTATTTGCCTTGCCGCGTTTGTTTTCAGTGCCGATACTATCAGATCCTTTCATAACGATCAGGCTGAGTGCTTCTGTAAGTAGCTGAGCATTACCTCATATGTCGTACCCATAAAATGGATACCGTCCATCTCGGCATAATCTGCGTCAAAATATCCGTCGGAATTTGAAAGCACGCTGTTGAGATCTATAAATGCCGCTCCGCTGCCTGAAACGGCAGTCTTGAGCTTTTCGTTGTAGTCATCTATATCCTTCTTGGTGAGAGCGTTCTCGTCAGACTGCTCTGCCTCAAGCGTTACGGGCGGGATCGATATTACATATATCTTCGCCGTTGTAAGCCCCGATATCTTCTCGACAAGCTCATTCATACTTGTCGCAAGCGTTTCGTTATCCGCATAGCCGACACTGTTTGTGCCGAGCATTATAAATATCTTCTTAGGCTTGAACGAAGCTATCTTATCCGAGAGTGTAGCTCCGTCAATCTCCGCGTCAAGTGCGGTAGACGGTGCAAGACCCTGCTGTGCGAACACGTTATCCTGATCAAGGAAGCCGTAAAGACTAAGACCTGTCGAGATACTGTCGCCTATAAAGAGCGATGATGAGAAGTACTCCTTGTCAAAGTCGATCGTTGGCTGAGTATCCGCCGATGTATCCGAAGAGCTGTCGGCAGACTCGGTAGCCGAAGCTGTGCTTTCGGGAGCAGAGCTTGCGTCAGACTCTGTAGCGGGAGCTTCGGTTTCGGGCGGCTCTGATGTTACCGCTGTGAACGGCGGATCAGACGATGTGCCGTCCTCTCCGTTTATTATATTATAGGTAAAGAAGCACACTGTACATATGATAAGAACCAATAAAAGGTTCAAAAATATCATAGACGGTGTTATTCCGAATTTGTTTTTTCCTTTTTTCTTCTGTGCCAAAACACACACCTCGCAATCATACTGTATTATTATACAGCATTTTCAGGAAATAATCAATAGACAAAAACAAAAAAATCGGTGCAGTAAAAGCACCGATTTTTGTCAAGCTGTTTATAACTTAGTCAGAAACATAAGGAATAAGAGCTACCTGTCTAGCCTTCTTGATAGCTGTTGTAAGCTCTCTCTGGTGATATGCGCAGCAGCCTGTTACTCTGCGGGGCAGAATTTTGTAACGCTCTGTCATACACTTCTTGAGCTTAGCTACATCCTTATAATCAATGAATTCAGCTCTGTCAGCACAGAAAGCGCAAACCTTTTTTCTTGAGCGCTTCATAGGACGAACTGTTGACTTTTCATTCTTTTCTCTTTCAGCCATTGTATTATCCTCCTTATTTTGATCAGAACGGGTAATCGTCATCATCGGCAGATTCCGTGAAATCTGCATTGTTACCCTGCGACACTGTGGGCGCGGTGTTTGTAGTCTGTGCAGGATGCGCAGGTGCGGGAGCAGCCTGTGTGTTACCGGGATAGCTCTGGTAAGGCGATGAAGCCTGTCCGCCGTTAGCCTTTTCACCGGTGAACGTTGAACGGTCAACTATGATCTCGGTAATGTATGCGGTATTTCCGTTCTTGTCGGTATAGGATCTGTTCTGAAGCTCACCTTCGATAAGTATCATACGACCCTTGGAAAAATATCTTGAGATAAATTCCGCTTCATTGCGCCAAGCGACCACATTGAAGAAATCCGACTTTCTCTCTTCGCCCTTTGTCTGAAATCTGCGGTCTACCGCTATTCTGAAAGAAAGCACAGACGCGCCCGAAGCAGTGGATCTCAGCTCGAGGTCGTTTACTATACGACCCATCATAATTACCTTGTTATACATACTTTACCGCTCCTCCTGTATACTTCTCCAAACCAATTACTTGCGTACCGTTACGAGCGAACGGATAACGCCGTCAGTGATATTGATGACACGCTCGAATTCCATAGGGAAATCGGGCTTGCAGTCGAAGCTGTAAACTACATAATAACCGTCGGTCTCGTAGTTTATCTCGTAAGCGAGCTTACGAGCGCCCCATTCATCAACGTCAACTAATGTGCCGTGTTCCTTGATCAGATCAGAGAACTTAGCAACGAGAGCCTTTACTGCATCCTCACCGTTCTTGAGTGAAAATACAACAACTGCCTCATACTTTTCGCTGAGCTTTGCCATTATAAGCACCTCCTTGTGGATATTAAGCCCGCACTCTTGTACGAGCAAGGGATGTTGACAAAGTTGTATACTTGTCAAGCTTTATTATTATATCAAACCCGGAAAGGTTTGTCAAGAGTTTTTTCGATTTTCTTACACTCTTCCGAATATCAGCAGGAATATTCCCATTGCTATCGGCTGATGCAGTACATATATCCAAAGCGTATAGCGTCCCGCGAGTGCAAGCGGCTTGCAGTGCGTCTTATAAAAGAATGCGGGCATTTTGTCTTCGATCGCATATTTTCCGGTATACGCACCCGCAAGGAATACAAAGAACCACGGCAGTAGCGGAAAATAATCCAACGACTGAAAGCTTGCCGATCTGAAGCCCAGCGGGAACAGCAATCCCGCGCTATAGATAAATTCGGGGAGCTTTATTCCTACCCCGTAGGCAGGACCGAGATAGCCGTACATAATTCCTCTTGTCATCACGAAAAGCACGGCGCATATTGCGATGCCGACAGGTGCGGGTATTTTAAGAAAGTACTTATCGCCTATAGCGTATATCATCATCGACACGCCCATAAAGTGCAGAATGCCGAAGAGTATCGGCGCGTTCGGTGCAAAAAACGCGAATATAAAGGTTATTATCATACCTATAAAGAAGCACTGAATGCCGCGCTTGGCGTTATTTCTCGAATAACGGCTGCTCATACCCGATATGAACATAAACGCTCCCGCGAAAATATCACGAATAATATCAAACCAGCCGTCAAACATAACAGGTATGTGTATGCCATAGGTATAATTCAGGTCGAAGCAGACATGATATACCACCATACAGAGTATGCAGAAGCCTCTTACCTCGTCCATAAAGCCTGCACGTCTGTATTTTTTTACTTGTGTATTTGCAGATGTAACTGTATTTTCCATGAAATTCTCACTTTTCAAAAAACTCTGTTTTAGTCGTACTAAATAATTATATCACTATGTTGCATTAAGTTCCACTGTGCATTTTTAACAATAATTGTGGTATATATATAGGTGATTTCTACAAAAACGAACTACATTTACATATTGCAATGGAGTGTGGTTTGTGATATTATATGTATGAAAAAATCAGCGGCAGAAACCGCAGGACGAAAGGGACGACTATTTAATGCTTATTGCAAAGATAACCGAAAGTGATTTCTTTGGTGGTGAGCCTCAGTATATCGAAGATGACGCGCGCTATAACACAAGAGGTGTTATGACGGACGGCGAGGGAAACATCGCCATGATGAAGATAGAAAATTCCGACTATTATAAGCTGCCCGGCGGAAGTATAGAGATAACAGAAACTCCCGACAAGGCATTTTTAAGAGAAGTATCGGAAGAAACCGGCTACCCTGCCGAGCTTATCGGATATCTCGGCTGGATCGAGGAGCACAAGTTCAAGAGAAAATTCTGTATGGTTTCTCACTGCTATGTTGCAAAAAAGACTTCTGACAAGTGCGATACAGCCACTCTCGCACGCTCACAGGAGCGCCTCGGCTATAAAATAGAATGGATGTCTTATGATGAGGCTGTGAGCAAGCTCAAAGCGCTGTCACAGCAGTGCAAGGAATATCAGATGAGCTTCGTTCTCAAAAGAGAGCAGCTTATACTCGAAAAGGCTAAGGATCTGATTGTAAAGTAAGGACAGATATGAACGACGAAAAAGAGCTTATAAACGCAGAAGATAACGAAAATCACGAAAATGACGATATGACAGCGCCCGCTACTTATGCAAGCGATGATACGATATCCTTTAAGGTAAGTGACGACGCGCGTTCTCAGCATACCTGGACGAAAAAGCAGAAAAGGACCGTATGGATAGCCGCGGTCGTGGCAGTTGTTCTTTTCATCGCTGTAAGCTTCCTGCTCAGTCTTGCCGGAATTGATTTAATGAACCTGCTCGGCGGAAATCCGGCTATGCAATAAAGTGAATAATACAAAGACCGCACTCGATGTAAGGGTGCGGTCGTTTTGTATTTATCGGTTATAAAATCAGGCATATAAGTCCGTTACAGCCGTCATTGATAATTCTCTGTATAGCCTCCTGAAGCTTTGCTCTTGCGTCTGCGGGCATACGGCTGAGCTTGTTGTGAAGCCCCTCGTTTACAAGCTCGTGGAGCGACTTTCCGAAAATATTGCTCTCCCAGATCTTGGTCGGGTTTTCCTCAAACTCCCTGAGCAGGTACTTTACCAGATCCTCCGACTGCTTTTCGCTACCGACAATCGGGTTTACCTCGGTATTGATGTTGGCAAGCGTCATATGGATAGACGGTGCGGACGCTTTCAGACGGATGCCGAACTTTCCGCCCTGCTTTACTATCTCGGGCTCTTCAAGGGTAAGCTCCTCCGCTCCGGGCATTACTATGCCGTAGCCTGTAGCTCTTACTTCTTCAAGAGCGGTGCGTACCTTCTCGTACTCCTTCTTGATTTTCGCAAGCTCGATCATACACGGCATAAGGTCGCCCTCATCGGCAAGCTCTATGCCTGTGGTTTCACCGAGCACCCTGTAGAACAGATCCTGACCGAGGTTTACCGTGATATATGCCGCACCCGTGCCAAGCTCGGCGTTATCCTTATTACAACAGCTTATGCTTTCGCACTGCCGTACCCTGTCGATAAATCCGTCTATATCGCCCATACAGCTGATATTCTCTGCCGCCTCACGGATTGAACCGAACACCTGCTTTTTGAGATAGTGGTCGTTGTCGAGCGAAGCCAGCCATTTCGGCAATTTTATGCCGATCTCTCTGACAGGAAAGCCCATAAGCACATCCGACAGCAGTGCCTTTATATCGTTCTCGGTGATATCGGGGCAGCTGAGCGCAGTTACCGCACAGCCGTATTTTTCCGAAAGCCTTTCCGCAAGCTCGCGCGACTGCTCGGACTTCGGATCTGTACAGTTAAGCACAACGGTAAACGGCTTTTTTATGCTTTTGAGCTCATTTATCACGCGCTCTTCCGCCGCCTCGTATTCTTCCCTCGGGATATCCGTGATGCTTCCGTCAGTTGTCACCACAAGTCCTATCGTGCTGTGCTCGGTTATAACCTTATGAGTTCCGACCTCAGCCGCCATATTGAACGGTACTTCTTCGTCAAACCACGGGGTTTTCACCATTCGCGGTGCTTCGTTTTCGATATAGCCCTTTGCGCCGGGCACGATATATCCTACACAGTCAATGAGCCGCACGTTCATATTGACGCTCTCATCGACCGTTATACTTACCGCTTCCTCGGGAACAAACTTCGGCTCGGTGGTCATTATGGTCTTGCCTGCCGCCGACTGGGGAAGCTCATCGACTGCACGCTCCCTGCGGAACTCATCTTCAATTGACGGCACTACCAGTGCATTCATAAACCGACTTATGAATGTAGACTTTCCCGAACGCACGGGACCCACTACTCCTATATAGATATTTCCGCCCGTTCGCTCGGAAATGTCCTTATAAATTGACTTTGGCATAATTTCTCCTTATCTGCTTATATAATGCCTTATCTCCGTGCGGAAAACAAGGCGCTCAGACTATCGGTATCAGCAGAAGCCCCGACACTTTACCGTCGGTAACTTCGTTCTCGGCTTCTATAGCCGCGGCAGATGTGTTATAGCGTTTTGCGATATTCCATACATCTTCGTTAGCGTCCGCAAAATAGAGCTTCAGCATATACTCATCATCTTTTTTCTTGCACTCGGACTCGTTAATCTCCGCCTGCTTTATTACCTGTGACGAGGAGCAGACATACATACTGCCCTGCATAAGCACGGAGCATCTGAGCTCGATGCCGTCATCGTTTATGCTGTAGCTTACAGCCGATATACTGAGTACAGGCTGAATTACGCTGTCTGCGGTGACTCCGCCGACCGATACGACCGCCTCAAACGGCAGGCTCTTCTCGGAAAATACAGGCTCGTTATCCTTTACAGCGGCAATATAGCATATCAGCTTGCCGTTTACCGTAATATCGCCGTTATCTCCCGTCCTGCACATTACCTCCGTCACATCACAGCTGACATCGATAACGCTGTCGGGTATGCCGTTGTCACATTCGATCATCTGCTTTGTGTTGAAGGTCTGACTTATGTAGCGGTGATCGGACTCTGTTTTAAGCGCCGCTGTTGTGAAGCTGCACTCATAGCCTGTGGAATACATATCGGTAACAGGGTATATATTTTCCTCGAGCGTTGCGGTTATCTGCGAGCCTACGGTCATTTCACAGCCGAATACTCCTGCGGTAACATCATCTGCGGATTTTACCGAAAGGTTGCACGACAGCACCCTGAACTGCGCATAGCAGGTGTGCTTTTCGTCAACCCCCTGCATATCGACTATCTGACTGAGCGGGATCTCCGCCTCCATAGTCTGTAGCATACTGCCGCCGTCATTCTGAACAAGATACAGCGCTTTGAGCTGTGCCACGCCCTTGAGCACGACCTTATCGGCGATTATCTTACAGTCGTTCACCACTGCCGCGGCATCACAGCTGACTACAGCCTTGATACTGCCGTCAACTCCCGATACTCCGATATCCTCGCGGACTACGAACTGCTTTCCCGCAGTAAGCTTTCTTGTACAGCAGACCTTGTTCTTTCTTGTCTGCACAAGACCGCCCTCCATATCGGTTATTATCTCAAACGGTGTGATACAGCTTACCTTTATCTTGAAGCTCACCGCTCCCCTGACATCGATACGTCTGCCCGAAACGGCGCGGCAGGTGCAATAGTCGACCTTGGGCTCTATGGTGACCGTACCGTTGTCAGCCGCCTTTGGCAGGTCGACCGTCTTTGAATAGCTGTAGCGGTGCTCTATGCACTCCATACCGCCGCCCTCGCTGAGGTAGAGCGCGGTTATGCAGATAACGCCGTCACATATCAGTTTATCTCCGGAAATATTATAGGATACTATCCCCGGACGCAATGTACATCTTAATATCTTGAAGATATCGGGATAATAATCCGGCAGAACGTAATCAAACTCAACGCCCTGCTCCGCCTGTCCGTCATATACCACTTCCGTGACAAATACAGGCTCTTTCTTTACAGAAAAGTCCATATGATCCTCCTTTAGCTGTTTCCCCTCTTTGCGGGTCTTAACTCAATATATGTGAGGGTGGGACATAATATTACAGTTTGTCAGGAGGGAAAAAGAAAAGGGGCTGTGACACAACCCGAAAAAGAAAAATGAGTCGAAGCGCAAAAAATAATGCGCACGACTCACTTTTTTGGCATGTGGAGAAAGTTTGTTTTTAGTGTACTTCTATTATACCGTTTTTGCATTTAACATTGATAGCAGGCTACCGATAGTTCTGTTTGCAGGATAGCACTTCTCGGGTTCGCTATTCTATGTAATAACGTTGCTGCTATTCACGCGGAAGACAACCAAAGGGACTAGGGTGAGGGACTTGGCAGCCCCTAACCCTATCCCTTAGGTTTTCTCCCTCATGGCTCCCTCTTTCCTTACCCACACCCGTACCCCGCTAGGGTGTTGGCTAAACTCGTGTAACCACCCGAATATCGTATGCCCTGTCAATTCAGGAACGCTTAACGCTACACGTCCGCAGTTTTAGTACAAATATCTTAGGTTAGTGGCGTTTTTTTGAAGGGTTAATGTTAGCGCAGTTGCACTGATTTACTCACGAAATTATTAACACCTTGTCAAGACTGAAGCTGTTTTCAGCGTTGTTGGCGACATATTTATTGCTTTGACGTTTTTACAATATGTTGCACTGCAATTTCAATGGAATTTGGATAAACCGAGAAGCTGTGATGAAATCTTTGTGTTTCGTCACAGCTTCTTCAACTCATAATATAAAAATCAATAAAACCCACCGTCTACTCCGAGCACCTGACCTGTGACAAAGCCTGCCGATGCAAGGTACACTGCGGCCTTTGCGACATCTTCGGGTGTGCCGAGCCTGCCGAGCGGAGTTTCGGCGATAAGCTCGTTCAGCTCATCGGGCGACAGGTGAGCGTTATTCATAGGGCTGTCGATCACTCCCGGAGCAATACAATTTACAGTAATGCCGCTTGGCGCGACCTCCTTTGACAGCGACTTTGTAAAGCCGATAAGCCCCGCCTTGACCGTTGAGTACGGCACTTCGCAGGACGCTCCGTATACTCCCCACACGGACGAAATATTTATGATACTTCCCTGCTTGTGCTTTATCATATCGGGGAGCACCGCCTTGGTCATATTGAAAGCGCCTGTCAGATGAACATCGACCATATTGTACCAGTCAAGCTCGGTCACATCGCTAAGGAGCTTTATCTGTGATATACCGGCGTTGTTTATAAGCACATTTATCTTTCCGAAGTCGGATATTATCTGCCGTACCGCCGCCGATACCTCGGGGGCGGAGGATACGTCCGCCTTATAAACCCTACAGCCTGTCTGCTTTTCAAGCTGTATCGCCTTTTCATCGGAGCTTTTGTAAATTATCGCAACGTCATTTGTCTTTGCAAACTCGCGCACCATCGCACTGCCGATAGCACCCGTGCCGCCCGTAATAACCACTGCCATAAGTATGATTCCTTTCGTTTAAGCAAAAACGGAGCACTGCATTATGCAATGCTCCGCAGTATTATTTGCCTGTGACCTTTATCTCGTCGCCGTCCGCGTCAACATTTATCTCGGAAACGTTGCCGTCAGCGTCAACGATGATATTAGCTACCTTGTCCTCAATATCCTTGCGGACTATTCTGCGGACATCTCTGCCGCCGAACTTTCCGCCCGACGCTTTCTTTGCAACAAGCTCATATGCCGCGTCCGTCACATTAAGTGTGATATTCTTTTCAAGAAGCGGCTCTTTCATCTCGCCTATCATAAGGTGAGCTATGCCGTTGTACGCTTCAAGCGACAAGGGCTTGAATACCACTACCTCGTCCACACGGCTCAGGAACTCGGGGCGCAAAAACTCGCCGAGCGCCTTCATAGCCTTATCCTTGGAGATATCCTCCTCGCTCTTTGCAAAGCCCAGTCCGCTTGTGTTGAACGATGAGCCTGCGTTTGAGGTCATTGCGATAACGGTATTTTCAAAGCTTACCGTTCTGCCATGGGCATCGTTTACCTTGCCCTCGTCAAGAATTTGCAGGAGTATATTCATTACATCGGGGTGAGCCTTTTCAATCTCATCAAAGAGGATAACCGAATAGGGCTTTCTGCGCACCTTTTCGGTAAGCTGTCCCGCTTCATCATAGCCTACATATCCGGGCGGCGAACCGATAATTCTCGATACGCTGTGCTTTTCCATAAACTCGGACATATCAAGTCTTATCAGCGGGTCGACCGTGTTGAACAGCTCGTTTGCAAGCACCTTTACAAGCTCGGTCTTACCGACACCTGTAGGTCCTACGAATATGAACGACGCGGGTCTGCGGCGTGCCGAGAGCTGTACTCTTGTCCTCTTTATTGCGGCGGCTACAAGCTCGCAGGCTTCGTCCTGACCGACTACCTTTGACTTGAGCACGCTTTCAAGGTTTGCTATACGCTTGAACTCGGTTTCAAGAAGCTTGCTTGCGGGGATACCCGTCCACAGCTCAATTACCTTGCAGACATCGTTCTCGGTAACGTGGACCTCCTTTATCATAGGCTCAAGCTCTTCGATACGTGCCGCATTCTTTGCAAGCTCAGTCTTTATCTCCGCTATACGCTGATAGTCCTTGTTCTCGGTTTCGGCTGAAAGGTCGTTTTCTTCGACCTCGAGCGCCTTGTTTTTCTTCTTGAGCTGTTCGTATTCGGTAAGCTCCTTGCTGTTTATGCTTGCACAAGCGGCGGCTTCATCAAGCAGGTCTATCGCCTTGTCGGGCAGATATCTGTCGGTGATGTAGCGCTCGCTGAGCACCGCACAGCTCTTTAATATATCATCGCTTACATACAGCTTGTGGTATTCTTCGTAATATTCCTTGATACCCTTGAGAAGTTCTATAGTATCCTCAATTGACGGCTCGTTTGCGGTAACAGGCTGGAAACGTCTTTCAAGCGCAGAGTCCTTTTCGATATACTTTCTGTACTCGTTGAACGTGGTCGCACCGATCACCTGAACCTCGCCCCTTGAAAGAGCAGGCTTTAAGATATTTGCGGCATTCATCGTGCCCTCTGAGTCGCCTGTTCCGACAAGGTTATGAACCTCATCGATAAAGAGGATTATGTTTCCGGCGTTCTTTATCTCCTCGATAAGCGCCTTTACACGGCTTTCAAACTGACCTCTGAACTGAGTGCCCGCTACAAGCGCGGTAAGGTCGAGCATATACAGTTCCTTGCCCTGAAGCCTGAACGGCACATCGCCGTTTGCAAGCTTCTGTGCGATACCCTCTGCGATAGCGGTCTTACCGACACCGGGTTCACCGATGATACAGGGATTGTTCTTGGTACGGCGGGAGAGTATCTGCATTACGCGGTATATTTCTTTCTCTCTGCCGACTATGCGGTCGATCTCGCCCTTTTTGGCTTTGGCGGTAAGGTTAGTGCAGTAAGCGTCGAGGAATTTTCTCTTCTTCTCCTCTTTTTTCTTATTGCGCTTCTTATCGTCCTTTACTTCCTTTTTATCGCCGTCTGACGCCGATCCCGAGCCGGGTACGGCACTGCCTGCGGCAAAACGCTGGAAGAACGGCATCATAGTACCTGCTCCGCCGGGTGTGAAATCTTCGTCGTTTTCTTCGCTGTCGGGATCGCCCTCGCCGAAAAGCATCTTGTAGCTTTCTTCGAGATCTTCGTCGCTTATTCCCATTTTTTCAAGGTAGTCGTTTACCTGCGGAACACCGAGCTCTTTGGCGCAGATAAGGCAAAGGCCCTCATCGCGCTTTTCATTGCCCTGTATTGTCGAGATAAATACAACTGCCTGTCTTTTTTTACATCTTGAACAAAGCATTTATATCCAACCTTTCTTTAGGTTCTTTTGTCTGTAGCATAAGCTGTTTTAACAGCTTACTTATAATTATATTTCTCTTTTGTTAACTGAGTATTTAGTTAAGGAAATCGAGGAATGAGAAGTTGTATACCCAGCTGAACGCATATGACTTGTTTATCGTCATTTCGTTCAGGAATATAAGTGTGTTATTTGTGATCGCGACTGCCATATGCGCGATTATCACAACGATAAACACTATTACAAGACCCTGTACAATTCCTAGCACACCGCCGAGCAGTGAGTTCAGCTTGCCGATCACGGGGAGCTTGTTTACTACCGATGTCGCCTTTATGATTATCGACAGTATTATGAATATAAGGAAGAACAGTATCACAAATACCAGAGTTCTCAGCGGCACAAGTATAACGGGCTTTGCCACGTTGTCAAGAATTGCCTTGCCGGGGTTGCCCGAAGATTCGACAACGCTTACAACGACATTGTTCACAAGTCCGCCGTCAATGTCCTCAATCGTCTTACCCTCAAGACCGAGCGCGGGCACTGCCTCGTTCACCTGTTCTATTATATCGTTTACGCTGTCGGCAACATCACTGTTCTTGAGATTTTGTGACAGCACCTCTGTAAGAAGCATATTCTCAAGTCCGTACTTGTCGATATCGCTCTCGTACAGCTGTACAGAGCCGAGGTTTATATTTGAGTAGTCGACCGACTTGTCAATACCGAACGCAGTCAGGTCAACCTTGCTGATACCGGTATTGCTGAGGTTTACATCGCTGAGGTTCACAGTCACCTTGCCTGCCTTATCAGCCTTAAGATCAAGGCTGTCAAGGCTCTTGCCGTTTATCTTCGCCTTATCCATATCTATCTCGCCGAGCTGTGTTACTACATTGTCGCCGAGCGCATCGTTTATAGATGTCGATATGGTCTGCTCAAGCGGCTGACTGATAAAGCTGTCATACACCCATGTCGACACGCCGTCGCTTATAAGCAGTGCTGCAACAAAAGATGCCACAAAAGCCGCAAGGCTCAGCACCATACGCACAAAGCCCTTCTTTGCGCCGACAAACAGCATACCTATAAGTATCGCCACCAGAATTACATCATAAAACCAAAAAAAATCCGTTCCCATAAATATTTTCCTTTCCGTTTTTGCTGTTACAGGCTTATGCAGTCTATCGCATCATAGCCCATAAGCAGTATCAATCCGCCGACTGTTATAAAGTCGGAATAGCTGTCTGTGAGCAGTGTCTTTTTCACCGATTCAAGTGATAAATTATACTGAGTTATATCCGATTCGGTCATAACAAAAACAGTATCACCGCTCACCTTTATCTGCTTAACATCGGCTGAAACTGCGGCGCTTGCCGTCATTTCGCACTTGTCATTGAGAAATATCAGTTTCTTTCCGTCACCTGTGTAGTCGTCCAGAACAAATACCTTCTGTGACGAGGATGTATCAAAGCTTTCAAGTGTTCCCTGATAGCTGTAATAGCCTGCAAGCTCACCGCTGTCGGCATTATATGTTGCCGCCATATTGTCACCTGTCACCGTAAGTATATTGTCGTTTATGCCGAGTGACAGCGAAACGCAGTCGCTGATAGTCTGCGACCACAGCTCCGTGCCGTCACCTGTAATATCGTACTTTGAAAGCTTTGTTACTATATCGCCGTTATCCGATGTGACCCTCGTCACATAGAGATACCTGTTATCATCGGAGAATGCGACCTGCATTACGTTATCGTCGATAAAGCGCTGTGTGTACAGCCACTTTCCGCTGCCGTCATAGACATATATGACGTTAGAGTATCTGCCGCCTGTCGTTACGACTGCCGTATGCTCAGAGTTGCTGAGAAATACGGATACTATGACCTCGTCCTCAATATTTCCCTTATATATCTGACTTGTCTTGTTGAACAGCGAGAAATCGTGTCCGCCCTTATCGTAGATGACCACGCGCTTTGAATTTGACACCGCCATAGGGTGAACATATCCGTGCTGTAAAGCAAAGTTCTGTCCGCCGTTCTCGTTATAGGAATAGAGGTAAGTATCGCTCAGCAGTGCAAAGCTGTCATTCATCGCACAAAAGCTGTAATCCGACCTGCCTGTAAGGCTTATCGGATAGCCTGCCGTTTCGTCGGTGGTAGTCTGTATCCTTGAAGCGATACCGCGGAGTGGCTCGAATATTGTGTCGCGGTATATCCATACCGGCACTGCCGCCGCAACTATAACAAGCAGTATGATAAGATTTCTTATCAGCTTTGCCCGCTTTTTCTTTTTTCGATACAGCGTAACATCGTTTATATCGTTGTTTTGCTGTTCAAGAGGATTTTTATCGGGTACTTTCATATCTACCCCTCTTTCATTTATACATCGTTTTCGTAGAACACCTTGTTAAGATACAGCCCGCACGCGGGTACGGTCTTTCCCGCAAACTCCCTGTCGGGCTTTGTAAGCGCATTTATAATATCCTGCTCGGTGCGCTTGCCCTCGCTGATATATATAAGCGTGCCTACGATTATCCTCACCATATTGTGAAGAAAACCGTTGCCGTGCACCTTTATCTCCGCAAAGTCGCCGCTTTGCTCAACGTCTATCGAATACACCGTTCTGACGGTAGTCAGCAGGTGCTCCTTTGCCTCCGCCTTGCAGAATGAAGCAAAGTCGTGCTCGCCGACCATAAGTCTAGCCGCACTGCGCATTTTCTCAATATCGGGATTATACGGATAGTGGAGCGCCATATCCGCCGTAAACACATCGCGCACAGCTCCCGTATATATCCTGTAGATATACTCCTTGCCCTTGCTGTCAAACCTTGCGTGAAAGCTGTCGGGTACATCTTCGCACGAAAGGAAAGCTATATCCTGCGGGAGCATTGCGTTTCCGCCCTTTATAAAGCCGTCACAGGGAATAGGGCAAGCCGTCTTTACATTGAACACAAACGCTCTTGCGTGCACACCTGTGTCGGTTCGTGAACAGCCGTTTATCGTGATATCCTCTCCGAGCAGCTTCGACAGCACCTCTTCTACAGTCTGCTGTATGCTGTTTGCGTTGTTCTGCCGCTGATATCCGTGATAAGCCGTGCCGTTATATGCCATAGTTACTTTAAGATTGCGCATAGCCCACCTTACATTCCGGGCACGGGAACATAAATGTTCATAAGAACGGTCAATGTGATCATTGCCGCCATTATAGCAGCAGCGACAATATCCCTCGCGCCGAACTTAAGCTGTTTCATTCGCGTTCTGCCCTCGCCGCCCTTATAGCAACGGCACTCCATAGCAAGCGCAAGCTCGTTTGCACGCTTGAATGCCGAAACGAACAACGGTATAAGCACCGGTATAAGCGCCTTGGCTTTCTTTACAAGTCCGCCCGTATCAAGGCTTGCACCTCTCGCCTTCTGTGCCGACATTATCTTGTCGGTTTCCTCTATAAGTGTAGGGATAAATCTTAATGCTATCGTCATCATCATAGCAAGCTCATGCACCGGGAAATGGAGCTTCTTGAGCGGTGACAGCAGTCTTTCTATCGCGTCTGTCAGTGCTATGGGTGAAGTTGTATAGGTAAGAAGCGACATTCCGACAATAAGGAATATAATTCTCACCGTCATAAACACGGAGGTATTGATACCCTCCATATATATCGTTATAAATCCGAGCTGTACCAGCGGGTCGCCCTCACCGTGTATAAAAAACAGGTTGAGTATACAGGTGAACAGTATTATCGGCATAATAGGCTTTAAGCTCTTGAATATCAGCTTGAAGCTTATTCCCGACATCATATAAATTATCAGCATAAACAGTCCCGCCGTTATGAGCGAGCAATAATTCCCTGCCATAAACAGCATTACAACATAGGCTATATCAAGCACTATCTTGAAGCGGCTGTCAAGCCTGTGGATTATTGAATTGCCCGGGAAAAACTGTCCTATTGTAATATCCTTCAGCATATCGTTCCTTTGTCCATATACTGCATTATTCTCTCTTTTGCACGTTCAACAGTATATATGTCTTTTCCTAAGTCTACACCTTTATCTCTCAGCTTCATCATGATCTTTGTGATCTGAGGAACATCAAGACCTATCTTTATTATCTCGTCCTGCCTTGCGAATACGCTGTCCGTATCCTCGTGGCAGAAGAGCCTGCCCTTGTTCATTACAAGAACCTTGTCGGCATACTTTACTATATCCTCCATAGAGTGGGATACAAGCAGTATCGTCTTGCCGTATTTCTTATGATAATCGCTTATCTTGCCGAGCACCTTTTCTCTGCCTATCGGGTCAAGTCCCGCGGCGGGCTCGTCAAGTATCAGAATTTCGGGATCCATTGCGATAACGCCCGCAAGCGCTACACGGCGCTTCTGTCCGCCGGACAGATCGAACGGCGAACGCTCGAGCAGCTCCTCACGGATACCCATATTTTCTGCCGCTTCGCGCACTCTGCGGTCGACCTCGGCTTCGTCACAGCCCATATTCTTAGGTCCGTATGCTATATCCTTGTACACCGTTTCCTCAAACAGCTGATACTCGGAGTACTGGAACACAAGACCTACCTTGAACCTTATCGAGCGTATGTCAACGCCCTTGTCCCATATATTCTGTCCGTCTATCAGCACCTCGCCCGCTGTCGGCTTTACAAGACCGTTGAGGTGCTGAATGAGCGTCGATTTTCCGCTTCCGGTATGACCGATTATTCCGCAGAATTCGCCCTTTTCTATAGTAAGGCTTACGTTATCGACAGCAGTCGACTCAAACGGAGTGCCCACGCTGTACTTATAGGTAAGCCCTTTCAGTTCTATCACATTCATTTGTTATACCTTATTTTTAAGAATATTGTACAGAACCTCTGCACACTCATCTTCATCTATTACATCATCGGGAACATCAAGCCCGCTCTTTTTCAGCTCATACATAAGCTCTGTCGCCTGCGGAACATCAAGTCCGACCGACTTCAAAAGCTCGACCTGAGAAAATATCTTCTTCGGCACATCGTCAAGCAATATCTCGCCCTTGTCTATTACGACCACGCGGTCTGCCTTTGCCGCCTCCTCCATATAGTGGGTTATCAGCACTACCGTTATGCCGTGCTCCTTATTAAGCATCTTTATGGTCGACATTATCTCTTTTCTGCCCTTGGGGTCAAGCATTGCCGTGGGTTCGTCCATCACTATACAGCGCGGGCGCATCGCGATAATTCCCGCTATCGCCACTCTCTGCTTCTGACCGCCCGAAAGCTGGTGCGGTGCGTGGCTTCTGTATTCGTACATATCGACTGTCCTGAGCGCCTCGTCTACTCGCCTGCGTATTTCATCGGGCGGAACGCCGAGGTTTTCAAGCGCAAACGCAACGTCTTCCTCGACTATTGTCGCTACTATCTGATTATCGGGGTTCTGAAACACCATTCCGACAGTCTGACGGATATCGTATATCCTGCTCTCGTCCGTGGTGTCTATCCCGTCTACAAGCACCTTGCCCGAGGTCGGGAGCAGTATGCCGTTGAAGTGCTTTGCAAGGGTCGACTTACCGCTTCCGTTGTGACCGAGGACTGCTACAAAGCTTCCCTCCTCAATAGACAGGTTTATGTCAGTGAGTATACGGTTCTTGCCTGTTTCCTCGCCGTTCTCGTCAAACACGGTGTAGTCGAATATAAGGTTTTCGGTTTTTATTATCTCTTTATCTTTCAATCCGTTCTCCTTTACCGCAGCTTAATCAAAATATACGACCGCGGTGTTTCCTGCGGGAACTGTAAGTCCCGTCTGCTCAACAGGAAGTCCTATTTCCTGTGAGTCTACTCTTATCTTGTATTTTCTGCCTACCGTCATCTGTAAAAGATAAGTCATTACCGATGACGAAAGACCTGTCGTATAGCTGTTGAGCACTATGAACAGTGGCTTTTCGGTAAGCACCTCGGTGCACATATTCATAAGGTCGCATATGTTATCCTCAAGCTTCCACATCTCGCCGTTTGTTCCTCTGCCGTAGCTCGGAGGGTCAAGAATAATGCCGTCATAGCGGTTTCCTCGTCTTATCTCTCTGCCGAGGAATTTTACCGCATCGTCTACTATCCATCTTATAGGCTTGTCGGAAAGCCCGCTGAGCTTTGCGTTTGTCCTGCCCCATTCGACCATACCCTTTACCGCGTCAAGGTGGCACACCTTAGCGCCCGCCTTTGCGCAGGCAAGCGTTGCGCCGCCTGTATATGCGAACATATTGAGCACGTTTATCTCTCTGCCGCCGTTTCTGATAAGCTCAGAGCACAAGTCCCAGTTTACCGCCTGCTCGGGGAATATGCCCGTGTGCTTGAAGCCTGTGGGCTTTACCATAAAGGTAAGTCCCTTGTAGCTTATATTCCAGCTCTCGGGGAGCTGTTTTTTGTACTCCCATTTACCGCCGCCGCTCGATGAGCGGTGATACACCGCGTCAGCCTTGCTCCACAGCGGCGAAGGGTTCGGGTTTTTCCATATTATCTGCGGGTCGGGGCGCACAAGCGTTATGCTGCCCCACTTTTCAAGGCGCTGACCGTCAGACGCGTCTATCAGTCTGTAGTCCTGCCAGTCCTGTGATTTTCTCAAGTTAATTCACCTTATCCTGTAGCTGTCAATTGCCGTTCTTATCGTATCTAGGAACGTGTTTTCGCCTATCGTGTTTATTTTAAAGAATACAGCCTGACTGCCGCCTGTAGACGTTACCGAAACAAATACTCTGCCGTCAGCCTGAAGCAGTGTGACGTTCATACTCACCCTGCCGCCACCGAAATAGCTGTAGCGCTCATACGCACGGACACAGCAGCGTGTATCGCCTACGGTGATATCCGAGCTTTCCTCAAGCGATGCGCTTCGACTGCCTCTTATGACGGTGTTATGAAGATCTCTGAGGATATCATCAAACCTACCTCTGAGCTCAGCCTCTATCTTTGCCACATAAAACTCCTTTTTGCTTTCAGCAAAGGCACTCCCTTACCGTATCCGCAATGAGATCGGTCCAGTAGCGCACTTCCTTTTCGTCCTTGCCCTCTATCATAACTCTGACAAGCGGCTCTGTTCCGCTTTCTCTGACAAGTATCCTGCCGTTTTCGCCCATAGCCTTTTCAGCCTGCGCTATTACGTCGGTTATCTTTTCTGTCTTGTCCCAAAGCCCCTTTTTATCCTCGGTTATCTTGACATTAACAAGAAGCTGAGGAAAATCGGGGATATCCTGTACAAGCTGTGACAGCGGTCGTCTGCACTTTGACAGCAGTTCAAGGGTCTGTACTGCGGTCAGCTGTCCGTCACCTGTCGTCGCGTGGTCAAGGAATATGATGTGCCCCGACTGCTCGCCGCCGATGTTATAGCCGCTGTTAAGCATTTCTTCAAGCACATAGCGGTCGCCGACCTTTGTGCATACGGTGTCTATCTTGTTTTCGTTCATAAAGCGGTGGAAGCCGAGGTTGCTCATAACGGTGACTACCGCCGCGTTGTTCTTAAGCTTACCCATTTCCTTCATATAGCGTGAAAGGATAGCGATGAGCTTGTCGCCGTCTATTATATTTCCCTTTTCGTCTACGGCAAGACATCTGTCCGCATCGCCGTCAAACGCAAAGCCGACATCACAGCCGCGGCTTTTCACAAGCTCGACAAGCTGTTCCATATGAGTAGAGCCGCAGTTGTCGTTTATGTTAAGACCGTTGGGCTCGTTGTTTATATAAACATATTCCGCGCCGAACTTATAGAACAGCGATTCGGCTGTTGCGCTGGCACTGCCGTTTGCACAGTCGATGGCAACGAGAAGCCCCTGGAACTTTCCGCCGACTGTAGACTGGATATGCTCGTTGTACTCGCTTACAGCGCCGTACATTGTTCTTATTCTTCCGACATCAGAGCCGTCAACAAGCTCCATTTTTTCGGGAGTATCGAGTATCAGCGCTTCTATCTCGTTTTCAACCTCGTCGGGGAGCTTGAAGCCTGTCGAAGAGAACAGCTTTATGCCGTTATACTCAACGCTGTTATGCGAAGCGGATATCATCACGCCCGCGTCTGCCTCGTAATATCTTACAAGATAAGCAACGGCGGGAGTAGGTACAACGCCGAGGAGCTCAACGTCAGCACCGACAGAGGTTATACCCGCGATGAGCGCTGATTCGAGTATATCCGAGGAAATTCGCGTATCCTTGCCTATAAGTATCCTTGCTTTTCCTTTATGTGTTTTCTGCTTTGTCAGTACAAGAGCGGCGGCTCTGCCTATGTTCATGGCAAGCTCGCAGGTAAGCTCGGTAACAGCTACACCTCTTGCACCGTCAGTTCCGAATAATCTGCCCATAATGCTTAAAATACCTTTCTTCTTTTTTCCAAACACAACACAATTTTATTAAGGTCAATCAAATCTTTGCTGACCGTCACGCACAAGTCCGAGGTGCTTATAAGCAAGCTCGGTCGCGCATCTGCCCCTCGGAGTTCTTGAAATAAATCCGAGCTGCATAAGATACGGCTCGCATACGTCCTCAAGCGTTACCGACTCTTCGCCGAGCGCGGACGCAAGCGTTTCAAGTCCTACGGGACCTCCGTTATAGCCGTTTATTATCATAGTGAGGAAGCGCTTATCAAGACTGTCAAGACCGAGCTTGTCGATCTCCAGTCTGTTGAGCGCGATATCAGCCATTTCCTTTGTTATCTTTCCGTCACCCATAACCTCGGCAAAGTCGCGGACACGCTTTAAAAGGCGGTTTGCGATACGCGGCGTTCCTCTTGAACGCTTTGCTATCTCCATAGCGCCGCTTCTTTCACACGGTATCGAAAGTATTACCGATGAACGCATTACAATGTTGCAAAGCTCCTCGGGAGTGTACATTTCAAGGCGCATTATTACGCCGAATCTGTCACGCAGAGGTCCTGTGAGCTGTCCCGCCCTTGTTGTAGCACCGATAAGCGTGAACCTGTTGAGGTCAACTCTTATCGACTGTGCGGACGGACCTTTACCTATCATTATATCAAGCACGCAGTCCTCAAGTGCAGGATAGAGTATTTCCTCGACCTGCCTTGAAAGGCGGTGTATCTCGTCTACGAACAGCACATCGCCTGTCTGAAGACCTGTAAGCAGTGCCGCAAGCTCGCCCGGCTTTTCGATAGCCGGACCTGAAGTGACCTTGAAATTTACGCCCATCTCGTTTGCGATGATCCCCGCAAGCGTTGTCTTACCGAGTCCCGGAGGGCCGTACAGCAGAACGTGGTCAAGGCTCTCGTTTCGTCTGCGCGCCGCTTCTATATATACCTGTAGATTTTCCTTTACCTTTTCCTGACCGATATACTCGTTCAGCCTTTTGGGTCGCAAGGAAAACTCAACATCGGTATCCTCTGCCGAAAACTGCGGCTCTACTATTCGTGCGCCCTCATCATCGGCTATATGTGAAAGATCGTTTCTCTCAATCATTTATACGCTTTTCCCTTCAAAGTTAATGCGTGGACAATTATCAGAACTTAGCAAGCTTTTTTAGTCCTGCCTTGATAAGCTCGTCGGCAGGCGTTGCGGGGTCAAGTCCGCTCAGTGCCGATGTGGCTTCGTTATTTGAATAACCGAGCACCATAAGCGCGGATATCGCCTCGGCGAACGTATTTGAAGGCGCGGCGACTACCGGCACTGCACTGCCCCTTACTCCTGCGGCTACGTCCTGCTTCGATACCTTATCCTTAAGCTCAAGGACGATACGCTCTGCGGTCTTCTTGCCGATACCGGGCGCGTTTGTCAGCGCCTTGCTGTCGCCCGACGCTACACACAGTGCGAATGACTGCGGCGTCATACCCGATAATATCGACAGCGCCGCCTTAGGACCTACTCCCGATACCGAGATCAGCATTTTGAAGCAGTTAAGCTCCGCCGCGTCATAAAAGCCGAACAGGTCTACCGCGTCCTCCCTTACCGCAAGATAGGTAAGGAGCTTCGCCTTTTCGCCTGTCTTAAGCTGTGATAATGTATTCGCGGTCGTACGGCAGGCATATCCTACGCCGCCGCAGTCGATTACCGCAAGATTAGGTTCGATCAGATCGACCGTTCCGTTTACGCTGTATATCATAATTTAACTCTTTTCTATATATTTGATGTCCTGAGATTTCTGAGCAATGAACCGCTGGTCTGACCGTGGCATATAGTCATTGCCAGTGCGTCCGCCGTATCGTCGGGCTTCGGTACTGCGGGGAGCTTCAGTATATTCTTCGTCATTTCCTGAACCTGCTTCTTTACCGCCTGACCGTAGCCTACTACCGCCTGCTTTACCTGTAGCGGCGTGTACTCGTTTATCTCGATACTGCGCTGTGCCGCCGCCATAATGATAAGTCCCCTAGCCTGCGCAACGTCAATGCCCGTCTTCTGATTGTTGGTGAAGTACAGCCGCTCGATCGAAAGCGCGTCGGGCTTCCAGTTATCCAGTATCTGACAGAAATCGTCATATATCTCACACAGACGTTTAGGAAACGGCGTATCCTTATCGGTAGTAATAGCGCCGTAGTCGAGCACCCTGAACTTGCCTGCGTCATAATCGACAATTCCGAAGCCGACTATCGCATAGCCCGGGTCAATACCAATGATACGCATAGCCGCCCCCTTAACGCAATGTTTATTTGCCTGCCGACACACGCGGCGAAAACAAAATACAAAAATCCATACTAAAGAAGTATAACACAAACGCTGAAAAAATGCAACTTTTTTGTTATCTGTAAGGTAATGTAATACAAATTAAGTAAAATCGGTTGAAATTTGCGTCCTTTAGGTATATAATAGTAGTATAAAACGAATGGAGAAAAAATGAGAAGAACACATCTTACCGCTGTCCTGTCGGCGGCTGTGCTGTGTACCGCCTTTGCGGCAGGGTGCAGTGCAAAGCAACCGTACAGGCACGACAGCTTTACATTTGATACTTTCGTATCGATCGCAATATATGATATTGACGGAAATTCTGCCGCAGAGGAGATATGCAAGGGCGCAACGGGAATGCTGAGCGCACTGGACGATACGCTGTCACGCACAAAGTCCGACAGTCTGATCACCAAGATAAACGACAATGCGTATTCATCGGCAGTAGATGTCGATGAGGCAACATATAATTTGCTGAGGAGCTGTACGGAGCTGTCAGACCTTACAGGCGGAGCGTTCGACATAACGCTCGGCAATATCTCCGATATGTGGGGCTTTGGCAAAGAAAATACCGTAAAGCCCGATGACGCGGAGCTGAAAGAGCTTGCAGGCAGAAAAAACTACGAGAATATCGTCTTTAACAATGAAGAGCAGACAGTTTCTTTCTCCGCCGAGGATTTCAGCATAGACCTCGGCGCGGCGGCTAAGGGCTATGCTATGGATATGCTGGACGCGTACCTGAGAAATTCGGGCGTTACCTCCGCGGTAGTCGACTTCGGCGGCAGTATCATGACTATCGGCGACGATAACGGCAACAGCCGTAAAATAGCAGTCACCGCAGATGAAACAAATACCGCTGTGGGGACGCTGACGGTCGGCGAGGGCTACATAGCTACCTCAAACGGTGCTAAGCGCTATGTCGAATATGACGGTGTAAGGTATCACCACATTATCGACCCCGAAACGGCTTATCCCGCAGACAGCGGCGTTAAAAGCTGTACCGTATACTCGGGCAGCGGGCTAATAAGCGACGCGCTGTCAACGGCGTTTTTCGTAATGGGGGCTGATAAGGCGGCAGAGTTTTACGACAGCTACAACATAGCGGAGTATATCATAACTCTGACAGACGGCACAGTCATCACGTCTGACGGCATTTCAGCCGACTTTACGGCATCATGACGGATAAGCGCAGGGTGATATGCATAGTCGCTGTCTTATGCATTGTTTTCTTTTCACTGCTCGGCATAATCCTTGTAAACGGTACATCGGGCGGAAGCACCGCGTGTATCTACAGTGACGGAAAGCTCGTAAAGACGATAGACTTACGCAATGCGAACGAGCAGTCATTCACCGTAAGCTTGGCAGACGGCGGCTATAATGTCGTGACGGTAAAGGACGGCAGTATCAGTGTCACAGATGCGGACTGCCCCGATAAGATATGCGTGCACACAGCGCCGATCTCGGACGGCATTCAGCCGATAGTATGTATGCCGCACAAGCTGGTAATACGCATTGAAACAAAACAGGGAGAATACAGCTATGACAGCTAAAAAGCTTGTGTTTTCGGCACTTCTCGCCGCAATGTCGCTGACACTGTATATAGTCGAGGGTATGATACCGCCGATAGTCCCCATACCCGGCTTCAGGATAGGGCTTGCGTATTTCCCGGTGCTGTTCTCGCTGTATCTCGGCGGGCATTGGAGAGCATACGATACCGCGCTGATACTGATAACCCGCGTGCTTCTGTCAGCGCTTATATCGGGAAGCCTTACGGCACTGCTCTTTTCACTCTCGGGCGGCGTGCTGTCATTCACGGCAATGACGCTCACCCACCGATTTATAAAAGAGCCGTGGGGCGCGTTTCCGGCAGGCATATTTTCCGCAGTAATGCACAATGTCGGTCAGATAACGGCGGCATCGCTTGTTTACACGTCGGCGGTATTTGCATATCTTCCGTTTCTGGCAATTGCCGCAGTGCTTACGGGAGCATTCATAGCCGCGGCGGTATGGCTTATTTTTAAAAAGCCGAACAGAATAACAGATAAGATAAAGAACCTCTGATAAAGGAATAATTATGGAAAAAGCAAAAATCGAAAGAATAAACTATCTTGCGAGGCAGTCGAGGCAGCGAGAGCTCACTCCCGAAGAAAAAAGGGAGCAGACTGAGCTTCGCAACGAATACAGAGCCTCGTTCAGGCGCGGTCTGATGTCCGAGCTTGACAGGGTATATGTAGTTGACGAAAACGGCAATAAGCAAAAGCTTATCAGCGATGACAAGAAGTAAAAAAATCTCCAAAGGACATACTGCTATGGATAAGATCTTAAATTCACTTGAAACATTATACGGCGGTTCGGGCACACCGTTCTTTCTCAGTGATGAATACGGAAATATTCACTGGAGAAATTCGGCGTGCGGTACTGTCATAATATTCCCCAAAGGAATAAACGCCAATGCGGCAACAAGTCAGGTCAGCGTTGACGGAAAGCTTTGTTCTGCTCACGCAAGCAGACTGAGCGCGGGCGACAAGACGCTCGTACTGTGGCGCGTGAATACGCTTACCGACATTCTGATGCAGCTCGGAAGCACCGACACATATCCCGATATATGCTATTTGCTCGCCATAGCAAAAAGCGATGTCGAAAAAGCCCGGAAGCTCTGCACCGACAAAAAGGCGCTGAACGGCATCAGTCGCAACATTGAAGTGCTCAGCGAGCTTTCGACCGTAATATACAGCAGAACGCCGCGCGCTGCATCGGTATACTTCCTTGAACAGCTGACGCAGATAGCCGAGGAAGCGAATAAAATGCTCAGCTGTATCCCTGCCGTATTCAAGGTCGATACCGAAAACACATTCACGCAGGACGTACCGGTAAACGCAGGTCAGCGTATGTTCTACGTCTGTATATTCAGCATAATGAAGGCTATGGTGCGGTGTGCCGACAAATATCTGTTCAATTTCAAGGTCGGCAGAGATGCAGACAATGTAATACTGTCGTGCGCATTCTCACATAACAACGAAACTCATGCGGGCATGATAACGGACGATTTTGAATTGTACTGCGCAAGGCTTTACATTGAATATATCGGCGGTTATCTGAAATACACCCCCGAGAGCGATATCGCAACCATAAGGATATCGATACCGGTAGGAAGCAGTGTCGCACTCAACAGTCCGTCCTTCGTGCTGTCGGACGAAGCGTGTCACGAAATCGCGGATATCTTTATGAGCGGCATAGCAGACGAATTATAAGTCGTTATTGTGACAGCGGATTAACAGTTTTTTTAGACTTCAAACACATTTTTATCATAAAAGGCGGATATAATAATAAGCGTCAGGTAAGACTGACAGATTTTATGGTGGTTGAATAATTCAATAATCATAATTTCCTCTCCCAACATTTCATTGATAATTTGATTTGTGCTTATTTGTTTCCGTTCAGTTTACTTAGTTAAACTGAATTTTTTTTACAAAAAATCGGACAGACCGAAAAGAAAGGAAAGAGAGAAAATGTATAAGATACTTGTTGCGGACGATGAACAGAAAATACGCGAGGTCATAAAGGAATATGCCGAATACGAGGGTCACACCGTATACGAGGCGGTTGACGGTATGCAGGCAGTCGATATGGCGAAGGAGCAGGATTTTGACATAATAATAATGGACGTTATGATGCCGAGACTGGACGGCTTTTCAGCCTGCAAGGAGATAAGGAAGTTCAAGAATACGCCTATACTTATGCTCTCGGCAAGAACAGAGGAATACGACAAGCTTTTCGGCTTTGAGATGGGCGTTGACGACTATGTAGTAAAGCCGTTCTCACCAAAAGAGGTGCTTGCGCGCATAAACGCCATAATAAAGCGTAACAAGTCGGGCAATGAGCCTGTGGGCGAAACGGTAAAGTTTGAAGGACTTGAGATAAACTTCACCGCAAGAGATGTATTCATAGACGGCGAAAAGGCTAACCTTACCCCCAAGGAATACGACCTGCTGTTCTACCTTGTAAAGAACAAGAACATAGCGCTTACCAGAAACAAGCTTCTTGAAGAGGTATGGGGCTATGACTTCTTCGGCGATGACAGAACCATTGATACGCATATAAAGATGCTCAGAAACAACCTCGGACCGTACAGAAAGTTTATTGTTACTTTAAGAGGTATGGGATATAAGTTCCAGGTGTAATATAACCACAGCCGTCAGTGTTGACGGCTGTAATTGGTAATAAGGAAGGCACTTTTCGATGAAAGAAAGATTAAACAGCATACGCTTCCGCTCGTGGCTGACATTTGTGCTGTTCTCACTGCTTGTTATAGTATTCCTGTACTTTTTTCAGGTCGTGCTTCTGTCGAGCTACTATGAATATATGAAAATCCAGGAAACCGCGGCTGCCGCAAAGCAGATAAAGGATGCGTGGTCGCAGCAACCCGACAACCTGAACTCGATCGTATCAAACATAGCCGACACGCAGAAGATATACATTGAGATATCCGACAGCAACCGCCCGTATTTCAGGGCAAGCTCGGTGGATAAGAGCAACAAGGAGGTCTACTCACTTATAACAAGCCTTGACCCTGAGGATATGAAGGAAGTAATATCGGGCGAAAACACATTCTTTACCGCCACTATCCCGAGGACGAATAACGACAGCAAGGCTATAGTACTTATAGCACAGCTTGACGACGGCACACAGAGTACATTCTTTGAAACAAACGGCGTGGTAAGGCTGTATATATTCAATTATCTTGAGCCGCTGGGAACAACAACAACGATACTCCACAGCCAATTAAATCTCACCGCGGGCATTATAATAATTGCGGCATTCATAATGTCGATAATCTTCTCAAACAGCATTTCAAAGCCTATCATTAACATATCAAAGGCGGCGCTGAAGCTCCCGCAGGGACAGTTTGATATGCCGAAGCAGAAGCGGCAGTTCACCGAGATAAACGAGCTTACCGACACGCTCAGCTCCGCGTCGGTGGAAATCGCAAAGGCGGATACCCTGCGTAAGGATCTTATGGCGAACATTTCGCACGACCTGCGCACACCTCTTACTATGATAAAGGCTTATGCCGAGATGATAAGGGATTTGTCGGGCGATAATCCCGAAAAGCGCGAAAAGCACTTGCAGGTCATAATCGACGAAACCGACAGGCTGACCTCTCTTGTCACCGATATCCTCGACCTGTCCAAGCTTCAGAGCGGCGTTGCCGAGTTGAAATACGAGAAAATTAACTTCTCGGAGCACTTAAGCGACATAGTTCCCCGCTTCTCGCTTTTAAACGAAATCAAGGACTACAATGTAGTGCTGAATGCCGAACCCGATATATTCATAAATGCCGACATCACAAAGATAGATCAGGTTGTTTACAACTTCATAAACAACGCACTGACCTATACCGGTGACGACAAAACGGTAAGAGTAAATCTCTATCACAGGACACCGACTGTAGCACGGCTTGAGGTCTGCGACAGCGGTATAGGTATCGACCCCGAGAACCTGAAATACGTCTGGGACAGATACTACCGCGTCAAGAAGGACGGCGAAACGCATCAGCGCGCCAAGAAAGGCAGTGGCTTAGGACTGTCTATCGTAAAGGGCGTGCTCGAAATGCACAAATTGAACTTCGGCGCTGACAGTACGGTAGGCGTGGGAAGCACGTTCTGGTTTGAATTCGAAGACTGCAACCCCGATATCGTACCCGTTGACGAAAAGAAGTCGAAAAAGCAGAAGAATAAGAATAACAGCGAATTACAGTAAATACAGCAAGCCCCCGCTCGATACAAAGCGGGGGCTTATTATATTCAAAAAATCATCAATCGCCAGTCGACTCTCTGAGTACAAGGCTGTGCGGCAGGGTGTAAAGATTATGGTCGGGTGTGCTTGCCTTCATATTCTCAATAAGCTTTTCGATTACAAGCTTGCCCTGTGCATAACACGGCTGTTCTACCGTCGATAGGTGCGGCACGAACATATGTGAGTACTGGATATTGTCAAATCCCATAAATATAAGATCCTTGCCAATCCTGTAGCCCTTTGAAAGCGCATAATTCATAGCGCCGATAGCGATTATATCGGAAATAGAGAATATCGCTGTCGGGGGACTGGGTAAATTCATAAGGTACTCACAGCCTCTCATACCCTGCTCTGTTTCGTAGCCGCCGAAATATACATAATCCTCATTATAAGGAATGCCGTTGTCCTTGAGTGCAAGCTTATAGCCTATCTCACGGTCGATACTCGACTGGCTTCTCTGCAATGTAGTGATAAGACCTATCCTCTTATGACCCTTGCGGATAAGATAATTTACCGCGTCACGACCCGCCTTGACGTTATCAATAGTAACGGTAAGAACATTACAGTTATCAAGACGTTCAAGACACATTGCGATATTGTGCTTTTCGCCGAGCGCGTTGATGGTAGCCGCGTCAAGCTTGGGACCGAGCAGTACAGCACCGTCCACTGCCCTTGAGAACAGCATACCGAGCAGGTGCATCTCGTGGTTAGGGTCATCGTGCGTTGTTGCTATCAGCACGTCATAGCCCTGCGAGAATGCGGCGACCTCCATACCTCTTATAACATCGGAATAGAAGCTCTGCTCTGTCGATGCGATTATCGCAAGTATTCTCCTCGTTTCGCTCTTTCTCAGATCTCTTCCGAGAAAGCTCGGGCTGTAGCCGAGCGCCTGAACCGCGCTGTTTACCGCCTGGATAGCCTCATCGGATACGTTGGATTTTTTATTAAGAACTCTGGAAACAGTTGCAACGGAAACGTTAGCCGCCTTTGCAACGTCCTTAATTGTTACGCTCATATATCGGTTCTCCCTCACAGATACTTACTTATGTTACAATTATAACGGATTATGAAACCGTTTTCAATGTAACATTTCACCAAAAATCCTCGTGTAATTTCATCAAATATTACAAAACGGTAAAATTTACTTCACCGATTTTAACATATTGCGCTTATCTGCGGTGTTACTTTTCCTTAATTTTCGCACCGATTTTAGCCAAAAACAGCTTAAAAGAGTGTAAATTCGCCGTTACAATTATAACTTTAGCTAAAATAATAAAGTAAATGTAAAGAAAAACCTGTTTTTTGTGCAAAAAGTTACTTTACAAATCGGCGGTTTTAGGTTACACTATAATACAAGGGTTAGTATAAAGTTATAAGCTTAAACAAACTGCGCAGAGGTAATCAAAATGAAAAAGAAATCAGTTACAATGAGCGACATAGCAAAGACTATGGATATAAGCACCGTTACCGTGTCAAAGGCACTCGGCGACAAGGACGGCGTAAGCGAGGAGCTCCGCGAGAAGATAAAGCAGAAAGCCAATGAAATGGGCTACCGTTTCAGCTACACGTCAAAATCTTCAAAAGAGGGCTTTACATTCAATATAAGTATAGTAGTGGCAAAGCACTTTATAAATGACGCGAGTGCATTCTACTGGGTAATGTACCGTCATATAGTAGAGCTTTTGCAAAAGCAGAACTACTACGGCATACTTGACGTTATTTCCGAGAGCGACCAGGCTAAGCGCTCAATGCCGAACTCCGTAGCCGACAAGAAGGTCGACGGCGTTATCGTACTCGGACAGTTTGACGATGAATATGTCAGCGAGCTGCTCGACCTTGATATACCGGTCGTATTCCTTGACTTTTACAGCAGCGACAACCGCACTGATACTATCCTTTCGGACAGCTTCTTCGGCTCATATATGCTGACAAACTATCTTATTAACGCGGGTCACCGCAACATAGGCTTCCTCGGCACTATCACATCTACATCAAGTATACAGGACAGATACCTCGGATATTACAAGGCACTGCTTGAAAAGGGCATACCGCTCCGCAGTGAATGGGTTATAGACGACAGAGGTCCCGAGGGTACGAGCTACCCGCACTTCGACCTGCCCGTGCAGAAGCCCACAGCTTTTGTCTGCAACTGTGACGAGGCGGCTTACTGCCTGTTAAATCAGCTCAGGAGCGAGGGCTATGTAGTACCCGATGATATTTCGATAGTCGGCTACGACAACCACATCTACTCCACTATCTCAAATCCGCGTATCACTACAATAGACGTTGACAGCAAGAGAATGTCATACGAGGCAGTCGAAACGATAATCAAGAAGATAAGGGATAAGAACTATTCACGCGGCAGAACGCTTGTAACAGGCAAGCTTATTATCCGCGACAGCGTAAAGATACTGAAATGACAAAGATAATAGATACTCACGCGCACTATGACGACAGCTGGTTTGACGAGGACAGGTTTGAGGTTCTCGACCGCATACTGTCGGACAATGTGCTTGCAATTATAAATATGAGCGTGGATATCCCCACCTGCGACTTTTCGCTGAGTCTTACAAAGCGTTATGAAAACGTGTTCTGCGCAGTGGGGATACACCCCGAAAACATAAGCGACACTCCCGAAAATTATATTGATATTTTAAGGGAGCTTGCAAAGAATAAAAAGGCGGTCGCTATAGGCGAGATCGGGCTTGATTATCACTATGAGGGCTATGACGCGCAAAAACAACAGGAGATATTTGAAAGTCAGATAAAGCTTGCGAATGAGCTTTCGCTCCCGGTCGTTATCCACTGCCGTGACGCTACGGAGGACACGATGAAGATCCTCCGCCGCACCACCCCAAAAAAATTCGTGGTGCACTGCTATTCGGGCAGTCCGGAAACCGCAAAGGAGCTTTTAAAGCTCGGCGCATATATCAGCTTCACAGGCGTGCTGACGTTCAAGAATGCCAAAAAGGCGGTGCATTCCTGCGAAATTATCCCAAGCGACAGGCTTATGCTTGAAACGGACAGTCCGTATATGGCACCCGTACCGTTCCGCGGAAGCCGCTGTGACAGCTCTATGACGCATAAAACAGCGGAAAAGCTTGCGGAAATAAAGGGCATTTCAACCGAGGACGCTATTAAAATGTGCAATGAAAATGCAATACGTTTCTTCGGACTTGATATAAAGGCTTGATTTACAGCATAAAATATGGTAAGATATATATAAGATATCGGCAGGACACGGAGTTCTGCCGAAAAATATATTTTGATATTTGAAAGGAAACACAATGGACGCAGACCCCCGAAAACCCGGGCGGGCGGTAAAGATACTGCTTGCACCCCTGATCTTACTGAACAAAGGTCTTGATAAGCTTTTATCAAAGGCGCTCGGCGACAGCTACTACGACAAGGAAGAAACCACGCAGGACAACATTATGTCTATGGTTGACGCGGGCAACGAATACGGCAACCTCGAGGACGAATCGGCACAGCTGATAAACAACGTGTTTGAGTTCGGCGATCTGGTAGCCTCTGATGTAATGACGCACAGAAAGAACATAGTCGGAGTGGATATAAACTCTTCTCTTGACGATATAGTCTATATTGCGCTTGAAAAGGGCTTTTCAAGAATACCCGTATATAAGGAAAACATTGACGCTATAGTCGGAATAATCATAGTAAAGGATCTGCTCTGCCTTGTCGGAAACGAAAACAAGGATAAGCTGAAAATTGAGGACTTCCTGCGCGAGGCGGTATACGTTCCCGAATCGTGCAGTTGTTCGGACGTGTTCAAATTCCTGACCAATCTCAAGTCGGGTATGGGCATTGTAATCGACGAATACGGCGGCACGGCAGGTATCATCACGCTTGAGGATATAATCGAGTCGATAATGGGCAACATCGAGGACGAATATGACGAGGAAAAGGATATGATAATCCCCCGCTCTAACGGCGCGTATGAAGTCAGCGGCGAGGCTGACCCCGAGGACGTGCTTGAGCTGTTCGGCTACGAGCTTGAAGAAGACCACGAGTACGACACGATAGCGGGCTTTGTTACCGACCTGCTCGGATATATCCCCGAGGAAGAGGGCGAGCACCCTAAGGTTCGCTATAAGGATATTATCTTCAAGGTCATCGAGGTTCACGACAACTGTATCTCAAAGCTTATCGTCAGACCGTGCAAGGAGGAAGAGCTTGCACTTGAACCGAAGGAAACAATGCATTTCGGGCAGTAATATAAAAAATACCGCAGTCTTAAATCAGATTGCGGTATTTCTGTATCCTCTACACCCTCTTTTCCAGCATCACAAGCATAACATCGGGTATCCCGTTAAACACGGTCGGCACAATGCCTATCTCCTTATATCCGTACTTCTTATACATAGCCCTTGCCGCCGCGTTCCGCTCATTGGTGTCAATTCTCAGCTCGTGACGACCGTGCTGTAGAGCGTAATCTTCATAGAATTTCACAAAAGTCCTGCCACAGCCCCTGCCCTTTGCATAAGGCGATATCACAAGCGTGTGCAGTACGCAGACCTCATCGTCAGCCGCTTCATAATCCCACTTGCCGCCCTTGTACACATCTACCTGAATATCGTTTATCATCGCTGAGCCGATCAGCTCTCCGCCGTCCTCCATTACATAAAGGTCGCCGCGCCGCAGACCCGCTTCGGCGGTAGCACGGACGGGATAAACTCCTCTTATCCAACCTGTAGTCTGCTCTCTTTTTTCCTCCGCGGTATGGATATCATCGTATATCTTCTCTATGCCGTCAAGGTCTGCCGCTGTTGCCTTTCTTATGTTCATTGTCTCGCCCTCGCTTTCGCGTATATCTTTCTGAGCCGATAATAGCACAAAGTCCGATATATTTCAATATACCGCGCAGAAATTTTGTGCCGATGAAAACTAGTTCTGTCAGAATAGCACCTACCCAAACCGCACTTTCACGCATACGTTATGCACAAAAACCAACGCCGAATTTTATGCAATGCTACAAAATTCGCAAAATTCCGAAATTTTATGCAAGGTTTTTGCCCTCTCAAACGTCCTGTATTATGTAGACCTTAGAGTACTGTACCTCTCCAAACAGTCCTATTACACAAGCTATTCTCTCACCTGCCCGCCGCCACAAAGGTTTTACTCCTCACGGGCAACCGCAACATTTTCTATTCATATCTTAAGCCTACATAAAAAGAACCGCCGCACATACGCTGTGCGGCGGTTCTTTGTTCCTATGCACCCTTCATCGTTAAACTTACGATGATTTATACTCAAAGCACAGCTAACTACCTCTTTACTTGGTCGAAACCTTGAGGGTCGACCATGCGCTGTACTGAGTAGTCTTACCTATAGTCCTGTACGCCCTTATTCTGAAGCTGTAGCTCTTGCCGGACGTAAGACCGTTCACCTTGCAGGATAATGTAATGTTACTGCCGATACGCTTCATATCAGTCCACTTCTTGGCAGAAGCATTGTAATACTGTATCACATATCCCGTTGCCTTGCTGTTCTTGCTCCAATCAAGCGTAATGCTGTTTTTGGTTCTTTCCGAAGCCTTGAAGCCGCTTACACCCGCTAAATTTGTCCTTACCGTGCAGGTAGCGGAAACAGTACCGTATCTTGCCTGCTTGTCGGCTATACGGTAAGCCTTTACGCGGAATTTGTAAACAGTACTTGAAGAAAGTCCCGTTACCTTATATGAAGCAGTCGCGTTATTTGTTATCTTGGTAACTCTTACCCACCTGTTGTTCTTATACTGCTCAACTATATAGCCCTGTGCCGTCTTGTGCTTAGTCCATGTAAGCGTTACCGTTGAAACCGTCTTGGCACTTGTCTTAAGGTTCTTTACGGCGTAGGGGTTTGTTGTGGCGTTTATATTCGTCCATTTGCTCGACAGTGTACCCTTATAGGCTTTTATGCGGAACTTGTAGGTCGTTGCCGTCGAAAGGCTCTTTACTGTGCAGGATACCGTAGCGTTATTTGTGATCTTTGCTACCTGAACCCACTTGTTATTCTTGTACTGCTGTATTACATAGCCTGTAGCGGCACTGTTTTTGTTCCAGCAGAGTGTTATCGATGTGGTTGTCGCGGACTTCGACTTCACGCCGCTCACAGCGCTGACAGCGACATTTGTCTTTGCCGTCAGTGCGGACGAATAACTGCTGTAGGCATATGTGCTTCCCGATTTCTTATATGCCTTTATACGGAATTTGTAAGAAGTGTCAGCCTGAAGTCCTTTTATCGTACAGCTTGTGTTGCTCTTGCCCGAAACCTTAGCGGCTCTGACCCAACTCTTGCCGTTATATCTTTCGATTATATATCCTGCGGCTTCTTCACTGCTCGACCATTTAAGCGTTACCGAGGACGCCGTTTTGCTCTTTACCGAAAGGTCTGTTACCGCAAACTTATTTTTTACCGTAAATGTGAATGTCTTTTTAAGCATTGGATTGTATCTCGGGTAGAATGTTACCGTTGCACTGCCCGCCTTATTCATCTTAAGCGCAGAACCCGAAATGCTTACGACCGATGAATCGGACGATTTTGCTACGATATCGCAATTGACATCAAAACCGTACATAAAATTAAGCGTACTGCCGGCATAATAAGTGTGGGTAGTAAGTCTCTCATAATACATTCCGTTGCTACGCTGCCAGTACACGGCAAACTGAGTCGCTACCTGCTCTGTCTTGGTTTTGCCGCAGACAGTGCACTCAAACTTAGCCGTGCCGTTTGTTGTTCCGTTCCACTTGTACTTATGACCGTTTACAATAGCCGTTTTCTTGTTGGTTGCGGGACTATTTATATTTATCTCGTAGAAGTTGACCTTTTCGTTATTCCAGGTGTACCATACAAGCTTGCCCGAGCTGACTATCGGAACACAGTCGGAAATTTCGCCTGTCATTGAATATATCTTGCCGGTCTTGTTTCCGTATGCGTCAAGGAAGGTATAGTATACCTTTGTGCCCTTTGTCCAGAGCAGAATATATTTGTCCGTTGCGACCTTAACAAGATGCGGAGTGCCGATATCGGCGCTCTTTTCGCTTGTGATCATCTTTACCGTTGCGGTCGTTCCGTTCTTTTTCAGCGTTGAAACAAAGATATTCGGCACACTGTTGCTGTTATTGAAGTCGATCTTTGTTCCCACGGTAATATATGCCTTGCTTGAAACCTCAAATCCGCCTACCGTAACGCCGGTATAGTTATCGCCCGTTGCACCGGGAATATCAAGCATAGAATAATATCGGCACGGAGAATTGAAATAATCCGCCTGAAACTTACCCTTTGTCACATCTGCCTGATACTTCAGCAGTGCAATGCTTCTCGGATATGCATCGCCGTGGTCGAGCGTAACTATCTTATTGCCGTCAGCCGCGATAAACTGGTTGAATGAGTGGCTGACATATCCGACATTGACATCCATAACGTCATAAAATGCGTCGTTTATCTTCATGGTCGAGGTATCGACCTGGATAGTGATATTCGATTGATGATTTAAACCGTCGCTTGACTTATACATTGCGTGGCTGGTATGCAGAACAAGATACTTGCCGACCTTAGCGATTCTGCAATTGCCCGCGTCAAAAGGAATGTAGGTATTGCAGTTGCTGAGTCCGACCGATGAAAGACGCTTCCAGTTCTTGTCGTACTTTGTTATTCTGTAGCACTCTACGGTGTTGCTCTGTTTAAGGTTCTCCTGACCGCTTATAATATAGTAGTTGCTTGAAGTTTCGTAGAATGCGCCGAATATCGGAAGCTCCTGCTTAACTTTTTTCGTGCCTGTAATATTAAACGACTTGTCGTAATATTCAACAAGCACTCCCGATTCTCCTAAATTCTGCACGCGCATATAGCCGTTTGTGCGGTTGCACAGGTACGACTCGGTAGGGGTCGCCCAGTAATAACTGTAATTGTTGCTGTCAACATTAGAGCCGTTGTACACCGTACACGTTGTCTTGACGGCAAATGCACCGACAGTCAGCACCGCACAGCATATCACGGCAAACAATGAAGCCGTTACAAGCTTCGCCACTTTTAAAGCTTTATTTTCTTTAAGCATATTTGTGCCCTCCCGAAATTTATTTCATCGGTTTAATTATACTGAATATTATAATAATTGTCAATAAAAATGTTAAAATTTTCTCCGCAGTGCCCCCGATACACGTTGACATCGGCATATAAGCCGTTTCATCATTTTTACCGATTTTCACTCTCAATTCTTGACTTTTTTATGGAACTATTGTATAATTAAACTTGAAATATTAAGCTACGGACTTATCCGTCAAGGGAGAAGAGTATGAAAAAACTCATTGCAACGGCAATCGCGGCTCTTACCGCGACGCTTCTGCTCTGCTTTTCCGCAGGAGCATTCGACAACAACGACTACGGAGGCGGCGATTACGGAGGCGGCGATTACGGCGGCAACGATTACGGAGGCAACGATTACGGAGGAAGCGACTACAGCAGCAGCAGCGATTCCGACCCGCTCACGACTATAATCGGCATCGGCGTGGTCGTACTTATACTGGCTATTTCCGCTATAGGCGGCTTAAAAAAGAAATCCACGGGCGAGGCAGTTACACGTCCTTCTTCACCGAACGGTGCTAACGTCGTGCTTCCCGACAGGACAGAACAGATCGAAAACATAATAAAGCAGGACGATCCGAACTTCTCGGCTTCCGACTTTATCACATTTACAAAGCAGGTATACATAGATATCGAAAATGCATGGTGCAACCGCGACCTTACACCGGTTCGCCCCGTAATGCATGAAAATCTCTACAACACGACAAACAAGCAGGTACAATCCAAGATCGAACAGGGCGTTGTTTACCACTATGAGAGCATCGCAATCGATACCGCTTACCTGACATCATATCAGCGCGACTCACAGTTTGAATATGTGACCGCATACCTCTCATCAAGAATGATAGATTACCAGGTAGACGAAAAGACAGGCAACATCATAAGAGGCGACAAGACGACACGTTGGGTACAGAAGTACAAGATGAAGTTCGTACGTTCGCTCGGTGTTCAGACAAAGACCGAAACAGGCGCTATGAACGGTCACAACTGCCCGAACTGCGGCGCTCCGCTTGAGATCTCCTCGTCCGGCGTTTGCGAATACTGCGGCTCTGTTGTTACAACAGGTCAGTACACATGGGTACTCACCGACTTTGCGGGTATCAGAAACGATACTGTCGATGACGGCATAAAGGGAGTATAACGTGGACGCAGTATCAACAACGTTATCGGTAGCGGGCTGGCTCGTTCCGCTGATAATTGTGATAGCGATAGTAGTTGCCGTGCTTGTCATAGTTAAAAAAGTACGGCAGACTACTCAGAAATATCTCGGTATGTCGCCCTCACAGACGATGGAGCTAATAAACAAGGGGTTAAAGGAAGAAACCACTACCCCGAAGGGCATAACGGCACTCAGCGAAATGTACGCTCCCGCAATAACCCGTGATTTTTCCGAAATAGGCTATGCGGGTATGGAAGTAAAGGCGAAGAATGCGATCGTCGCAATTCTCAATGCCGTTATGACAAAGAACGTAAGCTCGCTCGGTGCAGACGAATATACGCAGGATCTTATCAATAAGGTAAACAACCGTATCACAGGTCTTAATGCGAGAAATGAAAAAGAGATATTTAACAATATTAAAATTCACCGTTGCGGCATTTCAAACTATCAAAACAGAATAAAGGAAGCAACGGCAAGGTTTGAGATATCTCTGCAATATGAATATGCAAGGGTGTCTGAGGATAAGGCGGACAGCGCAAAGCCTGAGCTTACGCAGACGGCTTACAGCGTGACGCTTGCCTACAAGCAGGATCTGCACGAGCAGACATCGAGTATTGTATATTCAAGCAACTGCCCCAACTGCGGCGCACCTATCGACGTTTCGGAAAAGGGCAAAAAGTGTCCGTACTGCGGAAGCGGCTTTACAGAAATAGCCGACCGCGTATGGCTTGTCAACGATTTTAATTTAATAAAATAAATTAAATACACAATGCGAAAGGAAATATTACTATGGGACTTATTAAAGCAGCCGTAGGCGCACTCTCGGGCACACTGGGCGATACCTGGAAGGAAGCGATCCACTGCCCCGTTATCGGCAACGATACGATCGTTGTAAACGGTGTGAAGATGCACAACGGCAGTGACAGAAGCAGTAACACAAAGGGTACTGACAACGTTATCAGCAACGGTTCGGCTATTATGGTCGAGGAGAACACCTGTATGCTGACCATCGACAACGGTAAGATCACAAACGTTGTTACCGAGCCCGGTCGTTACATACTTGATAACTCGACTGCACCCTCAATTTTTGCGGGACAGATCAAGGACTCGCTCAAGGATCTTATCTCAAGATTTACATACGGCGGCACACCCGCTACCGAGCAGAGAGTTATCTACGTCAACCTTCAGAAGCTGCCCGGTATCCCCTTCGGTACAGGAACACCCGTTCCCTATCCCGATCCCCGTTATAATACAACAGTAGATCTGCGTTTCTACGGTACATTCGAGGTTCAGATACCCGATGCCGAGAACGCCTGCAAGTTCTATTCCGAGGTAGTAAGCAAGGGCGTGAATGCTCCTCAGGTATACGCTAAGGACATCTTCAAGAACGAGCAGTACAAGAACGAGTTTATGCAGTCGCTGATGGTAGCGTTGAACCAGCTTTCAGCCGAGGGCTACAGCTACAACCAGATCACAAGCCAGCTCAACAACCTCACAAACAAGACAAAGGACGAAACAGCCAACAACTGGGCGCAGAGAGGTCTGATGCTCACAAACATAGGTCTTGGTCCTATCACGATATCCGAAGAAACAAAAGAGCTTCTTAAGGATCGTCTTAAGGCTGATACAATGCTCGGCGGCGATGTTCAGCGCGCTATGATGACAGGCGCGGTTGCCCGCGGTATAGAAGCCGCAGGCTCTAACGAAAACGGCGCTATGATGGGCTTTATGGGTATGAATATGGCTATGAACGCAGGTAATAACGTTCTTAACGGTATGCCTGCCGCTCCTCAGCAGACAACGCCTCAGCAGCCCGCTCCCGGCGGCTGGAAGTGCTCATGCGGCGCTACAAACACAGGCGCATTCTGCTCTTCCTGCGGCGCTAAGAAGCCCGAAGCATGGGTATGCGAATGCGGTCAGTCAAACACAGGCAAGTTCTGTGCTAACTGCGGCAAGAGCAAGGAGGGTGCAGCTCCCGCAGCTCCCGCCCCAACAAGCTGGACGTGCGAATGCGGTGCTACTAACACAGGCAAGTTCTGTGCGGAATGCGGCAAGTCAAAGCCCGCAGCACCCAAGAAGTACAAGTGCGATAAGTGCGGCTGGGAACCGGCAGATCCCGAACATCCCCCGAAGTTCTGCCCCGAATGCGGCGACCCCTTCAATGAGGACGACTTAGTATAATTCGCTGTAATAAAACAACGGATCGAATAACCACTGACCCTCCCCATAAGCGGGAGGGTTTTGTGTGGAATATTGAAAAGACAGTGTAAATATGAACATAATTATAAATTTCGTAAAGAAAAACACAGTGATGGTAATAGCGCTTGTTGCGGCGATCATCACGGCATTCTTCGTTCCTCCCGACGCGCAGTACCTCGGCTACTTTGATTACAAGACACTTGCCTGTCTTTTCAGTGTGCTGGCTGTCGTCTGTGCTCTGAGAAATGTTAATTTCTTCTATATACTTGCGTGCAACATAGTAAAAAAATTCAAGAACCTGCGACAGTGCGTTATAGTGATCGTATGGGCGACCCTAATCGGTTCAATGCTGATAGCGAACGATATGGCGCTTATTACCTTCCTCCCGCTCGGATATTATGTACTGCATACGGCGGAAAAGGATCACTATATCGCGTTTACCTTTATAATGCAGAATATAGCGGCAAACCTCGGCGGTATGCTGACCCCCTTCGGCAACCCTCAGAATTTATACCTGTATTCTAAGTTCAACATTCCGATTGGCGAATTTACGGATATAATGCTGATGCCGTTTACATTCTCGGTATTATTGATAACGCTTTGCTGTGCGGTATTAGTGTTTCCCGAGCCAATTGAGCTTACCGACAAGCCCGAAAGGATCGACAGAAAGCGCACAGCCGCGTATCTGTTTCTTTTCGCGATAGCGATAATATCGGTATTTAACTTCATTCCGTACCCGATATGTATGATATTCATCGTTCTGGCGCTTCTCATTATGGACAGAAAGGCGCTGAAGGCGGTGGATTATCCCCTGCTTCTGACATTCGTTTTCTTCTTTATCTTTGCGGGAAATATGGGACGGATAGACGCGGTGAGGGACTTTTTCTCCGCGGCGCTACAGGAAAACACCCTGCTGTTCAGCGTCATATCCTGCCAGTTTATCAGCAATGTGCCGTCAGCTATCCTGCTGTCACAGTTCACAAGCGATTATCACAGCCTGCTGATAGGTGTAAACATCGGCGGTGTCGGCACTCTGATAGCCTCGCTTGCAAGCCTTATCACACTTCGCCGTTTCAACGAGCTTCGCCCGGGCAAAACATTCAGATACATTGCAATGTTTTCTATTGCAAATTTCAGCTTCCTGATAGTCCTCACCTCGTTCAGTATGCTCCTCGTGTGATCAGATATAATCAAGCATAAGGAACTCTTCAAAACGCCGTGAGGTGTTATTTCCCGACGCAGTATTTTTCGCGATATTATCCTCGTTCATCCACTTTTCGATGGTCGGATACATCGGCATACCCTGTCTGTCATGCTTGTCCGCCCATTTATTAAAACGTTCTTCATAGCGCTCAACGTTTTCCGCTCCGAATTTTTCACTGAGAAAATTTCTGTATGCGGCGGCGGTGAGCGCATTTTTGTCGGCAGTGTCCGACAAGCTCCCGCTATTATCCGCTACACTTATCTCATCTGTACTAACCTCTTCTGTACTTATCTTATCTGTGCCGTCATCTGACGGACAAACGCCAGGCAAAAGACAGCAATCTGTTGTCGCCTGTGCCGTCTTTTGTTTACCCTTATGACGCTGAGCGGCGGCTTTTTCCGGGTCGAATACATACATACCGTCCGCACGGACATACAGCATTGCCCTTTCGTTTTCAAACGATGTCTTTTTCAGCCTGTCTGCTCTTATGCTGTTATTCAGCTTCCAATGAGTGATAACATACACCCCCGAATTGAACTCTATCAGGTATCCGCTGTCGCACAGCGCCTTAAGGTCGGACGGCTTACAGCCTGTCATTCGCTGAATATTTTTCGCACAGCTTACTAATCCCTCATCATCGGCGTACAATGAGAGATAGAAGTAGAGCACCTTTGCTTTTGCCGACAGGTCGAGAAACCTGTCACTTGTTACTGTCTGCTTTGAAAACATACGTTTTTCTGCCATTTTACATTTCCCCTTTCTCTATGGCTTCAATACAACGAATTGTTTACATAGATATTATAGCACTGTTTTGAACGTTTGTCAACCTTTTGTTGTATTTATTTGCGTTAAAAAACCGCAGGTTTTCCTGCGGTTTTTTGTTGATCATGGGATAAATCTATTCTGCTGTACCGGCGCAATGTTTTTAATCCGCTCTGACAATTTGATAAAAACAACACGCTCCGCCAAGCACTATCACTTTTTTAAATTCACCGCAGACAGCGGTCACCACAATTATTCATCATTCATCATTCATTATTCATTATTCATCATTCATCATTCATTACAATTTACCTATTACTGCACTTCCACAATAGTAATATTCTCCCCTGCGACCTCTACCTCTGCAAGCAACGCACTCTTTATCTGTGCCGCCTGAGCGGTATCAAGCCCCTGCGACTTCACTATGATATTCGCGCTGTTGTCACTTAAGTAGCACAGCACATCTTCAAAGCCCTGCGCCTTGAGCGTTGTTTCGATCTTGTTTTCAGCCTCCATAAGGTCAGTCAGCTGCTGTGCGTCCTGTGCCACTACCGCAAGCTCATCTTTGGTCATATCTCCGCCGCCGTAAATGCTCTTAAGCGTTTCCTTTGCCTCTTCTCTGCTTGCCTGCTTGTCAATGCGCGCCTTTGCGAAATATTCCTCACTGCTGTCGGCTGCCTTTTCGGTATTGGCAGAAGCGGAAACAATATCACTGTCCTTTTTGTCGGACGATTTGCTTGTATTGTCGTTTTCATTCGACACAAGCCTTGTATCGCCGTAGTTATCCCCCGATGTGCTCTTACTGCTCACGTTACTTCCTATGGCAAAATTGGCATACAGTCCGACCGCAAGTACAAGCGCCAGACCTGCCGCAACAAGATGCTTTTTGCCAAGTATAAGATTGATTCTCGGTCTTCTCATAAAAAATACCTCACTTACGTTGTAATACATATTCTCGATGCGGAAACGTCAAGCGCCGTTTTAACCGCATTGATTACCCTTTCGGCTGTCTGGCTGCTCGCGGCGTCCGGACATACCACCGTCACGCCGAGCACCGTGCGCTTATCCTCATCAAGCCTTACCGTGACATTCGGAACATCATCTATCCCGTCCATAGCCGCAAGCATCAGCGTTATACGCTGTTCAAGCAGCTGTTCTTCGGTAAGCTTTGTATCCGACCCGCCGCCGAAGCTTGAAAGAAAGATAAGCGCGATCGCTGCTATCCCGGCAATGAAAGCTATTTTCAGTAGCTTATCGGATCTCAGCAGTTCTTTCATATTCTACCCTTCTTTTGTGTATCTGACCTTTATATCGTCCCCGACTGCCGCCTGTACAAGAGCTACAGCGTCCGCGATATAACTATCGTCTGCGCCGTCATCAAATACAAGCTCAACCTCACTAATAGATATGCAGAACGCGCCGTCGATATGCGCTGTAATGTACACCTTGCGGTAAATAAATCCGTTTGAGGTGAGCAGCTCCTCGACCTTCTCCCTGACGGCTCTTGCCGCAGTGACGCGCGCCTGCTCGGACAGCTTATCGCTGAAATCCACTTGAGGGATATCCGCGATCTGCGTTTCTATGCTGAGTGCGGGAATAATATCGGTGACCGAATTTATTAGGCACACCGAAAAAATACACGCTATCGCAAACGTTATCTGCGTTTTGTACTTTTCGCACGGTAACAGCATTCTGAACAGTCCCGCCGCCGCGGCAAGCACGCATATACCGAGCGCCGCCTGCTTTATCTCGTTCATACCGCGCCTCCCGCCATAAATATCATCAGTGATATCGATATTACCGCCATCAGCAAAAACGATACCAGCATAGCCATAATTATAGAGCTTACGCCCTCGGCGCATTTGAGCAGTCCCGTGAGCTGTGATATGCCGAACAGGTCGCTGAACGCTGCCGCCGCAGAAAACGCAAGCTTATAGCACAGCACCGACAATATAGACGGAAGTATCAGCGCCCCGCCGACTATTATCCCGAACACACCAAAGTTGTTACGGATAAGCCCTATACCGCCGTACATCACCGACAGCGAATCCGACACCGCTCCGCCTATAAACGGAACGCCGTTCGACACCGTGAACCTTGCGGCTTTAAGCCCCACATTGTCGGACGGTACGGTGATAAAACTCTGCATTGCAAGCAGTGCTACAAACACCGTCATAATAAGTCCGAGTATCCATATCACGGTTTTCTTTACCGCTTCGGCAAGCGCCGACAGCTTTAGCTCACTGCACACGCTCCCCGCAAGCGATACACCGAGTATGCTCATAGACACCGGCATAAGTATCTTTGACGCAAGCTGAGTAAACCCCTGCGCTCCGCCCATAACCACGGTGTTGAACATAGCGGCAGATGTAACGTGCCCGCTTGTAGCGAGTATTCCCGCAAATGCCGGGATAAAGCTTGCAAGAAACACGCTACCCGACTCAAGCGTCTTTGATGCCGCCGCCAGTGAGTCGCTTGCGGCTGTAACGGTAAGCGTACTGCACGCAAGCACCGATACCACCGAGAACACGGTCTTAAGATTGCCCGAATTATCGGCAAATACATTGGCTACACTGCATAAAAGCGTAACTCCGAGCAGTGACACAAGCAGTTTAAGCGGGCTTTGAACACTGTCCCACAGCATACCCGTGACGTTGCTTATCACGCTGTCGAGCGACAAGGCATTACCGTCAATGCTCTGCGGTGTTATCCCCGCCTCCGACAGCTGTCGGTCAAGCTCCTGCGGTATGTCGGCGCTGTAGCCGTCAAGTATCGTGCTGTCCTGCGCACCCGCACAAAACGGCACACCAAGCATCACAAGCGCCGCGATAAGTGTCATAATGATTTTTATAATTACTTTCATATTTCCTCACTGCAATAGCTGCTTTATCACTTCCATAAGGCGGTCAAACACAGGCAGTGCGAGCAGTACTATAGCGAACTTTCCCGCTAGCTCTATCTTTGCGGCTATCGACCTTTCGCCCGCGTCCGCACAGCTGTCCGATGCCATCTGCGTTATGTAGCAGACCGCGAGCGATTTCACAAGCACGTCCGCATACGATGTATCGGGATCGGCTATCTGCAAATAGCCCGTTACCGTTTCTATAACAGGCTTTACCGCCGTAACCGCCGCACCGAGCATAAGCATTCCCGTAATAAGCGTAATGTACACGCTGAACTCGGGCTTGTACTGCCTGAGCACCACCGACAGCACCGCGCCGATAATTCCCGCACCGACAAATGCGATAATGTTCATATTCCCGTTCCTTTGAAGTCTAAAGATTGAAGATGTTTTTTATCGTGTCAAACAGGTTGCTTATCTCGGTAACTATCATCATAAGCACGACAATAAGCCCCGCGATAGTGGTCATCATAGCCTGCTCCTCTCTTCCCGAGCGCTGTAAAAGCTGATTGAGCACGGCTACGACGATACCTATCGCCGCTATCTTGAAAATAAAGTCTACATTCATATCACACCGCCGCTTTCTATATCAGCATTATTCCGACCGCCGCACCGAGCATTATCCCGAGCGTGCGGTAAAGCCTGCCCTTGCGCTTTTTCTCTTCGTTCGCACCTTCAAGCGCACTGTCGAGCCTTGTCCGCGCAAGTGCGAGAGCGGCAGTTTCACCCTCGGTGTTGCTTTTGCCTATGCTCCTGCCAAGCTCCGACAATATCTGCCTGTCCTCCGCCTTGAGATAACCGCTGTTATACACGCACGCGTCCCATTCCGCGCTTATATTGCCGCCGCTTTCACTGACAGCTATCAGTTTGTCCGAAATATAACAGCGTGACGTTTCCCGGCACGCTTTCAGCATTTCGTCAAGCTTGTAGCCGTTGTAGGTGACATAAGCCGTCATACTCTGAAAAAGCGAGATGTACGCCGATATCAACTCACAGCGCTGTGAAAGTCTGTCCGAAAAATACGCTCCCACAGCCGCACCGCTCAGTGTGGTAAGCAAAAATATGACAATGCTTATCATACTGCGCACTCCGCCTTTGCTTTGGGCGTAATTATCTGCTTCACGGCGGTTATCCCGTGATCTTTTAGCAATGCAATATGCTGTATCGCCCCGCTGTCAACAACAGCTTTGATACCCGCATTTGCCAGAGCGGCTTCGATACTGTCCGCGTGAGCCGTCATAATAAGCCCGACACCCGAGCTTATAAGCTGTCTTATGCTGTCCGCGTCCGCGCCGAGCTCATCGGTCACAATGTAGTCGGGCGACATACATCTTACCGCCCTTATTATGCCGTCGGACTTGTCATATCCGCTGAACACGTCCGTCATAAGTCCTACATCAAGGCACGGCTTTCCGTCATACACCGCCGCTATCTCCTGCCGTTCATCTATAAGCGATATCCTGAACCGCCCGCCTATACTACGGCACAGATCGCGCAGTACGGTGGTCTTACCGCTGAGCGGTCTGCCGACTATCAGCAGTCCGCGGCTTTTGCTATCATCATCAAAAAGCGGGAGCAAGTCCCTTGCCGCCCCATAGTGCTGTCTTGCGATACGGATATTGACCGAGCTTATATTCTTCACCGCGTGAAGCTTGTCGCCGCTGTACACCGCACTTCCGCAAATGCCCGCCCTGTGACCGCCGAACAGCGTTATAAATCCGTTTGCTATATCCTTCTCATATGTATGCACCGAGTTCTGACAGATAGCGCTTATGCACTCGCTTATAAGCGCGCTGTCGGCGGTAATTTGCATAATGTGGTTTTGGTTTCCCGCGCGGATTATAAGCGGCGCACCGCACTTTATCCGTATCTCCTCGGCGATAGATTTAAGCGACTGCGGCACAGAGCAGAGCGCCGGAAAGATCCTTGCTATCGGGCGTATCGCAGTGTCAAATTCGTTTGTTTTACTTTCTATCATTTTTTCATATCCTTTCGGCTTGTCTTTTTGTTTAGTAAAGTCTATGCGCGAGGGTATAAAAAAAGAACGCATGATTTCTCATGCGCTCCCTGTAAATTATTCATTTATCAAAGCTCAAACCTGTCGGTCAGCGACTTCAGTATAGTCGCCTGTCCGCTGAGCTCCTCGCTTGAAGCGGCGCTTTCCTCCGCAGTTGCGGTATTGCGCTGGATAACGTTTGCAATCTGCTCTACGCCGTCCGTAATTTTTGCAAGCTCTTCACTTTCCTCGTTAGCGTCGGACGTGATACTGCTTACAATGCTTACAGCCTCATTTGCGCTGTCTACAAGCGTTATCATAGAGCCTGCGGTATCGGTCGTCAGCTCAGTGCCGTTAGCAACTGCTTCAACCGTATGCTCTATAAGCTGAGATGTCAGAGCCGCCGCGTCTGCTGTCTTTCCCGCAAGATTTCTTACTTCATCAGCAACGACCGCAAAGCCCTTGCCGGCTTCACCGGCTCTAGCCGCCTCAACAGCCGCATTGAGCGCAAGTATATTTGTCTGGAATGCGATATCCTCGACCGTCTGTATGATCTTCTTTATCTCTCCGGACTTCTCTCCGATATCCTGCATAGCCGCCGACAGCTTGTTCATACTGTCGTTGCAGAGATTTACCTTTTCGCCCATCTCGCTTACTATCTCGTTTGCACGATTTGCGTTGTCGGCAGTGGTCTTTACCTTATCGGAAACGAGCTCGCAGTTGGTCGACAGCGTATCGATAGCGCTCGCCTGCATAGCCGCACCGTCAGAAAGCTCCTGAGCGCCCGCCGCGAGCTGAGCCGAGCCCTCGGATACCTGACCCGCCGCCGTTTCGATCTGAGTAAGGGTATCTTTAAGCGAATTCTGTATCTGTATCATTGAGTCCTTGATATCCGCAAAGTCGCCGATATACTGCAATGCTATCTCGTTGTTGAAGTTGCCCGAAGCCATAAGCCCGAGCTTTCTGTCAATATCGGTAACATAGCTTTTAAGCATTCCGTTGGCTTCTTCGATAGCAAGGCAGGCAGAACCGATCTCATCGTTCTTTCTGTATTTGCTCTCATACGACAGCTGACCGTTTTTCATCGAGTCAGCCGCCCTGTTCATCTCGCTGAGCGGCTTCAGCTTCTGATTTATACGGATATTAAGGATAATTGTATTTATAACGATAAGTGCGACAAGAACAAAGAAGAATATCGCAACGAGCCATATCTCATCGAAGTAGAACGAATATGTATCCTGCGCATACATTACAGTCCAGCCGTAATCGCCAACGCTGTCCTTGGCGTAGATCAAAGCCTGACCGTTTTCATCGGGAGCGTTATAGGTCTTTTCACTCTCAGAGCCTGCGATCGCCGCAAAGCAAGTGTCGGCGGCTTTGGTAAAATGCTCGTTCTCCTCATCATCGACATAAGGGAGATATGCGTCATTTCTGTGTGCGACTATATCGCCTGCGGCATCGACAAGTATCGGATAAAATCCGCCGTCAATATCCGACTTTGCTATATCAATGACCGAGGTTACAAAGATATCTGCGGCTACTACCGAGATATCGCCGTTGTCATGGAATATCGGCTTTGATACCGTTATAACAAGCTCCTTTGTCTTGGCATCGATATACGGGTCGGAAACGACTGCATTCTTAGCTTCGACCGCCTTTGTGTACCAGTCGCGATCGGTAGGGTCATAGTTTTCTGCGGCAGCGTCCCAGCCGTCGGAGAATACCGAGGACTTGTCGGATCTTCCGATATAGAATACATAGACCTCATCGGATACCGACTGCATATCGACAAGGAAATCGTAAGCCTTGTCAAAATTATCCGTGTCGTATTTACCGCTGTCGACAGCTTGAGTGACATTATCCAGCATAAAGCACTGTGTGTCAAACCACGATACCATATCGGACGCGCTCTTTGAGGTCTGCGCCACAAAGGTTTTTCTCTTGCTGTTTATAGTGTTTGTGATCGCGGTGAAATAGGTCAGCAGAAGTATCATAACGGCGGTCAGACCGAACACTATCTCAACGCAGTGTCTTAAGCTTCTCTGGATACCGTTGTTCTTCTTTTGGACTGCGGATGCCGCTTTTTTCATTTACCCTTCCTCTTATACTTTCTCCGTCATGGCCTCAGTTCTTACTCTTTTTGTGAAACGACCGTTCTTATATGGAGTTCTTCAAGCTGCTTGTCGTCTACCGTTGAGGGGCACTGCGACATAAGCTCGCTTGCGTCCTTTACCTTGGGGAATGCAACAACATCTCGCAGGCTGTCAGCGCCGCAAAGGAGCATTGAAAGTCTGTCAAGACCTATGCCAAGACCGCCGTGAGGAGGTGCGGCATACTTATATGCGTCAACGAGGAATCCGAACTTCTCTTCAATTTCCTTATCGGTAAGACCGAGCAGTCTGAACATTCTTTCCTGAAGCTCGGGGTCGGTAATACGGATAGAACCGCTGCAAAGCTCAATGCCGTTGAGAACGAGATCGTAAGCCTTTGCTCTTACCTTACCCTTGTCTGTGTCGAGGTATTCGAGGCATTCTTCCATAGGCATTGTGAACGGGTGATGCATAGCAAGCCAGCTCTCGGTCTCATCGTCCCACTCGAAGAACGGGAACTCGGTGACCCATAAGAAGTTATAGCCGCTGTCGGGAACTATGCCTATCTGCTTTCCGACCTTAAGACGCAGAGCGCCGAGCACAGGGAGCGTTACCTTGTTCTTGTCGGCAACGATGAGCACTACATCGCCCTTTTCACAGCCGAGGTGTGAAAGTATAGCGTCAAGCTCGCCTTCCTTGAGGAACTTTGCGAACGAGCAGTTAGGCGCGTCGTCGTTCCAACGGATATATGCAAGACCCTTAGCGCCGATACCCTTTGAGAACTCAGTCAGCTTGTCGATCTCTTTTCTTGTAAGAATGCCTGCGGCGTTCTTTGCTACAATAGCTCTTACACTGCCGCCTGCGGCAATTGCCGAGGAGAACACGGAGAACTCTGTATCCTTAACGATGTCGGAAAGATCCTGTATCTCCATACCGAAGCGTGTATCGGGCTTGTCCGAGCCGTAACGTGACATAGCGTCGTTATATGTCAGTCTGGGGAGCGGAGTTGTAATATCAACGTCAAGAACGTCCTTCATCAGCTTCTTGATAAAGCCCTCTGTCAGCTCAAGTATCTCGTCAACGTCCATAAATGACATTTCAAGATCGATCTGTGTGAATTCGGGCTGTCTGTCAGCACGCAGATCCTCATCTCTGAAGCATCTTGCAAGCTGTATATAACGGTCAAAGCCCGAGATCATGAGTAACTGCTTGTATATCTGGGGCGACTGGGGAAGCGCATAGAACTTACCCTCGTGAACTCTTGACGGTACAAGGTAATCTCTCGCGCCCTCGGGAGTCGATTTCATCATCATAGGTGTTTCTATTTCAAGAAAGCCGTTGTCATAGAAATACTCACGCGCCGTCTTAGCGATCTTGTGGCGCATTATAAGGTTATCCTGGAGCTTCTTTCTGCGCAGGTCAAGATAGCGGTACTTGAGGCGGAGCTCCTCGTTTGTCTTGGTGTCGTTCACTATCTCAAACGGCGTTGTCTGCGCCATCGAAAGTATACGCAGGTCTGTAACAAGTATCTCAACGTTACCTGTCTTTATATCGTTATTCTTGCTCTCTCTTTCACGCAGAAGTCCCTGCGCCATGAGCACGTATTCACTCTTTATCTGCTTTGCCTTTTCAAAAACGGCAGGCTCTGTTGTATCGTCAAATACCAGCTGTACAATGCCTGTGCGGTCGCGCAGGTCAACGAACATAAGGCTGCCCTTATCTCTCACTCTCTGTACAAATCCGGCAACTGTAACCGTATTGCCTATCCCCTCGACCTCACCGCAATAATGGGTGCGCTTAAGGTCCTTCATTGTGTCTAACATAAAATCTATACCTTTCCTACGGTTATAACCGTTTATTTCCAATCGGCAGGCTGAAAAGACCGCCGACAAACCTTTATAATTATAGCATTTTTTTGTCGGTTTTTCAAGTAGCGGGGTGAAAAAAAGAGGTGGGGAATGCGGTGCGTTATGTTATATTATGCTTGCTTTCCAAGTAACGGTGCTTAAAATAATAATGCAACACCGCTGAAAACAGTTTCATATCGATAAGTTGATAATAATTTCGTGAGTGTATCAGTGCAACTGCATTATCACCGAAACTTCCAAAAAACGCACTATCCTGAG
>DJPL01000057.1:2021-3683 GCA_002437415.1 Ruminococcaceae bacterium UBA6413 | reverse complement strand
AAGAATGATGACGAAGAATAAAAACCGATTGTAACATATGCGAGTGGTGAAACTTGAAATACTGCCGCGGTGTAAAGCCGCGGCGGGTGTTTTAATACCTAATTATATTTAATATGAACTTCAGCACGTCACGTTAATTTGCAAAAAATATTTGAAATAATTTATTTTTACCATAGACAAAACGCACTACTGAATTGTAATATAAAATAAGGACAGGAAAACAAAGCGAGGAGGTGTCTATGCGCAAACAGACAGCAATCTCTGAACAGAAAAGCATATTTGAAATCTGCCGTAACCGTGCAAAACAAATTACAATGAATTTGTGATAGGTATAGTTGCGGCAGGCGTCAAAGAATAAGAAAGCGAGGAAAAGGTTATGAAAAAATTTGCGGGGATAGCGGCAGTTATGGCAGGGGTTATGTGCGTTACTACGCTCTGCTCGTGTCAGAGTAACGCCAAAATCGATATAAATGAAGAAACGATGTTTGCAAGAGATTTCATCAAGGTGCAACGTGATAAATTCTCTGTCGGTCTTGGTGCGCCGGGTGATGTGAGCAACAGATACACGATAGACGATCTTGCATCGGTAACTCAGCTTGATACATACAGCTTTGACGAAAACAGCAAAATCGAACTGTACAGTGAGGACGGAATAAAGCAGGTCGATAAAGCGTTCTTTACAAGCAAGGATCATCCCGATAATGAGAATCAGTACGGTGAAAGCGTATGGTATGAAAAAAGTGATGAAACGTATAAGATCGCTTACGGCGGAGAGCTTTCATCTCCGGATATCAGCATATGGGTAAACGACAAGGGCATACTTGTTATGCGTATACAGTCGTTCAGCACAGAGGATAATTCCGTGGCACATATAGCGGGAATATATCCGTCGGAAACGCTGTATGCATTGGCGCTTGAACACCGTAAAAATCGGACGGATTCACTTTATGTTACCGATGAACAGCTTGGAAAGATAAAGAGTGAGTTTGCGGAGTATATCAAAAATCACTCGTCGGTTTTCGGCGAAGGATATGAGGAAAGCTCTTTTGAAACGTATGAGATAAATGAAGATAAAGCATTCTATCCCACGATAAGATATACGGCGAAAACGAAAAAGCCCGCTACGACAGAAGAGCAGATACTTGATTATAACGAAATGTTCTGCAAGACCGTTACTATCGATTATAACGGCTGTGATACTTATATAACGGTTGAAGGAATAGCACCGTATGTCAAGAAAACAGGTACGGTAAATATTCTGCCGTATGATGACGCCAAGAAGAAAATGGCGGCGAACGACGGCGTTTACGCCATTCAGCCGGGTATGCATCAGGACGGCGAGGATGATGATTATTGTCCGACACACAATGAACTTCTGAAAACAGAGTACACGGCTGACAATGATATGATACTTACTTACGCAAAGACAAAGGACGGCAGTATAATACCTGTTTATGCCGAGAAGAGAACATATAAGGCAGACGAAAACAGTATTACGACTGATTATATTGCGTTGATGCCGGCGGCAAAATAATAATTGAATCTGGCACTGCCGCGGTTTAATAGCCGCGGCGGGTGTTTTAATATCGTATTTAAAGAAAATGTATGAGATTGGGTTTTGTTTGGTAAGATTATGTGGTATAATAACCTCAGACATAAAAT
>DJPL01000057.1:1833-1997 GCA_002437415.1 Ruminococcaceae bacterium UBA6413 | reverse complement strand
ATCCGCCGTTAGCGGATTTTGCCGTGCCCTGCACGGCTTGCGGAGCACCGCTTGTCTGAGAACATTTTAACATAAAAAACTTTTGCCGATAGGCAAAAGACGGCGTACTGCCGTGTCGGCTGACACCGACTTATTTTATGTTATAATAACCTCAGACATAAAAT
>DJPL01000057.1:0-1773 GCA_002437415.1 Ruminococcaceae bacterium UBA6413 | reverse complement strand
ATCCGCCGTTAGCGGATTTTGCCTGTTGGCAAAAGATGAAATACTACCTCGCAAGTTGCCTTTTTACAAATGTAAGTTAAAATAAATTTTATTCGCGGCGGACAAACAGGACTGCCCGATTGTATTATAAGTAAAGGGCAGGAAGGAGTATACATATGAAAAAGATTTTAAAAATATCGGTGTTTACGGCGGTAGTTATTTGCCTGTCGGCATTTTTGCTTATAGGTTGTCAGAGCAATAAAAATCTTGTTGCAACGGTCAACGGTACTGATATCACCGAGGAACAGCTACAGGAGCAATTAAAGACAAATGCGGTTTTCAAAGAGGTTATAAGCAGTCATATTGACGATATAACTACGCCCGACAATAAGGATATCACGCTCAAAAGGCTCGACGAGCAGTGCCCAGCTGACAGGGATAAGGCTATAAAAAAACTGGTTGAAACGGCATATTTCCTCGGTATGGATAACAGCATTTCAAAAGATGAAGCCGAGAAACAGTTAAAGCAGCAGTTTGATAATCTTGATGCATATTCAGGTCAATATGGCAATGTACAAGTCAACCGTGAGATAATGAACGAATGCTTTGAAAAGCTGTCGATAACGGAAGAAGAGTACATAAAAGACAACGCCGACTCATATATCGCGATGGTGAACAGGCAGAGAACGTACAACAAATTTATCGAAGATGAAAACATCACCGTTGATGAAAATAACAGCGATGAGGTCAGCGACAAGTTTGAGCAATATCTTGATGAACAGATGAAGAAAGCTGATATTGTGTATTACAACAGTTGATATAAGTAACGGGAAGGTTATTTTAATCCGGATATCACCTATATCGCTTGCTTTCGGCAGAGGGAACACTATGGATATAAAGACGCAGAACTATTTTGAAAACTGGAATGATACGGCAAGTTGGACGACTGACGGCTCACTGCAATACGATGAAAGAAATAACGTGCTGTATTTTGACAAGACAAAGGTTACGGAAAAACTGCCCGATGTAAAAGAAGATTATGATGTTGCGGCAGTGCGGACATTTGATATTCCTAATGGCAGTCATGGGTTTTATTTTTCGGTCACGGTAGGGAACAGCTCACCGCTGTTTGATAACAACGGTGGACGTGTTGATATTGAATTCTATGACGCAAACGGTGTTAAGACGGTAGGAGATTATTCAACTTTGTACATATATAATGCGGAGAATTTCATCGAGGCTTATCTTGGTGATGACAAGCCTGCACCTATCCCGGAAGACGCAAGAAGTATGGTTGTAAAGGCATACGGAGCTTCAGATACAAAAACGATAGAATTTTATATGAAAGACTTTAAACTGTCGTTTTCGGACAGTGAGGACTGTATGGAAACATTCGCTAATGTTTATCCGACGTTTTTCAGCAGAAAGGTTGACAATTCTCCGATAAGAATAAGCTCACGCTCGCAGATCATGACTATAGTCAGCTTTGCGGCAATAATCGCGGGTGTTGCGATCGTGACGGTGTTGCTTGCAAGAGCGGAGAGAAAAAAGAATATAACAAAGTGAGGTAACTGTTATGAAAAAGTTTGCAGGAATAGCGGCAGTTATGGCGGCTGTGATGCTTACGGCGTGTCAGAATAACGTTGTAAATTCCGACATAACGGAGAGTACAGCGGAGATAATGCAGACAAGCAATACAGAGCAAAGCGGCAATGACAACAGGGGAGAAAGCAGTACGGAAAGCCTTACCGAAGAAGAGCAAAGGCGCAATGAGCTTTTCGAGAGAGCAAGTAC
>DJPL01000033.1:43118-47388 GCA_002437415.1 Ruminococcaceae bacterium UBA6413 | reverse complement strand
GTTCTCATTCCAGTTGATACGCAATGCATTTGCCGCTCTTCCGCCAAGCTTTGCACCGGATACAGGTTCAAGTGAAAGTTTTTCAGTATAATTATCAATGTAGCTATCACCGCATACAGAGCAGGTATGTATCGTATATCCCTTTCCCTCAAATGTAGGGTGTATTATATCGGTGTTATATGAGTGATTGGTTTTTTCGATTGTCGTAACATCTGTTTTCTCGCCACAACGTGTGCAACGTCTTGACTTCGAGCCCTCCGCTGTACAGGTAGGCTGTATGTCTACTGTCCACTCTGATGAATAATCGTGACCTAATGCAGATGTAGAACGTGTTTCTACAGCACCGCATGAGCACTTTCTCTCATCCGTTCCGCCGCTTGTGCAAGTTGCTGATGTCTTTGTGTACCATGAGCCGTAGGAGTGTGTGTGAGTACCTTTGTATCTATATACATATAAAAGTACACCTTTACTTTTCATCGTCGATAATGTTGTATGCGAACCGTATGCGCTACTGTTAAGAGCCCCGCCAATATTGATTTTGTTGCCTGAGCTTGTACCTCCCCAACATTCGGCAAAAGTACATTTTGTGCCATTTACCGACAATACGACACCGGAGTGACCGTCACTGTTGCTTTTGCCTATTCTAACTATATCACCGACTTTTAATTCTGTCGTCTGAGACGGGGTGAGATATTCCCAATAGGAGTTATTTCTGTTATTAGGATTGACAGTTGTACCGGTAACTTCATGCATTACGAAATTTGCAAATCCATAGCACTGATAGCCTTCATAAATGTACGATTCTGAACTAAATCTGTCACTACCCATATAACCTGAAGTTCGACTGTCACTTGCATTTTTAGGTGTCCAGTATTTACCCGTTTTGTAGTTATACTTATCAAGCACTGCCTGTATACTCTGCGTTGTAATAACGCCGCCTGAACTCGGTGTAGAAGTGCTTACCTTTTCAGCCGCCCACAACTGACTCTTATTTCCCGAGTTGTAGTTTGCCAAAGCTACATTGCTTGAATTAGCAGTACCTGTAGCGGTAAGCACAAGATTTGTATTTGCCGCACTTCTGATAATGTATGCCGATGATGATGAGCTATACTCCATTACCCATGCCTGTGTGCTGTTACCGCTTTTCGTCCAGATATTTACGTTTGCTCCGTTTGACGCAGAAGTACCATATACATTCAGCGCACAGGTCGGTGCACATTTTGGTTCTAATACGTAATTTGAACCGCTTTTAATAAATCTGAACTGCTGACCTGTTGTACCGTCGGTTTCATATACCGTCACATTAGTGTTGCTTGTGCTGTAGCTGCCACGGACATTCAGCATTTTTCCCGCATATAAATTTTTCAACGTATAATAACCGTCGGTGGAAATTTCTGCCGCGCTCGCCGTCACACTCACGCTATCTCTCACCGCAGGCAGACTATCCCCCAGCGGTGTTGCAACAGCTGTCAGCATCATAACTGCCGACAATACTGCCGCACTGATTTTCTTTGCTTTTTTAAACATAATATACCTCCTTTATTTCAGGCAAGCTCGATTACTCCCCACTTGCCGTTTTGCTTAGCCCATGCCTTACCGTCATATACCGAAGTGATATCTTCAAACTGACAGGTAAGTACTTCGTTTCCGTTGACATCTATCAATCCCCATGCACCGTCCTTGCACACAGGAAGATAGCCGTTGAAATAGTTAAGCTCCTGATATCCGTTGTCAACCTTGTCATATATGCCGTCAGAATAACAAACTCCGTTGTTGTCGAAAACATATATCTTGTTATTCTTCCAGAAAACAGCTCTGCCGTCTTTAACATCGCACATTTCCATTATATCAGGATTATATTCAACCAGATTTCCGTCACTGCCGCCATCATATATAAGCGGTATTATAATTCTATTTTTGTACATGAGACCAAACTTTGCAACACTATCTTCCCTACAACCGTTATTCTCATCTAATGTACCACTCTTTAACAGGATAGCGCGATTAGCAATCTTCTCCATATCATACTCATCACAAATAATAATACCATCCGGATCAATGTAACCGATTTTACTATTACTCTCATCGTATATGTAATATGTTGCGTGACCGCCATGCCCGAAGTTTTCCATAATATGTACTTCATAATCACTGCCAAGTGTATACGAATAACTGCTATCCGCTTTCATCGCCTCAGCAAATCCACTGAACATACTGATGTACCTATACTCGCAATCCATCAATAAGTCGCCGTTTAGCGAAATAAGACCGTAATTATTGTTTCGACTTACTACAAAACCGACAGGTAACTTCTCTCCGCTGTCATGGTCATCGGTATTATCATCCCATAATCTGATATCAGCAACCGGTTTGTCGCTCATACTACATAATATATTTACATCATCATAATCATAACTCGGCTCTATCACCCAAGAATACCCGCTTACAGACGCCGACGGTGTTGAAGGTGCAGGTGCTTTTGTAGTTGCAGTTGTTTCTTTTGGTTTGTTAATGGTAGTAGCTTCCGTTGTCGGTGCTGACGGCACATCTGTAGGTGCTTTTGTGGAAGTGGTTGTAGTCGGTGCGAACGATTCTGTCGGTTCGCTGTCGGTCGGCTGTGCAGTTGTTGCCTCTGTCGTCACGGTAACCTTGCTGTCAGACAAATAATCGCTATGTATGAATGTTCCGTCCTTCAGCTTACAATAGCCTGTGTCCGTAATTGCTACTACTTCGACCTTATCATTAGCGCTGTAAAGCTTTACCGTTTCAGCTCCGAGTATCGCGTTTTTTCTGCTGTAACAGTCCACTGAAACATACTTTACGCTGTCCTCCGCAGTTTCCTTCCACTCGGTTTCGGAAGTGTCGGAATTTTCCGATGAAGTAGACTCTTCTGCGGATTTTGTGCTTTCCGCACTTTCCGTTTTGCTTTCGCCGGAAGCCGCCGAGCTGTCGGACTTGCTTTCATCCTTGCTTGCTGTGCTGTCCGATGATACCGTAAGACCTCCGCTTGCCGCTTGCGACTCATTTTGTGATACGCTGTCGCCTGATGAACAGCCGCTCACGGCAATTGTCGACAGGATCACCGCAGACATTATAAGTGATTTCAATCGTTTTCTCTTCATTGTTATCCTCTCCTTTTACTCTTTTTTCTTACCGCAGTTGACGCAGTACTGATTATCTATTCTGTTATGCGCGCCACAACTGATGCAGTTCCAACAGCTTTCCTGCATACTATCATTGTATTTGCTGAGCTTATCCTGTTCTTTGTTTATTTTATAAACCAGTTTGTTGAGCTTTAATATTACCGTAACGCCAACAATTCCGGCTATACCGAAAATGAATATATTAGGCTGAGCCTCCATAGAGGCAAGCTTGACCCCGTAGCTTGCGAAATACGAATCCTGAGGAAAATTCTCGCTACCCGTTGAAACAAATAAGTTCCAGATAATAATTACCACGAACGCTCCGATATTAACAATGGCGTTCATAAGACACACATTCTTGAAACAATATAGGCTTTCAGCAGGATCTCTTGAAATATTCGTAATTCCTCTGACTAAATAAACTCCCCATATTATTACCAAGATACCCAACACCATGCATATCAATATAAATAGACCAAGAACACCTTTTATCGAATCTGATAGATAATTTGCATTATCCTTGTTCATGATCTTAAACAATCCAATTAGCTTTTCGATCGCGTTGAATGCAGTTATACTGCCAATGTCACTTGCTCCTATCAGCGACAAAACATTCAGTGTGAACAGCGTAAAAAACATACCAAGCGATGCAAACAACGATATTGCAAGAGCCGCAAAGCACAGCAACACTTTTTTCGTATGCGCCGATAGCGTGCTGTCATACCCGGTATATTGCGGTGTCGGCTGTCGGTAAATTTGAGGCGGCGGTGAGGGCTTCGGCGTATTTACCGCCGCATTTCCCGTTCTCAGATCAGAATGACAATAACGGCATATAACAGCCTCGTCCTGAATTTCCTCAGCACAATATGGACATTTTTTCATATTCTTCCTCTCTTTCTGTTTTCCCGATAGCAGATAACTTTAATTTTCTTGTTGCTTCGCTTTTATCTGATTTAAACCGATATAGCAAAAACTGACGGTCATAATCGTTCATAAATATGCCGCAATCGAGATAATACAAAAAGGCACAGTCCACCCATCGCGGACTATGCCTTTATAACCATATTGAATTTTACGCAGAGATATTGTGCATTACTTACAGAGGTGCTGTTACTCAGCCCCCCCCC
>DJPL01000033.1:0-43092 GCA_002437415.1 Ruminococcaceae bacterium UBA6413 | reverse complement strand
ATAAATTGGTATTTACTGCCTTACACATATCTCTCACCTTTACATTTCATCAGCTTTAACTTTATGCTTTTAATAGCATAAGTATATCACCCTTACTGATTTTTGTCAAGAACAGTTTGACATTATTCTATATCTGAATAATTTTCATCAGTCGCCGCAATTAAATTACTTAAATATTGCTACTTAATTCAGATTAAATATTGTGCTTGTTTACTTAACAGTATCACACGCGTTCAATCTTTTTGTGATATTATAGTTTTACAGTTATTCCCTTTTATGCACAGCAAAATGTACCACTGTACATACCGGTGGTACACTTACTGTATTTCTGTTTTAATTTTGATTTTCGCCTGCTGTAAACCACCGTCAGTTTACAAAGATAGTAGCGATATTAAGATACGTTGCAAACGCTACCCACAGAAAATACGGTATATTTATATTCCCTGCGATATGCTTGACTTTGCCGAAGCCGAGTATCATAATTCCTATCAGAATGAGCAGAAGAGCTATATCCGCCGCCGCGAGCCACAACAGCTCAAACCGCACAAATATTATGCTCCACAGAAAATTCACTATCAGCTGAGCCCAGTAAACCGTCAGAAGCTTACGCTTCACACTTACCGCCGCGTCACTGTAATGAATAATGTGCGCCGATATACCCATCACCGCATACAGTATTATCCACACTATCGGGAACACCCATGCAGGCGGCTGTAACGGCGGCTGATCGTACTTCTCGAAAAACTCCGTGAAGCTCCCCGCAAGCAGTCCCGACGACATTCCGATAACCTCCGCCGACAGTATATACAGTATAAGATCCAGCCATTTGTTATGACGCTTCACACTATCACCCTTTCGCTTTATAGAGCCGTTTGTTGGCATTTCATATAATATTGTATGCACACATTGTCCGTTTATTCCCACTTGCATTTTGCCTCGGAACAGTGTAAAATATACGTTGAAACATCACGAAAGGACGATAAAAATGTTTGACGGATTTACAAAAAACGCCGTAGACTTCCTGTGGGGTATACGGCTCAACAATAATAAACCATGGTATGAACAACACAAGGAAGAATACAGACAGTACCTTGCCGCCCCCATGAAAGCGCTCTGTGAAGAGCTTTTCTGCGATTTTTACAGCGAAATAGGCTACGATACGGTAAGCTCAGTGTCGAGGCTCGTAAAGGACGCTCGCTTCCCCCACGCCTGCCCTTACCGTGACAATTATTGGTTTACGTTCAAGGAAACGCGGCAGGACTGGTGGATAGCACCCGCATTCTACTTTGAGCTTTCGTGCGAGGGCTGGGGCTACGGAATGGGTATGTGGAGCGCCTCCGCAGGCGCTATGCAAAAACTCAGAAACGCCATAGATGCAGACCCCGACAAGTTCTCGAAGCTCGTCAGAGCCTACAACAAGCAGAACCTCTTTACGCTTGAGGGCGACCTCTACAAGCGCAAAAAAGGCGAAGTTTCTCCCCTGCTTGACGGCTGGTACAACCGCAAATCCATCAGCTGTTCGGCAAGCTTTACATACACGGACGAAACCGTCTTCACCCCTGATTTAAAGCCGCTTATCCTTGATGGCTTCCGCTCTCTTTACCCCATCTGCCGCTTTATCCACGACGCGATCAATACCGATTGACAGCAGTTCAGCCCGGGCACTCTGAATGCCCGGGCTGTTATTATATCTCAATTCCGATTTTCTTTGCTATTCTCATCATGGCTTCGATGTGCATTATAAGATGCCTTGTAAACGGCATTCTGATTATCCCTGCAACGTCCTTGCCGCACCAGTAGTCGATAAGCCATACCGCGCTTTCGTCCTCGCTGACGCACTTTGAGGCGATAACGCGTCGCCTGTCCTCATCGTCAAATCTGCGCTTGGTATCGTCAAAGCTCAAATCCCGCAAAAGCTTGTCTGTGCTTACCCTGACATCGCCCGCATACCGCAGTAATCCCGCAATATTCAGCCCTTTTGAGAATGTAACTATCTCGTCCCCCACAAGCTCATTTCCGGTAGTGATTATGGGCGAGCCGATCTCCTCCGAACGATTACCTTTAAACAAAACCTGCGTATCATCAGCTGTCAGCGTATGTGCAGTGATATCCTCGATACGCGCCATATGCCATATTGAATATGCAATTGTCTTGCAGTGATACCCCTTGGCATTCGGGTACGGCATAAGGCTGTATTGCCCGTCACCAAGCCTTCCGCACAGCTCCTTTACCGTGTCCGAAAGCGTACTTCTGAGCTTCAGACACGCCTCAATTCCGTCCGCAAATGTATCCTTTTTGCGTAGCAGTAACTGCATTTCCTTATTGATCTCCGACCATTCTTTATTCATATTTCCACCTGTAAAATTGCCCCCGAACCGCTTCGGGGGCATAATAATTACTTGTTCATTATTTCAAGATTTTTGCTGATAAGCTCACATCTCTGCTTTACGCAGTCAACCGAACGGAGCGGATCTGTGGGAGTATTGAATGTGTAATCCATCAGCTTGTCGATCGTCGTAGCCGCAACGTGCAGTCTTGTATCGGAAGATGCGTAGTAGATGTAAACATCGTTGTTTTCGGTGACAACAGCGCCGTTTGTGAAGCACACATTCGATACGTCGCCCACACGCTCGCCCTTGTGAGGAGCTATGAACAAACCCGAGGGAGAAGCAATAAGCTTTGACGGATCGTTAAGGTCGGTAGCGAATACATAGATTACATATCTCAGTCCTGCCGCCGTGTTACGAACGCCGTGCGCAATGTGTATCCAGCCCTTGGGAGTCTTTATCGGAACAGCACCTGCGCCGTTCTTGACCTCAGTGATCGTGTGGTACTGTCTGGGTGAGATCACGACCTCTTCGGTGCAGATAACGGGATCATTGATATCCTCGCACAGACCGAAGCATACACCGCCGCCCGAGCCTGTCTGAATGAAGTCGTCCTGAGGACGTGTATAGAATGCATATTTGCCGTCAACAAATTCGGGGTGAAGAACAACGTTTCTCTGCTGAGGTGACTTTGATTTAAGGTTGGGTAAGCGCTCCCATGTCTTTAAGTCCTTTGTGCGGACGATACCTGCCTGGGCTACAGCGGCAGAAAGGTCATTGCTGTCCTTGTCCTTGCTCTCGGAACAGAACACGCCGTAGATCCAGCCGTCCTCATGCTGAGTAAGGCGCATATCATATACGTTTGTTTCTTCCTTTTCCGTATCGGGGAGTTGAACGGGATAGTCGTGGAAACGGAAGCCCTCAGTAGGCTTGTCGCTCTCAGCAACCGCAAAGAACGATTTTCTGTCGTTGCCCTCAACTCTCGCTACAAGATAATACTTGCCGTTGAGATAAAGTGCGCCCGAGTTGAGCACAGCGTTTATGCCAAGACGCTCCATAAAATAGGGGTTTGTCTTGGGGTTCATATCGTACTTCCAGAAGTAAGGAGCGTGGTCAGCCGTCAGAACGGGGTTTACATATCTGTCATATATGCCGTTATAGCAGTCAGCAACGGCGTTCTTCCTGTTGATAAGACGCTCATAATCGTCTATCACTCTCTTCTTGTTTTCTTCAAATAAGCTCATTTATTAACTATTTTTCCTTTCGGTTTAGTTGGGTTAGCTATCAGGAATAGCCGCATTTTAGATTATACAACAGTTAGGCGCAAAATGCAATACTTTTTCTTAAATTTACTTAAGGAAATTTCGATTTTAAGTAAATTACATTTTTTCGGCTTTTTCAGACGCTTCAGACACTGCCGCATAGGTGTAATCAGAAATATTCGTCCTGAATATCGTGATATAGATCCCCGCGCCGCATACGACACAGAACAGAATGTTTACAAACATCGCGATTTTTGCCGCGGTATCGCTGTAGGTCAGTGCCGAGCTCAACTGCATCACCGTAATCAGCAGGTTGATTATCCCGGCAAGTATAAACGAAACCGCCGCCGCAGGTCTTGCACCTTTCTTCTTTACGGCACAGACGTTGGTGGCAATCGCCATACCGATATTTATGCACAGAATGATAAAGATTATCATCGTCGTGATAAACATTATCGCCGACTCGGGCAGAGCAAAATCATCTACCTTTTTGGGGTCGGTTATAAAGAATATTGAGCGCAGAAGATCCATCAGATACAGCGGATACAAAGCCGCAGTAACAACTGCATTCGCATACAGCGCAATAACGCTTGCTATCATAAACAGCTTGCCCTTATGCAGTTCTTTCTGTTGGCGCTCGAAAAACTCCTGCTGTAGCTTTTCCTTTTCTTCCTTAGTAAGCGTTCCGTCCGAAATGATCGTATCCTGATTTATCACTTTGCCCTCCGATGATCTGCGTTAATTCTATGTACTTACTTTGTGAGTGCTTCGGGTTCTTTTTCTTCTTCGCTTTCAGCATTTACAGCGGCTTCGCCTTTAAGTAGGTCGCGTATCTCGGTAAGCAGTTCGATCTGCGGATCGGGAGCAGGCTCTTCCTCAGGCTCTTCTTCTTTCTTTCTTTTAAATGCGCCGAGTACCTTGATAAGTATGAATACCGACAGCGCAATAAGCAGGAAGCTGATAACGGAGTTGATAAACGCACCGTAGCCTATAGCAACCTCGGGCTCGATTATCTCACTGCCCTCTTTTACAGCCGCCTTAAGCACTATCTTAAGGTCTGAGAAGTCGATCTGTCCGGTGATCATACCGAGTGCCGGCATAAGTATGTTGTTTACAAGCGATGTTACTATCGCGGTGAAAGCCGCACCGACGATCATACCTACTGCCATATCCATAACATTGCCCTTGGATATGAAATCCTTGAACTCGCTTACGAACTTGATCTTTCCTACCTTTTCAACACCCTGACCTACCGCCTTGAACGCTTTTACGTCACGCAGATCCTTGTGTTCCTTCTTTTCGTTTGCCATTTTAATTCTTCTCCTCTTGATTTTTACTTATTATTCGGCTTTATCGCCGTTCGAGTCTTCTGCATAGACCTTGATAAGCTCAAAGTCGATCTGTCCTAAGTTGACATTTGCGTTGATGCATTTTACACGAACCTTGTCGCCCATCGTGTACATTGTGCCTGTAACGCCGTCATAGAGCGCAATGCCGTTTCTTACTTCAAAATAGTTTTCCGACAATGAACGCACATCTATCTTGCCCTCAACGGTGTTCGGCAGTTCAACGAAAAGTCCGCTTCCGATAACACCCGAGATAATTCCGTCAAATTCCTCGCCGACGTGCTTTTTCATATATTCAGCCGCGTAGAAATCCTCACAGCTTCTTTCCGCCGCTACTGCCGAAAGCTCTGTCTTGGTTGCCTGAGCCGCCGCCTTGACCGAGAACTCGCCGTACTTCTTCTTAAGCTTGTCCGCGCCCTTTCTTGCAACATAGTCGGTCAGGATACGGTGAATTGAAAGGTCGGCGTAACGTCTTATGGGCGATGTGAAATGCGCATACTCTTTCATTACAAGTCCGAAGTGACCTATAGGCTGTTCGGAATACTTAGCCTTAGCCATAGTACGCAGGACAATACGGTTGATAATTACGTTTCTGGGGTCGTCCGCAGTTTTCTCAAGCAGCTTAGCAAAGGTCTTTGCGTCTGCCTTTTCGTTTATTCCGAGCGGATTTATGCCGAGCGCCTCAAGAGTGGTTTTCAGCGATTCTATCTTTTCGGCGGGCGGATTTTCATGCACACGGTACACAAAAGGTATCTCCTTTTTCATACCGACCTTAGCGGCGGAATTGTTCGCCATAAGCATAAATTCCTCTATAATGCCCTCGGATACGCCCTGAACTCTGGGCTTGATATCGATACAAATTCCGTTCTCGTCACAGATTATCTTGCTCTCGCTCGACTGTATCTCGGGCGCACCTCTGTCCTTGCGCTTCTTTATCAGTATCTGTGCAAGCTCGTTCATAAGCGGTATGCAGTCTATGACTTCCTTATACTTCTTCTTTATCTGAGCCGTTGCCGTGCCGTCAAGTATAGAGTTTACCTCACTGTACACGCCCTGTACGCGCGAACGGATAACGGTCTTTGCAAACTTGTATTTCTTTACAGTGCCCTTGTCCGATATCTCCATAAGGCACGAAAAAGCAAGCCTGTCCACTCCCGGATTGAGTGAGCATATGCCGTTGCTGAGCTCCTTGGGGAGCATAGGTATGACCTTATCGGCAATATATACGCTTGTACCTCTTTCAAAAGCGTCATTGTCAAGCGGTGAGTCCTCTGTTACATAGTGGCTTACATCGGCGATATGAACGCCGAGCTTATAGCCGCCGTCAATGCGTTCAACGCTTATCGCATCGTCTATATCCTTTGTATCCGCGCCGTCTATAGTGAAGATAGGCAGGTCGCGCAGGTCAAGTCTTTTAGCCGCCTGCTTCTCGTCAATAACGGCATTCACATACTGCTTTGCCTGATTACGCGCCTCTTCCGAAAAATCAACGGGTATATTGTTCTGAATGAGATATGCTTCTGTAGCGGATTTTGCATATTCGCTCGAGCCGAGCACCTTCACTATATCAACAATGTGCTCCGAGTGGTGTTCTCCGCGCTTTCTTATAGAGAACAGTACCTTGTCGCCCTCTTTTATCTGCTCCTTGACCTTAAGGATCGTGAGAGGAGGACAGCCAAGCGAATCGGGCAGAACCTTAAGCATCATACCCTCTTTTACGATAACGCCGCCGAAAAGCTCCTCCGACTGGTCAAGCACTGCGAGCACCTCAGCCGTTGCGCTTCTCTGCTCGGTCTTTGCGGCTATCTCACGGGCTATGACCGTATCACCGGGAACTGCGCCTTTGAGCTTACCTCCGCTTACAAAGCAATCTTCGCCCGTTGTAAGGTTTGTGACAAAGCCGAATGTGCGTGAAAGCGTGGCTACCTTTCCGGCAAACACAGTGCGCATATTGCTTATATAGAGCAGGTCACTCTTTGCCTTGAAAATCGTCCTCTGACGTATCATTATTTTTGCTGTGTTTTTCAGCTTGTCGAGATATTTTTTCGGCAGATCGTTCTTGCTTGCTATCTGCTTTAATGACATTCCCCCGCCGTTTTCAAACAGTGTGGCGATAATAAGTGTTTCTAAGTTCAAAATGTTTTCCTTTCTCTGTGCAGTTTGTTACTTTACCGCTGTTCATAATCTTCTTTTTCTTCTAATCTATTTTATTATAATACATTTTACTGCTTTTTTCAATAGTTTGTTGCGGTAATTGAGGTTTATCGGTTTTAAATTCAGGAATTTTCTCGAAAATGCTTCACAGCACATAAAAATAATGAGCAGTACCTGCCGTAATGCAAGCACTGCTCATAAATTATCATATTAAATCTTCAATTAAAGAGTTGAACCGAAATCGGTTACAAGGATCTGACCGTTGATAGGCTTTGCCTCATCGGAAGCCATAAACAGGATAATGCCTGCGACCTGCTCGGCTGTGCACGAGCCTACTCTTAAATCGTTATGCTTTGACATTGCGGTGATCATATCAACGTCAAGGTCGTTTGAAGCGTTGGCTGTCATAGGAGTGAGGATATTTCCGGGGCAAACCGCATTGCAACGGATATGCTTATCGGCATAGCGCATTGCTGTGTGCTTTGTGATACCGACAATAGCCGCCTTTGATGCAACATATGCCGCACCGCCGCAGCCCATTACGCCTGCAACAGACGCAACATTTACGATAGATGCCCATTCCTTCATATATTTAAGTGCGGCACGCATACAGTACATTGTGCCCTTTTCATTTGTATTTACAATTCTGTCAAGGTCATCGTCATTGAAACGGTCGATAGGCTTAAGTCCGCTTTCGAGAACACCTGCGTTGTTTACAAGAATATCGATCTTTCCGAATGCTTCGACAGCCTTATCCATAAGGTTTTCACAAGCCGCCTTGTCTGAAATATCGGTCGGAACTGCAAGAACCGTGCCACCCTCAGCCTTTATCTTATCGGCAACAGCGTTAAGAGGCTCGATACGACGTGCAGATATAACTACCGTTGCGCCCTCTTTTGCAAATGCAAGCGCCGTAGCTTCTCCGACACCGGAATTTGCGCCTGTGATAACCGCTACTTTTCCTTTTAAACGATCCATATTCTTATCCTCCTGAGATTTATGTATTTGCTTATCGCAGTAAGCAATTATACTACTAAATTCACAAAAAATCAAGAGTTTTTACAAAAATTTCGGAGAAATTACACAACAAAGTCCGAATTTGTTACTGTAACGATACAGTTATTTCAGAAAGATAAGCGTCTGACCGTCATTTGACAGCACAGGCTGGATATAGTCTATCCTCGGAGATCTGAATTCCCGACGTACCATCTGTTGAAGCACGTTTCCGTTATTACAGCCGTGTGTCACACGAAGCTCGACACTTCCCTGCGGCGCGTTTCTTATAGTCATAACGAGCTTGTTTCTTGCCTCGTCCTTTGTCATTCCGTGCAGGTCTACTGTAATTATGCGCATATTTTTTCCTTTCAAAAAGGGCAATGATATTTAATCACAGCCCTCAGCTTGTAGAAAAAGTCTGTTTTTTCAAAAAAGTGCTTATTTGCAATCCCTATCCCCAAACCCCTTTCCCCGGGAAAGGGGCTGAGCGTGGGGCTGCTGCCCTCACCCCGCTTGGGGCTACGCCCCAAGCAAGGATGCTTTGGTTGCTTGCCAAAAGTTTTGCACGACGCAAAACCAGCAGAGCAAGCAACACCAAACACCCTATTTTAAAAAAAATATATAGGTTTTTCTACAGTCTGATGGCAATGATAGTTAAATCACTGCCCTTTTGTTTCAGTTATTCGGCACTGCTGTTTTTAGCTTCTGCCATATCATTTTTCAGCTCATTAAGAATAGATTTATCCGACTTAAGACCGTCTACCGTGTATTCACCGTTAGCCGCCGATATAAGAGCATCCTTTACAAGCGGAAATCTCCATTCAAGAGTACGTCTGTCAAACAGTCCGAACAGCTCTCCGCTTCCCGTGAACGCACCGTTGTCCCACCATATGCACGGAACGCCGATCGTATTCATCTTGGTAACATAGTATTTAGCCCATTCTGCACGATATTTTTCGTTATCCTTGCTTCTTGCACCGAACTCGCCTATAATAACAGCCTGACCCTTGTCGATAAACGTAGTTTTTAAAAGATCGGCAAGATTATCAATATCATCGGTAAATCCGCCCTTGCAGGCTACCCACTTGTTTGCCTGCTTTGTATCGGCAAGTGCAAAATTATAAGGTATGTATGCGTGAACCGAAACTATCAGCTTATCGTCATTTTCGGGGATTTTAAGCGCCTTAAGTGCGACCTCGCTTGATGATGCGGCATAGCCCGGTATCATAAGGTGACGGAGCTTGTTGTTGCCGCCAAGACTGCGGATCGTAGATACAAAGTCAGCGTCCAGCTTGTTTACTACTTCTCTCGTTGCTTCACTGCCGCCGTTCCACTCCTCATCAGTGCCGATAACACGCGGTTCGTTAAGACCTTCAAAGATAAGGTGCTCATCGTAGTTTTCAAAATAGTTTCCTATCTGAGTCCATACCTTTTTAAGTCTGTCGCTTGCCGCCTCGTAGTTATCCTCAGTGGGATAGTGCCATGTTTCGTGATGGAGATTAAGAATGACATACATATCGTTTGCCATGCCGTAGTCAACTACTTCCTTTACTCTTGCAAGCCACTCATCGCTTATCTTATAATCGGGAGCGTCACCTGTGCTCCAATCCCATGTGGTAGGGATACGCAGGACATTGAAACCGGCGTTCTTTATCTCATCTATCATCTCTTTTGTGGTAACAGGGTTGCCCCATGAGCGTTCTATCGTTTCGGGAGCTGAACCTTTGTTGCCCTGTCCGCCGCCGTCAAGCGTGTTTCCGAGACTCCAGCCTATCTTCATGTCTTTTATAAGCTCCATAGAGCTTATGTCCTTTATTTCACCCTGATGTGCGGTGATGACTTCCGCCGTGCTTGTATCACTGCCCGACTGCGTGCCCGATGCTTCACCGTTACTGCAACCGCTTATTACAAGTGAACTCAGTAACATTGCACCCGCCAGAACTGCGGATAATGTCTTTTTTACCGAAAACATATCTGCTCCTTATGATAACTTGTCCGTTGTGTGGAACTGCTTTAAATTGCCTATCTTCTCATTGCGCTCACTGAGCACCTCTTCGACCTCAGACCATTCAAGGCCTCTGTCTGCACAGAGCACCATAACGTGATATAAAAGGTCGTTTATCTCATTTTTGAGCTCATCATTGTCGGCGTTCTTTGCGGCAATGATCGTTTCTGCGGCTTCTTCGCCTACTTTCTTGCATATCTTATCTACGCCCTTGTCGAAAAGATAGCAGGTGTATGACTTTTCGGGAGCGTTTCCCGCGTCATACTGTGCCTTTCTTGCCTTGATAACTTCAAAAATTTCTTCGTAAACCGTCATTGTTCATACCTCTTCGTTTTTATAGATTTCTTTGAAAAAGCAGGTGTAGTTTCCTGTATGACAGGCGGGACCTGCGGGTTTTACTCTTACAAGCAGTGTATCATCATCACAATCTGCGTGGATATCAATAACCTTCTGAAGATTGCCCGATGTAGCGCCCTTGTTCCAGAGCTCCTGTCTTGAGCGGCTCCAGAACCATGTATAGCCTGTTTCAAGGGTGAGCTTAAGGCTTTCCTTGTTCATATATGCGAGCATAAGCACTGCGCCTGTGTCAATGTCGGTGACAATTGCAGGAATAAGCTCGGCTTTCTTGAAATATATATCAAGATCCATCTGATTTCTCCTTTGAAAGTAATAATATTATTATAATACCGATTGCGGTAAAAAGCAATAGTAAACAGGAAAAACGGGAGGTCAGCGTACCTCCCTTGTTATCATTTAATCCACTCTGCGCACAGGTATATTATTCTCTTCAAGATGTTCCTTGACCTGCGATACCGTAAGCTCCTTATAGTGGAACAGCGATGCCGCAAGCGCCGCAGAAGCTTTTGTCTTTTGGAACACCTCCGAGAAATGTTCCAACGTACCGCAGCCGCCGCTGGCTATAACAGGTATCTTAACGACATCGCACACGGCGTTCAGAAGCTCGATATCAAAGCCTGTCTTCATACCGTCCGTATCCATTGACGTAAGCAGTATCTCGCCCGCACCGAGCTCTTCGGCTTTCTTCGCCCACTCGATAGCGTCTATGTTCATATCGATTCTGCCGCCGTTTACGACTACCGTCCAGCTTTCGCCCTTCTTCTTTGCATCGATAGCGACAACTACGCACTGACTGCCGAATATCTCGGCGGCATCGTGGATAAGCTGAGGATTTCTTACAGCCGCAGAGTTTACCGATACCTTGTCCGCGCCGCTTCTGAGCAGCTCTCTGAAGTCGTCAACGCTTGAAATTCCTCCGCCGACCGTCAGCGGAACGAATACACGCTGTGCTGTACGGCGCACCACATCAACCATAGTACCTCTGCCCTCATGAGTAGCGGTTATGTCAAGGAAGCATATCTCATCTGCGCCCTGAGCATTGTACTCCTCAGCACATTCAACAGGATCTCCGACTTCCTTTATTCCTACAAAGTTAATTCCCTTTACCACCTTGCCGTCACGGACATCAAGGCAGGGTATAATTCTTTTTGCGAGCATATATGCTCCTTTCTTTCTCAGTCCTTTTTATTGCGGAAATACCCGATACCAAGACAGCATACAGGTAAAAAATACGCACACCATACCAAAAGCAAAACCGTGCCCGTCAGCGTATCGCCGTCACCGCCGTTAAACAGCGGAAACATCGGCACGAAAAAACATGACGGAAAAAATATTCCGTGTATTTTCAGCATAAGCGAAAGTGCTTTGCCGTATCTTGCTGTTTTATCAACAAGAAAACCCGCAAAGAATGTCGACAGCGCCATAAAACCGTATCCGAGCAGATCATAGTTGAAGAAAAGGCTTCCGGTATGACCGTAGTCGATAATTGATAATATCTTTTCATCAAGCTCAGGCGATAGGTTTACAGTTGTGCATTCGGCAAAGTAAACCAGAAATATCAGCGTAACATAGATCGCCACGCATACAAGGCTTACTTTCCCGCAGGCGCGCTTTTCATCATCTTTGTTTGACCCTGAAACAGCGCACATAAAAAGTATAAATCCGACAGCTATAATCATACTTGCAAAACACGATAAAAATAAGGTGTTTACAAATATCCCGACTATCATACTTATTGCAAAGCACAGCACCGAAATTCCGCATAACGCCGAGCCGATAATGCCGACAGTGCGGTTATTCATTTACCGCCTCGTAAAGCGCCTGCTTTAAATCAAGCGTTCCCTGATACAGCGACTTTCCGCATATTGTGCCGTAAAGTCCGAGCTTGCGACAGGCGATGATATCATCTATCGTATGTACTCCGCCGCTTGCTATGATATTCGCACCGCAAGCCTTGTTTATCTCGTCAAGCTGAGCGGCATTCACGCCCGACAGTGTTCCATCCTTCGAGATATCGGTAAAGATAATGTACTTTACACCCTCGTCTGCCATACGCTTTGCAAGCTCGGTAAAGTAAACGTCTGAGGTTTCAAGCCAGCCCTCTGTCGCAACATATCCGTTCTTAGCGTCAATTCCTACAGCTATCCTGTCGCCGTATTCCTTTACCGCGTCCTTTACAAGCTGAGGGTTCTTGACAGCCGCAGAGCCGATTATAACTCTCGACACGCCGCCCGAAAGATACATTTCAACGGTATCAAGGTTTCTTATTCCGCCGCCGACTTCGACTTTCAGCTTTGTGTTTTTCGCTACATCAAGGAATATCTCCTTGTTTGCGGTGCTTGCGTCCTTCGCTCCGTCAAGATCAACCATGTGAATCCACTGCGAGCCTGCCTGTTCAAAGCTCCTTGCAGTATCCATATAGCTTTCCGCTACCTTGTGTGCCGTGCCGTAATCGCCCTTTACAAGACGCACACAGTTTCCGTCCTTTATATCGATTGCAGGTAAAATTATCATCAGTCGTTGATTTCCTTTCTAATCTCGACGGGATCGCGGACAAGCGTTTTATCCGCGTACAGCTCGACCTTTCCGCACCTTGTGCAGACATAAGCCGTAACAGGACTTACCGCCGTACCGTAGCCGTCAAACTCGACCGATACCTGCGCCTGTAAAGGCAGAAGTCCGCCGGAGAAAAATCCCTCTTTAAGTTCTCCGCCGCATGAACAGATAAGCTTATCCATATTTGCTCCTTTCCCGCTTGCCGCTTACAGCGACGCAAAAGTTTTCAGTATGCCGAGCCCCGTCTTGCCGCTCTTTTCAGGGTGGAACTGACAGCCGTATACATTGCCGCTCATGACAAGCGCAGGCACTTTCATACCGTAGTCGCAGTACGCCGCAACATTCTTGCTGTCGGTAACTGCCGCATACGAATGCACAAAATATACATAATCGCCGTCATTTACACTTTCAAGCAGCTTGCACGGTTCGTTCTTTTCAAGTGAGTTCCAGCCGATATGCGGTATTACAAGGTCGTTTGCCGGGTGCATAAGCTCGACCGTACCGGGGATAAGCCCAAGTCCCTCGGTTTCACCGAACTCATAGCTCTTGTCGAACAGCATCTGCATTCCAAGACAGATACCCATAAGCGGCTTTTTCTTCGCCTCGTCCTTTATGACCTCGGTAAGCCCCGCCTCGTCAAGCATTTTCATAGCGTCCGGGAATGCTCCGACACCCGGGAGTATCAGCTTATCCGCCGACACGATATCCTCCGCCCTGCTTGATATATTGTTTTCTACACCGAGAAAGTTCAGCGCATTCTGCACACTGAACAGGTTTCCCGCGCCGTAGTCGATTATCGTTATCATTATAATGTTCCTTTCGTGGAAACTACAGAGCCGTCCGAGTTCTTTCTCACGGCTGTTTTAAGTGCATATGCCACCGCCTTGAACATCGACTCTATCTTGTGGTGGTCGTTCTTGCCGTAGACGTTCTTTATGTGCAGCGTAATTCCCGCATTAAAAGCAAACGCACGGAAAAACTCCTCCGTAAGGCAGTTATCGAACATACCCGTTCTGTCATCGGTAAATTCCGCATCAAACACAAGGTAAGGTCTGCCGCTTATATCGACCGTACAGAACGAAAGTGCCTCGTCCATAGGAACATACGCGCTTCCGAAACGCACAATGCCGCTCTTGTCGCCGAGCGCTTCAGCCAGCGCCTTGCCGAGCACTATTCCGCAGTCCTCGACCGTATGATGCCCGTCAACGTATAAATCGCCGTCACATTTGAGCTTTAAATCAAATCCGCCGTGAACGGTAAGAGCCGTCAGCATATGATCAAAAAATCCTATACCGCTGTCGATCTCGGCTTTTGAACTTCCGTATACGTTAAGCTCCGCCTTTATGTCGGTTTCCTTTGTCTTTCTTTCGATAACGCTCATAATATCTTCCTTTCGGTATTCAGCCGACAATTGCGGCGAGCTTTTCAAATACCTTGTCCATATTTTCCTTAGTGCCGATCGTAATTCTGAGGTGGTTATTTATTCTCGGCTTGTCCCAGTAGCGTACATATATTCCCTGTTCTTTAAGCTTTGTGAAAATCTCCTTTGCAGGCACGCTCTTATGCGAAGCAAAGATGAAGTTGCTCATCGAGTCGGGGAATGTAAAACCGAGCTCCGTAAGCCTTTTCTTGCTGTATTCTCTTGTGTCGATTATTCCCTGTGTTGTCTTTTTGAAATACTCCTCGTCCTCGACTGCCGCCGCACCGCCGATGATAGACAGCGGATTCATCGTGTAGCTGTTTACCGAGAACTTGACATCGCTCAGATACTTGATAAGCTTTTTACTGCCGATAGCAAAGCCTATTCTCATACCCGCCATCGAGCGCGATTTTGAGAATGTCTGCACTACAAGCAGATTTTCGTACTTGTCGATAAGCGGCAGACAGCTTGTTCCGCCGAAATCGATATACGCTTCATCTATTACAACTACAGAAGTCGGATTTGCCTTTAAGATCTCTTCAATCGTATTAAGGCTTTCAAGCACGCCTGTAGGTGCGTTGGGGTTAGGTATGATTATACCGCCGTTGTCGCACTTGTAGTCGTCGGGATCAATCGTAAAATCGTCCTTTAAAGGCACTGTGCGGTACGGTATTCTGTACAGCTCTGCCCATACGTCATAGAATGAATATGTAATGTCGGGGAAAAGTATCTCCTTGTCGGAGTTGAAGAATGTAAGGAACGTCTGCGATATTACATCGTCAGAGCCTACACCTACAAACACCTGATCGCTGTCAACGCCGTAACGCTTTGCGAGTGCGTCAACAAGCAGTCCTGCCCTTGTATCGGGGTATAATCTAAGTGCGTCCTCATTATATTCCTTGATTACCTTTTCGACCATCGGTGACGGCGGAAAAGGGTTCTCGTTAGTGTTCAGCTTTATTACATTGTCCGTTTTGGGCTGTTCGCCGGGTGTGTACGGCTCAACCTTACGGACGCGCTGTTCCCATGTTGAATAGTTCATTTCTCAGTCCTCAAATCTTACCGTGATAGCGTTTGCGTGTGCCGTAAGTCTTTCGCGATTTGCTATTCTTACAATGTCCTCCTTAGCGCCGAACAGCTTATCTCTTGTATAGTAGATGTAGCTTGACTTCTTGATAAAGCTGTCAACAGAAAGCGGTGAGAAAAATCTTGCCGTACCGCTTGTAGGGAGAACGTGGTTAGGACCTGCATAATAGTCACCGAGCGGCTCGGGAGCGTATTCGCCGAGAAACAGTGAACCGCAGTTTGTCAGCTTTCCTATGTATTCAAGCGGATTTGCCGCAAGCACTTCAAGGTGCTCGGGAGCGATCTCGTTTGCTATCTCACAAGCCTTGTCCATATCATCGCATATAATTATTGCACCGCAGTTGTCAAGAGAGGTATTTATGATATCCTTTCTTGAAAGGTCTGCTACCTGTCTTTCAATTTCCTTAACGGTTTCATCTGCAACACGCTGACTTGTTGTTATAAGCACGGAGCTTGCAAGCTTGTCGTGTTCTGCCTGTGACATAAGATCTGCGGCGGCATACTTAGGATTAGCCGTATCGTCTGCAACGATAAGAATTTCGCTCGGTCCTGCTATCATATCGATATCGACCGTTCCGTAAAGGAGCTTCTTTGCGGTAGCCACGAAGATATTACCCGGTCCTACTATCTTTGATACCTTAGGTATCTCTTCCGTGCCGAATGCCAGAGCCGCGATAGCCTGTGCACCGCCGCACATAAATATCTTGTCAACGCCGCACAGAGCCGCCGCTACAAGTATATCGTTGTTGGGTGTACCGTCCTTCATAGGAGGTGTGACCATAATAATTTCACCTACACCCGCGATCTTTGCGGGGATAGCGTTCATAAGAACTGATGAGGGATAAGCCGCCGTGCCGCCTGGAACGTATAAGCCTACTCTGTCAAGACCTCTTACACGCTGACCTAAGATACAACCGCTCTCATCTGTCATCATATATCCGTTTTGCTTCTGGCGGGTGTGGAACGCCGTGATATTCTCCTGAGCGTTAAGCATAGAATTTACAAAGTCGGGATCTGCGTTTGTGAGCGCGTCCTGTATAACCTCATCGGGTACTCTGTAGTACTGCATATCGGGGCAGTCAAACTTAGCGGTATATTCCTTTACAGCCTCGTCACCTCTTGCGGCAACGTCGTCTATAATCGCTCTTACTGTCTTTTCGACCTCGGCGTTTACCTCACTGCTGCGCTTTTTCATTCCTGCGAGAAATTCCTTTTCACTGCCGTCGGCTTTTATCATCTTTATCATATTCTTAGCGTCCTTTCTTACTTATATATTGCTTTCCATTTTATTCACAAGCTCTTCAATGCTGTTCTTCTTGAGCTTCATACTTACAGGGTTTACTATAACGCGGGCTGAAATAGGTGAAACATATTCATATACCTCAAGTCCGTTTTCCTTAAGTGTTGTACCTGTTTCGACTATATCAACGATACCGTCCGACAGTTCAAGCAACGGAGCAAGCTCCACAGAGCCCTCAATCTTTACTATATCAACGTCCATAGCCTTTGACTCAAAAAATCTTCTTGTAATGTTGGGGTACTTTGTGGCGATAGTCTTTACACCGCAGCCCTCATAGAAGTTATTGCCGACTTTTCCCGCAAGAGCAAACCTGCAACGACCGAATCCGAGGTCGCATACCTCGAAAAATCTTCCGCCGTGCTCATCTATCGTGTCCTTGCCGACAACGCCTAAGTCGCATACGCCGTGTTCAACATAAGTCAGCACATCTGCCGCCTTTGCAAGCACTACCTCAATGTTGCTTCCGGGGATATCGAGTATAAGTCTTCTGCCCTTGTCGCGAAGCTGTGAAACATCATAGCCTATCTTTTCGAAAAGGTTTACCGTGTCCTTTTCAAGTCTGCCCTTTGTAAGAGCAATTCTGATCATTTTCTTATCCATTATGTATACCCCTTCTTACAGCGTCATAGTAACGGGCTGTTCGTTCTTCTCTTTATCTATAATATCTATCTTGCTTATCTTGTTTGCCTTTGCATACTCAATAGCCGCGTCAAGTGTGGGGCAGGTGCTGAACTCAGCGCTTACACCCTTTGAGATAAGCTTTGTGCAATGGCTGATGCCGTCTATAAGGTCATCGTCAGCGGCGAATACCAGTACCTCGGCATGACGTGCCTTTGTGCTTCTGTTGCTCCTGAGATTAGCCGCCGCGATAGCGTTTACGTTTACCGCAAAGCCTACAGCCGGCATATCATCTGCACCGAAGCTTCCGATAAGCGTATCGTATCTGCCGCCCGAAAGCACCGCCTGACCGTATTCCTCTATATATCCCCTGAATACGATACCTGTATAATACTCAGCCTTGTTTACAAGACCTAAGTCAACCGTTATCCTGTCCTCGGCTTCAAGCTTTCTCAGTGCGTCAAAGGTTTCCTTAAGCTCTGTCAGTCTGTCGGAAAGGTCTGTGCCCGCAAACAGCTTTTCAGCCTTGTCAAACACCTCAGCACCGCCGAACAGCTCGGGGAGCTGTAAAAGTATCTCGGAATATCTGCGCTTTTCGGGAGCATTATCCACATTGTCCTTTATAAACTGTGTAAGGTCGGGGGTGTTCTTTGACTCTATAAGGCTTCTTACCGTTTCCTCATCGTCTATATCCAGCTTTTCAAGAAGAAGCTTATAGAACGTATTATCGCCTATTTCAAGACGTACATCATCGCTTGAGCAGGAGTTCAGCACCTGTGCCGCAAGGCTCAGTGCCTCAAGGTCTGAACGCTTTTCGTCGCCGCCGATTATCTCAACGCCGCTCTGCATAAACTCATCGTCCCTGCCTGCCATCTTGGGGTTGCAACGGTAGATATTCTGTGAGCAGAACAGCTTTAACGGGAACACTCCGTCACGCAGTCTTGTAGCAACAATTCGCGCGATAGGCATTGTACTGTCGGGGCGCATTACCATAAGTCTGCCCTTGCCGTCTGTCAGCTTGTACATATCCTCCTGGCGGAAGCTTCTTGTCTTGTTGTTGAATACATCGTAAAATTCAAGCGCGGGGGTGATAACCTCGCTGTATCCGTGGGCGGTGAATACCGCTCTTAATTTGTCCTCTGCTTCCTTACGGGCTACACACTCGTCAAACAGCAGATCTCTTGTACCCTCGGGTGTAATAAGATCGTAGCTTTTCATCTATGGTTATTTCCTTTCATGCCTGTCGGCTTTGTTTACTTTTTATGTCGGTCACGTCGTCACTTTAGTATGCTAATGTGCTATCACGATAATATGATAACACATAAAACCGATTTTGTCAATCCCCACAGTTATATCGGGGAAATTTCGGCGTTTGTTACAAAAAGTTTTTGGGATAATATCAATTATTTGATGTCACAAGCTCCTTGAAGTGTTTTCCTCTCTCTTCAAAGTTCTTGTAAAAGCCGTAGCTTGCGGCGGCAGGCGATAAGATACATCTTACCTTAGTCACCTGTTTTGCAGACTTTACAGCCTGCGCCATATCATCGGCGTAGATCAGCTTTATAAGCGGATTTGTGACCTTATCAGCTACCCTCTTGCCGCTGTCGGGAAGTATTATCAGGTTTCTGACCGAAGTATCGGCGTTCAGCCAATCAGATAACTCGTCATAAGGAATGCCCCTGTCCATTCCGCCTATGATCAGCGTATCGGTATCGGGATAAGCCTTAAGCGCGGCTATCGCCGTCTGCGGCGCTGTGCTTATGCTGTCGTTGATGTACTCCGCGCCATTCAGTGTGCAGACATATTCAAGCCTGTGTTCAAGACCGTTAAACTGCGGAAGTGCGTCAAGGCACTGCTTTACCGTACAGCCTGCCTTTGTTGCCGCACAGATCGCAATCGCTATGTTATAGAGGTTGTGCTCACCTTTCAGCTTAGTATCTATCATATCGGCAGAGTAAAATTCATCTCCGATAAATATACCGCCGTTTCTTGTTCCGATATCGCCGCAGGAAAAGCCCGCCGTTATAATTTTTGCCTTTGTATCGGCATACTGCTTAACCTCTTCGCCGATTATCAGCGTATCGTTTTCATTCTGATAGCGGAATATGTTGAGCTTTGCATTGCGGTAAGCCGCAAAATCGGTATAGTGGTCAAGATGTTCGGGGTAAACATTAAGAAGTACCGATACATCTGGCGATGCCTTGACATATTCAAGCTGATGGCACGACATCTCGCACACGATAACGCAGTCCTTTGTGAACTCCTCGCGTCTTTCAAGCGGCGGAACTCCGATATTGCCGATAAGCATAGTATCTCTTCCGCTCTTCTCAATAAAGAATTTAATAAGGCTTGAAGTAGTTGACTTGCCCTTTGTTCCTGTGATACCTATAGTCATATTCTCGCAAAAGCGCAGAAACAGGTCAGTCTGCGATGTTATCTTAGCCTTTATTTCATCGCTCACGCTATCCTTAAGGCCTATGCCGGGAGCTTTCATTATAATATCGCAGTCGTCAAGACAGGAAAGATAGTTTTCCCCACAGCAGAGCGTACAGCCCTCGGCTTCCGCTTCGGAAACAGGGTTCATATCGGCTACTGTAATGCTTTTACACTCGCAGTCACCCAGTAGCTTTAATGTAGAACGTCCCTCTCTGCCAAAGCCGAGAATAACGACCCTCTTACCTTCAAAAAACGCTTTCAGTTTTTTGTCTACAGTCATATATCGTCACTTTCTTACTTCAGCAGTCCGATAAGGTGCTGAGGTACAAAATTATCATTGTCAAAATAGTTTTCCATGCTCTGCGGCACCGGCGGATCGGTCTTTGCATAGCGGCTGAGAAGATAGGGTAAATTCTCACCTCTGCGCTTTATCGCCATATACAGCGACAGTCTGACCTCGCTCTTTGTGCCGACACACTCAAACGGCTTATCCTTACCGTCAAGCACCAGTCCGTCAAACATATCCTCGTACTTTTCACAGTCGAGCATATTCTTGCCGAAGATCTTTACAAGCGTTTCATCGTCAAGGAACGCCGACAGCAGTATATAGACATACAGGCACTTTGCACAGTCCGCACACCATACGTTCGTCTTTGAGCCTAAATTACAGCTCTGGAACACGGGAAAATACTGCGGATAGGTAACAAATTTCTTTGCTATCTGCCACTCGCTCCACGGGCGCAGAAGGCTGAAATACTGTATGCTGTCGTCAAGATAATCAGTAACATAGCTTCTGAAATCACGCTCAAACTCAGTGCTCTTGCTGTACTGGTGATTTACCTGCTTGCCGCTGACGTAAGTTTCATTTGCACTGCTTTCGTTTGACAGCACTATATATTTCTTGCCGTGAAGATACGCAAACAGATAAGCCGAGAATGCGACCACCGCAGAGAAAGGAGTATGACCGTTGAGATATCCGTCTGCATTGCGTTCAAGCAGTGCCCTGTCTATCGTTCTGCGCGGTCCGACAATTCCACTTTCGTCAAAGCCTGCGACCTTTGCGCACTCTACCGTTGCACCTCTCGGGTTTATGATGTAGCACATTGTTTCATCGTGATACTTCCTCAGCAGTTCAAGCGACACCACGCTGTCCTTACCTCCGCCGACCGCCACGAGATATCCGCCGACAGGCTTTTCACTTTTGTATTCATGCTTAGTATTATCGGCAGGCACTATCTGCATAAAGCTGTCAAAATCAGCGTCTATATTGTTCCTGTAGAAAAACTCACCCAGTCCGTTGAAGTAGAGCTTTTTCCACCACAAACACTGCTTTTCGTCAAGCGAGCCGCACTCCACCCTTACAACAGGCGGACAAGCACACTTCCAGTAGCTGACAAGCTCCGCCATACCGAGGTTGAATATTATGTATTCAAGAAACGGCGTTCTGTTTTGGAGCAGTCCGCTTTCCGTCTTCCATGATGGGTAAAAATGATAATCGTCTATCGAAAAGTGAAAGAATATTCCGTCGTCGGCAATGTCGTAGCCGTGATAGATAAATTCCTTGTGCTTTTCTCTGAGCGCTCTGTACTTCTCGGCGTTATCCATATTTCCTCCTTATATTATAACAGGCTTTGAGGTGAACTCTGTGCCGCACGGCTGTTTTTTGTCAAGCGCCAGCGCATAGAGGTTTCCTGCCCTTTCTTCGAGCCTTGCAAAGTGCTCAGCCTCGCGGCTCGTTTTTGCAAGCGCAGACAGCGAGGTGTCTACAGGCAGTTTATGTTCTCCCGCCGCAAGTATTTCCTTGCCGCGGTTATTCATTCCGAGTATTCTGACATACGCGGGCGGATCTTTAAGGTCGTTTCCCGTTATGCCGAGGAATGCACACAGCACAAGCCTGCGTATTCTCGCCATAGTAAAGTTCTTTGACTTTATCATAAGCAGTAACTGCGGTAAGGATACCGCGGTACGTACCGCCTTGTATATTCTGCTGTCCATACCGCCCGTACCGTTCGGAAGCCTCTCAAACTCCGACTTCGACATAGTACGGAGTTTTGCGAGGATCGCCGTTTCGATGTTTTCGATATGCGCGAAATTTGCATATTCCGTATAGTCCGTATATGCGCTTACATCTTCGCCCGCACCGAGCATTTTTCTGAGCTTTGACGCACTTATCACCGTGTCACTGCCCTCTTCGCTGTCATGCGCCGCCCCGCTTCTCATTACCGTAACCGGTTTTATCATACCGCCGAGCTTATCAAGCGCACGGATATATTCGACTGCAAGCGTGTTGTTCGGCTCTGTGAGCGTTGCCACGACATCGGGCGTATAACTCAGCTCCACGACCTGTTTCAGTGCCGCAGGGTATGACGTACCTTTTCGCATCATGCTGAAAAATTCATCGGTCTGCACCGCATAATCAACAGCGCCTGCCGCCTCTTCCAGAACAGATACATCACCGCATTCACTGCCGAAACTCAGCATATCGACACAGCCGAGCGCGTCGGCTATGCGGCACGCTCCCATAGCGAAATGTTCAGCGCTTGAAAGCGCAAACGGTGTAGGCAATTCGACCACCAGATCCGCCCCGCCCATAAGTGCGGCTCTCGCACGCTCGTATTTGTCCGCAAGCGCAACATCGCCGCGCTGAGTGAAATTGCCGCTCATAACGCACACGATATGCGTTGCACCGTGCTGTAACCGGGTCTGCTCTATATGATATTTATGCCCGTTGTGAAACGGATTGTATTCGCATATAATAGCCGCTGTTTTCATATTTCGCCCTCTATTATCTTTCAGCCTTGGATAATGTTTTATCAGAATGATACAATAAGCTGCATCTTGAACTTTTCTTCGCCATAAACGGCATGAGGAATATCCTTAGGCATAATCAGCGTTTCACCCTGTTCAAGATAAAACACTTCGCCGCCAACCGTAAATCTGCCCTTGCCCTCAAGCACAGTTACCATAGCGTCGCCACCTGCGGCATGGGTCGAGATCTCCTCGCCCTTGTCAAACGAAAAAATCGTCATGCTTACACGTTCGTTCTGAACAAGTGTCTTGCTTACCACCTGACCGTCCTGATATTCAACCAGATCTTTAAGTTCAAGTTTTGTCTGCTTTTCAATATTCTTGTACATAAATTTACTCCTTAATATTAAAACTAAATGCTGTATGAAATTACTTCCTGCTGTATCTGAAGTCACACATATCAGCGCCCTCAGCTATAGTTTTGGTTCTTATAAGCTTCATATTCATGATATCCGCAAGAACATAATCCATACGGCACAGATATTGTGCAAGTTCGGGACAACCCTCGTCTTTGCAGAGCTTGCAGATACCGCATTCGTGATAGTCATAACCGAGGTCGTATTCGCCGTTAGCAGGCAGAATATCGACTACCCAGTCGTTTTCGTATTTTCTCTTGTGACTGTCTTCCGACCATGCAAGGCGACCGGGCATCTTCTTCTCGTCAAGATAGCTGTCAACATCGCCTATAGCCTTGTGGAACAGCTTTGACGCGCATAATCCGTCCTTGAATATCTCGTAATTCTCTTCCGCGCTCTTTCCTGTACTGCGGTTCATGGCGATAAAATATGCACCCATCATATAAGAGCTCATCAGCTTCGACTTGCCGATATCCTTTGCGCGGGCAACTATCGCCTTGTGCTCGTTAAAAATTTTCTTCGCGGTACTTTTCGGGAAATTCCGCCTTTCAAGCTCAGCCTTTACTGCACTATGGTAAAAATGACTGAGAATTTTCACATTGAACGAATACTTCATTTTGTCTTTGCATCGCCTTTCATTAACACATATTATATCTTTACTCTTTCAACGACCGCTCCGTGCTCTGTCAGAAGCTTTACCAGATCAACAGGTGACAGCCATACTGTAGCAGTGTTTTCGTTCGGGTGTACACCAATAATATACGGCTCAGTGAAAAAGTCGCTGTCTATAAACAGCTTTACTTTGTGTTCGGTGTCATTCAGAAGCCCTAAAGGCGTTACCGAGCCTGCCTTAAGTCCGAGCATAGCAAACAAATAATCTTCCGATGCAAGCGTCAGCGGGCGCGTGCCGTAGCTTTGCCTGAATGCCTTTAAGTCGACCCTCTTATCGCCTTTCACGGTTATAAGATAATAGTTACACTTCTTATCGTCACGAATAAACAGGTTTTTAGCTATAAACTCAGGGTGCGGAAAATGAACATCATCAAGCTCTGCCATATTGTATACTGCTTTGTTCTCAGTGACCTCAAATTTTATGTTATTCTCTGTGAGATAATCGTACACTTCCTGCTTGTTCATCTGTTTTCATCTCCGCTTATGTTAATACTGCCGTATTACCGCTCCCCCCGACCGTCAGCCAAACCAAAGCCCGGCACTTACCTTTAAGCGGTATATTGCCGTCCCGCCGTTTTGCTATCCTGCGGATAGCTGAAACTGCTCAAAAGGCGGAACTTGAAGCGGCACATTGCCGCAAGGTCGGTATTGTCAGCGGCGACCCGCCGCTTAGAAAAACGATATTTGTGCGGACTGGGGCAGGTCACCAAACACGTTCATATCATACAGCTTGCCGAGTACAGTGCTGTTGATACCCGACTGTGCCTGGATATCCTCAAGACAGATGAAATCGCCCTTGTCAATAACCTCTTTAAGCTTGACTGCGGCAGTTTCACCGCAACCCTCTACCGCGAGGAACGGCAGACGGAGGTTTCCGTTCTCAAGGGCATAGGTCGTTGCCCTTGACTTTTTGTAGTCAACAGGCAGGAACGTGATACCTCTGAGCATCATCTCATATATCAGCAACAGCGCATCAAGCATACCCTTGTCTTTTGCCGTTGCATCGGGGTTCGACTGGATAAGCTGTATCTTGTTTCTGACGCTTTCCTTGCCGCCGAGAACCGTCTTTACATCAATATTTTCGGTGTGCTTTGTAAGCACCGCGGAGTAAAATTCCGACGGATAATAGACCTTGAACCAGCACAGCTTTACCGCACCTGTTACATAGGCGGCGGCGTGTGCCTTGGGGAACATATACTTTATCTTCTTACAGCTTTCGATATACCACTGAGGTACATTGTTCTCTTCAAAAGCCTTGTATATATTTTCATCAAACAGCTTCTTCGCATTACCCTTACGGGTTATCTCCATTATCTTGAACGCAAGCTTCGGCTCAAGACCCTGGTGCATAAGATATACCATAATATCGTCACGACAACCGATAACCTCGGAAATCGTGCACGTTCCGTTTGAGATAAGCTCCTGCGCGTTTCCGAGCCATACGTCCGTACCGTGTGACAGACCCGAGATCTGCAACAGGTCGGAGAACTTCTTGGGCTGTGCGTCCTTAAGCATCTGTAACGTGAACGGCGTACCGAATTCGGGGATACCGTATGTACCGCTTGATACACCGAGATCCTCTTCCTTTATACCGAGCGGCTCTGTCGATGTGAACAGCTCCATGACCTTGGGGTCACTTGTCGGAACGTCCGCTATCTTTATACCTGTCATATCTTCAAGGTGCTTATACAGCGTCGGCACATCGTGTCCGAGCTCATCAAGCTTAAGGATAGTATCGTGCAGGGCGTGGAAGTCGAAGTGCGTTGTTATCATATCGCTCTCCGTCTTGTCCGCAGGGTGCTGAACCGCAGTGAAGTCATAAACCTCATATTCGCTCGGTACAACGACCATTCCGCCGGGGTGCTGAGATGTTGTTCTCTTGACACCTGTACAGCCTGCCGCAAGACGGGATATCTCGGCGGGATTTGCCGTCATGCCCTTCTTTTCGAGCCACTTGCGCACAAAGCCCTCGGCTGTCTTTTCCTGAACGGCGGAGATAGTACCCGCCTTGAAAACGTGATCCTTACCGAACAGCTCTTCTGTGTATCTGTGCACCTTGCCCTGTACTTCACCCGAGAAGTTAAGGTCGATATCGGGCGACTTATCGCCGTCAAATCCGAGGAACGTTTCAAACGGTATATCGTGACCGTCACGGATCATATTGATATCGCAGTTGGGGCACTTTTTAGGCGGCAGATCAAAACCTGAGCCGTATGAGCCGTCAAGGATAAATTCATTGTGGCGGCACTTCGGGCATCTGTAGTGGGGAGGTAAGGGGTTGACCTCGGATATACCTGCCATTATGGCAACTACCGACGAACCTACCGAGCCTCGTGAGCCTACAAGATATCCGTTCTTTTCGGAGAACGCAACCAGCTTCTGTGCGATCATATACAGTACGGCGAAACCGTGCTTTATGATCGAGTCAAGCTCTTTTTTCAGTCGCTTTTCTACAGTTTCGGGCAGATCGTCGCCGTACCACGCGTGCGCTCTGTCCCAGCAAAGCTGCTGTAATTCTTCGTCCGCACCGTCAATGTGAGGAGGGTATGTGCCTGTCGGGATAGGACGCACGACTTCAACCATATCGGCTATCCTGTTGGTATTTGTGATAACGACTTCCTTTGCCTTTTCTTCACCGAGATAAGCAAACTCTTCAAGCATTTCCTCGGTAGTTCTGAAATACAGCGGCGGCTGATTTGCAAAGTCATCATAGCCCTGTCCCGCCTGCAATACCTCACGGAATATAGCGTCCTCAGGATCTTTGAAATGCACGTCACAGGTAGCGACTACAGGCTTTCCGAGCCTGTCACCGAGTGCAACTATAGCGCGGTTGAGATCTCTCAGATCCTCTTCACTGCTTACCTTGCCGTTTCTGAGCAGGAACATATTGTTGCCGATAGGCTGTATTTCAAGATAGTCATAGAAAGATGCTATCTCTTCTATCTTCTCCTGCGACTCCTTTTCAAGTATCGCTCTGAAAAGCTCGCCCGCTTCACACGCACTGCCTATTATAAGTCCTTCTCTGTACTGTGACAGCAGCGATTTCGGTATTCTCGGCTTTTTATAGAAATAATCAAGGTTTGATGCGGAAATAAGCCTGTACAGATTTTTAAGTCCGACCTTGTTCTTTACGAGAATTATTTGGTGATATGTAGGAAGCTTCTTTATATCAACGCTTCCGAACACCGTGTTGAAGTCGCCTATATATTCAAGCTTTGCGGTCTTTCTTGTGTCGTTTACTATATGCATATATATCATGCACAGCATCTCGGCATCGGCGACCGCTCTGTGATGGTCAAAGTCGCCGAGCTTGAAGTACTTTGCTATAGTGTCAAGCTTATAGTTCTTGATACCCTTAAGCGCCGCTTTCGCTATACTCAGCGTATCGACTACAGGGTTATCAAAGCTCTTATCCATTCTTGCGGAGGCGCTTCTGATAAACGAAACGTCAAACTTCGCATTATGCGCGCATACAGGCGCATTACCGCAGAATTTCATAAAGTCGGTTACGGCGATGTCCTCTGTCGGAGCGTCCGCTACCATATCGTCCGTTATACCCGTAAGCTCGGTGATATTTGACGGTATCGGCATCATCGGGTTTACAAATGTCGAGAAGCGGTCAACTATCTCCATATTGCGCAGTTTTACCGCGCCGATTTCCGTAATACGCTCGCTTGCGGGGTGAAGTCCCGTTGTTTCTATATCGAATATGACAATATCGTCCTCGATTTTTATCTTGTCACAGCCGTCCACAACTGCGTTACCGTCATTGACAAAGTATGCTTCAAGTCCGTATATCACCTTGAAGTCGGGGTCTTCCTTGTTTATCTTCTCAACGGTATTCATCGCCTCGGGATATGCCTGAGCATTGCCGTGGTCGGTTATTGCTATCGCCTTGTGTCCCCACGCATGAGCCTGCTTTACAAGCACAGACGGCGCTGTAACAGCGTCCATATCCGACATATTTGTATGCAGGTGCAACTCCACTCTCTTTTCGGGAGCGTTATCCTGCTTCGGCTTTACCTCTACCAGCATTACCGACTGCGGAGTAAAGCAATTGTAATGCAGAAAATCGTCCATTTTGTAGCTGCCGTTCGCAAGTATCTTTGTGCCGTTTTGGATAAAGTTATAGCTGTCGAGCTTTGTGTTATAAACAAACAGCTTCATTATCATAGATGAGGTTCTGTCGCTGAATGCGGCTGTGATTATAGTCGACTTGCCGCTCTTGGTTTCTTTCTTTTCAACGCTGAAGATCTCGCCCCACACGGTAACATTGTCACGCTCTGTCATTACGCTTGCCATTTCAACAGGCGGATCGTTTATGGGCTTGCCCATTACAAGCTTTGCCTTACTTCCGAAATGGGTCGTTTCAAACATCAACTCCATTTCCTCAGGCTCGGCAAACACATTAGCCTTTGTCATAGCGGGAGCGGCAGGCGCATTTCCGCCCTGTGAAGAGGGCTTCGGAGCGGGTGTTTTCATCGTGTAGTCATCACGGAGCGATACCTGCATTATATCTGTCGGGTTGAACTGCATCTCGTTTGCAAAGGTATCAAGCTTATAGCTTCCGCGCATAACAAAGACCGCACCGTCTTCAAGGAAACCGTAATCATCTATTATTTCAGCCTTTGCGAACAGCTTTACAGGCACTCTTCCCGTATCATCGCACAGTGCCGCCGTGATTATCGTATATACGCCGTTTCGTGTTTCCTTATGCTCAACTTCGGTAAGCTCGCCCCATACGATAACGCTGTCGCTCTCTTCGCTGAGCGATTTCAGCGACTGCGGAGCTTCTGTTATCTCACTTCCGAGATATAAAAGTCCGTCGGGGTTCAGCTTATCCTCAAGATATGTAAGCGTTATCTTACCCGGGCGCTTTCTCGGCTCGGGTCTTGATTTCTTTCCGCGTGAGCTTTTGCTCTCGCTAGCACGCTCTGCTGCTTTTCTGTCTATTTCTTCAAAGTCGGGTAGCGGCTGTGCGGCAAGCTCTTCATAATATCTTTCATCAAGGTCTGCATAGCCCACGGTAGCGTTTTCACTGAATTTTACCGTAACGCTCTTTTCAAACACGCCCTTTGTGAACTTCTCTATTTCCTTGTCTATCTTCTCACTGTATAAAAGGTCAATTCCGCCATGCATAAGCGTAAACTCGAACGTATCGCCGTCGTCGCTTATTTCGGAATCGTCCATATATCCGTTGATCACGCCGTGTGACGGCTTCAATATCTGAATAATATCATAAAGATATGACGGATTGAACAGCTCGGGCGCATATTTAGGGTAAATTCTTACCGACGGCACACCGAGATATTTCTTTATCGCACTGCCCGTTTCGGCAAGTACACTGTACGGTATCAGCTCATCGGCTTCGAGCTGTAATATCATACTCTTATCCGCTTCATCACACAGTATAGACAGCAGTCTGGCATTACCTGCCTGCTGCGGCAGTTCAACTTTATTCAGTAGTTCTTTTAAAATTGCCGGCATTATTTCACGTTCCTTATCAGTTTACAGTCTTGTTTATTTCACTCATCAGCTCATCAACGAGCTTTTCTTCGGGCACTCTGCGGATAACCTCGCCTTTTCTGAAGATTATACCCTCGCCCTTTGCACCCGCAATGCCGATATCGGCTTCTCTTGCTTCTCCCGGACCGTTTACAACACAGCCCATTACGGCTATCTTTATATCGGCAGTCATATCTCTTGTGCGCTCTTCGACCTGTTTTGCTATCGATATAAGGTCAATACCCGTTCTGCCGCAGGTCGGACATGAAACTATCTGCACACCGCCGCCTATTCCTACAGCTTTAAGTATATCCTTTGCGGCATAGATCTCTTCAACAGGGTCTGCTGTCAGCGATACTCTTATTGTATCGCCTATGCCGTCAAGCAGGAGTGAGCCTATGCCCGCCGCCGACTTGATTATTCCCATTCGTGTTGTTCCCGCCTCGGTAACTCCGAGATGCAACGGGTAATCGTACATTTCGTGTATCAGCCTGTAGCTTTCGGTCATCAGCTTTACATCGGACGATTTTACCGAAAGCACTATATCGTCAAAATCGTATTCGCGGAGCATTTCGACATGGCGCGATGCACTTTCGGCAAGCGCCTGTGCGGTAGGTCCGCCGTACTTTGCAAGAAGCTCACGCTCGACAGAACCGCTGTTTACCCCTATTCTTACCGGAATATTGCGACTGCGGCAAGCATCTGCTACCGCCTTTACCCTGTCCTTGTCGCCGATATTACCGGGGTTTATCCTTATCTTGTCAACGCCTGCCGCCGCACATTCAAGCGCTATTCTGTAGTCGAAATGAATGTCCGCTACAACAGGTATATTTACCGCATTTTTAAGCGCGTAAATTAGCTCCGCGTTCTTTACCGTCGGCACTGCCGTGCGTATTATCTCACAGCCTGCCTTTTCAAGCTCTATTGCCTGCTTTACGTTACCGTCTACATCGTCCGCGGGGATATTCAGCATTGACTGGATATATATGTGCTCTCCTCCGAGAGTGAGATTTCCTACCTTTACTTTTTTCCTGCTCATTTTAACCGCCCGTAAATATTCTTACAATGTCATTGAACGTCACTATAACCATCAGCACCATCAGCGCAACAATGCCGATAAAGTGCACCATTCCCTCGTGCTCCGCCTTGACAGGCTTTCTTCTTATAAGCTCTATGAACAAGAACACAAGTCGTCCGCCGTCCATAGCGGGTATAGGCAGAAGATTTACAATGCCGACATTTATCGCGATAAGCGCCGCCAGAGTCATAAGCGAGCCCCAGCCGAATGACGCAACCGTGCTTACACTCTGCACGACGCCGATAGGTCCTGACATTTCGTTAAGTCCGTATGTGCCGTTGAGCAGATTGCCGAATGATATCCAGATAAGTCTGCCGTATGATATAAAGTCGGCGCACGCTGTCTGTATCACATTCACAAAATTGTGCTTCTGACCGTATACGATGAAGTCAAGATACATATTGTTCTCTTCCGAGGTGTATCCGCTCTTGTATTCATCAGCAATAGCGGTAAATGATTTTGCAAAGTCGGGATCGTTCTTTTCAAGCTCACCGAAAGCCTCGGTGTAGCTGTTTGTATCTATATCAAAATATGCTGTCGGAAGCTCGGCATAGCCCTCTTTCTCATCAACAAGCTTTTTGTATTCGGAAATCATTTTTGCGTATGAACGTGACGCAAACTTAACGTCTTTCAGCTCGACCGTCTGACCGTTTCTTTCAACGACAAAATCATAGCTGTAGTACTGCGAGCCGATACCTCTTGACTGCGAGTTTGACAGCTGGAACGAAATATCCATAGTTGTATAGATATTCATACCGTTGATCTTCAGTATCTTATCGTCCGCCTGAAGCACGGAAGAGCTTATCGCGCCCTCCTGAAATCCGCCTATCGTGGTAGTCGTAACGCTGTTTGAGCAGAGCACGGAAATAATGCAGAAGATAAAGCCAAGCACGAAATTCATAAACGCACCTGCGGCTATTACGAGTATCCTCATCCACACGGGTCTGTTTCTGAAGCTTCTCGGGTCGTCGTTTTCTACGTCCTCGTCAAGCATTACAGAGCCGCCTATCGGCAGTGCCTTGAACGCGAATACGGTTTCGCCGATACGCTTTTTAAACAGTTTAGGACCCATACCTATGGCAAATTCCTTGACCTTCATATTGCACAGCTTTGCAACCGTGAAATGTCCGAATTCGTGTACAAGTATGATTATGAAGAACAGAAGTATTCCAAGTAAAATGTTGAGTATGTTCAAAAAGAGCCTCCTTATTTTAAGCGTGGGCAATTACATATTCTCTTGCCGCATTCTCACTGTCAAGTATATTACCGAGCGTCACCTCATCATGCGCACCTACATTTTCGCAGGCATCGGCAACAAGCTCACCTATGCGGTAAAACGGTATCTTATCTTCAAGAAACAGTCCGACAGCCGCCTCGTTTGCGCTGTTGAGCACCGTGCAGGCTGTGCCGCCCTTTGCCAGCATCTTCTTTGCGTATTTAAGGCAGAGGAATGTTTCCTCGTCTGCTTTTTCAAACGTCATAGTGCCGACATCAAACAGCGAAAGTCGCTTTGCGGGTGACGGAAGTCTTTGCGGGTATGTCAGTGCAAATTGTATCGGTATCCTCATATCGGGCACACCCATCTGACCTATGATCGAGCCATCTTCAAACTCTACCGCAGAGTGAAGTATACTCTGTCTGTGCACGTTTATTTCGACCTGTTCCGGCTTAACTCCGAAGAGCCATACAGCTTCTATAAACTCCAGTCCCTTGTTCATAAGCGTGGCGCTGTCTGTGGTTATCTTCTGACCCATATCCCAGTTGGGGTGCTTAAGCGCCTGCGTCTTGGTAACTGTTTTGAGCTTATCATAGCTGTAGCCGAAGAAAGGTCCTCCCGATGCCGTAAGCAGTATGCGCTCTATCTTACTGCCGCCGCTTGCCATGAGCGATTGGAATATAGCCGAATGCTCGCTGTCTATAGGCAGTATCGGCAGATTTTTCTCTTTAGCTTTATTTATAACAAGCTCGCCGCCCGTTACCAATGTTTCCTTGTTAGCGAGCGCTACCCTGTTGCCCGCGTCAAGCGCCGCAAGTGTCGGGCGCAGTCCTACCATACCGACTACCGAATTTACGACCGCATCGGTTTTCATCGAAGCCGCTTCACACAGTCCGTCCATTTTGCACAGCACTTTTATATCCGTATCGGCAAGCCGCTGTTTCATATCGTTATAACAATTCTCGTCATATATGCAGACAATATGCGGCATAAACTCGCGCGCCTGCTTTTCAAGAAGCCCGGTATTCTTAGCGGCGCACAGAGCTGTCGGCTTTATACCGTGCATACGGCACACGTCAAGCGTCTGCGTACCGATAGAGCCGGTACTGCCGAGCAGAGCTATATTCTTTATAATACTCATTTGTTACCTCTTTATGACAAATAATGCCGAAGAGTATTCCGCTTCGGCATTGTAGTTTGATATTACGATTATGCTATTGGGGTCACGGGGAAATATATCTGGAACATCATATATGCAAAGGGTGCGGCAAGCAGAACGCTGTCAAAACGGTCAAGAATACCGCCGTGTCCGGGCAGTATATTGCCGAAATCCTTTACGGAGCATTCACGCTTTACAAGTGATGCGGACAGATCTCCGACTACTCCGAGTCCCGATATGACCAGTGCCAGTATAGTGAGATATACCCAGTTTACGCTGAATGTATGCACACCGCCGTTTATCATGCTGTCGATAAGCTCATATGCAAAGCTCATTATAACAGCAAAAACGCCCGATGTGATTATTCCTCCGGCAAAGCCCTCCCATGTCTTCTTGGGGCTTATTGCGGGGCACATCTTATGCTTTCCGAGGAAAGTTCCGACAAAATATGCGCCTGCATCGCCTATCCATGCGCTTACCATAGTGTAAACGATAAGGAATGTGGCGTGCTCGGGGAACTTTGTGCGCATAAACGCTATAGAACAAAGCGCAAGAGGTATCGTTATCGATACAAATGCAACAAGCGCTACCTGCTCAAATCTTGCCTTTTCGTGGTTGAAAAGCATTCCGAGCAGCATTATAACGACAAATCCGAAGTATATCAGCTTTACGTTGCTTCTCAGCGGCTCTATCCAGAAAAGGATAGGTGTTACCGCCGAAAAGATAAGGCTTACGGCAGATGTAAACTTGTTCTTGAGATACTTTGTCGTAACGAGCATTTCATAAACGGCTATAACCGAAAAAGTAGTCATAGCGACATAGTAGAGTATCTCGTTGTTCAGCGCAATAATTAAAATACCGATCGGTATCGCTACCAGAGCGGTCACTATTCTGGTTACCATCTTGTTCCTTTCAAAAGCGGCATTACAGTCCGCCGAATCTTCTGTTTCTTCTTGCGTACTCATTACAAGCTGCAATAAGATCTTTCTTTGAAAAATCCGGCCACAGAACGTCCATAAACAGCAGTTCGGCATACGCTCCCTGCCATATAAGGAAGTTGGAGGTTCTCTGCTCTCCGCTCGGTCTTATGATAAGATCGACAGGAGGAATGCCCTTTGTATAGAGATAATCGTCAAAGTCGTCCTCGGTAAAGTCGTCCAGGTTTACCTTTCCGTCCTTATAATCCCTTGCAAGACGCTTTGCGGCAGTCAGTATCTCGTCCCTGCCGCCGTAGTTCAGCGCGACAAGCACATACAGACCGTCGTTATTCTTTGATATTTCTTCGATTTCCACAAGCCGTGCCTGTATATCTTCAGCAAAAGCCGACTTGTCGCCGAGGAAGATTATCCTTGTGTTCTTCTGTGCCATACTGCGTATATCGTCAAGATATTTTTCGAGCAGTTTCATAATGGCGTCAACTTCATCTTTCGGACGCTTCCAGTTCTCGGTCGAAAACGCGTAGAAGGTGCAGTATTTTATTCCGACCTCGCAGCAATCCTCAACAGTACGTCTGAACACCTTAGCGCCCTGCGAGTGACCCGCCTTTCTCGGAAGTCCTCTTTTTTTAGCCCACCTGCCGTTTCCGTCCATGATAAATCCGACATGGAGCGGAACGCACGGTAAAGCCTCATTCTTTATATCAGCCAATTCAATTACCGATAATTAAACTGTCATGATTTCTTTTTCTTTTGCACTGCTTGCGGCATCCATTTCGTCACAGTACTTGTCTGTGAGCTTCTGAACTTCCTTTTCGCAGTTCTTGAGATCGTCCTCGGTTATTTCGCTGTTCTTCTTCATAGCCTTGAACTTTTCCATAGCGTCACGGCGTACATTGCGGACTGCTACCTTGCCCTCTTCGGCGATCTTCTTTACCTGCTTGCTGAGCTCTTTTCTTCTTTCCTCGGTAAGCTGGGGGAATGTGATACGGATAGCCTTGCCGTCATTTGTGGGAGTAATTCCGATATCGCTTGCAAGGATAGCCTTTTCAATAGACTTCAGTGTTGAAGCGTCCCAGGGGGTGATAACAAGCACTCTTGCCTCTGAAACGGCTATAGCCGCCATAGCGTTTATCTGTGTGGGCACACCGTAATAGTCAACGGTCACCTTGTCTAAAACTGCGGGGTTGGCTCTGCCTGCACGGATCGATGCGTACTCTGTTTCAACAGCGGCTACGCACTTGCCCATTTTGTCCTTAGCGGTATTGATTACGTCTTTCATGGTAAATTTCCTTTCGGGTGTATATTATCGTTTTATTATTTACTTATCGCTTACAACAGTACCGATCTTTTCGCCCATTACAGCGTCAAAGATATTATCGGGTCTGCTGAGATCAAATACGAGGATAGGAGTCTTGTTCTCACGGCACATAGCGGCAGCCGCACTGTCCATGACCTTAAGGCTCTGTACAAGTATCTGCTGATGTGTGAGCGAGTCATACTTGACCGCATCGTCGTACTTATGGGGATCCTTGTCGTAGATGCCGTCTACCATAGTAGCCTTGAGCAGTATATCGGCATTTATCTCAGCCGCTCTCAGTGCCGCCGCACTGTCTGTCGAGAAGAACGGACTTCCCGTACCGCAGCCGAATATTACTATTCTGCCCTTTTCAAAGTGTCTTATTGCCTTCTGTCTGATATACGGCTCGGCAACCTGCTTCATATCAATAGCTGTCTGTACACGAACCTCACAGCCCAGACCCTCGAGCACGTCTGCTACAGCAAGTGCATTCATGGCAGTTGCAAGCATACCTATATGGTCTGCTCTCACTCTGTCCATGCTCTCGCTTGAACGTCCTCTCCAGTAGTTGCCGCCTCCGACAACTATACCTATCTCAGTGCCTACATCATAGCACTTCTTGATGCTCTTGCATATTTCGGTAACAGTGGGCATATCAAGTCCCATCTTCTTGTCACCCGCAAGCGCTTCACCGCTGAGCTTTAAAAGTATTCTTTTGTACTTTGGCTGATTTTCGGACATATTGTTTTTCCTTTCAAAGACAAATATTTTTCAAATCAATAATCAAGCACTCTTATACGACCGAGTACCTTGTCACCGAGCTTTGTTATAGCCTCATTGCAAGCCTTTTCACTGATCGCGGGAGTGATAAACGCAAGCTCGCCGGCGGGAGCGTCTTTTCTCGTAAGATAAGTAACGTTACCGAACAGAGACTCTGCCTCGTCCTTTGAAACACCGTCAACACGGATATAGTTCTCAAGAACGATCTTATCCGTATCCTCAATGAAGTCCTGATCGCTGTCTTCCCAGTAAAGCGACTGACTTGAAGAGTTCATCTTTACGGCGATAACTACATCGGCTACGACCGCGCTTGCTGTCGGGAGCTTACCTGCACCCTTGCCGTAGAATACAACATCGCCTGTCGAGTCGCCTCTTACAAGGATCGCGTTGAATACGTCATTAACGCCTGCAAGCTGGCTGTCCGCATGAATAAACGCGGGGCACACCATAACGGCGATCTTGCCGTCCTCCTGTCTTGATGCCCAGCCGATAAGCTTTATCGAGCCGCCGAAGTTCTCGCAATAAGCAACGTCCTCGGGAGTGATCTTTGTGATACCTTCCGTATGGATATTATCGGGATAAACGTGCTTTCCAAATGAGAGAGATGCGAGTATGCATATCTTTCTGCAAGCGTCTATACCGTCAACATCGGCAGAAGGGTTACGCTCCGCATAGCCAAGATCCTGTGCTGTCTTCAGCGCAACGTCAAAAGCCATATTGTCGCGTATCATCTTGGTAAGGATAAAGTTTGTAGTACCGTTTAAGATACCTGCTATCTCATCTATACGGTTAGCCGAAAGGCACTGGTGGAGCGGTCTTATGATCGGAATACCACCGCCTACACTTGCCTCGAAGAAGAAGTTTACACCCTTCTCATGTGCTATCTTTAAAAGCTCTGCGCCCTTCTTTGCAACAAGCTCCTTGTTTGATGTAACAACGCTCTTGCCTGCAAGCAGTGAAGACTTGACAAAGTCATATGAGGGCTTGATGCCGCCGATAACCTCAACTACAACAGAAATTTCGGGATCGTTCAGAATTATGTTGAAATCCTTTATAAACTTATCTTTATACGGGCTGTCCGGGAAATCACGCAGATCAAGGATATACTTTATCTCTATCTCCTGACCCGCCTTCTTCAAAAGACCGGCCTTATTCTTCTCAATTACCTCTACAGTGCCTGAACCTACAACACCGTAGCCGAGAACCGCTATTTTTGCCATTGAAAACTATCCTCCGTTTTCTTTTGTTCGATTTATACGTTTTTAAGTATAGCATGATTTCATGCGGCTGTCAAGGTAAAATGACCTTAAACTGTTCATTTGACAGGCAAAAAAGATATCCCTGTGTTACTGCCCGGGATACAGTTTATATACGATCTGCCGCTACATTATGCCATTCGTTATATAAAACGTTTACAAAGTTAAAAAGTCTTCTTCGACATAACAGTTGACTATTGCGGCTCACCTTGATATAATAGTATGCAGACATTATAAATCCAAATAAAGAAAATGTATTTCTGGCAGAAAAAGGAGAAAAATATTTTGAGTAAATCAAAAGATACACTTATCGGAGTAGGCGGCGCATTGTTGCTGGCATTCGCTGTCATTATGTCTTTGAACAACACATCCAACCTTGCAAATGACAGCAATACAAGCAGTGCTCCGGCTTCAATACCGAGCATAACCACACCCGTTTCAACAACTCCGAAGCCCGCGTCCACTCCGGCTTCCACTAAGGCAACGACTAAGGCGCAGACTACAAAAGCTCCCGAAACCACTCCGGCTACCACACCTGAGCCTCTCGAATGGGCAGAAGATGCAATAAACGCCACAATGTATGTAAACCAGGGTTGCTACAGCAGAACAAGGGCAATAATGGGATCTGATACAGTAAGGACGTATTCTTACGGTGAAACCGTACACGTTATAGCGATAACCGACACAGGCTATTACAAGCTCGATAGCGGAGAATATATCCACGGAGATTATCTGAGCGAATCCTGACGCGGATATAACGCATATCCCTGTCTTCAATTCCTGTATGCAGACAGCCGCACCGCATTAAAGCGCGCTTTCGCATATATCCGTAAGGAGCAAAATTGAATTATATCATAAAAAGAAAAGTGCTTGGCGTATTTCTTGCCTTTACAGTGCTTCTGACATTCTCTTTCACCGTTTTCGCCGAAAGCGGCGACAGTACTTCCTCAGACGCCGCAAAGCGACCCGAAAAGTGCTATGAGCTTGTCACGGGCGAAAACGAGGAATACTACAGCAAAATCACGATAAACAGCCGTTCGGTACTGATAGACGGCTGTTATAAAAACGACCCTGTGACGAATATCACCTTTCAGAACTGCGGCACTGTTTCCTCTACTCTGAAAGTGAACGGTGACGGAACATTCTCCTCAGTCCTGAACCCCTCAGAGCCTGCCGGAAGCTCCGACCGCATAGTTATCACCCTGAAATCCGGCGCAAGGCTGAGCTATCTCATAATGTATGATGATAACTGGTACTTCCCCGACAACGGACTGAGCGAACAAAATCTTTCGGTAATCGAAAAAGCAGTTCCGACCTCCGCAAAGTCGTGGGCAGGCTATGTTACCGATGAGCTGACGGAAGAAAGCGTAAAGCAGACGCTTGACGAAGTTGCGTATCTGGCAGATTACATTGCAGGCGACATAAAGGACGAGTATAAAAAGCTGGAAGCTATATCGAAATGGGTATCCGACAATATCTACTATGACCGCGATGCACGCGAAAGCTCGGTAACACAGTCCGAGATATGCATAAAAAATGTGCTTAAAGAGCGCAAAACCGTATGCGTCGGCTACTCTGCACTTTTCAGTGCATTATGCGAAGCACAGGGAATTTATGTTGTCAATGTAAAAGGCACTGCAACGTCCGACACGGTAAAATATGATGACCTTGCTGACGGACCTGTAAATCACGAATGGTGCGCCGCAAAAACAGACGACAAATGGGTATGGGTCGACTGCGTATGGGACAGCAACCTCAAATTTGAAAACAACGAGTTTAAATCCAAAGGTGCAAATACTCAGATGTATTTTGATATTTCACCGCTCGCGCTTTCCTTTGACCACTGTGCATACCTTGCAGAAAAACGTTATTACTTCCGCGCAGACGAGTATTTCAGGCAGTCGGAAGCAACCGTTCAAAGCACAGCCGAAACCACGCCGTCAAATACAGACAGCTCCGCAAGCAGTACGTCAGCCTCAACCGCTGTACAATCGACCGCTTCACCGGACACAAGCAAACCGCAGACCTACACCGCCCCGGCGGACTACACCCCCGTGACAAGCGATATTCAGGCACAGGAAGAGCCCGCAAGCAACAACCTTATCTGGATAGCCGCGCTTTCCGTTGCGGTAGCTGTCGGTCTTGCGATAAACATTGTCAATATTAAATGGATAAGAAAAAATAAAAAATAACCCGGAAAGGAAATTCACCATGAAAGTAAAGCTCATCGCCGCGGCTCTTATTGCCGCACTCTGCCTTACTGGCTGTTCTTCGGCGGCGACATCATCGCAGTCCTCTGCCGAAAGCTCGACTCCGACAACCTCGTCTGCTTTGACAACCACAGGCACAGACAGCACCTCCGCCGAGCCCGAAAGCAGCTCGTCAGACGAAACCACGACTTCAGAGAGCATAGAAACATCTGCACCCGAAACCTCGGCTGAAGCTACAGCTCCCGAAAGCACAGAAGCATCCGCTCCCGAAACCTCGGCTGAAACTACAGCTCAGACAGACGAAACGGTATCCTCTGCCCCCGAGATCAGTGACACAGACAGCGGCGATACAGTAAAACGCATCGATTATGAGCTTGACCCCTCAAAGCCCACAATCGCGATCACATTTGATGACGGTCCGAATACCACGACCACTATGGAAATACTTGATGTGCTTGAAAAATATCAGGTAAGAGCGTCATTCTTCCTTATCGGAACGAATATAAACGATGAGTCGACAAAATCCGTAAAGCGCGCTTATGATCTCGGCTGTGATATTGAAAACCACTCAAAAACACACAGCTATATGGACAAGATGACCGCCGATGAAATAAAAGACGAGGTCGCATATGTAAACGATAAAATAAAAGAGATCACAGGTACGACTCCCCGGTTCTTCCGTCCGCCTTACATAGCCGTAAACGATACAATGTATGAAAACATTGATATGACATTTATAAGCGGTAACGGCTGTAACGACTGGGAGGACAGAGTAACTGCCGACTACAGAGCAAAGTATCTTGAGAAAAAAGCCGCAGACGGCGTGATCTTCCTGCTCCATGATGCCGAGGGCAACTCAAAGACTGTTGAAGCGCTTGACAAGGCGATACCGATACTGCTCGAAAAAGGCTTCCAGTTCGCAACTATAAGCGAGCTGTTTGAGCTCAAGGGTGTAGAGATCAGCGGAACAGACACCAATATCTACTCCGAGCTTAACGCACAGTAAGACATCGGTAAGGCTTTAAGCCTTATTGACATACAGGAAAACGTAATACGAAAGGAATTTAAACCAATGGTAATTATCGAAATGGAAAACGGAAAAAAGATAAAGATAGAGCTTTATCCCGAGATCGCACCTATCACCTGCGCAAACTTTGAAAAGCTTGTAAAGGAAGGCTTTTATGACGGTCTTATTTTCCACCGTGTAATCAGCGGCTTTATGATCCAGGGCGGCGACCCCGAGGGCACAGGCATGGGCGGTGCAAAGGAAAACATCAAGGGCGAATTTGCTCAGAACGGTGTTAAGAACGACCTGAAGCACACAAGAGGCGTTATCTCGATGGCACGTTCAATGATGCCCGACAGCGCAAGCTCACAGTTCTTTATAATGCACAAGGACGCTCCCCATCTGGACGGCGGTTATGCCGCTTTCGGCAAGGTAGTTGACGGTATGGACGCAGTTGACGAAATCGCCGAAACCGAGGTTGACTGGAACGACAAGCCCACAACTCCTCAGGTTATGAAGAGAGTTTATATCGAAGATTAAACAGCGTATAAACCACACAAGGTTTACAAAGCAGGCTTCTGTGTTTTGCAGAAGCCTGTATTTATATCCGCAAAAATTTTTTCTTAAAAAGCGTGACCCTTTTACTTAGATTCTGTCTTTATAGGTGAACAGGCTGTTCCGATAAAAATAAAAAGGGAGTGAGGAAAACGGAAGACAGCAGAATTTTAGAATTATTCTTTGCAAGAGATGAAAAGGCAATATCAGAAACCCACAGCAAATACGGCAGATACTGTTACTCGATCGCCTACAATATAATCGCCGTAAACGAGGACTGCGAGGAATGCGTAAACGACACACTGTTAAAAGCATGGAACGCGATCCCGCCGCAGAAGCCTAAAAAGCTATCAGCCTTTCTCGGCAGAATAACACGCAACCTAACACTTAACAGGTACTTTGAAAAAACGGCTGACAAAAGAGGTTCGGGTCAGACGGCGATAGTTCTTGATGAGCTGGCTGAATGTGTATCGTCGGGTGTTACTACCGAAGATGTTTCGGACAACAACACATTAAGACGTGCACTCAACGATTTTCTCTGCTCTCTCGAACCTGAAAAGCGTATTATCTTTATGCAGAGATACTGGTATATGATGCCGGTAAAGGCAATAGCCGCCGAGCATTCGTCCACCGAAAGCCGCATAAAGATGATGCTCCTCAGAACCCGCAACGAGCTTAAAGAACATCTTATAAAGGAGGGTATAACGCTATGAAAGAAAAACGCTTACTGAATGAAATCGGCAACGTAAACGATGAGTTCATCGAACAGGCTAAGCCGGAAACAAAAAGAAACAGAAAAAAGCTGTATGCCGCTATAGGTTCGGTGACGGCCGCGGCGGCGGTATTTGTTGTAGCATTAGGAGTCGGAAATATTGCACTTAAAAATATCGGCACTAACGACACGGAAAACAATTCTTCAACTGCAATAGCAAATGCATCAACAAACGACTGTGCTTTGGTATACTGTGACATTGATATTTATTATCTGAACGGTGCAAACACAGAAAAAGCAAGTAAATATCTTGCCTGCGACGCGGAAGTAATTTTTTCGGAGTGGAAAAAACTCAATAATATCGGCGATGATGTACGTTTTATCAACTGCTTTATCGACAGCAACGGCAAGGAAGAAATCAACGAAAGCACAGTTGGCTACATTATCGGTGACAAAGCTACTCTTGAGCTGACAATATCGGAAGATATAAAGAAATATTATGATAAATACGGAGAAGAAGCTCTCCTCTCTTCTCTTGAAAAAACATTTACCGAATACTCGGACTTCTGCACCGATTATAAACTTATAATCAAATAAACGAGAAAAGGCTGTAAACTTTCGCAAGTTTACAGCCCTTGTTTTTCTGATTTTACTATTTGAGTATCGATTTGTATTTGTATATATAAAAAAGCAGTCCTACGGGTGCGGACTGCTTTGGATTTTTACTTTCAGAAAAAGAAAAAGAGCCTTGATTTTTCAAAGCTCTTAAAGTATATTAAATTGTCATATGTTCAAAAGGAAACAACTAATCAACATAAATCGAGTCTGCTGTTCAACCTCTTAAGAAGTATATAGCGTATGCTTTTGTCAGCTTTCCGTTTTCATCTCGTACATCCATATCTTCGGATATGTCTTGAATGTAGATTTTGAAGTAATCGCCTTTTTTCATTTGTGCGACTCTGAAATTAGCACCTGCGCCTTCTTCGACATTTCTCTTTATTACATTAGGATGCATATCGTAAGAGATAACGAGAGGAACGTTCCAAGTACTACCTTCGGGTGTCCATTCGGGAACATCATAATTAACAAGTCCGTAATTATTAACTGCGTCATCAACGATGACCTTCTTTATAGCTTCAAGGTCGAAAGGATATTCGTATATCGACTTCGGCTTGCTTTCCTGTTTCTTCGTTGTTGTCTGCGCAGGCTTAGGTGTTTCAGCTTTCTTTGTGGTTGTTGTAGTCTGTATAACAATCTTGCTGTCGCTCAGATAGTCGCTGTGTATAAAGCTACCGTCAGAAAGTTTGAAGTAGCCTGTGTCGGTCTTAGCAGTTACCGTGACCTTATCGTTCACGCTGTACAGCTTTACGGTTTCTGCACCGAGTACGGCTTTTTTACGGCTGTAGCAGTCGGTGTTGACGTACTTTGTACCGCTTGCCTTTGTTTCCGTCCATTCGGGTGCAGGCTTTGTAGTAGCGGCGGTTGTTGTCGTTGTCGGCTTGGGTGTTGCTGTCGTTGTAGCTACTGTGGTAGTCTGAGATGTGGTCGTTTCAGCTGTTTTTGTTTCCTGCGGCTTTGCAGTGGTAGTCACTGTTGTGGTAGCGGCAGTCTGAGCTGTAGTAGTTTCAGCTTTCGGCTGATCTATGCGGTCTATAACCGTTCCCGTCACTGCCGGAGCGGT
>DJPL01000008.1 GCA_002437415.1 Ruminococcaceae bacterium UBA6413 | reverse complement strand
TAACTTTATTATACGAGGAGTATCCAGTAAAGCGATACACGCCTTTACGAGATACTGACCTATAACCATATTTACGACAGCCTGAGGATTATCCCACAGCCAACCAAAACCAACACCAAAAGCGATTACGCAGAATATTGCGGTATCTACAAGCTGACTTGTAAGCGTTGACGCATTGTTCCATATCCAGCGACCGCCTTTTGTGCTACCGTGTTTCTTTATGTATGTGTCCCTTATTTTGTGGAAGATTGAAACATCTAAGCTCTGGCTGATGAGATATGCAGTCAGGCTTCCGAGTGTAAATATCCAGTTCTGTCCTAACAGCATATCATAGGCTTTCTGCGTCTCTGTCGAAACTGTAGGCATATACTGCGTCACCATTATGATGAACGTTGCGAGCAGCTGTGCGGCAAGCCCTATCCACACTATGCGATTAGCTGATTTCTTGCCCCATTTTTCGCCTACAATATCTGTTATCAGATATGTTAAAGGGTAGCAGAGCACAGCTCCGGGAATTGTTATTACGCTTCCGAACAGGTATATGCCTGTGTCGATTACCTTGCAGGCTACCACGTTCGATATGACAAGGCACGCACAAAACAGTGCTGTCATTATATTTAAATTCTTTTCGCTCTTTATCATTTTTATATTCTCCTATCATCTATCAAGGTACTGTTGAAATCTTATCCATTGCTTGAGATTATGTGCGTCCAGCACCTTATAATCTTTAAGCCGTGTGTTTGCGGGTCTGCCTACCTGTGTCATTCTGCCGTCCTTGAACAGATATATTCTTGCGTATCGTGAACCTATCGTCCACGACGAACTATCAACACTGTAGAAGTCATATTTTTCTACATCGGCAGGCGTAAACCCTAAGCCGTGTACTTTGGTGTTATGCGCTCTTGCATAGCTCAGCAGAGAGTGTATGTATTTATATTCCGCAGGCTTTATGTCCTTGATTGCGAAGCCGCCTATTGCGATATATGAGTATTCGGCACACAGATTTTTGAATTCTTCTATACCTCGACTCTTGTGCCATACCGGTATAGCTTGTTTCTGTGTCTGACATTCGATTCGTTTGCGGTATTCTTTTACTTTGTCATATCCGACAAGACAATCAATGTCCAGCTCGAAAAAATATTGAATGTCGTTTTCGTTGATAAAGCGTATGTACTGCGATATGTAATCGTTCCAGTCGGGCATAGCGCCTTTGGCGTTTGACATAAATGTAAATGCCCCCGAATCGAGCAGAAACATATCGGTGCTCTTTATCAACTTTCTTTGCCACTCTCGGTAATAGAAAAAAGCCGTCAGCAAATAACGGCTTTTCATCAATTCGTCTTTTAAATACTGCTTTCCCTCTGAGCTTGCAAGGAACAGTTTCACGGCGTAAAAGCGTGGCCACATTCAGGGCAGATCACGCTTTTGTCTTTTTTGTCCTTTTCCTCGGCATCGTTATTTTCGGGCTTTTTCTCCTCAAAAATATTTTCGAGGTCATCAAGGCTGTCACTGCATATCAGAGATTCATCAAAACCTGTAATGCTGACATCGAAATTACGCCCGCAAAGCTCCTCAATTTCGCTTACAACGGCGTTCATGTCAAAATAGGATAAATCACTCATGCGATTATCCGTAACGATATACGCACGTTTCTGCTCGTCTGTGAGCCCCGTAAGGATAAAGCAGGGGATTGCTTCAAGATTTTCGGCTTTTGCGGCAAGCACTGCTCCGTGTCCTGCGAGTATGGTATAATCCTCGTCAACTATAACAGGCTTTGCAAAGCCAAACTCCCGTATGCTTCTCTGGAGCTTTTCTATCTGCTTCTCAGAGTGTATACGGGAGTTTTTTGGGTGTGGTTTGAGCATATCCGGCGAGATATACTCAACATTTCTTTGATTTTTCATAGGACCTCCTTAATGGTTTGAGCATATCCGGCGAGATATACTCATTTGCTACTAAGGAGAAACTACATATAAGATTTTACGATACCATTGTATCACGGACCGTTTGAAGTGTCAATGAAGACTTTTTGAAATCACGCATTAAGAAACGCATCGATACCAAAGAACAGAGTAGACAACTTACTTACCGCCGCTTCGATGTCAAGATACACGGTTCTCGGCTCTATGCTTTCTTCACGAGCGATTTCTTCTATCGTGAGCTGTTCATCGGAAATGTACCTGGCAGTGATCACCCTGCTACGCCGTTTTTCTAACTCGTCGTTTGATTTCTCGATGAGGTTGTTGTATATGTCAAGCATTGTATCAATATGCGATACGATCACCATAGTACGCACCGCACTACGCTTTATGCTGTCAATTACAAGCTCTCTGCGGTCGTCATCCTTTATCCACAAAGCTTCGAGTATATCAATAGCGTGCGGTGATGTTTCGGCGTTATATACTGCATTCGCAGAATACGCCTTGAACTCACGGTAATGCTCAAGCAACAGCTTGGTGTTGCGAAGCCGCTTTGAGTGTTTTTTCTTTTCAAGCTCTTTTTTCTTTTCAGCTTCTTTTTGAATAGCGGCTTCGGCACCTGCTTTGGCTGCTATTCTGATGATCTCATCTTCTAAGTAAGTAGGCATAAGCTCCCCCTTTGGCTTTAAGTCCGAAATCTTCTGTTGTAGCAGCACTGTATGATTTATTTCTATCTGTATTCTTTTCCTGTCACTTTGTGCTTGAGGGTTATTCGTCCGACAACTTCAAAACCTGCAAGCTCTGCAACTCTCTTGATTGTCTTGACGAGGTTGCCGAGGATTTCAAGCGTTTCCGCTTCTTTTCTGCGTTCTTCACGGCAGATATTTTCGTATGCCTTACCTGCCGTTGGATCTCGATAGCCCTCGAAATTGATATCCATACGGTTCGTTTCCAATGTTACACCTCCGTTCGTTACATTTTGTCTTCAAAAAATGTCATCTGATTTTCGTCAACGCCGCACCACCAATTAAATACATTTGCACCTGTTTTCCAATTGTATTTATAATCTTTGTCGGCATTTGCCGTCAGCATTCGGTCGAAAGCAGATATGTACAGTTGTTTGTATTTTGGATATTTTTCAAATTCCGATAGTCTTGCTTTGTTGCTTTGCATAGGGCAACCGATGCAACCAACACGGGATTTTCCGCACTGATATAGCGGGTTGCTTGCGCAACCATAGTGCTTCAAAAACGTCCACACATCATTATCTGACCAGTCAACAATCGGATTGAGCATCGCATTTGTCGTTCTATAGCAATGCTCTACCAGTCGTCTGCTAGGGCTGTTGTCCATATTCATAACGATGCCGCCTTTTAGGTTTACATCATATTGCGCGCCGATTTCTTCCGCAAACTTTTGCGTTGTCTTCGGACTGCCGATGATATTGACCACGCCTTTATTTTTAGAGCGATTAACGCTTTCTGCCGCACGTACACCAGTAATTTTTAGCTTGCCCGCTCCGCTTTTTTCTTTCAACTCGGAACAACAATACCTTATTATTCTTGTCGGCGGCATGCCTTTTTTTACAATCAGCGACCACATAGACACTCTGTTACCGTCTTTATCGTGCGGTATGTCGATGCGCATATCGGGTATGGACTTGACATATCGCACGGTTTCGGGTGCGTCTACGCTCGTCAGATTGTGATGCAATTCGTGTTTTACTCCTGCAAGCTGTGCAAGTATGCGTATCACGTCACTGTCTTTACCGCCACTATAGCACAGATAGTACGGCTCGTCAGGCTCGAATGCCTTTAATCGCTCAATCGCTATGCGTTCCTTTTCGGATAATTCATTCATTTTTCCCTCCGTGTAGATCTCTGTGACAACTGACACACAACGTCATAAGGTTTTCCGGCTCATCGCCGCCGCCATCACAAACAAATTTTATATGATGCACATTCAGCTGTCCGTCGTCTATTGGGATCGTCACACCATACTCATTTTGGTACGCATGGAACTCCCTACATTTTTGGCAAGTGAAATTATCACGATATAATATTCTCAAAGAATACGGGTCTCGCCCTCTGTGCCATACTGTCATCTGAGCAAACGCTTTGCTATGTTCGTCACAACAGAAACTTGTTCTACGCCCGTGCAAAGGAGCGCCGCACCATTTACAATGTTTTGGCTCAACGTAATTCGGGCACTCGAAGCAAACCTTTTTACCGAACATCCTTTGTGCTTCACCCATTGGCGGAAACGGTCGACGAGTTCCTTTCTTCTCCCAATATTTTTTTAACCTGATCATAACTCCCTCACATAGCACCATGACTGCGGCGATCGTGTCAGCGGCTTTGACAAGCAGTTTTCACACCATTCGGGTTCTCCGCTTTTCATACAAATAAAGCCGCCCTGCAACCAACCACCGTGTCGTGCAACGTCTTCCGGTTGCCCGGTGCGGAATCTATATTCACACATTTTGATTGCCGACTTATCTTCAATGCAAAATTTACTTAATTCTTTCGGCTGGTCGTAAATTTTAAGGCAAGATATGCGCCACGCATATCCTGTTTTGCCGTTGCCAAGATAGTCCATAATCTGTTTGTCGGTCAGGCAAGTATAAGGAAATTCGTTTAAAGCAATACTACTCGACGTATCGCTATATTCAACGCTTATCGGAAAAATCGAATCACACACAAATTCTCCGATGATTTTTCCGTTTCCGGCTTTATCGAAAGCGTTGTGACTGTGGTCATCTGTGTATGAGTATCTTTTTCCGGTCCAAAACAGCTTACTTTTGTCTTTAGTGCAGTATATGTAACACTTGAAAGGCATTTTTATTTTAGGTTTGCTTTTACGCACCTCAAGCGTTTTCTTGCCGTTTGCTATCAAAGCGCACCATTGCGGCCGAATGCTTATCATCACCGCTCTAACACTCATGCTTTCCCTCCTTTTGTTCTGTTACAACGTCTGGAAAATGCACCACATCTCCATGATTTACTTTAAAAGCACCTGTACATATTCTCGGATAACCGTCTTTTTTGCTTGTACCGAAAGTCGTTAGTGCCACAATTTCGTCGCATTCATCAGCGAGTATTAGTGTTATTACTTTCATAGTGCCTCCTTTTTCGGGATAGCTTCGCCGCAAAATTCTTTTGCAGGACAGCATTTGCAACATTCTGCTATCGGATCTTCACAGTAAAATCCGCATTCTTTCACCAATGCAATTCTGTCATCAGCATCCGACCAGTCCATTTCTGTTTTACCTTCAACGTAATACTTGTCCATCTCAGGTGCTCGGCTGACTTCAATATCGCAGAAATTTGCGTCTTCACAGCAACTTGTGCATAGCGCAAGCGATTTTGCTTTGCCTCGTGTTTCGGCGAAAACAACCGCAGTGCCAAATTCATATTTCGGGCTTACCGTCCATGCTTTCATTTTTTGCACTCCTCATCCATTTTCGCCCCGCAGTAAGAGCAGTAATTAGTTTTATAAAAACTGCTCTTGCCGCAAGCCGAACATTCGTAACATCTGAAATCTTCAATTTTTCCTGCTATTGATCTTCTTGTGCGAATACCCTCTTCCCAATGCCCATGTCTTACGGGTTCAGCGTCAATGATTTCCGCTTCTTTTATTATTTTTACCGCCGAGTTCCATCCCTCAGCATAGGCTTTATTCTCAAAAACATCAGGGTTCGCATATCCTATCCCCAAGGCATCTACTTTTATGCATTTACTCATTTGCTTCTCCTATCAGATTCAGCCCGTCCACTGCATAGCCGCCTGCCTTGCCTTCAAGTTTTACGACGGTCTTGCCACAGCACTCCCACGTGTCAGATCTGACCGTCCACACCCTGCCTTTGTTTTCTGCGCTTACATGATATTTGTCGTTCATAACGACCTTATCACCGATTTTTAGATTATTCATTTGTTTTACCTCCTTGTTGTTCCAGCTGAGTATAGGCCATTTCGTAGCCAACCGCCCACAGGTATACACGCATATTTACCCGCTTCCCACAATCATAAAGCCACTCATAATACTCTGAGTCCAGTTCTCCTAAAAAGTTCATCATATCTGTCGAATAATGTAGGTTGGTGTCCGAGCCCCAATTTTCGTCTATATCCGACTTCACAGCTTCCCAAAGCTCTTCTTCTGTATCAACGGAATGCCATAAATACTTTTTGCAGGCTTTCAGCAATTCTTCGAGCTCTAACTCCATGTAGTCTTTAAGCTGATATTTTATGCCTTCGTAAGCACGGTCCGGATCGTAGATATATTTATCAGTCGAACACTGGAATTTGCTTATGAAGTAGTAAATATCTTTGAGATAGCTTTTCATTTTTTTCGGGCTGACCGCATTGTACCATGTTGCAACACAATCACCTAAATCGCCGCTTATTATCAGGTTTCCTCTTTTTTTATCGATAATGTAATTAACGTAATAATCGCTACTTCCATTAGCTCTACGCCAATCGAAAATTAAATAGCGGTCAGTGTCCTGTATCAGCGTTGCCTTATGCGTTGCAAACCTTTCCTTGCATTTGTTAAAAATTTCTTCTTCAATCATTTGTCATACTCCTTTCTCTCGAAACACAGCTTTTCTCCAACGAACGTATGCTCGTAATCGCATCTATCGGAGTTCTTGCAATAATCGGCTTTCGGGCACGTTTTCTCGAACATTTTGCGTAATCTTCTGGAACGCCTTGCGCTGTTATAGCGTTTATTGTTATAATACCTCATCTGCTTACACCTCGCTTAATTCTCACAGGCGTCTTTTATGGCCGCTTTGACTTCTTCAAGGCTCTGACCGTGCTTAACACCTACAAAGATTGACGGCGGTGCAGGCATTTTCTCGTTGATAGGTCGCCAAAGATGTAAACAGTTCGGTAAGTTGTTTACATACTCGCTTTTCGCAGGGTGGTACTGTACTACCGTTTCATTGTCGTTGAAGAACATATCTTTCAGCTTGCACATTTCGTCCCATGTCGGCGTATAAGAATGCTTGAACGGACTAATGCTGACGTGTTCCCACCCGCCGCCGTTACTCCATACAACTGTTGCGAAGCTTTTGCCTGCCTTATACAGCACTCCGAACCCTCCGTCTACAGTGACATGCTGTATCATCAGGTTAGGCAGCTCTTTTATTTCATTCAGGGTTTTCATTGGTTACTCTCCTTACTTTTTCATTCGTATGGGCTGTAACAAGCCTATAAAGCCGCCTGCACTCTTGACAATAATCGGCTTTCCACTGCCTGTTACAGTCATTGTTATTGACGGATTATCTGCGCCTGCGGCGTGAAGCATCTCACTCATATAATCGCCGTTAAATGCTACACTCACTACTTTATCGACGGTGTTTTCTATTTCAATTTCTTCCGAAAAAGCTTCAAGAGAATCGGTCGTTTTAATCATTACCGTATTCATGCTTTTTTCAAGCGTCATGACGATCGCTGAACGCTTTGCGCCCTCGCATATTTTCGCCCTCTGAAGTGCATTGAGAAGCGATACGCTGTTGATTTTCAGCTCATTTTCGCTACTGGGGCTTGCAAGCTCCAGTAGTGGTTTGTAGTTAAAGAAATTGTTTTCCAACAGCTGAACAAACAGCGTGTATTCTCCTGTTTCAAACGCCAGCTGATTCGTACTGCTTGTCTTTTTAAGCGTGATACCGTTGCCGCTTGAAATCGACAAAAGCTTTTTAAATGCAGCTTTAGGTATTACTGCTCTGATCTCGCCGTTGTAATCAACCGAGTTTGCGGCGAGCTTAACTCCGTCGCTTGCGATTATATTCAGCTTTCCGTTTTCGTCGCTGTCAAGCAATACGCCCATCTGCGCCGGTCGTGTGTCGATAACGCTACAAGCGTATGTTACGCTGTTGGCCGCCCGCAGAAAATCATCATCTGCAAACGTCAGAAGTGTGTCATTCACTTCCGGCTCGCTTATGTGATAGATTGACGGTGCAACTGTAGCAAACGTTCCCTTGTTGCGCTTGCCCTTGATAACAATTTTGTTTTTGCTCGGCTGAAGCTCGATTTCTTCATCAACCATATTTTCAATAAAGCTTATAGCTGTTGTCGGCAGTGCAAATTCTTCGGCGTTGCCGCAGTCAAAATCAACAGACAAAGCAAATGCAGGATTGCTTGCTACAATTTTCCCGTCACGGAAAAGTGCACCTGAATCCTTCATGATTACATCCTTGAGCTTTTTAAGCTTATCCGAAAGTTCTTTTCTATTAGCCATCATCTTTTAATCCTCCAAGTTTATTTTTATCGTCGGGTATTTTTCGTGCAGGCTTTTCATTTTGAGCTTAAACACTGGTGTCTGAACGCCCTTTACATCTACAATGCGATACGTTCCGTCGTTGTGAAATTCGATGAAATCAGCAACGTATTCTACGCAACGTGTATTGTCGTCGCCTTCGGTTATAACAAAGCGTGGCTGACGGCAGAAACCAGCTATTTTTTTGGCCTTTACAAGCATTTTAAGCTTGTAGTAGTAATTCGCTTCTGCTGTGTTTGAAACGTTATACCGTCGGTTTTACAGGCTTTTGAGCGATATTTATTCAGCTTCTTGCTCTCGGGGATTGATATTCCGAGAGCTTTCAGCTGTTTTTTCGTGAAATTAAGTGCCATTGCGCACCTCTTCGTATTCGATGAAGTAGGTATATGTGCTACTGCCGTTCATTTTTTCTTTGCCGATCCTCACTTTATATCCGGCTTTTATCAGCAGTCGTGCGAGGTCCAGTCTGTCATTTTCGTTCAGAGCACCGCCTCTCTGAGGATATATTCTTGTCATACGCTCACCTTTTCGCTTTCGTCTGTATTTTCCATTAAGTCTTCCCGAAGCACAGTAACAAGTAAATGTCCTTGTAATGTGCCGTTGCGGATTCTTGCTTTTGTGCGTTCAAGCTCCTCAAACTCTTCGTTCCTCAACTTCTTGCTTCTGCTTGCAAGCTTAATGTCTTCGGAGCTAAGTCGCTTTGATATGATTTTCTGCCATTTGCGCAGAAATGTTTTTGCGTCCTCTATGTCAGGATTCTGCCTGTCAAACTCCGTTCGTTTCTGCCGTACTGTGCCGTTTGGTTCGACCTCAAGGGTGTAATACGGCTTGTCCTTTTCGGCTGTTCGACGCAGGAACATCAGATATGACTCCTGTACATTTATGCGGTCAAAATATCTGTCTGTTTTGTCTATGCAGTGGTGCAGTGCCGCTCCTTCGGCGAGAATATCCTCTATTTTCCCTGGTATGATTATCGAATATGTTTCGTCTTCATACTCGTATTTTGGCTTTATTTTTTGCAAAACCGTTTCTATGTTAGGATATTTCTTGCTGATTTCAGCCGCTCTTAATGCACGTTCTTTGTCGTCAACCTCTTTTACCAGTTCGTCGTGACGCTGCCTGAGCTTTTTCGCTCGGTACACGATAGGATCAGATGTATTCATTTTCAGCCGTTCGGCCATACCAAGATAATCACTCCACGTCCGTATTACATCTCTGCTTGTCATACTGTTTTCGGACATCTGACGGCATATATAGTTTTTTATCTGCTGAACACTCATTCTGTCGGAAATAAATTCTACATCCTCCGGTCTGATATTCTGTTGTTCAAGCCACTGTATTGTCGTATCATCATATACAGCGTTCTTTTCTTTTTCATTTTTTAGCCACTCGAGATATACAAGACCGCCGTTACTTTTTACGAGCCGTTTCATGCGGTATTTGTCGATATGCAGTGCTTTTGCCGGCTCTCCGCCGTTAAATCTATAGTCGCAATCGTAGTGATAGTTGTAAATACAGTCGTTTATAAGGCGATGCAGCCCGACTTTTGCTAGCTGTTCAACACCAGGTGAACGCTTTAGCTCAGTTAAGAATACTCTCGGATCGCATTTTTCTGTATTCTTTATGTGTTCAATAAGTCCGGTTCTGCACAGGCGATTAATGATCTTGCCGCACAAATTTCTTTTATACACAGTTCCAAACCAACTGTTATAATAACTCGGAGAAGTATTGCCAAAGCAACACCATCGTACTTCACGTTGTTTATATAACTCATAGCTATATCCGATTGCTGAATTGTTGCCGTCGTATATATAACGCAATTTCTCAGTTGCGTATACCTGTGCTTTTCTGCTTAATCCGCCGAATTTGTCTTTTTCATAACGGCAACGAGCCTCGAAAGCCCTGATTACAAAGTTATCTTCATACGGCTGAACAAGATATGCCGCAAAATTTTCGGTGTAGAGTGAGCCTGTTTTGCCGGTAGCTTTATAGTGAATTTCATGACCGCAGTGGGGACAACGCCCTTGTGCGTTATGCTTAGGATTTTTTACTTTTACGTCATTCTCACACCATGTGCAATAACCGTCTTTTTCGGCTTTTCTGCTGTACTCGTAAAAAATGTACTGATCTCTGATAACTGACTTAGCGATAAACTTATCCCAGTCTTTCGGGATCTGCGTTACTTTGTTCATCGCCTCGTCCCATTTATCCGTTTCTTTTTTGTGTCTTGCGAGGAGCTGACGTTCTCTCACGTTTTGCTGGAACTTCAGAATACCGTAATAATCGCCGTAACTACCGCCTTCCTCGACTTTTAAATTTGTCCTCAGAAGTGCTCTGTCTTTGGCCGACATATACTTTTTTTCTTTTGTTTCGGACCACCAATAAAAGCTTGTGTCAAGCTTTTCTATCGTTGCATTGCTCCAGCGGTTTGCGCTGTAATCGTAAGTGATAAAATCTTCATTTTTGTAATCAATGAATATCTCGTATGCCGGCATCGTTGCTCCGAGCCGCAAGTTTTTTGTATAGAACAAAGCAACTTTGATTATGTCACCATACATTCGGCATTTTGCATACTCCCTTGTTTCATATCTGTACTCGGTTGAGCTGTATTTTTTTATCATACGGGGAGTATCTTTTCCTGCCTTCTCAACAAACGACTTCGGCGCTGTGATTTTAGGAAGCTTACTCAGTTCTTTTAACCTCATGAAGAGCCTCCATTTCCGCCTCTGTCACTATTTCGCCGTATTCGTTATACGGCACGCCTGCCAACATTGATTTACCGTCAACCTTAAAAATCGAATACCACAGTATTTCTTTACTGTACGAGGTTTCTTTGAGCATACACACTATAGTGTCTTTCTGTGCGCTTACTGCCATAGTTTTTCCACGGACGACAAGGAACTTATCGCCTTCTTTGCCACAAGCCATATCATTATGTACATGGTGATTCTGCTCACGGTACGGATGCAACATGATATATTTTGCCGCCGCCTTTACAAAATCAAACACATCAAGCTTTTTGCGAAGCGTGAGAACAGTACAGCTTATCTTGCTGTCTATATCGTCCTCGTCAACATCGCCTGTTGCGTCGACCTCGTAAATCACGCAGTTATCAAAGCGGTAGTATGATAAGCAGTCAAGCGGATTTTCTGCGCAGTGAAATCCGTTTTCCCTGCAATTTGCCTTGTCTGTGTAGTTAGGCTCATTTTCCTTGAACTTGTAATTGAGGCAAGTCAGATCTTTGTTGAAAGCTTTATATGCTATCATCTTCTGTTTCCTCCGCACCCATGTCGAACAGCGATGACTGCTCTAACTCTTCCTCTTTTTCCTCGGCAGGCTTTGTTTTCTTAGGCTTATCCGCTGTTTTCTTCTTAGCCGTTTCAGTCTTTTCGACGGGTGCAGGCTTCGATCTTTCTGCTTCAAGCTTTTTCTTCAGCTCGTCATCGGAAAGCGTGTAATATTCGTCAGCAAGTGCAAATATCTCCTCAGAAGACATTCCTATCATTATTCCGCCCCGCTTGTCGGTATTGCTCATTTTACGGGCTTTTTCGTACGCTATATCCGATATGTACTGATAGCACTTGCTAAGAGTCTTACCCTCAGCTATCACTTTTTCAGCGTAAACCGCATCGGTCATTATGCGCTGAGCAACATGATCTCTGATAGCGATTGCCGGCACATTGTAGCCGCTAACTGTAGCAGCTTCGTTGTTTAATTTGGTCATAGCACTTTCTTCTTTACTTCCCATTTGATTTATCCTTTCCTGCGGTAATCAGCCCAAGACATTGTAACTCTTTTCGAGCTTTCGACAAAGCGGCTGATTATTGCTGTAGCTGTTTCTGCGTCGCCTCTTGCAGATAATTTTTCTGCAAGAGCAGTTGTGTTGTAATTTGTTGTGATAATTGTCGGCAACAAAGCTTCGTAGCGTTCATTCAGAATGCTATACAGCACGGGTACCGACCATTCTGTCACTTGCTCCTTTCCGAGATCATCTATTATCAGCAAGTCAACATTCTTGTATGCTTCGAGGACTTCCTCTTCCGTTACTTCGCTGTTGCGCTCATAGCAACGTTTTATATCGCTGAGAATGTCTATTGACGTTTTGCAGATAACCGGAACTCCTGTATTGATGATTGCAAGCGCAATTGCAATCGCCAAGTGTGTTTTACCTGTTCCGCACGGTCCTTCAAGGTATAGCCCTTTACCCTGAGCAAAGTATCTTCTGAAATTCTTGATATAATCAGTCGCTATTTCAAAAGACTTTTTGTTTTCATCGGTAACGGCAAAGCTTTCTATCGTCCGTGATAGGTAACGTTTCTTTATTCCGGACTTGCCGAGTATACCTTCGATTTTCTGCTTTCTGCGCTCTTGTTCTTCGGCAAACTCCTTTTCTTTTTTGATTTTTTCCTGTTTAGCATCCCACTCTTTCCAAAACGCAACCGCTTTTTTGCAATCGCAACGCGGCTTTTCAAGGTTCCAAATCATAGCCTGCCCCATAAGTACAACGCACTCATAGTACAACGTTTTCCCACAGTATTTGCACTTTTCGGGCTTTGGAACAGGTTGCGTACTCGGTATTCCCAGCTCTTCAACTTCCTTGCTTGTGTAGATAGGCCCGTGAGCATTACCAATCGCTTGGCTTGAAAGGTTTTTCATTTCGTCCATTGTTCACGCCGCCTTTCTCTTTTAGCTCATACACGCTTTGCCAAGAGTGCTCAACAGATTGTTCAAGGATCTTCTTTTGCGTTACCGTATCACCGGGCGCAAGAGCTTCAAGCTTTTTGATTGTTAGTTCCATTGCGTACTCTGTCATCGGCTTGCGTATTTTCTTTCGCATTTCGACGAACGCCTGCCATGCCACCTCAAGCTCCGGCGCAACTGCGATAGCTGTTGCGGTTTTATTTTTATTTATTTTATTTTTATTTTCTTTTATTTTATTTTCTTTTGTGGGGTTTTTCTCGGATTTACTGGGGTTTTTCTCGGATTTACTGGGGTTTTTCTCGGAAAAACTCCCTTTTGGGTGCACTTTAATAAACCCTAACGTCGCTTCTTCGTTTAAAATCCAAACGCTGGGTTCCACAAACACGTCTCTTTTTGTGGATTTTTTTGCCTCTTGGTAACGTGTTTGTATTGATGTAGCAGTAAGTAAGTTGTCCGCCGAAAACCGTGTGTTATCAAACAGTGACTTGCTTGCGAGGAGCTGTACTATCTGCCTTGTCTTGCCCTCTGGCACTCCCGTGTCTGCGCTTGCGCAGCACACTAAATCGTCATCGTATGCGATGTAATATCCCTTGCCTTTGTATATCTCACACAGCAGGTAAATGTAAATTATTATCGCATCAGTGCCGTATTCCGAGCCTCGTATAATCTTGATTTTGCGATCTGAGAAAAAATCCACATCAAAAGGAAAGTACGACAAACCGTCGCATTGAGGTCTTGCCATCGCTACCTCCTTGACTTTGTGTTAAGCCTGAGCTTTTTACATAAGTATTCGTCAAGCTTTATACCGTAGATGTAGTTTTCTTCAAACAGCTCTTTTTCTCTGATATGCGCTTCCATGTGATGTTCGTGACACAGAGCAATCGCTCTCATTCCTATGTGGACTGTTTCTTCACGATCCCCGCCTATGCCTATGCGGTCTACATGGTGTACTTCCGCTCTTGCGTTGCATATAGCACATTTGCGGTGTTCAAGGCACATATACAGATATTTGCCTATATCGTCTGTTTCGTGGAGCAGCGTGTCTTTCGTTGGCACATCCCAGTGAAAACAGAACTCTATCAGATGTGTTATAAAGTCCTTTGCCGTTGTCATATCGACATCGGACAGTGAAAACCATTCGCCGTCGTGACGCTTGATGTAATCCCACGTCATGTATGCCCTGATAAATTCAGGCTCGTGTCCGCTCCACAATGCGATGTCACGAACAATAGCGAATATCTTTCTTCTTTGGTCGGCGGAGATCCTGCGACCGTCATTCAGTCGCAGTTCTACACTGCCGATATGCTTTTGTATCAATTCCCGTTCTATACTTTCGGGAAGCTCCAGCAACAGCTTATTGCCGTGCTTGTCAAATTTAAGTATCTTTCCGGTCGTTATCATCTGTTGTATCACGCTCCCTGTGAGTGTGCATATACACATATACGCCGTTAGGACCTATGTTGCGGTAGATAAAGTCATCGCATTTTTCTTTCGACAGATGATTTTCCTCTGCCTGAATTTCGTAGGCGTATTCGCCTGCGATTTTCTTTTTTGCGATGCGTTCCTTGATGTCAGCTTCTGTGTGATTAGCTTCTATCATATACAGGTCGTAATTGCGGGCTGTAACGCCGTTAAGGTTGTTTGTGTCGGTGGCATATATCATCTTGCCCTTGTCAGCAAAATGTAGCTTATAGCCGCAGTTTGGTACGTTGTGCTTTAGCGGTACGGGGATTATATTACATATCCCGTAACCGTACATCTTGCCGTACTCAAAAACATCTATTCGGCGTTTGGATATACCCATATCAACAAGTACCGGCACAAGCCAACCACAACAGCCGAAACGCAGTAACGGTCTGTCCCTCGCAAGACTGCGTATCGACGATTTGTTAAAGTGGTCTGAATGAATGTGTGTAAGCAACACAAGCTTCAGTTTGTCCGCATACGGACGTATCAGCTTATAGCTTACACCGCAGTCAATCAGAATGTTATCCTCGATGACCACTGCATTGCCCTGCGAGCCGGTGGAAATTATCTCGTATTTAATCATAAGTCTTCAAGGTTGATATTCTCTATAACATCAGCAACTTCGGGCTGTGTTACCTCGCTATTACTTACAAGGTGCGGTTCTGCGGGCATTACGTCCGCATCGGTTGCTATATTCTCAAAACCGTCCGAGCTACGCTGAAGAACGTTGTTATCGTGTTCAAGCGCTACTCTCAGCGGTTCTACCGCCATTCCGCCCCACTTGCTGATCAGCTGACGTATCATAGTCTTTTTTGCCATATCATCAAAGCTCTTGTACCAGAACGATGAATATTTCCACATCTCGTTAGCCGGGATTTCGTTGTTTATCAGCTTTGCATACGCATCTTTGCTGAATGCAGGACTGTACTTGTCTGCATACACAAGCATTTTGCCCTTGCTCCAGTACAGCGTTTTTCTGAAGCCGTCAACGTACTCGAACATTGCGTAATATCCGATAGTGTCTGTCTTATCACGCTTTTCTTCGTTTTCAATGAAGCTTGCTTCAAATTCTTCCGTCAGCGGATCCCAGCGTATCAGTTCGCCGTCCTTGATTTCGTGAACAATGATTTTGCGATACATACCGCTACGCACTGCAAGCTGTATGTAGCCTTTGTAGCCTAATACAAACTGTGCGTTGACGCATTCGGGCGAAATCAGATTACGATTACGGTCATACTTCGCTTTCTGCTTAAACGGCACTAAATAGAACTGACCAAGCTGTGGCGACGGCGAAAGATTAAGGCTTTCACCGAGGAGCGCACCTGCTACAATAGTAGATGTTTCGCACTCCTGCAACTGCGGATTGACCGCTACCGCAGATGTGATTGACGCAATAAAGCGTTTTGCTCTTTCAGGATCGGCGAGTGTGTTGCGTATCAGGTTCTGATACGTTGGTGTGCTTATCGCCACCGAAAATTTAGGCTTCTTTTCGACCGGTGCATTATAACTGCTCATATTTGTAACCTCCGTTTACCAAGAAATTCTTTAATGCTTTTATTTCTTCGAGCGATCCATTAACAGCGAATGCAACACGGTACTGCTTTGCTGGCTGTTCCTGTGCTTCGGCAACAGTAGGCGGTGCAATCGCTTCCTGCTGTTCTTCGCTGTAACTTTCGACCGCCGCATCGACACGAGCTTCAGCCGCTTCATAGATTGTCTGCTGTTCCGCCTGCTGTCTGGCTCTCTCTGCTGCTTCTTCTTCGATTGCCTTTTTACGCTCGATAACCGTCTGAATGGAATATGCGACATTGACTGTCCGCTTGTATTCAACAAGAATTTCCGGCTGTAAGTCCTGGGGCTGAGTGCCGATAAGCTTCAGCTCGTCCGCTATTCTGTCAAGATATGCGGCTACCTGTTCCTTGAGCTTTTTTGCACTCGCTGAAAGCGTTACCGTGATACCGCTTTTTTCGTAGGGAACAAAGTCGATACCCAGGCTTTCCGCATACTCGTCATAGTATGCTCTGATTTCCTTTTCCTTGTTAGCTTTGATTGCGTTCTCGACAATCGCTATACGTCCCTTGAGGATTGCGTCCGTCTGCTTATAGATATTCGTTACGCATTCGGTATACACTTCCTCAAATCTTTCATACGGTGACATCACCGCACGCTTGACCTCTTTGCGCTTTTCTTCAAGCTCGCTGAAATCTTTGTTCAGATCTGCTCTGAGGCTTTTGATTGCCTTGACTGTAGCATCGTTACAGTCAAGTGCTAAAACGTGCTGTGTCTTAGCGTCGATCTCAGCTTTGATAATCTGTAATCTTTCTTCGATTATCGGCAACTGCTTGACCGTGATAATCTGACCGTCCATTTTGTGTAGCACCTCCTAATGTTTCTGACATCATTCTGTCTATGATTATCTGTTCTGCAATCAGCATAACAGCATAATCTATCGTTAATCTTGCTCCTCCCGCATCTCCCTCTCTTTCTATAATGCGAAAAAGCTTTGCATGAGCTTTAGGCAACGCCGCCCAGAACTCGCTGTCTGCAACAGCACCTATTCTCAACATCACTCGTGTTTTCAACGACATCGCCATATCTTGACTTTCCTTTCCGAATGTGATATACTCATCACAGTAGCACTTTTATATTTATTTCTTTGGCTGTCCTTGTGACAGCCTTTTCCTTTATACTGATTCTCTACCGACAACCTCATAGACCACTTTGTGTATGTTTGTCATACTGTAGCACGTTTCGCTTTGCGTATGTCCTTTTCTATGGAAGTGTGTTTCTGTCGCATCAAATAAGTGTGCATTACAGCTTTCAAAAACAAACTCGCACCAGTTACCGTAATCGCCATACTCGGTACGGAAGATGTCACCGGGCTTCATTTCTGCGGCAGTCTTGACAATTGGGTTGTCATATCTTATTATCTTCGCCATTGCTGTCTTCGTCCTCCTCGCCTTCGCAGTCTGTTACATTGATATTGTTCACAATGCCGGCAAGTGCGCAGGTAATCTTCATCACTTCTTCGTAAGTAGTAACGGTTGCACTAACTTTAAATTTCATCTACTTGTCCTTTCTGCAATCTCGCTTTCTATCATTGTTTCATCGTATCCTCGGCTATGCAGAACATCTTTTGCCCACGGACGCTGTTCTTCGCTTTGATATGCTCTCAGCAAGCAGTCTAAGCAATATTTCTGACAGCCGTTCGGCAGTACAGCACCGCACGTTTTGCAATGGTATTTCTTTTTATGCTGCTCCCGATACTTTTCGTTGCGTTTTCTTCTTTGCTCTCTTATTGCTTCGGCGTGTGTTTTTTCGTAACGTTTCTTGTACACGCTCTTCCGTTTTGCTCGGCACTCATCGTCACATATACAGTACAACGGATTTGCTGCTAAAAACGATTTTCCGCACACGATGCAGGTCTTTTTAATTTTCATCGCCGTGCCTGCCTATCATACTTCTGTACCACAGCTGTGCGCAGTAATCAAAGCCAACCCATACAGCCGCAACAACAAGAATTACGGGAAATATCTCGCCGCCAACGGCTTTGTATCCACGTTCGGCATACGCCAAAGCTGACAGCGGAACATATATCGCTATGCCTGCGAATGCTGTCACCCATACTCTTACGAACTGTGCAACAACGAAGGCAATCACCTTTTTTCTTTTCATTCCTTTTACACCTCTTTCTGTGCCAAAAGCTTAGCTATGCTTGTCCTTTTTATTGCCGCTTCAATCTCGATGATTTTATCGCCGAAGATTGAAACTCTCGTCCAGGTGCTTCCCGTAAGTATTGCCGCCTGATATCTCGGATATTTCGCTGGCAGTACGGTATAGAAGCGACCTTTATACAGAAACTTACTTGTTACAGGTCTATCCTTTACTTTCGCCATTGCACGCTATGGACGCTTTAGCTCGCAAGCTATCCAAGGCATTTCTTGCAATTCGTTCAAGAATTTTCGGCACTTCCTCAGCTCTGCAACAGTAATCTGTTGCTATCCTGACTTTCGTGTTGCCGATCATAAATTCTTCGGCAATCTTTGGCTCTGCGCATTCCATAGCTGACACCTCCTTTCGTCATTTTATTCGCTGTAGGCTTGCCCTTATGTAAACCGCCCTGTTTTTTCTGCTTTTTCGAGGTTTATAAGGTTCTCATCAGCTCTGCGGCGGAACTCTAACAGCTGTTCTTTAAGCTTTGGAATAAGAGGACGTTCATCATCGCTTAACTCGCCGTCCTCCATGAGAAGCGATAACCGCTTAATCACATCGTCCATTTCGTATATGGAGTTCTGCAATCTCAGTAGGGCTCTTTCGGCAGGCATCTGAGGCGGTGTCTCTCGGCAATCCTTGCCGAGCGGACATTCATTTGCACAGTACCACTGCCGCAGTTCAGGCTCGTTATAAGCGTCCGCCATGAGCGCAACAACAATGTTCGGCGGCCTGTTTATGTCAAGCTCGTACTTCTTCAGGCTGTCTTCTGTCACGCCCGGAATCACTTCCGAAGCTCCTGCCCGAGTGAACAGTTTCTCGTTGAACTTTGCCGCTCTCATTCGGGCTTCAAAGTATCTGTTTCCGCAAGCTTTTGTCGCCTGTTTCGACATTTAAAATCACCCCCTTTCGGTACTATAATAAATACAGAAAGTCAAGCATTTTGTGTTTACTTTCTGTTTTCCGCCGGGTGTAGCTTGTTGACAACTGAAAATGTCAGCCTTTGGTGTCAACATTCTTGCTCGGCGTTTTGCTTAGCTTGAAATTTCAAGGACGCTTGCGATTGCATTTCTCATTCGGTCGCTACTTCGCTTATTCGACATAAAGCCGTAAAGACTGCCGATAGGATAGCCTATCTCTTTGGCAAGTCGCTCGTACTTCCAACCCCTTATTGCAAGCTGTTTCTTTACCTCCGCTATAAACAAGCGGTTGTCACGCATTTCAACACCCCTTTTCAGATTTTTTGTAAGAAAACTTGACAAACGAGGTAAAAAGTAATATCATATACTTGTGAGGATATATGATATATACTTTTACTCGATTGCTTGATTGTAAGGGAAGAGGTCTGTCCTTTTCGCTCACATATTGCTCGTCTTTCCGAGCCGTCGCCGTTTCTATCACTTTTGATGCGGTCTTCGAGGAACGGTTAACTTAGACCCCTGGACCTAATACGCTCAAGCGGGCGGGCTGACGCTCTGTAGTTATCGCCTATGGGTAAGCCATACGGTTAAGCACCTGTTGAGGAATAGGTATCCTGTAGTCGACAATTTGGAAGCGACTTTCGTCTCGCACCTCCCGATCTTCTGTCGGGTAAACGCACGACCAATCTATGCGGTTTCATTCTGACTAATTTTATATCCCGGATTTCTTTCCGAAGGTCAGCGGGTCTGGGACGGACAAGCTCCGACGGGCTTTTGAGTTGTAATTTTTCTTACAGTTTGATTATACAACGAAATTTCGTTGGTGTCAACGATAAACAACGATTTTTCGTGTGTTTCGTAGACTTACACAAAATTGCGAGGCTCTGTTTATGTACAATGCACAAACAACTAAAGAACGGATAAAAGAATTATGCAAATGCAAAAAAATAGGCATGGAGCAAATGCTTATTGACCTTTCTTTAGGCATAAATGCTATACGTCAGATTAACGACACAAAAGGTATGGCATCGTTTAGCCTTGCAAAGATTGCTGATTACTTGGACTGCTCGGTTGACTATCTGTTAGGACGCACCGACAACCCAAATTCGCACAAGGAGGCTACCAATGAGCAACCCTAAAATGTCAGACGAAGATATTGAGTTGTTTGTAAAGCACAACCCAAAAGCGCACAAACGATATAAAGCTGGCAAAAGGAGAAAAGCCTTTAATGAAACCAGTCATAAAGTAAAAAGCATTTGGAAGCCTATTTCAAATGCGATTTTATGGATATGCGCTGTCGGCGGCTTTATAGTTTCACTTGTTGCGCTTTTCAGAAATTAACTTAATCGTCAGTATCAGAATTGCGATTGAGTTTAAAACCAGTGCTATGGGAGCCACTATCTCACCTCACTGCGTTTTGTAATTTTTCTTACACGTTTATTATAATTCACCAAAAGGTATTTGTCAACCACAAAATTCACATTAGTGTATTTTTGTTTATTTCTAACAGTTTTTAAGGGGGATTTTTGTGTTTTATGACAGATTTATTGAGCTGTGTAAGCAGCGAGGAGAAAAGCCTACTCCGCTCCTAAAATCATTAGGGTTAAGTCCGGGTAACCTTGCACGGTGGCAAAACGGAGCAAGTGTTAATTCGGAAATATTAGAGAAAATAGCGGTACACTTTAGTGTATCTGTTGATAGCTTACTTGGCATCGAAAAAAGTAAGATTGATAATGCTACTCAACAACTTTTAGACGAGGTTCGTTCTCTCTCCGATGAGGACTTAAAGAAAGTTATTGAATACGCTGAACTGTTAAAGCTCAAGAGTAACGATAAAAAGTAAAAACAGCCCCTAAGAGCTGTTTTTACATATATTTAATTTAAAGGAGAAAATCATGTTACATTTAGACACATCTATTCTTATCACTTTAGTGGTGGCTATCCCCGTTATCTGCCTTATTTGTCTTTATATATCCCACAACATAGCTAACAAAAAGGTAAAGTTTGTCGCAAGCGTAATCACATGGGTTTTCGCACTTCTGATACTCAGTGTTCTTATGCTCAGCCTCGTTCCCATGCCTTACTCAATCTGCACTGTTGTTCTCGCCCTGGCGTTAGCACTGCTGTTCAAGGTGATTATACCTATAACACAAAGAATAAACAGCAAAAAAGGCGTGCAAACACACGACGAGCCCGCAAAGAACGATGATAGCATCACACAGCTTGAAAAGCTCGCTGAATTAAAGGACAAGGGTGTTATATCAGAAGAAGAATTTGAACAGAAAAAAGCGGAGCTACTTGCAAAGATATAAGCTGTTTTAGCAAAATCGCTTATAGTTAACAGTAGGAGGAAATATGCAGTATTTTTGCGATGAATCGTGTTATTTGCAAAGTACCGATGATAGATTTATGGTAATATGTACTGTTTATTGTACTAAAACAGCAGCCAAAAAAGCCAATAAAGCTATTCAGGCAATAAAAGCAAAACATAACATAGAAGAAGATTTTGAAATAAAATCGACTAAGATTTCGCCGGCAAAGTACGACTTTTATCATGACCTTGTAGCATATTTTATGGATAACGACGACTTGTATTACAGGGCAGTTATCATCGACAAAACCTTATTACATCACGAAGAGTATCATCAGACACACGATGATTTTTACTACAAAACGTATTATTTATTGTTAGAACATTGCCTAAAAGGTCAAAATAATGTAGCGTTTCTCGACAAAAAAGATACAACGTCTGCGAGAAAGTGTGCTAAATTGCAAACCGTGCTGAATAACAGCGGTCATGGTCTTTTCCGCTATAACGTCATACCCGTAGATTCTAAAGACTTCCCTCTTATACAAATGGCGGATCTTTTGACCGGCTTAGTATGTTACAAATCAAAAAGATATGACACGAGCATATCTAAAATCAACCTGATAAAATTTATCGAGGCAAAGCTCGGTTCGGAAATTGATAAAACTAACTCATTGGATAAAATGAATATCTTGAAGTGGAAGGGGAAAGCAAAAAGATGTATAAAGAGTGCGAGTGGCTACCTGAACTAATCAAAATACCGTATGAAATAGAGTCCGAAGAATCAAAGAATTATTTATATTCGTTTTATCTCAAAGATTTAAAGCAAAGCACAATTATATATCAAGGAAAAGAAGTTAAATTCAGAAAACACCCCGAATGTGAGGGTAAAGAAGAAGCTTTTTTCCATATTATAGCGGGATTGAATTATCCGAGGGATAGAATAGTTACAGAGCGTGCGCAACGGCTTCTTTGGGGAAAAGCTATCATAGAAAACACACCGTGTAAATGTGTATGTTGCAACGAAAAGGTTCAAGTATGGCAACAGCCGCAAACAAATCCTAAGCAGTGCCGTAGATATAAGCTATACATAGATAAAAGACGATATGTGGTCGTTTTAGAGGAACGTGCTGACTTTTGGCTATACATAACGGCTCTTTGTCAATAGTTGGGG
>DJPL01000036.1:20591-23841 GCA_002437415.1 Ruminococcaceae bacterium UBA6413 | reverse complement strand
TAATTACCGTAAAGCGCTGTGCTTCCGCTCATATAATAAGCGCAAACCCTAAACTTATAAGTCGTACTCTTAGTAAGTCCCGCTTTTCTGAAAGTAGTAGTGCTGTTATTTGTTATCTTTGCAACGCGAACCCACTTTCCACCCTTGTACATCTCTACAATATAACCCTGAGCAGAAGTGTTTTTAGTCCAATTCACACGCAGTGCGTCCTTAGCCTTACCGCCGATTTTAACACCCTTCATCACGGAAGGATTTGTCCTTGCGGTTACTGTAGCGCTGTAGTTACCATAAAGCGCCGTACTACCGCTCATCTTATACGCTTTAACCCTGAACTTGTAAACGCTCGAAGCTTTAAGACCTGCTTTCCTGAAAGTAGTCGTGCTGTTATTGGTTATCTTGCCGACACGCACCCACTTATTACCCTGATACATCTCAACAATGTAACCGTCAGCCGAAGCATTCTTACTCCAGTTAATTCTCAGTGCGTCAGCCGCCCTGCCGCTGAGCTTTGCTCCTGTTATTACAGACGGATTTGTCCTTGCCGTAACAGTCGCGCTGTAATCACTGTAAACCGCCGCGCTACCGCTCATCTTATACGCCTTAACTCTGAACTTGTAAGCAGTACCTGCCTTAAGCCCTGCTTTTCTGAATGTAGTTGCGCTATTGCTTGTGATCTTGGCAACTCTTGCCCACTTGCCGTTCTGATACATTTCAACGATATATCCGTCAGCACTTGCATTCTTAGTCCAGTTTATCCTAAGCGCGTCTGCCGCTCTGCCGCCGAGCTTTGCACCTGTTACCTTGGCGAGCGTGAGCTTAGCTGTAGAAGTATCCTTGTAGCTTGCTCCGCATACCGAGCACTTGTGGAGCGTGTAGCCCTCTGCCGTGTATGTGGGCTTAACTACTGTAGTTACATATTTATGAGCCGTTTTTGCTATTGTTGCAGTTTCAGTCTTACCGCAAACCGAGCAGGTCTTTGTCTTCGTACCTGTAGCCGTGCAGGTTGCAGACTGAATAATACTCCATGCACCGAATTTATGGTCTGTACAGCTTAGCAATTCATATTCAAAACCATTGTCAATGGCATACGATATGGCTGTGCTGCTATAGCAGTAGATTTTAAAACCGGAATGTTTCCCACTGTCTTCAAAGCCGAACGCAAACCACCCTATAGTTTCAACACAAATCGGAATAGTTACAGCATTAAGTGAATTACAATTATAGAAAGCCCAACCTTCAATATTAGTCACACTACCCGGTATATTTATATTTACAAGATTTGTACAATCGGAAAAAGCACTATTGCCGATATTTGTTACGCTATTAGGTAAATTTATACTGGTAAGATTTTTGCAACTGTTGAAAGCGCTTGTCCCAACATTTGTTACACCGTCAGGTATATTATAACTGATATCGGTTTTTCCGGCAGGATAACATATAAGTTCAGTTTGATTTTTATTAAATAGAACGCCATTCACAGAAACAAAATTCTTGCTATCAGTTTCAATATCTATTTTAGAAAGTTTTAAACATTCAACGAAGGCGCTAATCCCTATATTTATTACATTGTCGGTTATTGTGATACTCTCAATGCTTGAACAACCCTCAAAAGCCAAATCACCTATACTTGTCACGCTATCCGGAATATTATAACTCTTATCAACTTTTCCTGCGGGATAACGTAATAATTCTTTTTTGCTTTTATCAAAAAGTATACCGCTTACAGACGTATATTTTTTATTATTTGGTGCAACATTTATTTCCTTAAGTTTTTTACAGCCGTCAAACGCATAATCACCTATGCTCTCAACACCATCTTGTATTGTTATATTCGTAAGGTTTGAACAATTTCTGAATGCGGATTTGCCTACCTCTGTCACGCTCTTCGGTATTGTTATACCGGTAAGACTTGAGCATTCATCGAAGGCATAGTCGCCTATCTTCACCACACTCTCCGGTATCATTAAACTCTTAAGGCTCGTGCAACCGGAGAAAGTATAATCTTCTATACCGGTCACGCCATCCGGTATCGTTATACTTGTAAGACTTGTGCAACCGTTGAAAGCTCTATCGCCTATACTCGTCACGCTGTCCGGTATCGTTATACTTGTAAGACTTGTGCAACCGTTGAAAGCACCATTGCCTATACTCGTCACGCTGTCCGGTATCGTTATACTCGTAAGGCTTGTACAACCGTTGAAAGTGCCGTCACTTATACCCGTCACACCATCAGGTATTGTTATGCTTGTAAGGCTTGAACAATCGGAGAAAGCACCATCGCCTATACTGGTCACACTGTTCGATATCGTTATATTAGCAAGACTTGTACAACCGCTGAAAACACACAGTCCTACACTCGTCACACTATTCGGTATAGTTATACTTGTTAAGCTTGTGCAGCCACTGAAAGTATAGCCATCTATACTCGTCACACTATCCGGTATAGTTATATTTGTAAGATTTGTACAATCGGAAAAAGTCCATGGATTTATGTATGTCAAACTGTCAGGCATTATTATATCGGTTAGACTTGTGCAGTTGCTAAAAGCTTTACCGCCTATGCTCGTTACTCCGTTCGGAATCGATATACTTTTAAGACTTGTACAATATGTAAAAGCATAAGTTCCTATCGCCGTCACACCCTCAGGTAATATTATACTTGTAAGATTTGTACAGCCACTGAAAGTTTCCCTCGGTATCCATGTAATGTTTTTGGGTAGCGTTATATCTGTAAGATATGAACAGTCCCGGAAAACACTTTCACCTATATATTCCACACTATCAGGTAGTTTAACGCTCGTGATATTCGAGCAACCTTCAAATGCACTATCTCCGATATAAGTCACACTATTCGGCATAGTTATACTTGTGATGCTTTCTAGCTTTTTGAACGCCTCAAAGCTAATTCCAGTCACGCTTATTCCATTGATTTTTTCCGGGATATCAACCTTTTCCCCACCACCGTTATAATCATAAATCATCGCCGTGCCATCATCTCGCACGAAGTACTCAAAATCCCCATAAGTCTCCGCTCCCGCGCACACCGCGCACAGCACAACCATTGCCGCAAAGGTCACAAGCCCCAGCAGCCACTTTTTTACCTTCATATTACTTTCTCCTCCTGCATTGAAATTTTAAATACAAAAAGGCACAGTCCACCCATTGCGGACTATGCCTTAATAACCATATTGAATTTTACGCAGAGATATTGTGCACAACTTACAGAGGCGCTTTTATAGAGCCCCCCCCC
>DJPL01000036.1:0-20582 GCA_002437415.1 Ruminococcaceae bacterium UBA6413 | reverse complement strand
CCATTTACATAAATTGGTATTTAATGTCTTATACATATCTCTCACCGTTTTCATTTCTTAAGCCTAAGCTTTATACTTTCGATAGGATAAGTATATCACTATTGCTATAACTTGTCAAGCAGTTTTGCTTACAAAATACTACTTCGGTACACTTTTTAACTCCGCACAAAAGCTTCTACTACCGCACCGTGCCATTTCTTACATCACCGCCTCGCACTACCCCTCGCCCCAAACTACCAAAAATCCAAATTCGCGCCTGAAGCAAGGATGCTTCACCGCAGTCGCACAAAGTCGCTATGCATGGACGCATAAAGACAGCCACACAAAGCCGTTGCACGATGCAACGGCACAAATGGCTGTCAATGCAAGGACGCAGCGACCACAAACGACCGCAGGCAGGCGCAACCACAATTATTCATCATTCATTGCATTATACTTTCACAATATAATATTCCTATATATAAAACGGAGCAGGCTCGCACCCGCTCCGCTTAAGCATATTCTGTTATGTCATATCCTCTTACTGCACGAGATCTCCGTAAACAACGCCAAGACCGACAGTACTCATATAAACTCTGCCGTATGTGTTCATGTCGCCCGCAACGAAATATCCGTTACCCGGACCGCCGAACTGGTGCTCGTCGTCATTAACTCTGCTCCATGTCTTGCCCTCGTCCTCAGACCAGTAAAGACCTATCGGATCGTCATTTGTGGGCTTGCCCCATACGAATATGGTGTAAGGATCACTGTCTGTCTTGCCCTTGCCAAGACCTACCGCCATACAAGCGGCTAAGGTATCCATTCTTGTGAATGTCTTGCCATAGTCTGTCGATACCTGAAGTCCCATTGAGGGAACATATACAACGCCCTCCTTACCGGGAGCAACTACAGGACGTATTTCCGTAAATACAGACAGTGTCATATTCTGTGTGAATGTCTTGCCGCCGTCCTCACTGTAGAAGAACGCACCGCCGCTTGCGGCATATACATAGTCGGGATTTACAGGGTCGCAGATTATCTTCTTTGTTCCTACTCCGCCCTCGCTCTTTGTCCATGTTTTGCCGAGATCATCGGAATAATAGATAAAGTTGTCGTTGCCGGGTGCCCAGAAAAATCTCTTTCCGTCAGCCGAAACGCCTACATAACCGCCGTATGCGATCTTGTTGTTCTCAAGAGGCGAGTACTTCACATTGTTCCATGTCTTGCCCGCGTCAGTGGTGTACCAGAAGCCGGGCTTTTCTTCATCACCGCCGCACTTTACCCATGTGTCGGTTGCCTTTGCCGCTACCGCAAGACCCGTCATAGATCCCGCCACACTGCTGTGCACCATTCCGTACTCCTCGGCTGTGTCCTGGGCAAATCCGTCATAGTCGCCTATAACGCTTACCAGCTTGCCGCCGGGAATGCTGATTATATCATAAGGTACTGTTTCTTCAATGCCCTTTGCGAAGAAGTAAAACTCGGGGCTTTCGTCCCAGATGTTATCGCAGGTGAATATACCGTTACCGGATACGACCATTACCTTATTTGTGTTATTTGGATCAATCGCCATAGAACTGCACCAGTGCATAGATGCGGTCGAGATCCATTCAACTCCGCCGTCACTCATCTTCATCTTTTCGTTGAGAAGAGTCCAGTTCTTGCCGCCGTCTGTAGTAACATAGAATTCGTCACCGTACTGACCGTTAGGCTGAGCAACATATATGTTCTCCGTGCAGGCAACCATTCTGTCGGGATTTGCAGGGTCGATAACTATATCGCCGTATGACTTCTTGAGCGGGGTTATATCAGTAAATGTATCGTTCGATATATCAAGCAGTCTTATGCCGCCGCTTGTTCTGTTGTTGTTCCACGGACCTTCCGCACTCGCATAGGTAATTGCTATCTTGCCGTCGCCGTTATACTTCATTCTCTGCGTATACAGACCCTTGGGCGCGTCTGCTACGGGACTCCATGTAGCACCGCCGTCCGTAGACTTATAGAGGTTATCCTCCTGAGTTCTGGAGATAGCCGCATATATCGTAGTGCAGGCACTGTCATCGCCCGATTTCGGATCGATTATGATACTGCATATACCGTTGCCGTTTGATGTAGATGTCTTTGTGCCCATATCAAGCGCAGTGAACGTCTTGCCGCCGTCCGTAGACTTTATTATGCCGCCCGTTCTGCCGCCGATATAAACAATGTCGCTGTTCTTGGGGTCGACCGCGATACGCTCGCCGTTACCTCTGCCCATGCCGTTACCGTGAGCCTTTATCATATCCGTAAGGTCGGTACGGTTCCATGTCTTGCCGTAATCATCGGAGTATAACAGGCAGGTAAGTCCGTTGCTGAAATATTCCGTTCCCGCAAGCATATATACCTTGTTCGGATCCTTCTCTCCGAATGCCAGACCGTCTATACCGAGAAGACCTCTGTCGTCCTCGTTTATGTCATACGACATTGATTCCCACTTCTCAGTATCCTTGTTATAGCGATACGCGCCGCCTACGTCTGTACGGGCATAGTATAAACCCTCTTCGCTCGTTGCAAATACACCGCTTACAAATCCGCCGCCGCCCATAGCGACCTGGCTGAATGTAAACTGTGCCTGCGGCGTTGCCTGATTGTTGTCCGATGTTGAAGTGTCACTTGTAACACTGCTTTCGGTATTGCCCGATACAGCACTGTCGCCCGCACCGGATGTGCCTGAATTATCGCCGCCGTTACAGCCTGCGGCACATATTGCCGTTGCCGCCGCAAGTATCAGCGCGACTATCTTTCTGTACTTCATCTTTGTTCCTTTCTTAATCAGCAAACTCCTTGTTTCAGTCTGTCTATAAACCTATATATTTTTAAAAAATGGGGTTTGGGGCGTAGCCCCAAGCGGGGTGAGGGCGGCAGCCCCACACTCAGCCCCTTTCCTTGGGAAAGGGGGTTGGGGATAGGGATAATAAATCAGAAGCTGATTTTAAAAAAACGACTTCCTCTACAAGCTGAAGCAAATTCTTTGCTTTATAGTCAATGTAAACCTTTACACAAGTATTATGCACCATTTAGGTTAATTTTGCAAGACTTGTTTTGTTATTTTGTGAATATGTGATAAATCCCGACCACCCCTATTGGTTATAATCACGGAATACAAAACAAGAAAATTATGGGCGTGACTTTTCCCGCTTTTTGTAGTATAATCTCTAAGTGATCTGATACAAAGCCCTGCAATGCTACATATCACGCAGGCAAAAGGAAAATAAAAATGAAAAAACGTATAATCTCACTCGTACTGTGCGCGGCGCTGATAATTTCGGCGTGCGGTTGCAACTCAGAAACCGTCTCTCAACCGACATCGGATACAGCTTCGGTTTCATCATCAGCCAGCACAGCTTCAGCGACCGAAAGCAACTCTTCCCCCGACAAGGAAGAGAGCAGCTCTTCACCCGAAACCGCAAACAGCTCTTCCGACAGCACAGAAAGTACAGAAAGCTCATCGGCTACCTCAGCCGCCACTATAACGACAGCCCCCGAGAGCACCCCGGACACAACTGCTTCATCTTCAACAAGTGTAAGCACTTCTGTAAAGCCTGCCTCGACAACAGTAAGCAGTTCAACAAGCAAGCCCGCAGAAACAACAAAGCCCGTATCAACCACGGTACAAACCACTTCTCATACCACTTCTTCCAAAAATCAACAGACAAGCGACAACTCGCCGCAGTCATTTCCCAAGACCTATGAAGCCGAGGACGGTACTTATTCAAATGATATGTCCGTCATCACAAACGCCGATGCTTCTGGGGGAAAAACTGTCGGCAAGCTTGAGAACGACCGCTCCTACTGCCAGATAAGCGTTGAAGTCCCGTCAGACGGCATATACGATATAGTTGTCCGCTCAATGGGCATCGGCTCTGACAAGGAAAACGACCTGTACGTTGATGGCAAAAAGGTCGGCTCGTTCAGCAGTACCGCCGACAAATTCTCCGACTATACCGTCAGTGCCGTAAGCCTCACCGCGGGCAGTCACAGACTGCGTTTAATGAAGTCCTGGGGCTGGACAGAGCTTGACTGCGTTACCGTCAAGACAGGCGCTAAGATAAGCGACAGCACCTACAACGTCACTTCATCTCTTGTCAACAAGAACGCCACCGCAAACACAAAGAAGCTGTACAGTTTCCTTACGGACAGCTACGGCAAGTATGTTATCACAGGTCAGCAGTGTGACGGCGGCTTAAACGGCAACGAGTTCAAGGCGATAAAGAGCGTAACAGGCAAGACACCCGCTCTCCTCGGGCTTGATATGATGGACTACACACCGTCAAGAACAGCTCTCGGCGCATCTTCCTCCGCAGTAGATAAAGCCATAGAGTTCCACAAAAACGGCGGTATCGTCACATTCTGCTGGCACTGGAACGCTCCGACAGAGTACCTGAACAGCACCGCGAACAGCTCTGACGGTTGGTGGGGCGGCTTCTACACCAAGAACAGCAAGTTTGATATAGCAAAGGTTATGAACGGCGAGGACGCACAAGGCAAAAAGCTCCTCGACCGCGATATAAAGGCTATTGCCGAGCAGTTAAAGAAGCTTGAAGAAGCGGGTGTTCCCGTTATATGGCGACCTCTGCACGAGGGCTCGGGCGGCTGGTTCTGGTGGGGAGCAAAAGGCTCTGACGCATACAAGAAGCTGTGGGTGTACCTTTATAATGAGCTGACAAACACCTATGGCTGTAACAACCTCATATGGGTATACAACGGTCAGAGCGCCGACTGGTATCCCGGCGACGAGTACGTTGACATTGTGGGCGAGGATATCTACCCCGGAAACCATGTCTACGACCCGCAGGTAAGCAAGTTCAAAGAAGCCGTAGGCTACGGCAATAAGACAAAGATCACGGCTCTTACAGAGAACGGCTGTATCTTTGACATTGACTTAGCAGTAAACATAAACGCTCTTTGGGGCTGGTTTATGGCATGGGGCGGCGAGTTCACCGCGAACGGAAGCTCATACAGTGAGAAGTACACCGAAAAGTCGGTTATCACTAAAATGTATTCAAGCAAGTATGCCCTGACGCTTGAAAATCTGCCGTCGATTTACTGATAGCTATTAACGCAAAAGCTCCGGCAAGCACAACGCCTGCCGGAGCTTATACTTTCAGAAATCCTTTAATATTCAAAACAGCCGCTCATGCCATATTGCAAAAGCGGCTGTTATCAAATATCATTTTTGCCGTTATTCGATCCCGAAGCTGTCTTTCAGTATCCTCTTGCCGCTTTCGGTAACGAATATCCTGTCATATGCATTTTTCACTGCATTCATCGATGCCCCGTCCTCATACAGATTGACTATAAAGTCTGCCTCAATAAGTATCTGCAAGTCCGCACCGTCAATGCCGGTGTATGTGTGATGGTGGGCTATAAGATACATAACGCGCTCTTTCACATCATCATATCCGCCGACAGCCTCCATTATCTGTTTTGCTATGTCAGGACCGAGCTTTTGCTGTATGTCACCGTCATTTCTGCCGTACAGCCTTTCACCCTCGTGTATACCTATATCGTGAAGTATCGCCGCCGCTTCAAGCGTCTTCATAGCGTTGTCCGACAGACCCTCGCCGACACCGATAAGCTTTGCGAAGCTGTGCACCTTTATAAAGTGCTGTATTCTTTTAGGGTCGCCGCGGTCATATTTTATTGCCGCATTTATCAGCTTTTCATGCATTTTTACTCGCCCCTACTTTCTGCCGCGCTTTCAGTCTTGCTGTCGGTGCTGCTTTCTGTTTTGCTCTCTGTTTTGCTTTCGGTATCGCTGTCCTTTTTCTCAACCGTTTTCAGCGTGGTGTCGGATATCAGCTTTACCTTGTCCGCACTTGCCGTTATAACGCGTTTATCCCACATTGTAAGGAGATACGGCTTGTCACCGCCCGCGATCTCACAGTCAAGCGTTTCGTATTTCTCATCATACAGCGTAATGTCGCCGAGTGACGTAAGCTTGCCGTCCGCATAGCTGTAGAACTTGCACTTACTTACCTGAGATATGCCGTCAAAGTACACTATCGGTATGCCGATTATTATCTTTCCGCCGCTCTCGCCGTATGCAAGCTTGGTTATATCATCACAGACAGGGCTTGTGAGATACTTGTTCCAGTCACCCGGAGTACTGCTTTCGGCTGTGATTGTCACCTCAGCCTTTTTATCACCGCCGACCGCAAGCACGATACCTGTCCTGTTGCCGTCCTTGTCGGCTTTGAGCGTTACCTCTGCCGACACATCATCATCGCTCAGCTTTATACTGTTATAGCTTTCCGGCTCTTTTACTTCCTGCTGTGCTTTGACATCTACGCTGTAACGGACGGGATTATCTCCGCCTGTTGTCACGGTAACCGTTTTGTCTTTTCCGCTTATCGATTCGATACGCTCATCGCCGTTTATATTCATAAAATTCAAATACGACAGCATAGTCCGCGATGTGATCAGCACATTGTTGTTTGCGCTTTCGGCTGAATTATCGGATCTGACAGTTCCGACCGCCGCAAAGCCCTCATTCAGGGCATCGATAAGATACGGATCGATGAAAGTATCGTCAATTCCGCTGGTCTGTACTCTAAGCGAATCGCTGAAAGCCATGTAGTAGATCGTGCTGTAATATCTGCCGTCAAAAATACGGCTGTCGGTAACATACATACCGTTTTTCGAAACTGCACAGCCTGCCGCATCGCCTGTGAGTATGCTCTGTACTCTCACATCGTCTTTGCCGCTCATATCTATTGCGATAGCCGTGTAATATGATGCTGTGTTTACTTTATCGGGAATGTATATTTTGCTTATGGGTATAACGGTAGTTTCCTTTCCGTGCTTATATGACGGGAGGAAAGAAGTCAGCTTATCCGCCGAGGCTTTCATTATATCAAAGTGATCGTATGTAATGACAAAAGCAGTGCTACCGTCTGTATAACAATCGACAAATTCTCCCGAAAGTATATATTCGTCGACAGCTTCTCCGCTTATCATTCCGCTTTCGTCATAGGTGCGTACTACAGTGCCTTTACCGCTTACATTGCCGCCGATAACCGCGAAATACTCTCCGCACTTTACAATTCCCGCATTTTCAAGCCCTGTATCAAAGCTGAAGTTGCCGCTGAGCTTACCGTCTGCAACCTTTGCACCGAGTATCTCAGAGCCGTTTACCGCCGCTACAAATGTATCTGCGTACACATTTTTCGGAAGTGATGAACGTTTCTGCTCCGCTACATACAGGCTGTCGGGCATGGTGTAGGTTACTTTGTCCTTCGCCGCCTGCGCTTCTTCAATGAGTGATGCGTAGTCGGTGATATTCTGCTCAAGCCTTTCGGGTACTTTATATATAAGCTCGGGGATAGTTCCGTTTGCCCGAAGCACATTCAGCGTAAGTCCGCCGCAGATGAGTATCACCGCACCGATAAACGCGGTTATAAGACAAGCCTTACTGCGCTTTATCTGTACACAGTCGTTTTCATCGTCGCTGACATCATAGTCATCGTATTCTTCGTCATAGTATTCATCATCATTTTCGCCGTCATCGCTGTTCATAAGCTCGCCGATAGCTGAACCTATGTCCTTAGCGTTGCCCGCTATCATTTCATCATCGGAAATAATACCGTCAAAGTCATCGGCTTCTTCGGTCGTATGTACAGCTTCTTCCTGCGGAGGTTCGGGTAATGCGAATTCCTGTGTTATGCTGTTTTCGGCATGAGCTTCACTTTCGGCATTTTCTTCTGCGGGTTCGCTTTCATCGGAAATGCCGCTGTCGGCTTCTTCCTCTTCGGCTTTTTCCGATACATTATCATTACTTTCCGTATAATCTGCGTCGTTTTCTACATTTCCGACATTGTTTACCTTGTCAAGCTGCTGTATCCGGGAAATCATTGCCTTTGCCGCTTCGGTTCTTTCATCAGTCAGAGCTTTTTCTGTATTAACGGCGGTTTCCGTTGTGCTTTCGGCAGTGTCTGTTTCTTCTGCAGCAGACGGAGCATTTTCGGTAATGACGGTATCGTCCGACTTCTCTTCATCGCGCTTCTGTTCTTCGGCTTTCTGTCGGTTTTTCCTTTCAGTCAGCTCTTCGGTCATTCTGCGCAGAGTTTCTTCTTCTCTTCTTTTTCTCTGCTCGGTGAGCTCCTTGCGCTGTGTTGCCACCGCAATGATCATACGGTAGTCGTCGCCTGTCAGCACCGAATTATCCAGTATCTGCAACAGCTCGTCAAACTTCAGGTGAGGATTTTCCTCTATCCTGCGAAATTCCATATTGCCTATCTTGCTGTTTCCGAGCAGCTCCAGAAAGTCAGAGCCGCTTATTTTAAGCTCCTTGAGCTTGCGCAGGAACACGCCTGCGGTCATATCTCCGTTGTCTTCAAGCAGTTTTCTTATCTCTTCCGGCTTTACTCTGTCGGGTATCTCAACGGAAGAAACGTATTCTTTTATCCTTTGTTCCAGACTATCCATTCTTTCCTCCGTCAGATGCTCTGTTCGGACAGTAGCCGAGCCTTCATCGTTACCTCTGCATTGGTAAGGCACACACCCACTGTTTCCTCTGTATATCCGCATAGCTTAGCGGTTTTCTCGGCACTGCAACCGCATACCGTGCTGACACTGAGTACAAGCCGCTCAATATCGGGAAGCTCGTCAAGCGCCTGTCTTATTTCCGTGCCGCCGTCAGTCTTTGCGGTAAGCTCGCCGCCCGACTTGTTAAGATGCCTTATCTTTGTGCAAAGTATCTTCACGAGCCACTCTATAAACTGGGAAGTAGTGTTCAGTGTTGCCGTGGGCAGAGCCGCAAAGCTGTCAAGCACGGTAAGCCTTACCGCCTCGACTGCCGCGTCATCGTTTTTCATTGCCATACGGGCTATTTTATATATAGGTCTGTACACAGCCTTATACAGCTGAGCAAAACCGTCTGTATCACCTGTCTGAGCCTGCTTTATCAAAGCGGCAAGTTCCTGTGCGTTCATCTGTTCACCTCAAAATGTAAATATATATTTATCATACCACAAAATTCCCGATAAGAAAAGCCTTTTCCCGAAATTTTCACATTCCGCCTTATAGTATGATGTAGTTTGAGCGGTTTATATTGCAGTCTGACGACAGATATGGTAAAATTAAAGACACACGGAGGAATGTATATGACCGAAAACGAATTCAAAGAGCGATACACTCAACATCTGAGCGCACAGCAAAAACAGGCAGTCACCGCTACCGAGGGGGCTGTGCTTCTGCTTGCCGTGCCCGGAAGCGGAAAAACGACCGTGCTTATAACTCGGCTCGGATATATGATATACTGCCGCGGCATATCACCGTCCGAGATACTTGCCGTGACCTATACCAGAGCCGCAACATTTGAGCTTAAAAAGCGCTTTGCGGCATTTTTCGGGAGCGAGTATGCAGGAAGTCTTGAGATACGCACAATAAACGGCTTGTCAACAAAGATCATAGAGCGTTACGGCAGTGTGTACGGCACTGAGAACATTCCGAAGCTTATGAGCCGTGAGGGCGACCGTAAGCGGCTCATATCCGATATATACAAGGATATCACAGGCGAGTTTGCCGATCCGTCCGCTGTAAACGATGTCGGTGCGATAATTACATACGCCAAGAATATGATGCTGACAGACGAGCAGATATCGGAGCTTGACTGCGGCGGTGCGGACACGCTGAAGCTCTACAAGAGGTATTGCAGTGAGCTTGCGGACAGAGGACTGATGGACTATGACGATCAGATGGTGACAGCGCTTGATATACTTACAAATTGCCCCGATATACTCGACTACTGTCACGGACGTTTCCGCTACATATGTGTTGACGAGGCGCAGGACACATCTAAGATACAGCACGAAATAATAAAGGTGCTTGCAAAGGGCAGCGGCAATATATTTATGGTCGGAGATGAGGATCAGAGCATATATGCGTTCAGAGGGGCTTATCCCGATGCGCTTACAGACTTTGAAAAGACATACGAGAATGCCAAAATACTGTTTATGGAGCAGAATTTCCGCTCCACGCCCGAGATAATCGGTGCGGCAAATGCGTTTGTCAGCCGCAACCGCTTCCGCCGCGACAAGACTATATTTGCGGTGAACGAAGCGGGTATACCGGTAAGGACGGTACATTGCCGCGGCAGGGCGGCGCAGTATGACTTTTTGTGCGGCATAGCAAAGAGGAATGAAATGCAGACAGCAGCACTGTTCCGCAACAATGACAGCGCTGTGGCGCTTGTAGATATGCTGGAAAGGAGCGGTATCGGCTACAGACTTAAAGGCGGCGAAAAGACCTTCTTCACAAGCAAGCCTGTAACGGATATCGTATCGATAATAAACTTCATAAACGACCCATACAACGTTGATGAGTTTATGCAGATATACTATAAGATAGGGCTTTATATAAACAAGCAGACGGCGCAGACAGCCTGCCGTATCAGTGCGGCACGGCATATACCTGTAACCGATGCGTTGCTGGGTCCGGGTGAACCTACAGTCGGCGGAGGGATAGAGCTGACGGACAGCTCGCGTAAGAATATCATGCGTATGGCAGAATATGCCGAACAGGCGCGCAATGCGGGCGCATCGGAAATGCTCAGCATAATATGGCATACAATGCAGTACAGCGACTATGTTCACAAGAATAATCTCGATGCGGGCAAGTACGACATATTGCGCCTGCTTGCAAGAAACGTGAGCAACGGCAAGCAATTGATCTCGCGACTCGGTGAGCTCAGTGAGATAATGGCAACGCATACCGACGACCCCGACAGCCTTTTCACACTGTCAACGATACATTCAAGCAAAGGACTTGAATATGACCGCGTATACCTGCTTGATGTGATTGATAATATACTGCCGTCTATTACATCGGACAAGCTTGACGACAAGGAAGATGTAAAGCAGTACGAAGAAGAACGCAGGCTGTTCTATGTCGCTATGACAAGAGCCAAAAAAGAGCTGTATCTTTTCTCGTGCACAGGCGAAAGCTCGGAATTTGTAAGCGAGGTCGACCGCGATATCCCTATCGAATACACTGACAGCAACGACATTTTCTTCTCGCTGTTTGCAAGGGATATGCTCGGTCGTGAATACTGCGACAGGGAAAACGGCAAGGGTGTGGTTACGGCGTACTGCAACGATAAGCTGTATATAAGGTATGCAGGCGGCAAGAGTGAGCTGAAGACGCTTGAAGAAATGCTGAAAGACCGTGACAGGACCGCACACTATATCAATAAGGAAGAGCTTGACAAGCTGAATACCGATAACAAAAGCAAAACGCAAGCAATGCCGTCAAAGCGGATAGTTATGCCAAAAGAGGGGGATAAGCTGTATCACGGCGTTTTCGGCAACGGCGTTATCAGAAGTATAGACAAGCTCGGCATAGGCACAGTGTACTTTGAAGCTAGCGGACAAACAAAGCGACTTATGCTTGAAACGTGTATTAAAAACGGGATCATTACGGTGTAGTAACAAGGACGGCAAGTGCCGCCCTTCAGGCTGTCGAAAAACCTCTTTGAAATTTTAAAAAGGGGTCGCAGGGGCGAAGCCCCCGACAGGGACTAGGGGCGGTAGCCCCAGTAAAATAGCCCCTTTCCGGGGGAAAGGGGCTTGGGGATAGGGATAAAGAATTTACTCTATTTTATTAAAAGCAAACTTTTTCTACAAGCTGAAGGGCGGCAAGTGCCGCCCTTTCCTTTATCCCGCAAAAATACAACCCACATTACATTTACCCCTTGACAAATATAAAATCAGTGCTATAATATATTTTAGCACTCGGGCGCATAGAGTGCTAAAAAGATGTTAAAATCCGCTTGCAGTATGCAGGCAGAGCAAATTACGATCACTCCCGCCGATAATCGGCGGAATCATAGAAAGGATATGATTATTATGGCAAAGAAGGCATTTAAGGCAGAATCAAAGCGTTTGCTTGATATGATGATCAATTCGATCTACACTCATAAGGAGATATTCCTGCGTGAGCTTATTTCAAATGCGAGCGATGCGCTTGACAAGCTGTATTTCAAATCACTGACAGAGAACCTCGGCATAGAGAGAAAAGACCTCGGTATCGACCTTGCGGTCGACAAGGAAAACCGTCTTATCACAATAACCGATAACGGTATCGGTATGACTAAGGAAGAGCTTGAAAATAACCTCGGCGTTATCGCAAACAGCGGCTCTTTCAAGTTCAAGAACGACAATACGGAAACCGAAAAGGACGACATAAACGTTATCGGTCAGTTCGGTGTCGGCTTCTATTCGGCATTTATGGTAGCGTCCGAGGTCACGGTCGAGTCAAAGGCTTACGGCAGTGAGCAGGCTTATAAGTGGTTCTCCGAGGGCGTTGACGGCTATACAATTACCGAGTGCGACAAGGAAGATGTCGGCACGAAAATAACCCTTAAGATAAAGGAAAACACAGAGGAAGAGGAGTACGACGAGTATCTTCAGGACTACAAGCTCCGTATGATAGTAAAGAAGTATTCCGACTATATCCGTTATCCTATCAGAATGGAAGTAAGCCATCAGCACCTCAAAGAGGGTACGGAGAACGAGTACGAAACTCACACCGAGATAGAAACGCTCAACAGTATGGTGCCTATCTGGAATAAGAGCAAGTCGGAGCTTAAGGACGAGGACTACAATCAGTTCTACAAGGAAAAGTTCTTCGACTATGACGATCCTATCGCTCATATCCATACAAAGACAGAGGGAACGGCAACATATAACGCTCTTATGTATATCCCCTCAAAAGCTCCTTTCGATTACTATTCAAAGGACTATGAAAAGGGCTTACAGCTTTATTCTAACGGCGTGCTTATCATGGACAAGTGTGCCGATCTGCTCCCCGACTATTTCAGCTTTGTAAAGGGTCTTGTAGACTCAGCCGACCTGTCGCTCAATATCTCGCGTGAAATGTTACAGCATGACAGACAGCTCAAGATAATCGAAAAGAGCCTTGAACGTTCGATCAAAAACGAGCTTACAAAGATGCTCCGCAACGACCGTGAGAAATACGAGAAGTTCTGGAAGGTATTTGGTCTTCAGATAAAATTCGGCGTATATAACGGCTTCGGCGCAGGTAAGGAGCTGCTCAAGGATTTACTGCTGTTCTATTCTTCATACGAGAAGAAGCTTGTTACGCTTGAAGAGTACGTTTCAAGAATGAAGGAAGATCAGAAGTACATCTACTTTGCAAGCGGCGAAACAGTCGACAAGATTGACAAGCTCCCTCAGACAGAGCTTGTAAAGGATAAGGGCTACGAGATACTTTACCTTATAGACAGCGTTGACGAGTTTGCATTACAGATGATGGTGGATTACAACGAAAAGCAGTTCAAGTCCGTATCCGCAGGCGACCTTGACCTTGAAACTCCCGAGGAAAAGGAAGAGATGAAGGCTAAGGCTGAGGAAAGCAAGGATATGTTTGCATTTATGAAGGAAGCTCTCGGCGGCAAGGTAAAGGACGTAAGACTGTCAAAGATACTGAAGTCGCACGCCGTATGCCTGACAAGTGACGGACTGCTTTCTATCGAGATGGAGAAGGTGTTAAGCCAGATGCCCGCAGAGCATGACGCAAAGGCTGAAAAGGTGCTTGAGATCAACGCCGAGCATCCTATCTACGAAACACTGAAAAAGCTGTATGAAACCGATAAGGACAAGCTTAAGACCTACAGCGAGATACTTTATGATCAGGCACTGCTCGTTGAGGGTATGCCTATAGAAGATCCCGTTGAGTACAGCAACAAGATCTGCTCGCTGATGGTGTAAGAAAAACGATTTGCTGATATCGGGTGATTAAAATTTAAAAATGTATCGGCGGGTTTCGATCAGAGATCCGCCGATATTTTTTGACCGGAAATACAGCCCAAAAATTTCTTTTCGGCTCTGATTTCTAAAAAGGGGTTGACAAATGAAGATATTGGTATATTATTAAATTACGGCTGTGCTCGCACAGGAAATGAAAATACGAGGAGAGTGTAATATGAAAGTGAAAAAGTGGCTTTTGGCTATTGCGGCTTTCGCGGCTATGGCGGTGGTGTGCGCTGTGACGGCAGGAGCGGAAAACGAACATACAGCGTATATCGTGTATGCCGACAACGACTGGTATCCCAGCGTCATAGACGGTTCGGGATATACAGATAGCGGTATAGGAACGATCACAACGTGGGAAGCCGGAAACTGCGATGTTTCTAAAAGCGGAACGTATACGGTTTCTGTAGCCGATATCAAAATTTCGACCATTGACGAGGAAACCGGCGATGAATATATGCAGCCCGCCAACGGAGAAGGCGCTGTTTTACTTGTAGTCGATATCAAAGATCTCAGTACCGACCTGGGTCTGGGCAACGGCAGCGACGGCTTTGACAGAATTGCGACAAGCAAGGGTCGTATGGATTTTGCAAAGAGCAAAGGCGTTAATGTTACAGATATCAAAATAACACAGGTCAAAGACGGAAAAGCGGCTGATATTCCGGTAGATATGAGTAAAATCTACTTCGGAGATATTGAAGGCAACGGAAAATTCAGAATAGAAATATACAGCGATTACGGCGATACTCAGTATGACCCGCCTATAGACACCGATATGATCGATTTCAACGAAAGTCTTTCGGTTCAGTTTACTATTGTTTTGCCGGAAAAAGCCGAGTATGAATATTCTGTTACGGAAGACGGCACAGTTGAAATAACAAAATATAACAGTAATAATAATGTAGTTATCCCCAATAAAATTGAGGGAAAGAACGTTACAAGTATAGGCGATTACGCTTTTGAAAACTGCACAAATCTTACAAGCATAACGATACCGGACAGTGTGACAAATATAGGTCAAAGAGCTTTCCTGTTCTGCAATAGCCTTAAAAGTATAACGATACCGAAAAACGTACAGGATATCGGCGAGTACGCTTTCTACGGCTGTACAAGTCTTGCAACAATAAACGTTGCGGCAGGCAATGAAAATTATGTTTCTGTAAACGGAATTCTTTTCAACAAGGATAAAACAAAAATAGTATGCTATCCCGCGAATAAGAAAGATACGAGCTATAATATCCCTCGCGGTGTTAAGGTTATTAACAGTGCCACGTTCCATGATTGTTCATATCTTAAAAACATAACGATACCCGACAGCGTTACAGCTATTGAGCATAACGCTTTCAGTAACTGCACAAGCCTTACAAGCGTCACGATACCCGACGGCATTACAATCATCGAAGAGGAAACTTTTGACGGTTGCAAAAGTCTTACAAGCGTAAGGATACCCGACAGCGTGACAGAAATAGGGCGCAGTGCTTTCAATGCCTGCACAAGCCTTAAAAATGTAACTATACCCCGCAGTGTAATAAAAATAGGCAGCTATGGCTTAGGAGCTGTCGGAATAGGCGGCAAGGTAGACAATTTCAAAATCTACTGCTACAGCGGTACAGAAGCGGAGTATTATGCCAAAAACAAAAAATTTAATTATGTACTGCTTGATAAATTACCCGCGCTTGCTAAAGTGACAGGTGTTAAGCTTAGCGGCAGAGCGGCAGACGCGCTCAGGATAAACTGGACAAAGACCACCTCAGCCGACGGCTACATATTAGAAATGTATCAGAACGGCAAGTGGGCAAGAGTTGCAAAGATAACAAACAACACCACAACAACATTCAGAAAAGCGGGGCTTAAGGCGGGAACTGCCTACAAGTTCAGAGTAAAGGCGTACAAGATGTATGACATTACTGCGATTTACAGCGCGTACAGCGCAACTGTTACCGCGAGAACAAATCCGTCTGTTGTAAAGGGCACTAAGCTCGGCGGAAGAGCGGCAGACGCGCTCCGCATAAACTGGACTAAGAACACCTCAGCCGACGGCTACATTGTAGAAATGTACAAGAGCGGCAAGTGGACAAGAGTTGCCAAGATAACCAAGAACAGCACAACGACCTACAGAGCAAGCGGGCTTAAGGCTTCAACAGTCTACAAGTTCAGGGTAAAAGCCTATAAGATGAGCGGCAGTACGGCGCTTTACGGCAACTACAGCGCTACTGTTACCGCAAGGACAAATCCGTCCGTGATAAAGGGTGTTAAGATAGCAGGTAAGGCTAAGGACGCACTGCGTCTGAGCTGGACTAAAAATACTTCCGCGCAAGGCTACATCGTTGAGATGTACAAGGGCGAAAAGTGGGTACGCGTTGCGAAGATAACAAACAACAGCACTACCACATTCAGAAAATCCGGACTTACCAAGAACACAACGTATAAGTTCAGAGCCAAGGCTTACTATACGAGCGGAAGCACAGCGCTTTACGGCGGATACGCAAGTGTCAGCGGAAAGACTTTAGCCAAGTAACGGCTTTCAGAAAAATCAACAGTTATAATCGGGCATCGGTGTGAAAACCGATGCCTGTTTTTTGCGTTAAGAAAAAGACAAAGCTCGGCGATGACAGCAAACATAACAAGCGGCAGTGCCGCAATCACGAAATCACCCGCATAAGTGAAAAAATTGTGAAAGATAGCGGCTGTGCCTTATTTTACTTGCAATGGCGGGCGTTTTATGGTATACTTAATCTGCATATCTGTATGCAGATACGAGAGGTAAGATAATGGAAACAGCTTCTAACGAGGAAATTATATACGGTAAAAACGCTGTGACTGAGGCACTCAGAGCCGAAAGGTCGATAGACACGGTCTATCTGCTGAAAAATTCACAGGGTATGAACAAAATAATAGCTCTTGCGAAAAAGCAGGGCATAGTTATAAAGGATGTCGGCGAAGACAAGCTGAGGGCTATGTGCGGCGATAAGCACGGCGGCGTTGCGGCGGCTTTATCCGCTGTGACATACTGCACGGTTGAGGATATACTCGCAAATGCCGAAAGCAAGGGTAAGCCGCCGTTCATCATAATATGTGATGAGATACAGGATCCGCATAATCTCGGTGCGATAATCCGTACCGCAGAGGCTTCGGGCGCTGACGGTGTGATCATTCCGAAAAGGCGCAGTGCAACGGTAAATCCGACCGTGTTCAAGACCTCTGCAGGTGCTGCCGCATGGGTAAAGATAGCAAGGGTATCAAACCTTGTAGATACTATAAAGACACTTAAAATGCACGGCGTATGGGTGTACGGTGCGGAGGCGGACGGAACGCCGATAGATAAGGCAGATCTTTCGGGAGCGGTTGCTCTTGTAATAGGCAGTGAGGGCTTTGGGCTCGGCAAGCTTGTAAGAGAAAACTGCGATGTTGTATTATCCTTGCCGATGTTCGGAAAGGTAAATTCACTCAACGCGTCCGTATGCGCAGGCATACTGATGTATGAGGTCGTAAAACACAGATAATCCTGCAAATAAATATAAGAAAGGACGCTTGATATGGCTGATTATTCAATTGACGATATTTTAGCGGAGCTTGACGCGAAAAAAAGCGGTTCTTCAACTGTCGGCGGCAGTTCGGCCGACAGGGATACCGATGATATACCGGTAAGACACCACGATATAAGCGCTACAGCGATAATCGAGGGGCTTGACGGCAATGATGACGGAGTATATATCCGCGAAAAGGACGGCGACACCGAAGAGGTCGACGCAGAATATATAAATGAGTCGGAAGCACGCGATACCGATTATGAAACCGCTTCTGCGACCGATGTCGATATTGATGAAATAACAGGCGAAAAGAGCGATGTTGACAAGGTGCTGAGCGAAACGGATAACTTTGTTGTATCCGATGAGAGCAGTGAGATTGATATCGATGAGCGCACAGCTAACGCAAAAGCGGCGGCAGAAGCCGAAAAACCCGCTCCCGCAAAGCCCGTAAAGCCGACAGAGCCTGTACACGAGATAAAAAAAGACATCGTAAGCGATGAAGAAAAGCGCAGAATGATGCTCGAAAAGGAACGCGAAAACACAAACCCCGACGATATGCTGGCGCTTGTAAACCCGCTTGAGGTAAAGGAAAGAGTAAACGAGCAGGTCAAGGAAAAGGAGCTTGTGTCGGTAGCCGAGCTGAGCAATATGTACGCCGGAAATACTCAGGGCATAGCAGGCGATGACCTCAAAGCGATAGCACCGCAGAAAACCGCCATTGCCGAAAGGTTAAGCGAAACCTCAGATGTAAAAATCGCAGATGAGAGCGCAGACGATGATGAGGGCAACGGCGAAGAAGCGGTAAAGGAATACCGCGGCAAGAAAACCACCGACAACCTTATCGAAAAGCTCAACAAGAGCCTTGCTCAGCAGAGAAAAGAAAACGTCAAGGCTCACCGTACAATAACGCTGAATACAATAAACGGTGACAGACAGACACTTCCCCACCCGCTGAATATAGACTATCAGAAGCAGATAATAGAAGCCACAGGCACTCTCCCTGTTGAAAATCCTGCGGTCGAAGAAGAAAAGCAGGCTGAGCTTGCGGCGGCAAACAAGCACAAGCTAAAGGACTTTGTGCTTGAAGACGATATGCCCGAGCAGGAGGAAGAGCCGGAGCAGGAAGAAGAATTTGAGGACTACGACAGCACCGGGCAGATATGGGCTGACCTGTGCGCAAGCCACAAGGGGCTTAAAATAAGGCTCGGACTGCTGACTGTTATTACGGCTATCGGCGTTATAATCAGTGCTTTAAACGACTTCAACCTGTTCGCTAAGCTCGGACTGGGCGCAGGCTTCAACTTCATAAACGGCACAACGGGTGATGTAAACTCGCTTATATATGTCTATCTGGTACTCGGCGTGCTCGGCTTTGCGATATGCTCAACCGCTATCAGCAACGGCGCTGTAAAGCTGTTTACAGGAAAAGCGGACTGCGACTCCGTATGCGCGCTTACATCGGCACTTGCGCTCGTCGGCGGAGTTATCGCACTTGTCGATGTGCAGACCTTCAAGCTCGGTCATTCGTTTATATATCTTTCAACAGCGCTTGTCGGACTTATGTTCAACACGATAGGAAAGATATATATGATATCCCGCGCAAAGCGGAACTTCAAGTTTGTATCGGGCGACAGTCAGAAATATTACGCTGAGGTAATTGACGGCGAAGAACGCGTTTCCGCGCTGACAAGAGCGGTTGGCGACCGTCTTCCTGTGATCGCGGCAATGCGCAAGACGGAATTCCTGACAGACTTTCTTAAATCCAGCTACTGCGATGATGAAGCGGACAGAATGTCCGTAAAGCTCATTGTGGCTTCCGTAGCGGCAGGACTTGTAGCGGGAATACTCGCGTTTTTAAATCCGTTCGGCAGCGAATTTGCGACAACGGGCGCAGAAAACCCGATATACTGGGCGATTTCTGCGGCGGTGGCAACCGTATCGGTAGTAGCACCCTTCTCACTTCTGCTTGTAGTAAACAGACCGCTTGCGCGTGCTTCAAAGAAGCTGAGCGAATGCAACGCCGCTCTCCTCGGATATGATGCGGCAGTCGAGTTCTCGGACGTAAACACGGTTATGGTCGATGCAAAAGCACTCTTCCCCGCAGGAAGCGTACAGGTAAAGAAGCTCAAACGTTGGCAGAAGAAAAACTCCGTTGTAAAGACAAGCGTTGATGAAGCGATACTTATGGCGGCAAGCCTTGCGATACATACGGACGGGATACTCTCGTATCCGTTCTACGATATGACGCTCGGCAACAAGGACCTTTTAAAGAAGGTCGACAACTGTATTTATGAAGACAACTGCGGCGTTACCGGCTGGATAGGCACAAAGCGTGTTATGCTCGGCGGCAGAGCGCTTATGGAAACGCACAACATAGATCTGCCAAATAAGAAGAATGAACGCAAGTATTGCCCCGAGGGACTTGAACCTGTTTACCTTGCGGTAAGCGGCGAAATAGTAGCAATGTTTGTTGTCGGAATGACAGCCAACCCCGAGATCCGTACTGCTCTCAGCGAGCTACAGTCAAGGGGAATAACGGTGCTTGTACATACTACAGACTCACTCGTAACGGTAGAGAACCTCGCGGATCTGTTTGAGCTTGACGCTTCGCTTATCAAGGTACTTCCTCATGAAGCACATGACAAATACAGCGAAAGCACAAAGTACACCTCACGCGGAAGCGGCGCGCTCTCCTGTTGCGGTACGTTCACATCGTTCGCAAGAGGCGTTATGGCGGCTAAGAGCCTTGTACGCGACTTCTCGGTATCAAAGGCGATTATGCTCGGCGCGTCTGCACTCGGACTTCTGCTCGTGCTTATAATGGTGCTGTTAAGGCAAATGTCACTGCTGACACCGAGTGTCATAACTCTTTATAACACCGTGGCGGCACTGGTAATGATGGCAGTACAGAGCGTAAGGAAATATTGAGAATAGTTGAAAATAGTATCAAGCGGTGCACCGTATTTTCGGCGCACCGTTCAGATTGTCGATAAACCTCTTTGACATCTAAAATGGGGTGTCGCTTATTGCTTGCTCTGTTGGTTTTGCATCGTGCAAAACTTTTGGCAAGCAACCAAAGCATCCTTGCTTTGGGGCGAAGCCCCCGGCAGGGACTAGGGGCGGCAGCCCCAGCAAAATAGCCCGGCACGGATGCCGGGTGTGTATGCCAAAGGGCTTTGCAAGGACGCAAAGCCCACAAAGCGTTCTTATAGGGATAGAGAATTTGCTCTATTTTTATCAAGGCTCTTTGTCAATAGTTGGG
>DJPL01000004.1:127737-128641 GCA_002437415.1 Ruminococcaceae bacterium UBA6413 | reverse complement strand
AACATCTGCGTGAATATGCCAAAGTCAAAAGCGGGAGTACTGAGCCTATAATACCGCATTGCCATTGCACCTGCGGTAAACGTAAGCATAAAGACGGCGGACAGCACAACAGCCGCTATCCAATACTTCTTCATAATTTTCGGCAGGCTTATTCTGTACTTTCCTACAGTATACCACACAGCCAGGGCTATAAACAGGACAACTCCGAGGAAAAAGTCAACATTTTTGCCTTTTTCGTTGAACATTCTGACAGCGTACGCGACTGAGAACAATATTACTGATATAAGAAGAGCGGCGCTGTCGGTTTTCAGCTTTTTAAGCCGAGGGATAAAACGCAGTCCGGTAAATAAGCCGTAGAATACGGCAAAATATATGATAAGCGTCAAATACGAAACTTCGCCTGCGTATTCTTTGTTAAATACCTTGCTGACTATTATCGGTCTGAAAGGCAATATAAATATGAGCGAACAAAGCCACGCGGAAATAAAACGCATAAGGTATTCACTGCCGTGCTCGCTTGCCTTGAAACGTGTTAATAATTTATTCATCATAACCTCGTAGATCAGTCGCCTGCCAGAAATTTATTATCATGCGACTGAGAACGGAGCTTTGCTCCGCGCTGTCTTAAAATATCGACCTTAAGCGCAACTATATTTCTGTCCGTACCGAGCGACGTTGCCGCCATATCGATATCATATCCGCGACTTATACACTCGTACAGCTCCTCATCGGATATCAGAAACTCAGCCGCAAACAGATTAGCCTCATACTCCATAGCGCGATCCTGCATATCGAATATATCATACTCGCAAAATCCGCCGCAGTCGTTCGCCTTATCCCTGTGAAGCCGGTCGTGACCTATCTCGTGGAGAAGCACCAGCTTTTTCATACTGTCGCAAAGGTC
>DJPL01000004.1:119979-127567 GCA_002437415.1 Ruminococcaceae bacterium UBA6413 | reverse complement strand
CATAACCGCTCCTTATCGCTTTGCGGCGTATTTTCTGTTCTTTTCTTTTGCTATCCAGTAAGCGTCCTGTATAGCCTTCATCATCTCGTCCATATCATCGGGGTCAAGCTCACCGCCGGCAAACAGTCCTGTCACTTCCTGCATAAGCGCCTTTGCCTGTGCGGCACCGCCCGTGCCGTACCTTTCACCCGCGTTTATGTAAAACTCTTCGTTTTCTGTGAGCAGATAATTGATATCCACTCCGAGTATCTCAGCCATTTTTCCGTATATTTCACGCTGTTTGGGATAGCTGTCGCCTTTTTCATAGTTTGTTATAGTTCTCAGTGAAACACCGAGCATATCGGCAAGCTGTTGTTGTGTAAGGCCCTTTGCACGTCTTTCCTTTTTAACTTTATCACAGAATTTCATAATATTCTCCTTATTTACAGTAAGCTATAGCGTCTGCCTGAAATTTAAGACCGTTTTCTCCGCTGATATGCGCAAATTCGGTCTGTATTGATTTACGAACGGGATATTTGCCGTTAAAGCGTTCTTTTATAACCTTTTCCATAACAGGGATATCCCATATATCCCTGAAAAGGCAATCCATATGGACTACATTTTCAAGCGTAAGGCCGACAAGCGCAAGACGCTTTTCCATTTCGTCAAATGCACCGTTTATCTGCTGTTCGATACTGCCTCCGATATTTCCGACACAGTAATTAAGAAAGCAGAGATCGCCCGCTTTTATAATACCGCTGTGCGCCCATTCTTCATTGACATCATAACGCTCGATCATAAATTTTCCTCCGTAAGCATAAAATTCGCGTAAATATTTTGCGTTTTATCTTGACAAACGCAAAAAATCTGCGTATAATCTTAATTGGAAGTTTAACTGCGTGTTTATGATACCACAAATTGCGTATCTTGTCAAGATGATAATGAGGAGTGATGATATGTTTCGTGATATTCTCCACTGCGATATGAACAACTTTTTCGCATCGGTAGAGTGCAAGCTGCACACCGAGCTTAAAGGTTATCCTGTCGCGGTGTGCGGCTCGGTGGAAGAGCGGCACGGCATAGTCCTTGCCAAAAACGAGCTTGCAAAGGCAAAGGGCGTAAAGACAGCCGAAACAGTAGCCTCTGCAAAATCAAAATGTGCCGGGCTTATCATAGTGCCGCCGCACTTTGAGGAATATTCAAAATACAGCAAGCTTGCACATAAGATATACGAGCGCTATACCGATCTTATCGAGCCGTTCGGTATGGACGAGTGCTGGCTTGATATAAGCGGCACGAGGAGATTGTTCGGACCTCCCGAAAAGGTAGCCGATGAGATCCGCCGTACCGTAAAAGAAGAACTCGGACTTACGATATCGGTCGGGGTATCGTTCAACAAGGTGTTTGCTAAGCTCGGCAGTGATCTTAAAAAGCCCGATGCGGTGACAGTAATACCTCATGAATCATTCCGTGAGAAGATATGGGGCTTACCGCTCAGCGATATGATAGGTGCGGGCAGAGCCACCACATCAAAGCTAAACGGCTACGGCGTTTTCACACTGGGCGATCTTGCGCGGTGCAACCCCGACTGGATAATTAAACTGCTCGGCAAAAATGGCTATATGCTGTGGTGCTATGCGAACGGAAACGACAATTCACCCGTTCACCCCGCCGACTTTTCAATGCCTGCAAAAAGTGTAGGTCACGGTGTCACCACCACAACGGATATAACGCGCTGTGAAGAGGCAAAGCCGATACTTCTTGAGCTTGCGCAGGATATAGGCAGAAGACTTACCTCGCAGAAAAAGTATGCATTGAAGATATCGGTCAATGCAAGATCGAGCAAGCTTAAAAACACCGACTGGCAGACCGATCTGCCGATAGCAACACGATCTCCTATGATAATCGCCGATACCGCATACAGGCTGTTCTGCGAAAACTACGACTGGGTAAATCCCGTGCGATCGCTTACCGTGACTGCCTTTTCGCTTGTCGACAGCGGAACGGTATGTCAGAGCGATCTGTTTACCGATACCGCAAGGCTCGACAAGATGGAAAAGGCTGACCGCTGTATACTCGATATAAGAAACCGCTTCGGTGACGGAATGATAAAGAACGCCGTGCTGATGTCGGGTTTAGCCGTGCCTAAGTCAAAAGCCGTTGTGTCATTGCCCGGAAGTATGCTGACGTGAAATATTTACCGATAAACATAAAAGGGGTTGTGACGCAATTCCTTTGCTTTTCAAAATTTCATTAAAATTGCAATGCAACATATTGTAAAAATATCAAAGTGATAAATATTGTGCTAGCATCGCTGAAAACAGTTTCCGTGCCAATAAGGTGTTAATAATTTCGTGAGTGTATCTGTGCAACTGCGCTAACATTAACCTTTCAAAAAACGCTACTAACCTAAGATATTTGTACTAAAACTGCGGACGTGTAGCGTTAAGCGTTCCTGCAACGACAGGATATGCGATATTCGGGAGGTTACACGAGTTTAGCCAACACCCTAGCGGGGTAGGGGTGTGAGTAAGGAAAGAGGGAGCACGAGGGAGAGAACCTAAGGGATAGGGATAGGGGCTGCCAAGTCCCTCTCCCTAGTCCCTTTGGTGCTTTCCCTCGTTCATAGCAGCAACGTTATCGCACAGAATAGCGAACCCGAGAAGTGCTGTCCTACAAACAGAACTATCGGTAGCCTACTATCAATGTTAAATACAAAAACGGTATAATAGAAGTGAACTATGCATAAAAAGTGAGCCGTGCGCACTATTTTTTCCGCTTCGACTCACTTTTTCTTTTTCGGGTTGTGTCACAACCCCTTTATATTCTGTTATCCCTGCTTATTCTCCCTTAGCCCTTTCAAGCACATCAATCACCTTATCAAGCGACGGTGCAACCGCATACACAGCATTAAGCTGTTCCTCCTCGGGCTGAGTAAGGTCGGGTACCATTACAGTGACACAACCTGCACTGCTTGCAGACTTCACGCCGTTAGGGCTGTCTTCCAGCGCCATACACCGGGAGGGCTCAAGCCCGAGCCTTTCGCAGGCGTAAAGGTAGATATCGGGGCACGGCTTGCCGTTTTCAAGCATATTGCCGCAGATTATCGTTTCAAACTTGTCATACACGCCTATCTTCTTAAGATACTCCTCCGCGCGCCCAATATTGGTAGCGGTAGCGACCGCAGTCCTGTAGCCGTGCGTTGTCAGATAGTCAAGCAAAGTGTCAAGTCCCTGCTTTTTCTCTATGCCGTGTACGTCCGTGTATTCTTTCATCAGCTTTACACGCAGGTCGTGTATAGCCATATAGTCGCAGTCCTCGCCGAACCATTCCTTGAGCTTCGGTATTGCGAACTTTCTTGAAAATGATCTCAGCGCAAGTGCGTGCTTACGCTCCATAGGGAAGCCGAGCTTGTTTGCCGCTTCACACCAGTATTTCACAAGAAGCTTCTCGGTATCGAGCATAAGCCCGTCCATATCGAATATTACTGCCTTTATCTCCATAGGTACTCCTTATATCTTCGTCATATCTTAGTCATCTTGGCAAACTTTGCGGCTACCTTTTTAGTTCCCTTTTCGTCAAACGCTATCTCTAACAGCCAGTCGCCGCCCATGGCCTTTGCCGAAAGTATCGTACCGTCACCGAATACTCCGTGATGAACACGCTCACCCGGCGCATAGCTTACATTCTCGGTGCGTTTTTCTATCTCACGCTGTTTTGTACGGTAGGACTGCTGTTGCTGCTGAAGATAACCGATGTGCGGCTTCATCTGCTCTGCGCTTCTTGCCGCCGCAGAAGCGGTTATAGCGGTATGGTCGTCATACGCCATATACTGCGACGGTATCTCGACCACAAAGCGCGAAACCTTGTTTCTCATCGTCTGACCGTACAGCATACGCTGTTTTGCACAGGTAAAGTAAAGATGGCGCTTTGCCCTGGTTATAGCAACATAGGCAAGTCTTCTCTCCTCCTCTATTTCCATAGGGTCAAACTGTGCACGGTATCCCGGGAAGATGTTTTCCTCCGCACCTACTACAAATACGGTATCAAACTCCAGACCCTTTGCCGAGTGCATTGTCATAAGAACCGTCTTGTCATCGTCGGCCTCGTAGCTGTCCATATCGGAAACAAGCGCTACCTGCTCAAGAAACTCCGATAATCCCGCACCTTCGTTTTCCTTTGCAAAGGTTATCATATTCGATTTTAATTCGTTGATATTTTCAAGGCGGACTTCACCCTCAAGACCTTGTCTTTGCATAGCCTCTCTGTAGCCGAAACGGTCAAGTATATCGTCAATCAGGCTTCCGTCCGAAATATCATCGGTGTGCTGTGACAGCTCGTAGAACGCCTCACCGAGCGGAACAAGCACCTTTGCCTTTCTTGACAGTGACGGCAGGCTGTCACTTTCGCACATTGCCTGCACATAGGATATACCCATACCCGATACTATACGGTTAAGCTCGTCAAGCGTCGCCGCGCCTATTCCTCTTACAGGCTCGTTTACAATTCTTCCGAAACGAACCTCGTCATAGTTATTATTGAGAACGCACAGATACGCGATCATATCTTTGATTTCCTTACGCTCATAGAAGCGCACGCCGCCGATTATCTTATACGGAATGCCGCTCTTTGCAAGCGTGGTTTCGACTGTTCTCGACTGGGCGTTGTTGCGGTACAGGATAACGTGGTCGGCGTACTTCTTGCCCTGCTTTACGCCGTCAAGGATACGCTCCGTTATAAACATAGCCTCTTCCTGTTCGGTCGAGAAACGATCCATTCTTATCTTATCGCCGTCGCCGAGATCTGACCACAGGTTCTTGTCCTTGTGCTGAGTGTTGTTTGCAATGACCGCATTTGCCGCTTTGAGTATGGTTGCGGTCGAGCGGTAGTTCTGCTCCAGCTTTATGACCTCAGCTCCGAACTCCTCTTCAAACGAGAGGATATTCTCGATGGTGGCACCTCTGAAACGGTAGATACTCTGATCCTCATCACCCACAACGCACAGATTTCCGCTGCCCTCCGCAAGCAGTGACACAAGCTTGTACTGCGCCGCATTGGTATCCTGATACTCGTCCACCATTATGTATTTAAACCTGTTCTGCCAGTGTGAAAGCACATCAGGGCACTGCGCAAACAGTCTTACAGTCAGCATTATTATATCGTCAAAGTCAAGCGCATTCGCCGCCGCAAGCCTTGCCTGATAATCGGTATAGATAGTCTTTGCGGTCGACAGCTGATAATCGTCATTTCCGTTTCTGCCCTTTGTGCTGAACTTATCGGGTGTTATCAGCTTGTCCTTTGAGCGCGATATTATATTCTGTATCGACTTCGGTGTCACAGCCTTATCGGATATATTGCGCTCCTTCATTACCGTCTTGATGACTTTAAGCTGGTCGTCCGTGTCATATATCGTGAATTTCGAGTTATAGCCCATACCGAGCTCTTCTATGTCCTGACGCAGTATTCTCACGCAGGCACTGTGGAATGTCGCCGCCCATATGCCGTCAACGTCTGCGCCCATATTTTCAAGACGCTCCTTAAGCTCTGCCGCCGCCTTGTTGGTAAAGGTCACGGCAAGTATATTCCACGGATTTATCCTGTCCTCGCCGAAAATTTCCGACAGACGTTCAGCCGCGTCAAAGTTGTTTATTTCGCCCGCCAGAAAGCTCTGTGCAAAGGCTGTATCTTCGTCCGACAGCTCTCTTACCGTGTCGCTGTTATATGCGTTGCCGAAAAGGAGCATATTTGCTATACGGTTACAAAGCACGGTTGTCTTACCGCTTCCCGCACCCGCAACAATAAGCACTGCTCCGTTTATACGGAACACCGCCTTTTTCTGCATATCGTTTGTACGGCTGAAATACTTGTTCAGCACCTGCTTTTTGAGTGTTAAATAGTCCATAATTACCCCTTGATCTTATTTGCCGCTTAAACGGCAAGAACGGGGAGGGTTTCCCCTCCCCTGATTTTAAATGAAAAATGAAGAATGAATAATGAAAAATTGAGGTGTGCCCTACGGGCATATTTCAAAATTCTTTATTCTGCCTTTGTAAAACCGTCAGTTACTTTTTGATGTACTGTCGCTCTTGTCGGTATTGCTTTCCGTGCTGTTTGCACTGCTGTCAAGATTTACGAAAGGATTTACACCGTCACCGATTATCTGAGGTAACTGACCGTTCCAGTTATTTATCTTCATATAATCAATGTAGTTGGGGCTTGTTTCAAGCTGTTTCTGTACAGCCTGGATAGCATAAGCCTGAGCGTCGGCTTCAAGCTTTGTACTGTCTGCCTTAGCCTGAGCGGCGATGACCACCTGCTTTGCCTCTTCCTCTTTTTCCTTTGTCTTGTTTTCCATCTTGAGAGCGTCCTGTGCGGCTATGACCTTAGCCTGGATAGATGTTTCAAACGCTTCGTCAAACGCAAGGTTTTCTATCGCAAAAGAAACAACGATAATACCGCTCGGAGCAAGCGTACTCGTAAGCTCCTCCTGTATAGTCTGCTGAACGTCCGCTCTTGACTGTACAAGCTCTTCTGCCTTTACCTTACCTATCTCGTTCTTTGATATCTTCGCAACGTTCTGAACGAGTAGCTTCGACTCAACATTGTCGATACCGACATTTCTTATAATGTCGGACAGCTTTGCGCTGTCATATCTGTAGTTGAGCTTGAGCTGTAACGACTGCACCGTCTGAGTATCGCTTGTATAAGCGTCATCGGTTACGGAATATACCTGTTCTCTTGTGTCGACCTGTCTTATCTCTTCTATAAAAGGAATGCAGAAGTTAAGACCCGGCGCGAGATTATCCTGAGTTATCTTTCCGAATGTGTACTTGACACCGATAAAGCCTTCGTTTACTATCGAGAAGCAGTTGAATATAACGATTATAAGAGCTACGGCTATGACAGCTATTACCGCTATCTTGCCTGCCTTCTTGCCGTTAAATCCGTTGCTGTCAGATGTGCCTGAACCTGTGCTGAATTTCATTTCTGCCATAATTTTACCTTTCCTTTGTCGGGTTTATGTTACATTCACAGAATAACACAAGGTTATTAACTGCACTTAAACATCAAGCGCGGAATATTTATCGTTGATTTTTACCTTAGCCTCGGGAGCAACTATGCTTTCCTCTGTCGGGAGCTTCTTCTCACGCATCTGTCTGAACGCCTGGGTCAGCATAAGCTTGATACGGTTGACCTGGTTTACCTCAGATGCACCGGGGTCATAGTCAACGGCTATGATATTTGACTCGGGGTTCTGTCTGCGCAACTCTCCGATAATGCCCTTGCCTGTAACGTGGTTAGGCAGGCAGGCAAACGGTTGCATACAGATTATATTGTTTACGCCGCTGTGGATAAGCTCTATCATCTCGGCAGATAAGAACCAGCCCTCACCTGCTATGTTACCTGTCGATACAACGCCCTTGACAAGCTTTCTCATATCGCTTATCTTCATAAATGAGCCGAACTTTGTACCCTCAATAGCGCCCTTGTACGACTTCTGCATAAACTCGATAAGCTTTATAGCCATATTGCTCAGCTTATATCTTGCACCCGAAACCGTAAGCAGCTCGTGACGTGAATTTGCGTGGTCGCAGATAAAGTAGATAAA
>DJPL01000004.1:100479-119910 GCA_002437415.1 Ruminococcaceae bacterium UBA6413 | reverse complement strand
TTGTTGTTTGCGGCGGGGTGATATTTTACGAGTATCTCGCCGACAATACCAACTCTCGGCTTTTCAATGTCAAGCGTCGGGATAGCGTCAAAGTCGGCTACGATAGCCTTTACATTCTTGTTGAAGCGTGCAAGCGACAGGCTCTTTATCTCGCCCTTCAGCTTTTCGTTCCACTTTTCGTACAGCTTGTTGGTAGCGCCCTTTTCGGCCTCGTAAGGACGTACACGATAAACACAGCGGCTGAGAAGATCGCCGTAAATTACCGATATGAACGCGCGGTAAACGAGCGGAAGCGTAAGTGAAAATCCGGGGTTTTTCTCCATTCCGACAACGTTCAGAGATATCAGCGGAACGTTGTCAAGACCTGCGTCCTTGAGCGCCTTTTTCAGCATACCGACATAGTTTGTAGCACGGCACGCACCGCCCGTCTGAGTGATCAGCACAGCTACCTTGTCCTTGTCGTACTTGCCGTGATTTAACGCGTAAAGGAGCTGACCTATAGTGATGATAGCGGGATAGCACGCGTCATTGTTGACGTACTTCAGTCCCTCGTCAACTACTTCCTTTGAATAGTTCTTCTGTATCTCAACATTGTATCCCGAATAGCGGAACGCCTGTTCAAGCAGTTCAAAGTGATACGGTGCCATCTGCGGAGCTATAATTGTATAGTCCTTCTTCATTTCCTTTGTGAACAGCGGCTGACGGATATAGCCCTTGTACTTCGGTACGGGCTTTATGCCGTTTCTTTCGCGCTCTTCCATAACGGAGATCAGCGAACGCAGTCTTATTCTTGCCGCGCCGAGGTTGTTTACCTCGTCTATTTTAAGTACGGTGTACATTCTGCCGTAGCCCTGGAGAATTTCCTGTACCTCATCTGTTGTGATAGCGTCAAGACCGCAACCGAATGAGTTGAGCTGTACAAGCTCAAGCTCGGGTGTCTGACCTACAAGTGTAGCCGCCGCATACAGTCTTGTGTGGTACATCCACTGGTCTACAACACGGATAGGACGTACTACAGTGCCCAGATGCGCTACACTGTCCTCTGTAAGCACCGCAAAGCCGTAACCGTTTATCATCTCAGGTATACCATGGTTTATTTCAGGGTCTACATGATAGGGTCTGCCTGCAAGAACTATACCCTTCTTGCCCTTATCTTTAAGCATCTTGAGCACTTCTTCACCCTTTGAACGGATATCGTCCTTGAAGCGTCTGTCCTCTTCGTAAGCGGCTTTGAGCGCAACGCCTATTTCCGCACCGCCTATGCCGAGCGGCATAAACTCCTCTATAAGACGTTCGAGCATTCTGTCCTCGTCATATATAGGTAAAAACGGGTTCATAAACGTTACATCATCTGCGCGCAGTTCGGGTACAGAGTTCTTGATAACCTCGCTGTAGGTCGCAACAACGGGGCAGTTATAGTGGTTATCTCCACCGCCGCCGTTATCCATTTCATACGGCAGTGCAGGGTAGAATATGAACTTCACGCCCTCGTCAAGCAGTGACATTATATGTCCGTGAGAGAGCTTTGCGGGATAACATACCGACTCAGATGGCATTGTTTCGATACCTCTGTCGTATATCTCACGGCTTGATTTAGGTGACAGCTTTACGCTGTAGCCAAGCTTTGTAAACAGCGTGAACCAGAACGGATAGTTCTCGTAAAGTCCGAGTACACGCGGGATTCCGACAACACCTCTCGGTGCTGTTTCGGGGTCAAGCGGCTCATAGTCGAACAATCTATTGTACTTGTAATCAAACAGGTTCGGTAAAAGCTCCTTGCTCTTTTTACCGAGTCCTGCGCCGCGCTCGCAACGGTTGTTTGTTATGTATCTTGTGCCGTCCGCAAACTTACTGATAGTAAGCAGGCAGTTATTTGAGCATCTGCCGCAACGTGCGGTGGTCTTCTGTATGGTGAAGTTTTCAAGCTTTTCAAGCGGTGCTAACGTACTGCCCTTGCCGTCGTCACGCGACAGAGCGACAAGCGCACTTCCGTATGCACCCATAAGTCCCGCCTTGTCGGGACGTACAACCTCACGCCCGCAGGTAAGCTCGAATGCGCGCAGTACCGAGTTATTGAGGAACGTACCGCCCTGCACTATTATCTTTTCACCCATCTGCTTGGGGTCGCGTATCTTGATAACCTTGAACAGAGCGTTCTTTACTACAGAATAGGAAAGACCGGCTGAAATATCCGCAACGCTTGCGCCTTCTTTCTGCGCCTGTTTTACACGGCTGTTCATAAATACCGTACAACGCGAACCGAGATCAACAGGGCTCTTTGCAGAAAGTCCTATCTGCGCAAATTCCTCAGGCTGCATACCGAGTGCATTTGCAAAGTTCTGTATGAACGAGCCGCAACCCGATGAACAGGCTTCGTTAAGCAATATACTCTCGATCTCGCCGTTCTTTACACGCATACATTTCATATCCTGACCGCCTATGTCAAGGATAAATTCAACGCCGGGGAGTATCTTCTCTGCGGCTTTGTAGTGCGCCATCGTTTCGATCTCGCCGAAATCAACACCCAGTGCCGCCTTGATAAGGTGCTCACCGTAGCCGGTAGCGGTCGACTTTGCTATATATGCCTTTTCGGGCATTTTTGAATATACGTCCTTTACTATCTCTATTACGGATTTCAGCGGGTCGCCCATATTGTTTCCGTAATGCGAATAGAGTATAACGCCGTCTTTATCGATAAGGGTTGCCTTTGTTGTTGTAGAGCCTGCATCTATACCGAGATAGCAAGGTCCTTCAGCCTCCGACAGCTCCTTTACGGGAATAACTGCCTTGGCGTGTCTGTCATAGAATTCCTTAAGCTCCTGCTCGTCCTTGAATAAGGGAGCCAGTCTTTCGACCTCGTGTACTTCTACTGTTGCAAGTGCCTTTAAGTCCTCTTTCAGCTTGTCCACCGAGAGCTCCTCGCGGTTTTCCGCTAGTGATGCACCCATAGCAACAAAGAGGTTTGCATCGGGCGGGAATACGATATGCTCATCATCAAGCTGTAAGGTTTCGATAAAACGCTTTCTGAGCTCGGAAAGGTAGTGAAGAGGTCCGCCGAGGAAAGCAACGTGTCCTCTTATCGGCTTACCGCAGGCAAGTCCGCTTATCGTCTGATTTACGACAGACTGGAATATTGATGCGGCAACGTCGCTCTTCTTTGCGCCGTCATTTAAAAGAGGCTGGATATCAGACTTTGCGAAAACGCCGCAGCGTGACGCAATAGGATATATAGTCGTGTAGTCCTTTGCAAGCTCGTTGATACCTGTGATATCGGTGTTGAGAAGCGAAGCCATCTGGTCAATGAACGCGCCAGTACCGCCTGCACATGAGCCGTTCATACGCTGTTCGATGCCGCCTGTAAGATATGTGATCTTTGCGTCCTCGCCGCCAAGCTCAATAGCTACGTCTGTCTGAGGGATAAAGGTCTGTATTGCCGTTGTTCCTGCGGAGACCTCCTGCACGAACGGTATGCCGAGCCAGTGCGATACCGAGATACCGCCCGAGCCCGTTACCGCAACGGTGACCTTTTCGTCCTTCAGTGTTTCAAGACAGCCTCCGAGCACCTCGGCGATCGTCTTTTTTATATCAGAATAATGTCTTTGGTAATTCTTGTATACGGCATTATTCTCATCGTCCAGTACCGCAATTTTAACGGTCGTTGAACCTACGTCAAGTCCTATATGTAACATCTTTTCTTTTCCTTCCGGGTATTTATACGGCTTTGCGCCGTTTTTATGCTGAAATTTTAACGTGCTCCGTTTAACGCAATATTAACTTTTCGGGAGCGCTACACATTCAAAATTATACACTATTTCCCCACGGATTTCAAGACATATTCCCGAAATTATCTTAAATAAGTGTACTTTCTGCCCGCATTTCCTGCTTTTTGAGTAAAATTACCGTAAAACGCCCTTATTATTTGGCTAGTTTTAAGTGCCGTTATTCCTTGACTTTTGACGCTGTAGCGGATATAATGGTATTGTGTATATCTGTGTCGATATCATGACACGGTGATAACAGAAAGAAAGGAACTCAGAAAAAAATGGCAAAGATGAATCCGGGCTTTTTAAATCTTAAGAAAAGCTATCTTTTTATTGAAATAGGCAAGAGAGTAAGAGAATATACAGCTTCTCACCCCGATAACAAGATTATCAAGATGGGTATAGGCGACGTTACACAGCCTTTAGCCCCCGTTGTAGTTGAGGCTATGAAGAAAGCCGCAGACGAGATGGGCGTAAAGGAAACATTCAGAGGTTATGAGGACAGCGGCAAGGGCTACGACTTCCTGCGTGAAGCGGTAGCAGGCTACTACAAGAGCTTCGGCGTGACAGTTTCACCTGAAGAAGTGCTGATAAGCGACGGCGCAAAGAGCGACTGCGGCAACATCGGCGATATCTTCAGCGAAAACGAGGACGTAATCGTTACAGATCCCGCATACCCCGTATATGTTGATTCAAACGTAATGGGCGGAAGAGAAGTTCACTATGTAAACTCCACGGAAGAAAACGGCTTTGCCGCTATGCCCGATGAGTCAATGAAACCAGGTCTTATCTATCTTTGCTCACCCAACAACCCCACAGGCTCGGTTTATACAAAAGAACAGCTCAAGGTATGGGTAGACTATGCTATAAAGAACAAATCCGTAATTATCTTCGATGCGGCTTATGAAGCTTTCATCTCCGATGAAACACTCCCCCGCTCGATTTTCCAGATAGAAGACGCAAGAAAATGCGCTATCGAGATCTGCTCGCTTTCAAAGACAGCAGGCTTTACAGGTACAAGATGCGGCTACACCGTTATCCCCGAAGAGCTTATGCTTGAAACTCCCACAGGCGAGGAGATAAGCTTTATGCAGTTATGGTGCAGAAGACAGGGCAGTAAGTTCAACGGTGTTTCTTACCCCGTTCAGCGCGCCGCAGAGGCTGTATTCACAGAAGAGGGCTACAAGCAGACAAGAGCTACCATAGCTTACTATATGCAGAACGCAAAGGTCATGAGCGAAACGTTTGACGAGCTTGGTGTCAAGTACACAGGCGGCAAGAACAGCCCTTACATCTGGTTCAAGTGCCCCGACGGAATGGACAGCTGGACATTCTTTGACAAGCTCCTGAACGATGCTGAGGTTGTCGGTACTCCCGGCGCAGGCTTCGGCAAGAACGGCGACGGTTGGTTCAGACTTACTGCATTCGGCACTCATGAAAACACGGTTGAGGCTATGCAGAGAGTAAAGAAGCTCCTTTCCAAGTAAATGGCAAGAACGTCCGGCAACACATCAAAACCGGTAAAGGTACTGTCATATGCACTGACATTTCTCGGCATTGCCGTGCTTATAATGTTCATAATACCGCTTTTCAGCGGAACATTGAACACAGGCTCATATTTCGGGTTTGTTATCGGTGCGGTAACCTTGCTGATGGGTATATTCACCCCGAAGCTGTTTGATAACGGCAAAAAGGCGGTAAGATATATCTTTCGCACAGTGCTGATAATATACGCCGCGCTTGTGGCTTATGCCGTTATACTGTCAGCATTTATGATTGCCAATATGAACGACGCTCCCGAAAAGGACGGCTCGCGCACGGTCATCGTGCTCGGCTGTCAGGTCAGACGTGACGGTCCGAGCCTTATGCTCAGCCGCCGCATCGATGCGGCTTACAACTATCTGTCCGAAGACGAAAAAGCCGATTGTATCGTTTCCGGCGGTAAGGGCGATAACGAGCATATCAGCGAAGCTGAGGCTATGTATGAGGTACTTGTGAATGACGGCATAGCGCAAAGCCGTATCACAAAAGAGGACAAATCATCAAGCACTTATGAAAATCTGCTGTTTTCAAAGCAGATACTTGAAGACAATGGCAAACCGCTTAGGATCGCCGTTGTTACCGACGGCTTTCACCAGTGGCGGGCAAGACTGCAAGCCGAAGGTCTCGGATATGACGTTAAATGCGTCAGCGCCGCAACACCGTGGTATCTTATCCCTGTCTACTGGGTGAGAGAATGGTTTGCACTGAGCTACCTGTTTGTGTTCGGCACTCAGTAATGGGTAAATATTATTATGATATAAATTTCAGAGGTCAGGAAGGAACAGAATTATGGAAAAAGATGTTTCAAAAGCAAAAGTACTTGTATGCGATGACTCTATGATGGTCAGGAACAAGATGAAAAAGCTTCTTACCGCATACGGCTTCACGCAGATCTTCGAAGCAGGTGACGGTGCGCAGGCAGCCGAAAAGTTCGCGGACGTTGTACCCGATATCACATTTATGGATATCGTTATGCCCGAGCTCTCAGGTGTCGAGGCATTGAAGCTCATCAAGACAAATTCTCCCGATGCCGTTGTGATCATGGCTACATCGGTAGGCACTGTCGGAAACCTCTCCGAGGCAATAAAGCTCGGTGCAAACGACTTTTTACAAAAGCCCGTTGACGAAGAACAGCTTGATAAGCTCCTCGACAACTATTTCAAGAAGGAGGCATAAGCAATGTTTACACAATTTTTCGGAAGCTTCCTTTTAAACAAGAAGATCGTTTCACCCGCCAATCTCCGCGTAGCCCTTGAAAAGAAGGATACAACAAGAGTAAAGCTCGGTGTGCTTGCCATAAACGCAGGCTATATGACCGCAAAGCAGGTCGATGAGGTACATAAGAAGCAGGCGACCGTTGATAAGAGAATAGGCGATATCGCCGTAGAAATGGGATATCTCACCGAAGCACAGGTAGAAGAGCTGCTTTCAAGCCAGAAGACCGGTTGTCTTTTACTCGGACAGGCACTCGTTGATATGGGCTGTCTTACCAACGAAGAATTTGAAACGGTACTCAACGATTATAAAAACGAAAACGGTCTTTCAGACAAGGATTTCAGCAACGAAGACAACAAGAAGACCGAAAGCGTTATTTCTTCCTTCTATGCTATTGAAGGCAAGTACAAGGACTATTGCTCGGAGTATGTAAATGTTCTGTTCAAAAATCTTATTCGTTTTGTCGGAGATGACTTCACTCCTTTGCAGTCGGCAGTGACCGACGACAACGACATTGCCGTTATTCAGGAGCTGTGCGGCGACTTCAACGCAGTATCAGCCATCACCGCAGACAGCAAGGCGGGCATGGCTTTTGCAAGCCGCTTTGCGGAGGAAGAGATAACAGACAGCGATTATGCAAAGGACGCTGTCAGCGAGTTTTTGAACCTCAGCAACGGTCTGTACAACGTTAATATTTCCGAAACAACAGGTAAAGAGATAGGTCTGAATCCTCAGGAAACTACTACAGCAGCGGCTGTAAACAGTATAAAAGCAAAGTTCACGCTCACAATACCGGTAGAATTTACTTTCGGAACAGTCGTATTCACGCTTGCGGTAATTTGACCGTAGTTAAATAAAATCGGACACCCCGTATAAGACGAAAGCCTTATTTACGGGGGTAAGTCTGCGCAATTTTTGTAAAGAAGCTGTAACGCGGCGGTATTATCCGTATCACAAAGATGTAACGCCGATGTAAAATTTCGTTTATTTACAGTAAAGTCAAGAACAAAAGAAAAGCTTTGCCGCATTTCCGACGGCAGAGAAACACATAAGAAAGACAAATCTGGAAAGGAAAACTATGGATATTCTCGGCATTCTGACTATGGTCGGAGGGCTTGCAATGTTCCTGTTCGGCATGAACACTATGGGACAGGGACTTGAAAAGCTTTCGGGCAGCCGCCTTGAGCGCATTCTCGAAAAAATGACCTCCAACCCATTAAAAAGCATCGCACTCGGTGCTTTAGTCACGGCAGTAATCCAGTCATCATCGGCGACCACAGTAATGGTTGTCGGTTTCGTAAATTCAGGTATAATGAAGCTGTCACAGGCTATCGGCGTTATAATGGGTGCTAATATAGGTACTACAATGACCTCGTGGTTGCTTTCGCTGACAGGAATACAGGGCGACAGCATATTTATGCAGCTGCTCAAGCCTTCATCATTTACACCTGTACTTGCGATAATCGGCATATTCTTTATAATGATGTCAAAATCCAACAGGAAAAAGGATATCGGTACTATCCTTATGGGTTTTGCAATACTTATGTTCGGCATGGAAACAATGAGCGATGCTGTTAAGCCGCTAGCTGAAGTCCCCGAATTTACGAATATCCTGACAATGTTCTCAAACCCCGTACTCGGTGTTATAGCAGGAGCTGTGCTTACAGCCGTTATCCAGAGCTCATCCGCATCGGTTGGTATACTTCAGGCTATGTGTGCAACAGGAGCGGTTACCTACAGCACAGCCCTCCCGATCATTATGGGACAGAATATAGGCACCTGCGTTACCGCATTGCTTTCCGCGATAGGTGCAAACAAGAATGCAAAGCGTGCCGCGCTGGTTCACCTTTACTTCAACCTTATAGGTACGATAGTCTTTATGCTACTATTCTATGCGATAAATGCAATATTCCCGTTTGAGTTCTTTGCAGAGTCTGCAAACCAGGCAGGCATTGCAATTCTGCACAGCGTATTCAATATATTTGCAACAGTGATCTGGTTACCTTTTATGAAGCTGCTCGAAAAGCTTGCGTATATCTCGGTACGCGATAAGAAAAACGATAACGGACCTACAGACGAATTCCAGATACTCGACCCGCGTTTCCTTGCCACTCCCTCGGTCGCGCTTGAACAGTGCAAATCGATCGCTGTCAGAATGGCAGACTGCGCAAGAGATACGTTAAAGCTCTCAATGGGGCTGATATCAAAGTACAACGACCGTGATGTCGAGATAGTAAACGAGAACGAGGAAAAGGTCGATGTCTACGAGGACAAGCTCGGCAGTTATCTGTTGCAGCTCGGTTCAAAGAACCTTACCACAGGCGACAGCCAGACGGTAAATATGCTTCTTCACTGCATAAGCGACTTTGAGCGTATTTCCGACCATGCGGTAAATATATGCGAATGTGCTAAGGAAATGCACACAAAGGGTCTTTCGTTCTCGAAAAAGGCAGTCGAAGAGATACACATCTTCAACGGCGCTTTAAACGAAATACTCGACACCGCAATCATGGCGTTTGAGCACGGCGACATAGAACAGGCAAAGTCGGTCGAGCCGCTTGAAGAGGTTATCGATAATCTGCGCACCGAGATAAGAAACAGACACGTCAAGCGTCTGCGTAAGGGCAAATGCACCATTGAAATGGGCTTTGTACTTACCGACCTTATCACGAACTATGAGAGAGTTGCGGATCACTGCTCAAATATAGCAGTCTGTATGATACAGATACACGACAACAGCTTTGATACGCACAGCTACATCAGCGACCTCAAGGCTACAAACAACGAGGAGTTCCGCAGAAAGTTCACTGTTTTCAGTGAAAAGTATATGCTCCCCGACACAAAGAAAAACGATTAAGGTTTACCGCCGTGACGTAAAATCGCGGCGGTTTTTCATATTTATACCTGCTGTTTCCAATTGACAAAAGGGCTGTATTTGTGTTATATTAAATCTGGTATAAGAAAACCTGTTTTCAGAAAGGCTAAACTATGGAAAGACGAGATAAGATAAATTACTACCTTGACATAGCCGAAACGGTCTGTGAGAGAGGTACCTGCCTTCGCAGAAACTTCGGCGCGATCATAGTACATAACGATGAGATAATAGCTACCGGCTACAACGGTGCACCCAGAGGACTTAAAAACTGCTCGGATCTCGGCATATGCACCCGTGAAAAGCTGAATGTTCCCAAGGGTCAGCGCTATGAGCTTTGCCGCTCGGTTCATGCCGAGGCAAACTGCATAATCAGCGCCGCAAGAACGGATATGATAGGCTCTTCACTTTTCCTTGCCTGTCATGAAATGACGTCCGGCGGTACGCTCTGCGGCGATGTAGAGCCTTGCTCAATGTGCAAACGTCTTATCATCAACGCAGGTATCAAGGACGTGTACATACGTCAGACGGCAAACGAATACAAGGTCATCAATGTTGAAAGCTGGATAGAGAACGATCCCAGCCTTGACGGCTCAGGCGGATATTAAGAGGTGATATTACGCTCACTAAAAAGACAAAGAAAAGAATAAAAATCGGCTGTATTGCAGGCGTTGCGGGAATAGCGATCACCGCTTTAGGTCTTGTTGCCTGTGATATGAGATTACAGACGACAACTTACGAAATAAAGAACAGCAAGCTGTCGTCACCCATGCGTATTGCTTTTGTTTCCGATCTTCACAACAGCCTTTTCGGCAAAGGTCAGACGGAGCTTATTAACGCAATAGAGCTTGCAAAGCCCGATATAGTCATATTCGGCGGTGATTTGGCGGATAAAACGCAGGACTGTCTGCCCGAAAACTCATATATTCTTGTAAAATATCTTGTAAAGCGTTATCCTTGCTTCTACACTATCGGTAATCACGAGAACGCAAGAGGCGACAGCGCAAGGATAAAACAGCAGATGGCAGATTTCGGCGTTACTGTACTTGAGGGAAACGGCACGGTAATTGACGTAAAAGGAAATGAAATAGAAATATGCGGTATATATGACGCTCACACCTATGATGAAGTAAACGGCGAGCTTGTAAATCAGCTTGAAGCCGTGACCTCGGAAAAGGACAGCAAGCGTACCAGAATACTGATCGCACACTTCCCCGAACAGATAGACGAATATCTCAAAGGCAACTTTGATATAGTTCTCTCAGGTCACGCACACGGCGGGCAGTGGAGAATACCCGGACTTATAGACGGTGTTTTTGCTCCCGGACAGGGTGTATTCCCGAAATACACGGCAGGCGTTTATATGCACGGTGATGCAGCTCATGTTGTCAGCAGGGGACTGTGGAAACCGTCAACCGTAATCGCTGTTCCGAGGGTGTTCAACCGCCCGGAGCTTGTGTTTGTCGATATTAAGTATTAAAAAATGCTGTGATGAAATGTGAATATTTCGTCACAGCATTTTTAACGATATTTCTCGCTCATATTGAAGCATTTATAATTTTATAGTGCAGACACAGGCGACTGACAACGGATAATATTATGCGAGCAAGTAAACGTTTATTATATTAACACAAGTGCTGTTTGCCAAATCCATTATACTCACCAAACCCCAGCATATAGACAGCCATAGCGACAGCAAGATTTTCATCTCCTATGTTCTGCTTTTTAGCAAGTGCCTTGAGTTCATTAAACACAGTATCGTGCGGAACGATAGAGCCATCAAGTTCATCAACAACTTTCTGTATTGTTGAAGGTAACGCCATACACATCTGGCAGAAAGCATCTTCCTGCCCCGTCACAATAGCGTAGAACCGATCAAGACTCACTCTGCGTATCAACTTATGACCGACTTTCTTTTTATCAACTGTTGTTACCCACTTTATATTCTGGGATTTTTGGGCGATAGCCTCAACGAGAAAACAAGCGCAGTCGTCATCGTTAAGAAGCTGATTTTGCATTTTTATAAATGTCTTACCTGCCGAAGCGGAGTTCATAGTGTTATGCTTGTTTTTCATTTCAACATACACCGTGTGGACATTTCCTGCTTCGGGGATAGGAATACCTTCGGCATTCTCATATATTACATCCCAGCCACCTTCTTCACCGTTTGGTGGAACGTGGCAATTCTTTATGTACTGGAAAATACGCTGATGAAAGTATCCAATATCATTGTTGTTTGATTTATCTCTCTGGCGAAAGATTTCGTTGCTTACAATTTCTTCCCAAGAAGCCTGATAAACGGTTTTGTCGAAAATCAGCTTAATGGGGTCAATAATATTCTTGTTGAAACGCTTTAGGTCAAAGGACTCCAGCTTCTCGCCGTATTTCTCAATAGTTGCCTTAACGTGATTGGTAAAGTCCTCTTCGCTTATGAAAGTCAAGTTCCACATTATGATAATTCCTCCAGAGCTTCTTTGATTTTTACTGCAATATCGTATGCGAGATTAACAGGAACAGCATTTCCTACCTGCTTGTATTGCGAGCCTACACTACCGCAGAACCGCCAATCATCAGGGAAACTTTGACAGCGAGCATTTTCACGAATCGTAAACGGTCTTGCTTCGAGCGGATGACATCTATCGGTTTGCTTTTGGCTAGGTGATGTAAGAACTGTAAGAGAAGGCTCATCAAGACTTAATCGCCTAAGTATGCCTGTTCTTCCGCCCTCCATATACCAGCAACTTTTCATATACTTTTTTGCAACATCTTCAGGAATATCTCTCCAATATCCTCCGGGAGGAACAAGCTCAAATATTTTACGCTTGTATTCAGAATAAGGTGTGCCTTCGCTTGCGGGAACGTCAAGCAGAATATCTCTGAGAACAGGCTTATAAGCGTGAGGTTCGGGAAAAGCAAAGTGTATCTTATTTGCCAAATCATTTCTAATGCCGATAGTGATAAGTCGCTCTCGCTTTTGAGCAACACCATAATCCCAAGCATTTAAAAGAGATTTCTGTATTGTATATCCTGTGCTTTCGAATATATCACAAATCGTTTTATACGTTCTGCCTTTATCATGGGTCAATAAGCCACGAACATTTTCAAACAAAAACATTTTAGGCTGTAACTGTTCCAAAAATTTTGCGTAGTGATAAAAAAGAGTACCACGTGCATCTTCCAAGCCGAGTCTTTTTCCGGCATAAGAGAAACTCTGACAAGGGGCACCGCCTGATAATAAATCCAATCCACCTTTCTCAAGATTGAAATATTTGCACAAGTTCAAGCAGGATATTTGTGCAATATCTTCATTGATTACACGCCATTCAGGTCTGTTCATAGCTAATGTACTCGCCGCATCTTTATCTATCTCTATTAGACCAAGATGATTAAATCCTGCTTTTTCTATACCAAGAGCTAAACCGCCTGCACCGGCAAACAGTTCTATCGAGGTAAATTCTTTTCTCGAGTTATTCTTTTGGGGTTTAACACATATATCCATAATATCCCCAATATTGCAATTTAACGCTATACATATCTTTTCAATACTTTCAATCGAAACAGCCTCATCTCTCCCCATTCTTGCAATAACATTAAAACTGACCTCTGAAGCTTCTTTGAGATCGGTTCGATTCATATTTCTATCTATCAGTAATTTCCAAAGTTTTTTATATGTAACAGACATTTGTAAATTCCTTTTGTATATGGTTTGTTAGTATTATACCTGATTCTTATAAAAAAGTCAAGCAAACTCACGAAAACGTTAGATTTTTCAACTATAACCAAAGCAGTTCTTTATCAATTGTCGAGGTACAAAAATAAGAAAGATATATTCCCTTGGATGCTCCACCCTCTTTTCCGGAGAGTCCGTTGTAATTTTTACAGTGACTTTTCTCCCGTGAAGTCATCAACAAAATCACTGCCAAGTATGTAACTTATATAAAGAAACATATAAGGAGGGTCTTACCCCTCCTTATATGCTATCAATCTCCGCCCTCAGCGGTACCGTTATAGATCTTTATCAGCTTTTCGCCGATTTTCTTTATATCCATATTTTCTACAGCCTTGCGACCGTTTTCTCGCAATGACGGGAGCTTGCCCTCGTAGATCTCCTTTATCATACGCTCAAATTCGTCCTTATCCTTAGCCTTATAGCAGTCTGTGCCGCCGCTTAGCCAGTCAAATACCGGGATATCGCGGACAATGACGTTTGCCTTTGCCGCAAGCGCTTCAAGGAGCACTATGCCCTCGGTTTCCTCTAAGGTCGGGAATATATAGACATCACAGCCGACATAAGCCTGTTTGAGCTCATCGGGCTGTACATAGCCGGCAAAAGTAAGGTTAGGCAGCTTTGTTTTTACCGCCTTTCTTATCTTGTGCGGAACACTGTAAAGCGGTGTCTTTCCGAACCATATAAACTTATAATCAGGCATATCCTTTGCCATCTGCACAAAGTCAAGCAGACCTTTACGCTCAAAGTAAAGACCTACCGAGATCACGACCTTATCATCGTCCTTGAGTCCGAACTTTTTTCGGAACGCTTCCCTGTCGCCGTCCTTAGGCTCGTATCTCGCAAGGTCGATACCATTAGACACCGCATAGATCGGAGCAGTCAGTCCGTAACCTCTTATAAGCGACTTAGAATACTCGGTCGGGGTAACTATAACGTCACCTCTGCGGTAACAACTGCATATCCACTTCTTGAACAGTCCCGAAATAAGATTTGAACCGATGAACGAATTGCGGAAATCTTCCTGCGTGGAGTGAGCGTGATATACTACTCTCTTTCCCGCTTTTTTCGCTTTCTTTGCAAGGTGCTTGGATCTCAGTCCGAGTGTGTTTATGTGAACAACGTCATAGCTGTCCTTGGGGTTCAGCGTATATTCGATACCGTTAAGCTCCATAGCTCTCTGCTGGTGCATTATCGCTCTGCCGAGCCCGGATATCTTGATAAGGTTCATACCTTCCGAAAACAGGAGTACCTTCATATCAGTTTCCTTCCATATAATTACTGTCAGTGCGAACGTATAACAGATATTCTATCATAAATGCGGACTGCCGTCAAGTGAAATCAGGAATGATACCTTTCAAGGAACTGGCGGGTACGCTCGTTCTGACTGTTCGTGAACACTTCCTCGGGCGTACCGTTTTCTATGACATAGCCGCCGTCCATAAATATCACGCGGTCTGAGATCTCACGCGCGAACTGCATTTCGTGGGTCACTATGACCATAGTCATCTTTTCTTCCGCAAGGCTCTTGATTACTTTCAAAATCTCGCCGGTTAGCTCGGGGTCAAGTGCGGAGGTGGGTTCGTCAAAGAACAGGAGCTCAGGGTTCAGTGCAAGCGCTCTTGCTATAGATACACGCTGCTGCTGTCCGCCCGACAGGTTACAGGGATATTCGTTCGCCTTGTCCTCAAGCCCCATCTTTCCGAGTAGCTCCATAGCTGTCTTTTCTGCCTGAGCCTTGTCCTGCTTAAGTACATGTACAGGCGCTTCGGTAATGTTCTTCAGCACCGACATATGCGGGAAGAGGTTGAAGTTCTGGAATACAAGTCCGATTTTCAATCTGATATCGTGGAGCGTCTTATTGTCCGCATATACAGCCTTGCCGTTTTCATCGTTTTTAGTCATAGTTATGCCGCATATTTCGCACTCGCCGCTGTCTATCTTCTCAAACTGGTTGATACAGCGCAGAAGCGTTGATTTTCCGCTTCCTGACGGACCTATTATAGATATGACCTCGCCCTGCTCCACGTTGAACGAAATATCGTTTAATACGTCAAGCTTGCCAAAGCTCTTGGATATATTCTTTACACTGAGTATCGACATATTGAAAGCTCCTTATCTGTAGTAGTTAAGCTTCTTTTCGATAAAGCCGAACAGCGCCGTGAGCACCGTAGCCATTACGAAATAGAACACACCGGCTATGAACAGCGGTACAAGCGAGCTGTAGTTCATCATCTGCTGCTTAGCCGCAAGCATAATTTCCGAGTAGGCAACTACATTTGCAAGCGAGGTATCTTTAACAAGCGTGATGACCTCGTTTGAAGATGCGGGCACGATGCGCTTTATGACCTGCGGAAGTATAATTCTGAAGAACGTCTGCGCCTTTGTCATTCCGAGAGCCGCCGCCGCCTCATACTGACCTCTCGGTATCGACTCGATACCGCCTCTGAATATCTCGGCAAAATATGCCGCATAATTCAGTACGAACGCGATAATTACCATTGTAAACATAAAGCCCTCTGCCGCAGGATCTACGCCGCTGAGCAGGCTTTCCATAAATCCGCCCGAGCCCTTAGTCGCCATTTTTAAGAAAGGTAGCGCATAATAAACAACGATGATCTGAAGCATAAGCGGAGTACCGCGCATTATAAGTATGTAGAGATTTGTAAGCCATGATATGGGCTTGAACCTGCACATCTTCAGCGCCGCAACGACAAGTCCGAGCGGTATTGAAAACAGCAGTGTAAATCCGAAAATCTTAAGTGTGGGGATAAGGTTTTCAAGGAGTATCCCCGTAACCTTCATTATCTGTTCGCCGGTCATATTTAAACATCTTCCTTATATTTTCAATTCATCACAGTAAAGCGATAATTCGCTATTACGGCAGTATATTAGTATTGTACCATAAGTAAAGGGGTTTTTGCAAGTAAAAGATGAAAAAACAAGTAAATTAACAGCTAAACAACACTAATACACAGTACAACAGATAAATTAGTCAGAATTTACAAAAATTTTTCTTCAATTTCGGTACATAAAAACAAAAAAATTTTAAAAAGTACTGGAAAAGTAGATTTAAATCTGTTATAATACTTATTGTATGGCTGAGAAGTCTGTAATTCTGTCGGTTTACCGCAGGAATGGAAAATTCAGACAACCAGCCGGAATAATAATTTAGGAGGAACCCCCCAATGGCACATAAGTATTGCTACCTCTTCTCAGAGGGTAATGCTACAATGAGAGAGCTTCTCGGCGGTAAGGGTGCAAACCTTGCAGAAATGACCAACATCGGTCTTCCCGTACCCCAGGGCTTCACAATTTCAACAGAGGCTTGTACAAAGTACTACGAAGACGGCCGTAAGATCAACGATGAGATCATGGCTGAAATCAACGAATACATCGTAAAGATGGAAGGCATCACAGGCAAGAAGTTCGGTGATAAGGAAAATCCCCTGCTCGTATCTGTACGTTCAGGTGCAAGAGCTTCAATGCCCGGTATGATGGACACAATCCTTAACCTCGGTCTTAACGAAGACGTTGTTGCTGTAATGGCTGAAAAGTCAGGCAACGAGAGATGGGCTTGGGACTGCTACAGAAGATTTATCCAGATGTACTCCGACGTCGTTATGGAAGTTGGTAAGAAGTACTTCGAGGAGCTTATCGACAAGATGAAGGCTGAAAAGGGCGTTACACAGGACGTTGAGCTTGATGCTAACGACTTAAAGAGCCTCGCAGGTCAGTTCAAGGCTGAATATAAGGCTAAGATCGGCGAAGACTTCCCCTCTGATCCTAAGGAACAGCTGATGGGCGCTATCAAGGCGGTATTCCGTTCATGGGACAACCCCAGAGCTAACGTATACAGACGTGACAACGATATCCCTTACTCATGGGGTACAGCCGTAAACGTACAGTCTATGGCATTCGGTAACATGGGTGATGACTGCGGTACCGGTGTTGCATTTACACGTGACCCTGCTACAGGCGCAAAGGGTCTGTTCGGTGAGTTCTTAACAAACGCACAGGGCGAAGACGTTGTTGCAGGTGTTCGTACACCTATGCACATTCAGGAAATGGAACAGAAGTTCCCCGAGGCTTTCAAGCAGTTCACAGAAGTTTGCAAGACTCTTGAAGACCACTACAGAGATATGCAGGATATGGAGTTCACAGTTGAACACGGTAAGCTCTATATGCTCCAGACAAGAAACGGTAAGAGAACAGCTCAGGCTGCTCTGAAGATCGCTTGTGACCTCGTTGACGAAGGCATGAGAACAGAAGAAGAAGCTGTTGCTATGATCGATCCCCGTAACCTTGATACACTTCTTCACCCCCAGTTCGACGCAAAGGCACTCAAGGCTGCTACACCTATCGGTAAGGGTCTCGGCGCTTCTCCCGGAGCTGCTTGCGGTAAGATAGTATTCACAGCTGAAGACGCTGTAAAGTGGGCTGAAAGAGGCGAAAAGGTCGTTCTCGTTCGTCTTGAAACATCACCTGAGGATATCACAGGTATGAAGGCTGCTCAGGGTATCCTGACAGTTCGTGGCGGCATGACATCACACGCAGCCGTTGTTGCTCGTGGTATGGGTGAATGCTGCGTTTCCGGTTGCTCTGCAATCAACATGGACGAGGCTAACAAGAAGTTTGAGCTCGGTGGCAAGACATTCGTTGAAGGCGACGTGATCTCTATCGACGGTACAACAGGTAACATCTATGACGGTGCTATCGCTACTGTTGACGCTACGATCGCAGGCGAATTCGGCAGAATCATGGCTTGGGCTGACAAGTACAGAGTTCTGAAGGTAAGAACAAATGCTGATACTCCTGCCGATGCTAAGAAGGCAAGAGAGCTCGGTGCTGAAGGTATCGGTCTTTGCCGTACAGAGCATATGTTCTTCGAAGCTGACAGAATTGCCGCTTTCCGTGAGATGATCTGCTCAGATACAGTTGAAGAAAGAGAAGCTGCACTCGCTAAGATTGAACCCATGCAGCAGGCTGACTTCGAGGCTCTTTACGAAGCTCTTGAAGGTTGCCCCGTAACGATCAGATTCCTTGATCCTCCTCTGCACGAATTCGTCCCTACAGAAGAAGCTGATATCGAGGCTCTCGCTAAGGCTCAGGGCAAATCAGTTGAAACTATCAAGAACATCATCGCATCTCTCCACGAGTTCAACCCCATGATGGGTCACAGAGGATGCCGTCTTGCAGTAACATATCCCGAAATTGCTAAGATGCAGACAAAGGCTGTTATCAAGGCTGCATTAAAAGTTAAGAAGAATCACCCCGACTGGACAATCGTTCCTGAGATCATGATTCCTCTGGTTGGCGACGTTAAGGAGCTCAAGTACGTTAAGAACTTCGTTGTTGAAACAGCTGACGCTGTTATCAAGGAAGCAGGCTCTGACCTCAAGTACGAAGTTGGTACAATGATTGAGATCCCCAGAGCTGCTCTTACAGCTGACGAGATCGCTAAGGAAGCTGAGTTCTTCTGCTTCGGTACAAACGACCTTACACAGATGACATACGGCTTCTCACGTGATGACGCAGGTAAGTTCCTCAATGCTTACTATGACGCTAAGATCTTCGAGAACGATCCCTTCGCTAAGCTCGACCAGGTTGGCGTTGGCAAGCTGATGGAAATGGCTATAAAGCTTGGTAAGGCTACACGTCCCGATATGCACGTTGGTATCTGCGGCGAGCACGGCGGCGATCCCTCATCTGTTGAGTTCTGCCACAAGATCGGTCTTTCTTATGTATCTTGCTCACCCTTCCGTGTACCGATCGCAAGACTTGCAGCAGCACAGGCAGCTATCAAGGACGGCAGGAACTAATCAAGTATACCAAATTTGCTGAGTTTACACTCACAAAAGAGGATGCCGTAAGATACCTGTATGCCGATTCCACAAAGCACCGTGTGCACCGCTGGAAAGACATTAAGGTAAGCTTGTATATTTGAAACGAAATCCCTCTACCGATTTTTCGGCAGAGGGATTTTTGCATTTTCGCACATTTTTAAGTTACCTTCTTTTGCGTTATAATATACTCGCAAAGGAGGTTTACTACATGAAAGACGAATTTGTATCAAGAGTAGGTTTGTGGGGACAAAGACATTATAACTTTCTGAAAAAGAATAATCCGACGGTTATCAATGCAATGCGGTTAAACGGTACGCTTGAGCAGTATCTGACCGATCTCGACCAAAACGCACGGGAAATGTTTGAGTTGTTGACAAAACAGTATGTTGGACTTGAAGGCATTACCGAAGAACTCAAAGCAGAAAATCAAGTGGAATGGGTTAGCCAGATGAACAGCATTAAAGCAAG
>DJPL01000004.1:21330-100462 GCA_002437415.1 Ruminococcaceae bacterium UBA6413 | reverse complement strand
GAACTGATTTATATCTGAAAAAGCGAGGCTTCGGCTCCGCTTTTTGCGCATTCAAAATGTTTGGTAGAAAATAGCGCTCACTATTTTCTGTAAATGCTTGATTTTTCGTAGAAAATAGTGTATAATAAATTCGTATAACACCGCTGCTTACGGAAGGTGCATTGGAATGAAGCGACCGAATTATCTAAACCAAATACGAAATATAATAACAAAGTCTGAAAACGGCTCTGTTTTTGTGTCAACAGATTTTACCGATATTACCGATAAAAAGACTGTTAATATGGCATTGCTTCGCCTTGCCGACGAAGGGCTTGTCAAAAAAATACTGTTCGGCGTTTATTATAAGCCGGAATATAACGAACTGCTCGGCGAAACCGTTGCACCGTCACCGAATAAGGTTGCTCATGCACTTGCCCGCAATTTCGGTTGGACGATTGTTCCCTGCGGCGATACAGCGCTGAATCTTTTGGGGCTCTCAACTCAAGTTCCTTCTCAGTGGGTATATGTGTCGGACGGTGCGTATAAAGAATATTCTTTTGACAACACCGTGATAAAATTCAAGCGAACAACGAATAAGGAAATATCTAAGCTTTCCTATAAAACGGCGCTGACTATTCAGGCACTGAAAGCACTCGGCAAGAACAATGTATCTGAGCAAATCATTTGCCGCTTAAAAAAAGCACTCAGCGAAGAAGAGAAAAAAAAGATGCTGACGGAAGCAAAATCCGCCACTTCATGGGTTTATGAATACATTAAAGTAATTTGCAAAGGTGACAAGTAATGAGAGATATTGCAAAACTTAACGAAATCGATAAAAAGGCTCTGTTTCACAACACAGCCGCTAAAATGGGTATGACCGATGCTATTATTGAAAAAGATTTTTGGGTGTGCTATATGCTTGATTATCTTTTTCACCACTGCGCATGGAAAAATAATATTGCTTTCAAGGGCGGCACAAGCCTTTCAAAGTCATACGGCTTGATTGAACGCTTTTCCGAGGATATTGACTTAATTCTTGACTGGCGTGTTCTCGGCTACGAAAAGGACGAGCCGTGGGCGGACAGAAGCAACACTAAACAGGACGCCTTTAATAAAGAGGCAGGCGCAAAGACCGAAGCGTTTTTGAGAAACGAATTTATGCCTGCTGTTATTGCGGACTTGCAAAGCGAACTTTCCTATAATGTAAATTGCTATATAGAGGACGATGACCCTCAAACGGTGGTTTTTGCTTATAACCGCAGCTTTGACGATTCGGCGATTCTGCCTGTGATTCGTCTTGAAATCGGAGCGCTTGCGGCGTGGACCCCGGCGGAAGAAAAGCCAATTACCCCTTATGCCGCCGAGCAGTACGGCAGACTTTTCAAGCAACCGAGCACCGAGATATTGACCGTATTGCCGAAACGCACATTTTGGGAAAAGGTTACGATTTTACATAGAGAGGCATACCGCCCCGAAAACAGCGCCTTGCCAACAAGATATTCCCGTCATTATTATGATCTTTATTGTATGGCAAATTCGCCCGTAAAAGCTGAGGCTTTCACAGACTTAGACCTGCTCGATAAAGTTGTGCGTTTTAAGGATAAATTCTACCGTTGTTCGTGGGCAAGATACGACGAAGCCAAACCCGGTACAATGAAATTGATACCAAGCGAGAAAAATATCAAAGTCCTCAAAGACGACTATGAGCATATGAAGAATATGATTTACGGCGAAAAACCGGATTTTGATGTGATCTTGGAAGCAGTAAAACATCTTGAAGATGAGATAAATACACTGTGAGTCCGTTTTATGGGACACTGACTTTGCTATAATTAGGATGGGTGTAGAAAAATGGAGCTTATAAACAACACAACAAAGACTCTAAAAGACGATTTGTCCGTAGAAATCAAGCAAGGCAGCAAAGTGTCCATTGCGGCTGCTTGCTTCTCTATCTATGCCTTTCAGGAGCTGAAAGAGCAGCTGTCACAGATTGAGGAACTCCGCTTTATTTTTACCTCTCCGACCTTCGTTACCGAAAAAGCAAAAAAGGAACGGCGTGAGTTCTACATTCCTCGCCTGACCCGTGAAAGAAACCTTTACGGAACAGAGTTTGAAATCAAGCTCAGGAATGAGCTGACCCAAAAAGCCATTGCACGGGAGTGTGCGGAGTGGATCAGACAGAAGGTCACTTTCAAATCAAATGTCAGCGACAAATCCATTCAGGGACAAATCGTAGTTGACGGTGTAGGCTATACGCCCATCAATAACTTCACTACGGTTGAATTGGGCTGCGAAAAGGGCAATGTAATCAGCACCACAATCGTGAAAGATGAGTCCCTTGCCCGCACTTTGCTTGCCGACTTCAACGAGATATGGAATGACAGCAAAGTACTTCAGGTTGTCACCGACGAGGTGATTGACAGTATTACCGCCGCATATAACGAAAACTCTCCCGATTTCATCTACTTCGTGACGCTCTATAACATCTTCAACGAGTTTTTGGAAGATGTGTCCGAAGATGTTTTGCCCAACGAAGCAACCGGCTTCAAGGAAAGCAAGATTTGGGGGATGCTCTACAACTTCCAGCGAGATGCTACCCTTGCCATCATAAACAAACTTGAAAAATACAACGGCTGTATCCTTGCAGACAGCGTCGGTCTTGGTAAAACCTTTACCGCCCTTGCCGTTATTAAATACTACGAAAACCGCAACAAGTCCGTCCTTGTGCTTTGCCCCAAAAAGCTGACGAACAACTGGAACACCTATAAGGATAACTATGTCAATAACCCCATTGCTGCTGACCGCCTTCGTTACGATGTGCTTTACCATACCGACTTAAACCGCACCCACGGCACATCCAACGGGCTTGACCTTGGCAGACTGAATTGGGGCAACTATGACCTTGTGGTAATTGACGAGTCCCACAACTTCCGGAACGGCGGCAAATTAGTCGAGAACCCGGACGAGGACACCAAGGATAACCGCTATGTTACCTTGATGAAGAAGGTAATCAGAGCCGGAGTAAAGACGAAAGTGCTGATGCTTTCTGCCACGCCGGTTAATAACCGCTTCAATGACCTGAAAAACCAGCTTGCTCTTGCGTATGAAGGGCATACGGATTACATAGACGAAAAGCTCAACACTACCCGTTCCATTGATGAAATTTTCAAGAACGCACAGCGGGCGTTCAACACTTGGAGCAAGTGGGAACCGTGCGACCGCACGACTGAAAACCTGCTCAAAATGCTGGACTTCGATTTCTTTGAAGTGCTGGACAGCGTGACCATCGCCCGTTCAAGAAAGCACATTCAGAAGTATTACGATATGGCAGACATCGGCACTTTCCCGACAAGGCTAAAGCCGATCTCGCTTCGTCCGCATCTTACCGACCTGAAGGAAGCAATCAGCTACAACGAGATTTTTGAGCAGCTTATGCTCCTGACGCTGACAATCTATACGCCGACGCACTACATTCTGCCGAGTAAGATGGAGAAGTATGCCGAGCTGTACGGAGATAACAAGGTCAATGTCGGCTTTACGCAGGCAAACCGTGAGCAAGGCATCCGTCGCTTGACCGCCATCAACCTGATGAAGCGTATGGAAAGCTCCGTCTATTCGTTCAATCTAACGCTGACCCGTATCAAGGATTTGATCAACAGCACGATAGAAACGATTGACCGCTTTGATAAACACTCCGGTACGACCCTCGACCTGACGGATATTTCCGATGTGGACGAGTTTGACGCCGAGGACCAGAACTCGGACGAGTTGTTCTCTTTCGGACGGAAAGTCAAAATTGACCTTGCCGATATGGACTATGTGTCTTGGCGGGACAGCTTGGCGAAAGATGCCGATGTGCTTGAACTGCTGACCTTGCTTGTCGGAGATATAACACCGGAACACGACTCAAAGCTGCAAGAGCTTTTCCGTGTGATCGATAACAAGATCACGCACCCCATCAACGAGGGCAATAAAAAGCTGATCATCTTCACTGCTTTTGCGGATACTGCCGGTTATCTCTACGACAATGTCAGCCGCTATGTCAAGGATAGGTATGGACTGAACACCGCAATGGTATCCGGCTCTGTTGAGGGACGGACGACTTGCCCCAAGCTCCGTGCCGACCTGAACACGGTGCTGACCTGCTTCTCGCCCATCTCGAAGGACAAGGAACTGCTGATGCCGGGAGATGAGACGGAAATCGATGTGTTGATTGCAACCGACTGTATTTCAGAAGGTCAGAACTTGCAGGACTGCGATTACCTCATCAACTATGACATTCACTGGAATCCCGTCCGCATCATTCAGCGCTTCGGGCGTATTGACCGTATCGGAAGCCGCAACAAGGTCATTCAACTTGTGAACTTTTGGCCTGATGTAACCCTTGACGATTACATCAATCTGAAAGCCAAAGTTGAAACCCGTATGAAAATCGTGGATATGACCGCTACGGGCGATGATAACCTGCTCAGTGACGAGGAAAAAACCGATCTGGAATATCGAAAGGCTCAGCTCAAGCGCTTGCAGGATGAAGTTGTAGACATTGAGGATATGACGACGGGCATTTCCATTATGGACTTGGGGTTAAACGAGTTCCGGCTCGATCTGCTTGACTACATCAAACACCACCCCGATATAGACAAAACGCCCTTCGGCTTGCACTCGGTTGTTCCTGCAAGTGAGGATACGCCTGCCGGTGTGATTTATGTCTTGAAGAACCGTTCCAACAGCGTGAACATCGACAATCAGAACCGGCTGCACCCGTTCTATATGGTGTATATCGGCAATGACGGAGAGGTCATCTGCGACCACCTTTCTCCGAAGCAGATGCTTGATAAGATGCGTTTTCTCTGCAAAGGAAAAACGGAACCGATTCCCGAAGCCTACAAGCCGTTTAACAAAGAAACCCGTGACGGCAGAAATATGTCGCAGCTTTCCAAGTTGCTTGGTGATGCCATTGCTTCCATTATCGAAGTCAAGGACGAGAGTGACATTGACAGCTTCTTAGGCGGCGGTCAGGTGAGTTTCCTGTCAAACGAAATCAAAGGACTGGACGACTTTGAACTGATATGCTTCTTAGTCGTGCGATGAGGTGATAGTATGCTCGGACTTCCAAAGTCAACTGAAATGAGCAAGCAGCTTCCAAAGAAAGCTGTCTATGCGAAATTCCAAATGAATACGGCGGCAAAGGAGAAAATCGACGCCGATATATCGAGGATTACCATCGTCAACGAAATCACACCGGCGAAAATCAACATTCCTGCCGGAGAGGAAGTCGGGAGCTTCTTTGTTCTGCTTGTGGCGTTGAAGAAGAAAGACTTTGATGAGAAAACGGTTGCCACGCTGTCAAAGCTCATTCCGCAGAATATTTTGTTTGTGCTTGAATTTGAGGGACAAAGCAAGCTGGCGATCTACCACACGAAGCTGATGCAGACGGATTGGAAACCCACCGAAAGCTGCACCATTGAACTGCGGGGCTTGAACCTCGATAAGGTATGGGAAAACATCGTGGTGGACATCGGCGGCGTGAGCATCGCAGACGGCAATACCCTTGATGAGCAGATAGCAGCCGATGAGCGCCGACAGAAAATCGAAAAAGAGATCGCCAAGCTGGAAAAGCAGGCACGGGCTGAAAAACAGCCAAAAAAGAAGTTTGAACTTGTTCAGCAGATAAAGAAATTAAAAGAAGAATTGATATAGACGAAGGGAGTTCTTGATATGTCAAGTGAGCAATATCAACGGACGGTAAATAGCCTTGATAAAGAAATTGCAGACCTCGAAAAGAAGAAGGCTGCTAAGGACAAAGAAGTGGCTACGCTCCAAGGCAAAATTAACGCCTTGAAGAAAAGCATAAACAGCCATACATCTGCTTCTACACTCAACAGTAAAATGCGGCAGATTGCTACTCACGAGTCCGATCAAGCAAAAAAGAGTCAGGACAGTGCCGAACTCGGAAAGAAAATTGCTGAAAAGCGCAAGAAGCGTGCTGAAGCCTATTTGAAACTCCAAAAGGAGCAGCAAAACGAGCAAAAGAAACAGGATAAAGTCAATCGGCAGATTCAGGCATCCTATGAAGCTCGGATAAAGGAACTCCAGCAGCAGCTTTCGCAGCCGGTAGTCACATCGGCTGCTTCCCCAATAGCAGCCGATGAAGAATATGATGTGTTCGTGTCCCACGCATACGAGGATAAGGAGTCATTTGTTGACGAGTTTGTAGAGGCGTTGCGAAATCAGGGACTCAAAGTATGGTACGACACGGACAAGCTCAAATGGGGCGACTCAATGCGGGAGAAAATCGATAGAGGACTGGCAAAATCAAAATACGGCGTTGTCATTCTCTCGCCTAACTACATTGCCGAACATAAATACTGGACAAAAGCGGAGCTGAACGGACTTTTTCAAGTCGAAACCGTCAACGGAAAAACCATTCTTCCGATATGGCACAACCTGACAAAGAAGCAGGTCGTTGAGTACAGCCCGATCATAGCAGACCGCAAGGCTATGACTACTGCTTCAATGACTCCTGAAGAAATAGCCGCAGAACTGAAAGAATTATTTGCACCTGACGATACGGAGGATCAAGAGAATGGATAAACTGAGAATGCAGACAGCGAACAAGGCTGATGAAAATTTCAGAAAGCTGGCGGCGATGTTCCCCAACGCCGTGACGGAAACGATTGACGAAAACGGCGAGGTCGTCCGGGCGATCGACAAGGATGTGCTGATGCAGGAGATTTCCTGCACGGTAGTGGACGGCAATGAGGAGCGCTATCAGTTCACTTGGCCTGACAAGAAAAAGTCCGTTCTTCTTGCCAATGCCCCGATCAATAAGACGCTACGCCCCTGCCGTGAGGAAAGCGTGGACTTTGACACCACCGAAAACCTCTATATCGAAGGTGACAACTTGGAAGTGCTGAAGCTCTTGCAGGAAACCTACCTCGGCAAAATCAAGATGATCTACATTGATCCTCCGTACAATACAGGAAATGATTCTTTTGTGTATGACGATGATTTTTCTATGTCTATGGAAGAATTTGCAAAAGCTTCTGGCGTTGAAGACGAAGATGGTAATATCGTTCACAATATTCAAACCAATAACGAGGCAAACGGCAGGTTTCACACCGATTGGCTAAATATGATGTACCCACGTCTTAAAATTTGCAAAACAATGCTTAAAGATGATGGCGTCTTATTTATCTCCATTGATAACAATGAGATTTCAAATATGAAGAAATTGTGCGACGAGGTGTTTGGCGAATCCAGTTTTGTAACCATAATCCATGCTCAAATGTCAACTGTGCAGGGTCAGAAGGTACGAGCAGCAAAAGCAGGCAATATTGTTAAAAATGGCGAACATATATTAGTTTATTCTCGTAATGGCTCCAAAAACATAGGCAAACGTCCACTTTTAGACCCGGTGAAATATGATAACCACTACAGCAAAATGTTGAAACGCCAAGGTGATGGGGTGTTTACTGAGATAAATCTAACTGATGCAATTTCACAAAGGTCTGATATAATGCAGGAATTATATGCTTTGAATTTGATAGGCAAAAACAATGCGTCTGCGCTTTCATCAACTAATATTCAAAGCTACTATGAGTATTCGCCCCTGTTCAAACAATTTGTTAAGGAGAACGCAGAAAACATCGTCCGTGTACACGATTCTGTGGATGTTCCTAAATCCTTCTTTGAAAAAATGCAGGATGGAGTAGTTTATCTTTATACTACTGACAGCCGAAGCTACCTTATCAGTAAGAATGGCAAAACAGGTGTATCTCAGAGAATTGCTTTGTCGGACAAACTATCTATTGCCGATGATTTCTACGGAACATTCGGTCCCACAACAATCCGAGGAGATTGGTGGGCAGGTTTCTATCTTGATATGGGAAACGTCAGTAAAGAAGGAAACGTAAACTACGACAACGGTAAAAAACCTGTTAGATTGATTAAGCAACTTATTGACTTCTGCACAGAGGACGGGGATATTATTCTGGATTTCTTTAGTGGCTCTGCAACCACTGCACACGCTGCTATGGTGGTTTCGTCTGACAGTAACTCAAAAAGAAACTTTATTATTGTGCAGTTGGATGAAAATTTGGATGCCTCTCTTAAAGATGCTACAGCAGAAAGCAAAAAGTCCATAGTAGCAACAATTAAGTTCCTGGATAGTATTGGACAACCTCACATTTTGTCTGAAATCGGCAAGGAGCGCATCCGTCGTGCTGGTAAACAAATAAAAGAAGACAGTCCTTTGACGACGCAAGACCTTGATATAGGTTTCCGTGTTTTGAAGTGCGACACCTCCAATATGAAAGAGGTCTATTACAATCCCGCTGAGTATGAAGTCAATATGTTCTCTCGGCTCGAAGATAACATCAAAGAGGACAGAACGCCGGAGGATCTGCTGTTCCAAGTGATGCTGGAGTTGGGCGTGCTGCTCTCCAGCAAAATAGAGGAAACCACCATTGCCGGCAAGAAGGTGTTCAATGTGGAGGACAACTATCTGATTGCTTGCTTTGACAGCGATGTGACCGAGGAAACCATCAAAGCCATTGCCAAGCAGAAGCCATACTACTTCGTAATGCGTGACAGCTCTATGGCAAGCGACAGCGTGGCAACCAACTTCGATCAGATCTTCGCCACCTACAGCCCCGACACCGTAAGGAAGGTGCTGTAATGGCAGACTGGAAAGATTCGCTCGCCAAATTTGGAGAGATGTCAAGCCAATTTGCGGGGCAACTTAAATTTACGCCGCCGAGCATTTCGTATGCAGATATTGTATCGCAAATCCCGACAGTCGAGATTGACGAAGAAAGTACATTTGCATATCAGATGCAGCAGCAGACCAATCAAATCATTGAAAAGAGCAATGAGCAAATACGGCTGCTAAACGAGCATAACGAACAGTTGATGAGCAACTATAAAAAACTCGAAGAACTCTATAACCTCAAAGCCAAAGAGTTGGAGGAAGCAAAGCAGGACGCTAAAAAAGCAAAACGGTACAACACGGCAATGATGATTATCACAGTCATTTCAATGCTTGTTGCCGTTGCTGCGTGGCTGCTTCCCAACATATTAGGAGGTGCGTCCTAATTGAAGTTTAATTTCAAAATACAACAATACCAAACTGATGCGGTTGATGCCGTTGTGCGTGTCTTTCAGGGACAGGGCTTCCACGATAAGATCAGCTATATCCGTGACCGGGGCAAGGTCAAAGCGGAGCCGTATCAGATGACCCTCGGTATGTCCGACGAGGAGCTTGAAATCGTCGATCCACTGAACGATACCGGTTATAAAAATGAAGCGGTAGAGCTTTCCGATGAACAACTTCTGCACAACATTCAGACCTTGCAGAGTCAGAACAACATCAAGCTCTCTGCTTCCCTTGTCAAAGACTTGGGGCGTTGCAGCCTTGATATTGAAATGGAAACCGGCACGGGCAAAACCTATGTCTATATCAAGACGATGTTCGAGCTGAACAAGAAGTACGGCTGGAGCAAGTTTATCGTAGTTGTTCCTTCTATTGCGATCCGTGAGGGCGTGAAGAAGTCCTTTGAAATCACCGCAGACCACTTTATGGAGCATTACGGCAAGAAGGCTCGCTTCTTCATCTACAACAGCTCCAACCTGAATCAGTTGGATAACTTTTCGAGCAGCTCCGGCATCAATGTGATGATTATCAACACACAGGCGTTTGCTTCCTCACTGAAAGAGGACGGCAAGAGCAAGGAAGCCCGTATCATCTATTCCAAGCGTGATGAGTTCGGTTCTCGCCGCCCGATTGATGTGATTAAGGCAAACCGTCCGATCATTATTTTGGACGAGCCGCAGAAAATGGGCGGAGATGTGACGCAGAAGGCTCTGAAAAACTTCAATCCGCTGTTCTCCCTCAACTACTCGGCTACCCACGCCAAGCAGCACAATCTTGTCTATGTACTGGATGCGCTGGACGCCTTCAACAAGCGACTGGTTAAGAAAATCGAGGTCAAGGGCTTTGAGGTCAAGAACTTCCGTGGCACGGACAGCTACCTCTACCTTGAGCAGATCGTTCTTTCCAGCAAAAAGCCACCGATGGCGAAAATTGAGCTGGAGGTTGGTTACAAGAAATCTATTAACCGTGAGCCTCGTACTGTAGGCGTTGGGGACGACCTCTACTTTGTTTCTCAAGAAATGGAGCAGTACAAGGGCTATACCATCTCTGAAATTGACCCGCTGCGTGGTACCGTGACCTTTACTAACGGTGAAGTCATCAAAGCCGGTGATGTGGTGGGCGATGTGTCCGAAAAGGACATGCGCCGCATTCAAATCAGAGAAACCATCCTTTCCCACTTTGAGAAAGAAGAAAAGCTCTTTAATATGGGCATCAAGTGCCTGTCCCTGTTCTTCATCGACGAGGTGGCAAAGTACCGCCAGTACGATGAAAACGGCGACGAGGTGCTTGGCGAATACGGCGTGATGTTCGAGCAGGAGTATCTTGCCATTCTAAACGAGTACATTACGATGTTTGACACGCCGTATCAGAAATATCTCAAATCCACTTGCAGCGATGTGAGCCGGGTACATAAAGGCTACTTCAGCATCGATAAGAAAACCGGGCACAGTGTAGACAGCCAGCTCAAGCGTGGCAGCGAGTTCTCCGACGATATTTCTGCCTACGACCTGATTTTGAAGAACAAGGAACGGCTGCTTTCCTTTGACGAGCCGACACGCTTTATATTCTCTCACTCTGCACTGCGTGAGGGCTGGGACAACCCGAATGTGTTCCAAATCTGTACCCTGAAGCACTCCGACAGCAACACGGCAAAGCGGCAGGAAGTCGGTCGTGGTCTGCGTCTTTGCGTCAATCAGGACGGCAACCGTATGGATGTGCAAAGCTGCGGCGACAGCGTTCACGAGATCAATACGCTGACGGTGGTTGCCAGCGAAAGCTACAAGACCTTTGTGACGGACTTACAGTCGGATATTAAGACCGTGCTTTATGACAGACCCACGGTAGCTACAAGCGAATACTTCAAGGGCAAATATGTCAAGGTGGACGATGTTCCGACGCTTATCGACGATGAGAAAGCCAATGCCATTGAGTTCTACCTCATTCAGAACGGCTATGTGGATATGAAGCGCAAGGTGACGGACAAATACCGTCAGGATGTTAAGAACGGAACCGTTGCGGAGCTGCCGGAGGAACTCAAGCCGATGACAGACGGTATCCACACGCTCATTCAGGCAGTCTATGATGACAGCGTTCTCAAGGATATGTTCTCCGACGGTCACGAAACCAAGGTTAAGGATAACCCGCTTAACGAGAACTTTGCCAAGAAAGAGTTTCAGGCGTTGTGGCGTGAGATCAACCATAAGTACGCCTACACCGTTGATTTTGACAGTGCCGAGCTGATTCGTAACGCCATCGCTCACATTGATGAAAAGCTCTTTGTTTCCGAGCTGCAATACACGACCACCATTGGGCGGCAGAAAACGGAGATGAACGAGTATGAAATCGAGCGTGGAGCGTCCTTTACCGGTGAAAAGACCCGGACACAGACGCTCAAACACGCCGAAACAAGTCAGATCAAGTACGACCTTATCGGAAAAATCGCAGAGGGCACCGTTCTGACACGGCGCACGGTTTCTGCGATCCTGCAAGGCATCCGTATGGATAAGCTCTATATGTTCAAGAACAACCCGGAGGAGTTCATCACGAAGGTAATCCGGCTCATCAATGAGCAGAAAGCCACGATGATCGTGGAGCATATTTCCTACGACACCATTGAGGGCGAATATGACAGCTCCATCTTCACGGCTGAAAAGGCGACGCAGAGCTTTGATAAGGCATTTCTTGCAAAGAAAGCCATCCAAGACTATGTGTTCACAGATGGCTCTGCTGACAAGAGCATTGAGCGAAAGTTTGCTGAAGATTTGGATGCGGCAGACGAGGTATGCGTCTACGCCAAACTGCCGAGAACCTTCCAAATTCCCACGCCGGTTGGTAACTATTCGCCAGACTGGGCAATCGCTTTCTATGAGGGCAAGGTCAAGCACATTTTCTTCATAGCCGAAACAAAAGGCACAATGGAGAGCCTTGAGCTGCGTCCTATTGAGCAGGCAAAAATCTCTTGTGCGAAGAAGCTGTTCAACGAGATGTCCACAAGCAATGTGGTATACCACGATGTGGACAGTTATCAAAGCTTGCTGAACATAATGAACTCGATCTGAGGTGATGAAATTGGGCAAGGCACATTGGACACAACATACGCATCTATTCAAAAAGGATGAGTATGAATGCTCTGCCTGCGGCGCAATGCACGATAAGCCTTATGCTGTTTGTCCCAACTGCAGCTCGTAGATGAGCAAAGCCAAGTATGATGCCTCGTGGGTTGATGAAATGGCTGACTACGATGAGATTTTTGGCGACGGTGATGACTGAAACCGGTCGTAAAGTGAAAGGCGGTGAATCAAGTGGCAAAGAAAAACGGAGGTTTATTCGGCGGGTTGTTTGACTTTAACGGCGACGGGAAAACCGATCTCGGTGAAGAATTTATTGCCTATAAGATATTCGAAGAATGTATGAAGGGCAGCGACGATACCGATGACGATATTTCCTTGGACGATGACCTTGATCTCGACCTAATCCCTTCAAAAGACTACTCTTGGCGTTCTTATTGTGAAGATGGGTCAGAGTTTTGCATCTTCCCTGAAGATTACGAAACCGAGGAAGAATACGAAGAAGCCCTCAACGAAGCTAAGTACGCTTGGAGGAGCACCTGCGAGGACGGTTCGGATGCCGGTATCTTCCCTGATGATTATGAAACTGAGGATGAATATACCGAAGCACTTGATGAAGCCAAACACGCTTGGCGAGATACCTGTGAGGACGGATCAGACTTTGGGGTTGATCCCGAAGATTATGAAACCGAAGAAGAATATTCGGAAGCACTCGATGAGGCAAAAAACAGATGGCGAGACACTTGCGATGATGGAGCCGATGCCGGTGTAGCCCCCGATGACTATGACACCGAGGAAGAATACGAGCAGGCTCTTGAAGAAGCAAAAGCAGCCGGTGGCGGAATAACCCTGTCGTTATCTGTTGAATGCCCGGCACTTGACAAGCTGGAAACGATAAAGGAGTCCGATTTTCCCAACAAACGCAGGTATAACGCTGCCTATACCATTGCAAATGAGTTCATCTGTTACAGCAGCGATGAATATGAACAGAAAGAGAAGGACTGCTGCAAGTTCATTGTTGAAAAAGCAGATACAGTGCTGGCAGCCAATTACTTGTCGCACGAAGCCGGATTTCTATATTCTCAGGCGATAAAGGACAACTTCAAGCTGCCGATTTCTCTGCCAGATGAGGATGAAACAAGGGAATTTGAGTTTTATCAGGCGATTTGTAAAATTGCCAAAAAGGATGTTCCGCTTTCCTTTGAGGTTTGGTCTTGGGCTTTGGAGCAGTTTCTTCCGTATTCAAAGTACGACAGTTACGCTCAAACTGATCTGACAAGCGGTGTGATAAGTGAACTGTATAGTTTTCCCGATAACTATATGGTCGAGCTTGTTCGCTATATGGACAAACACCCTGATTTCCGTCAAAAGATTGCGGATGGCGGGAATGAAGCTACCCACGATTACGCAAATCTTATCGTTACTGCAATTGGGGAAAATCTCCACACAACCGCTGCTGCCATTTTTGGCACTTGCCTGAAGCTGGCTCAGGGACAATGGAAAGCCATCAATAGCCTTACAGAAAGTACAATCTCGTGGTGCAAAAACTATGAGGAAGTTGAAAGCATCGAGTTCTTCCGTGACAACCTGTTTCCTCTTGTAAAGTCGATTGAAATAGGGATGGTTCAGGATGAAATTGAGGGGTGGGAAAAAGAAATTGCCGAGTATATTGACCAGACCGAGCAGCAGAGCGATAAGTACGCCTATTCCCGCAGATATGCTTGGAGAAGGACCGTTCCAAGTGGAGAAAAGTATAATTTAGACCCGCTATATTATGAATCCGAGCAGGCGTACCTTGAAGCGCTTCAGGAAAGAAAGTACGGCTGGAGAGAGTGGTATAAGGAACGGGACACTCTCGGCTTGAATGTCGGGGACTTTGAAACACAAGAGGATTTCCGAGAAGCATTTAATACTCGAATAACTGAAAAACGGCATAAAGAACGGGAGAAGCGAGAAGCAGAACGGCTGCAAAGGCAGAAAAGCCCTGCTGACAGAAAAGAGAATATAGAAGATAAAACAATCTATACAATTTGCGGAGTAGTTTTTGCCCACGCTATGCACCCCTACAACTACAAAACCGATGACCCGACTATCAAATTAGGAGATCAGGTGCTTGTTCCGGTCGGAGATTCGGAAGCCGTAGGAACGGTTGTTTCTGTTGGTCAATTTTTGCGTATTGCAGCTCCTTTTCCGATAGATAAAATGAAGTCAATTATCCGGAAAGTCACAGACAGTTCGGATAACGCAGAAGGACGGTGCTAATATGGACAATCAGAACCCTAAAATTGATGTGAGCCAGATTCCCGAATGGCAAATGAACCAGCTTTGTCGAACACTTCTTGACGCCTGTAAGAGATATTATTCCGACCCTGAAAATGTGCGGAAATATGAGGAATGGAAAGCATCCGGACTGACAATCCAAGAATGGAATGGAAGATGCAAAACTTTTAAGGGCAAAAACTGACAGCCGAATCCTATACCCCGACACCTTTATTTTTATTGTATGGTTGTTGGTATCAAAGATATGAAAGAGAGGATCATGTTTTTACAGAAAGTCAATTTGGGAGAGCACTTGCTCTATGGAAAGCTTGTGAAAAGCACAATTTGACCACAACTCAAATGTTTCACATATCTGAGATTATTCGCTCATACGCAAATCCAGACCTTATTATCTCTGTATATGAAAATGAGCTTGAGAATGTGCCTTTTATAAACGGTGTCCCAAGGAAAATTACACTGTGTTCAAACGGTATTTGCTACGGACCTTGCCCGGGGCCGGACGAGGAACGCATACAAAAAGTAACCATTTCTGCAACAGGAAGGGTTTACATCACACTGAAAAATTATGAGGGAGTGACTTTGCGGAAGATTCAAAAAAGAATATCTGCTGATAAGGCTGTGGGTTGGCTTGGCGGCGTCGGCACGCATTTGTCGGTATTGATTGATTTGACGATGATAACCGATGTCGGATCCTGGGATGCTGTAATCGTAAACGAAGGAAACAAAAAGTTTCGCATTTTCGGGTATCTTTCCGAAGGCGACAAGTGGCTTGATAAGTATTCTGATGAGCTTCGTGAAATGCTTGATATACCGGAACTTTATGTATTCAATGAAAAATCTTATTCCGCGGTAAGACTATGCAGTTGTGAATTCGAATACGGCGGAAAGCAATACTACTATCAAACAGAAGACAAAACCATTCATATCGGCGATACGGTAATCGTGCCTGTCGGAAAAAGCAACGAACATAAGAAAGTTCGCATTGTCAACATCGAAAGTCTCGATGTTGACAATCTTCCGTTTGAACTTGAACGAATAAAGGCTATCATTTGTAAGGTTGAAACTGATCCACTGGGATCGGATTTGTTGGATTTGCCGAAATTGAATAAAGAGTTCTCCGATAAGCATTTAAGCAGAGCATCGTCTGTATTCGAAATCGTGAAGTCCGCCATAGACAGTGCAGACTGTATGGGATTGCTTGAAATCGGTGCACCGAAAGACGAGTATGACAGCGAATCTCGCAGTATTGCTTCCAAAATCAAGCCGCAACAAGACATATATCAAATTGCGTCGGTGATTGCACAAGAAATGAGCGATAGTTTCAGTGAACCGTTTGGGATTGACGGTTTTTTAGAAACAGCAGCCCAAATCAAAAAGAAATATGATTGCCTCTATCAGTTGAAAGGCGACTCTATACATATTATGAATATGCGTGAGTGCTTTGACAAAATGGGCGGCAAACAAGTCCGTGTTACGATGAAAGACAGAAAAGTTTTCACAGGAATTCTTGATGACTGGATTCAGGCACTTGATAATGAACCTGACCCCGAATCTATTATTTTAAAAACAACTGTGTATTCATGTATGGAGTTGTATGTGAATGATATTCTTTTTATCTGTTTGAGTTTGGAAAATGGGCAAGAAAAGATAAGTTTAAAAGCAATACTGTCTTCGAAAAAGAAATTAACCGCCGAAGAAGCGGCGTCTTATATCGACACTATTGAAACCGAAAGGGAGCTTGCCGCTTTATTTGCCTATGTGGATAACAAAGCGCGAGATATTGAAGACAATGAATATGACTTCGAAGAAGGGACGGAGCTGCACAAAGCAGCTTGCGAAGAAACTGATAAGTGGTTTGCTGTTGCAGATCGGCTAAAGGAGAAAATCTTTTCGATTCTTCGCTGCGAAAATGTTGACATTCCGAAAAAAGGACAAATTGATGTGCTTATCCCTTTCATGAAAAGAAACGGATTTACCAACGAAAACGGATGGTGGAATTCTATTTCATGATAGCATATTGAGATTTATCAAGTTTCATAAAATCGGAGGAGATAGGATTTATGGATAAGAAAATAAAATTCACTCCCGAACAATTAACCGAGCTCCAAACATTTTTTCAGCAAAATGATTTTACAGCTAATATGACACTTGATCGCGAATACGATTTTGGCGGTGAACAATCTGAGATTTTTGTTCGTGCCAAGAAGATTTTCGGAGAATATTGGCTCGGAAATTTGCGTCCGCTCGGTGTAAACCGAAAGATGAAAAACTTTTCAAAGGACTATCCCGTAAACTTTTTGGAGAATGCCGACGCGGACTATTTTTCCGAAGAGATTTCAAAAATCTATACAAACCCCGAAATGCTGAACAGGTACATAGACCGATTTTTTGAAATGTATGAAGAACCGGTTATGGTGGGGCTTGATTGTTATGCAAAATCCGTTAGTAAGGAAATTGACGACCTAACGGATGATGAAATACATACGGTTGTGGAAAAGGTTGCCGGAGTGATTGACGAAACGCTGATTGAAACGGTTATGCAAGGTCAACAGGTTTCGGAAATTTTCGGCATTTCAAAAAAGATTCCGCAGCACGAAGATTTTTCGGAGCAGTTAAACCAAGACAAAATTAACTTCTACAACAAGTGGACTCATTGCAAGACCAAGCTCGGCGCACCGCTCTTTTTCAGCGAGTTGTCGGAGAGTGAGACTACAAACATTGAGGGGGTAAAAAACTTTTTTGCAAATAATCCTGCTGAAGAACAGCGGTATATTTTCCTGCGTGATGAATTTGCAAAAACCTTAAACAGCACCGATAAAGAGATATATTACCTTTCTGAAAAAGGACTTACTCAAAAAGAAATTGCCGATCGGCTCGGTTACAAAACCCACAGCGCGGTCAGCAAGCGGATGAAAATAATGAATAAGGATTTCAAAAAATTCATAGGTTTTGAAAACTGAATAAGTAAAAATCTACGGCGGTGTTCCCTAAAAAAGGAGCTCCGCCGTTTTTTATATCCGAAAATATTTTTTAAAGCCTAAAAAATTTTTTTCAAAACTCAGGAACATTTTTCGTTTTCCGCTTTGTACTGTATATGGATAGAAAGAAAAATATTTTAACCGGGAGGAAATCAAATTGAACGAAACCAGACAAAGCACAGAAAAAAGATTTTCGGAAGCCGCTTCAGAAAACAAGACCAAAGTGGTATCCCCTCAAAAAGAGGGGATAGCAAAATGCAGCCACTATATAAATTGATGAATATACTCTGGTTGTATTGTCTGATGAATTTCGGAAACTGCTTCCGAAAAGGAATAATATCGGATCGGCTGAAAAGTCGGTCTTTTATTATACAAAATTTCAGAAAAGAGGTAATGCCTATGAGGGTATCAAAAAACAAAACTATCATTAAAGATTAAGGTGTGTCTCACACCTTAGCAAGCAGGGACTTTGTGTGCCACGAAAGTCCCACTCACAGCCGAAATCGGCCGACTCTTTGGGAGCGTAGCCCCCAATCCCCCGTGAGAAAGGAGATGATACTATACGGGAAAAGATATACGAATATCCGTAAGAGTTACGGTTAAAGAAAAGCAAAAAATCACGGCAAAAGCAAAAAAGTGCGGGATATCCACAACCGAGTATGTAAGACAAAGAGCGTTAGGCTACGAACCGAAAACGGTTCCGCCGGATGCTCTTTTTGTTTTACTTGAAAAAATCGGCAGCTTGGAGGATAAATCCACTTCTTCAAAACTAAATAACCAAATCTACAATCTACTAAAAGAAATATCCGAAACTTTGCTATTGCCCGGAAAGGAGCGTGACGAAATATGGCAGTCACCGGATTCTGACCGGTCTACGGAAACTTAAAGGCTACGCTTGACTATGCCGATAATCCCGATAAAACCATATCGAAAGAATATCTCGACAAGGATTTATATTCCGCCTTACGCTACGCAGAAAACGATAATAAAACGGACAGGCAGGTTTTTGTCGGCGGTATCAACTGCTCAAAGCAAAACGCCTATACTGAGATGATAGCCGTACAGCGGCGGTTTGGTATGAAGGGCAAGGTTGTTGCCTATCACGGAATACAGAGTTTTAAGGCGAACGAAGTCACACCAGAAGAAGCGTTTGAAATCGGCAAAGAAACCGCAAGAAAGATGTGGGGAGATAAATACCAAGTGCTTGTGACTGTCCATTTGAACACGGATAACCTGCATTGTCACTTCGTCGTAAACCCCTGTTCATTCAAGAACGGCTCAAAATTCAAGAATAAAATCGGTGATCATTTGGAACTGCGAAAGGTATCCGATGAGGTTTGCCGAGAGCACGGTTTATCTGTTCTCCAAAACAGTAACTTTTACAGTAAAGGGCAAAAGAAAGAATATTGGGCACACAAAAATGGGCAAGTGACGCACCGTGATATGTTGAAAAATGATATTGACTACTGCTTGCAGTATTCATCGAACGGCTCGGAATTTGAACGGCAGTTATGGGGACTTGGCTACTCTATCGACTGGCAGCGGTTATCTATTAAGCATAAAGGTTGGGACAGAGCCGTGCGGCTTAAAAGCATCGGGATTACGGAAGCAACCCTTGAGGAGTGCTTCTCTAAAAACAAAGGCAAATATTACTTTTATGACGAATGGAACACTCATTTACCGTACAAGGCAAAGCGAGCACCCATTATCAAACTAATGAACCAACTTGATTTTACCGTAGATCACGCCAAAGATCCGTCGAAGGTACTTGTCAGCGCGGTATTTTATATCATCCTATCATTGTTTGAAATAGCAAAGACAGTGAAAAATTTTGTTATTGCAGATGTTGAATTGCGGCACGAGGTACGCAATGTAAAGAAGTATGTTAATGAATACCGCTTTTTGCAAGCTGAAAAGCTCAATACAATGACGGATATCAAAAATTATATTGACACAACTAAAGCGGAAATAAACAAATTTGAACGCAACCGCGCCCTTACCGATAACAAGCGCCGTCGAGCAAAAACACCGAAAGAAAAACAACAATACAAGAATGAGCGCAAGACCATAACCGAGCGCATTACGCCGTTACGCCAGAAGCTTAAACAGGCGGAGCAGATTTATAATAAGTCGCCCCGCCTTATTGATTTACTTGACAAGGAATATCAAATTGAAAGAAAAACTTATGAAAAGACGAAATAGTATATTGTTTACCGGCTTATATATTCGCGGACCTTAACGGGCAATTAACACCCACAAACAAATTCTTTGAAAGGCAGTAATTATGAACGGAACAAACCACGCTGCCGTTTCAATCATATTTTTATATATACAATTTTCTACAACAGAAACGGCAGACAAAAAGAAATTTAATTTTGGAGGGAAAACCTTATGAAAGAAACGAAAATGTCTGCCGAAAAGGTAGTAAAAGAACCTAAACCGAAGCTTATGAACATTAAACTTGAAAAGCTTCGCCCGTTTGAGGATCACCCATACAAGGTGCTTGATGATGAGTCAATGACGGAGCTTGTTGAGAGCATAAAAGAGTACGGACTTCTAAACCGCATTATTGTCCGCCCGCTTGAGGATAAGCCTGATGAATACGAAATCATATCCGGACACCGCAGAGTGCGCGCCGCCGAGCTTCTTGAAATGAAAGAAGTTCCGGCGGTTGTTCATTTTATCGACCGTGACCAAGCCACGATTTTAATGGTAGATTCAAACTGTCAGCGTGAAAACCTATCCCTTATGGAAAAGGCGCGGTCTTACAGAATGAAGCTTGATGCAATTAAGCACCAAGGCACTTCTCGACAGAATGTCGAGAAGTCAGAAGTGAGTGCGGAGTCGATTTCAGAAAACGACAGCGGAAGAACTGTGCAGCGCCTAATTCGCTTGACCTATCTTGTTCCCGAACTTCAAGAGTTTGTAGATAGCAGCAAAATGAAAATGCTTCCTGCTTACGAATTGTCCTTCCTAAATGAAGAAGCACAAAGAGATGTTGTTGACCGTATTGACGAAACCGAAAATTTTCCATCCCACGCACAGGCTCGCCGTATGCGCACCTCTTTTGAAGAAGGCAAACTTGACTATGATACCGTAACCAAAATTATGGCAGATGTTAAACCCAATCAGGTGGAAAAACTGAAAATTCCGATAGACGATATTCGCAAATATGTGCCGTCCTCTATGACCCCGGCTGAAATGTTGGAATACCTGCTTAAGCTTGTCAAAAGAGAATATGACCGTCAGCACAGCCGCGACGCGAGATAAGGAGGTGGCAAAGATATGAAAAATCGCACATTTGCGAAAGAAAAAACGGAGAGTAGAATAATTAGTGAGCAATATCCTGACAGATGCTTTGCCGCCCTGAAATATATCGAGCAGCTTTGTAAGGACGGGCTTATCAGCAAAGCGGCTTTTAAAAGCATATTAAAAGACTATGCGGATATTGTGGATGTTTCAAAATTCATCACTTACGGAAAGGAGAACAGTAATGTTTAACATGGAAACGCGTGACCGCAATGTGGTCATTTATGCCCGTGTTTCAACTGAACACGAGGCGCAAATAAATGCACTGGAAAATCAGCTTGACTGGTACAAACCGATTTTGGAAATGAACAAGCATTGGCATGTGGTGGACTGGTATGTGGACAAGGGTATCACGGGTACCTCCGCTGCAAAACGCCCTCAATTTATGCAGATGATGGAAGATGCCAAGAAAAAGAGATTTGACCTTATCATCACCCGTGAAGTTTCCCGATTTGCCAGAAATACGGTTGATACACTGCAATATACCCGAATGTTAAAGGAGCACAAGGTTGAAGTGCTGTTTATAAATGACGGCATCAGAACATTTGACGGCGACGGTGAGCTTCGACTTTCGCTAATGGCAACTTTGGCACAGGATGAAAGCCGCAAAACCTCTGTTCGCGTAAAAGCCGGTATGCAAACTTCTATGAATAACGGCGTATTCTATGGGACAGGCAATATTCTCGGCTATCGTCGAAAACAAAGTATTGATGAAAACAACAAAAAGAAGGTTGAATTTCTGATTGATCCCGAACAGGCAAAAACGGTGCGGTTGATTTATGATATGTACCTTGACGGATGTGGACTGCAAAAGATTATGTATGAGTTGGAGCACCGCGGTATGCTTACCGCCACCGGCAAAACAAAGTGGCACTGCACGGTAATATCGAATGTTCTGAAAAACACATTTTACTGCGGAATCATCACCTATCATAAGGAATATGTCGACGATTATCTCAAACAAAAGAAAAAGAAAAATTACGGAGAAATTGAATTAACACAGGTAAAGGGCTCTCATGAACCTATTGTCTCTGTGGAAGAATATGAAAGGGTGCAAACAATTATGGAATCAAAAAGACGCACATGTGAAAGTACCCCAAGCGGAAAAAGCGGCACACCGCCGAGAAAGGATTTGTGGACGAAGCTTCTTGTATGCTCTTGCGGTCATCAGTTCTCAAAAAGAGTGTGGACGAGAAAAGGCGGAGTTGTCAATCCCGGATATCTTTGCTATTTCACTACACAGCACGGCTCTGTGCAGACACGAATTAACAAAGGACTTTCTTTGGAAGGCGCTTGCGATACTCCGATGATACCCGAATGGAAGCTCAGAATGCAGGCAAATATCATTTTCATAGAGTTTCTGCATAACAAAGAAAAAGTTCTTGAACTTTGCAATTCTATATTGCAGGAGCATGATATTACGCTTGAAGAAGAAAGCCATACAGAAGAAATTCTTGAACAAAAGCAGGCTGAGCTTGAACGACAAAACAAAAAGCGTGAAAATCTTATGGATATGCGTGTGGAAGGCGTTCTTTCAAAAGAAGAATTCGACGACCGAACGAAGCCGATTGAAAAAGCTATTTCCGATTTGAGCGCCCAAATAAGCGAACTTACGCCGAAGAATGAGCCTGAAATTGAAATTCCAAACTATGAGGAAAAGATTGAGGTGCTGCGTTATGCCTTAGAGCAGTATAACAACTGGGACGATAAAAATGTGCCGGACGCAGTCATTGAGGCGTATGTGGAAAAAATCGTTGCCTCAAAAGACGGGTTTGAATGGTATCTTCGGTTTGACTGCGATCCGAACGATCCGATAAAGTGCAAGGTTAACGGAAAACGCCGCCAAACGGCAACCTATACGATTGGCGAAAAAGAGTTCCCTACTAACCCAAAGGGAAACACAGGCGGCTATCGCTGACAAGAAGTAATTAAAGTATAAATACGAATAACGTATGATACGATTAACCGCCCTGTCCTCTCGGACAGGGCAGTTTTGCGTATTCATCATACAGTGATAGTAGTTATACGATAAATGGAAACGAAAATTGAACTGAGAAATTACAAAAAAGCAGAACATACGAGCCAATGTTGCAACCTCAAAATGCATTATCTCAATCACCGTCAAAACTTCGATTTTTCGTAATTATACGGAATGCTCGTTCCCGCCACAACGTCTTCAATCTTTTCTATGATCAGCCAATCATCCATATTGCCTTGATGATCAAAGGCGAGTGGTGATATTGCTTCAACGTTTTCAAACTCCGTAAGGCATAGACATTTCTTATGCCAACGTGCTGTTTGCTTTTCAGACAGGTTAAGCTTTTCCCGATTGTAGGAAAAAACTTTTGCTATCTCTTCATCAGACAGCTTTACAAAATTCTGTACATCCTTGACAACGGCAGTCGCTGTGACAGAAGCACTCCCCTTTTCCATAAAGTAAAGACGCTCCCCTGCAAAAACACGACTGTGAGGGATTTTTCTTCCCGCCGCACCGCGCACGACCATTGTTTTTGTTCCTGCGAGAATTTTATCAAGCTCTTTTTCGCCCCTCTTTCCTGCGTCATCACAATAAACCAAATGTACCATTTCAACACCCTCCTGCTTCCTGTTCAACTCTGTGAAATTTTTAAATCTAATGCAATGAGATCTGAACGTTCATACCGATGATGCCCCGCCATACTCTTTTTGTAATTCCAGCACACAATTGCTTCTTGCAAACTCTTACCGTGATTATCTGCGAAGAAGCCACGAATATATGTGTTATACTCAAACTGCCTGTCAATAGCTGCTTTCCTGTGCTTCTTCTCATTCAAGATGCAATAATACGCCTGAACAGCATCGGCATATGTCTTTCCTGCGTTTGCTTTCAGCCATTTCTGAAACGCAACATTGAACGAAAAGCTTTTCCCGATTTTTCCGAGGAAAAATGCTCTGTGCTTTTCGGAGCAGACGATATTCTCCTCTATGATCGTGTCCTCGGTTATTATACCTGTATTTACAGTCGGCTTTCTTTTCGTGGAAGATTTCAACACCTCTCCTGTGTCAAGAAAGTGGGCAATTCTGTCCGTAAGCTCCGATTTACTGCCGGAAGCAGGCAACCCGTTTTCTCTGCAAAAGTCGATGAGCTCCTGCTTGAGATAATAAAAGCTACGGAAGGCGGCTGTGTCAGTTCTTTTGTTTAATTCCAGTCGTTTATTCATCTGCGGCATAAATTCACTTCCTTATTTGTATTGAAGTACAAGTATTCCGCACTCTTCACAGCAACAAGCCTTCACGCTTGTGCGACCGCCGAGCTTCTGCCCGGTGATCTTCACAAAGCCATCAGCGCTTTTGGCGTTTTCAAAGGCGCTCGGTATTTTACTTGCAAAGCTGAAAGCACCATCCTTACTACCGAATAAATAGCCGTTTCTCATTTCTCTTTCGCATTTCGGGCACTTCATTACTATACCTCCGTCCTTGTCACTGTGCATTGTACCAAGCAAGCACGGCACTTAAATTTTCTGCCTTGACATGCTCTCCGCCGTGGAGCATCATATTAAGCATATCATCTTCCTCCGGCGTTCGGTCTTTCTTTTCGGCAAGTCCCTTGCCGGCTGTTTTGACCATCAGCTCCATCATAGGACGGTATATGCCATGCAGCTTTTTTACATCAAAATTGCCTTGCAGGGTGAACACAGGTATTTTTGCGGGTACAGCAGTCTTCTCCCGCACATTTTCTGTTTGTGTTCCTGTCTGTCCAATGCCGACACCGCAGACTGCGCGCACATTGTATCGCTTTGCCGCCGCGGCGTAGCCCTTAACCGAGCCTGCCATGATCCAACCCATGTAAATAACATCCGATCCTGCCTTGACAGCTTTTTTCGCTTCGGCAAGGGAGTACACAGGAAGGCCGGTTTCCTGTGCCAGCAACCTAGCATATTGCTCGGTGCTGCCGGTATTGGTGGTATAAATAATTACGTTCATAAAAAACCTCTTTTCAAAAAAATGACGAAGGCATGATCTGCTTTGTGATCAGCACTGAGTCTTAGCGTCCGGCTATTCAGTTTCAATAATAACGCTTTTGGCGTTGATAGCGCATTGGTGTTTTTGCTTTGCTCCGCGTAGCGTGCACAAAACCCAATGCGTTTATTTCGGGATTTTATTCATCGTGAAATTTCCGACTTTTTGTACTCGAATTCAATTTTGGAGATAAATCGATCTATGTGCTCACACAGCATCTGAGTAATACTATCTTTGTTGCCTGCTCCGTCATAAACGCCGTAAAGCAAAAATATAGGACCGTAAAATTCGAGCGCCAATTGTATGGCACACTCATCGGAGCTTGTCAGCTTTCGGAAAATTGCCGCAATATACTCGGTCGGTCCTGTCGCGAGATGATCCTGATAAAGCTGTGCGAGCATCGGATCGCGATATTGCTCCAAGGTCAGCATTTTTCGGAAATCCGAGGAAAACGGCTCTTTTGTCCAGTGGTCAAACTGCGCCGTACCGTATGCACGGATCTTTTCAATCGGAATGTGCAAATAAGCCTCCTCAAAGCCGTCCGACTTCGTTTTAGGCATATTATATTCTTCTGCGCGTTTACTGTCGGTTTGATTCATTCGCGCCACGATACTGTCCAATATTTCCTGCTTACTTGTGTAGTGCTTATACAAAGCCCCTTTTGTAATTTCGAGCTGATTTGCTATGTCGCTCATAGAAGTTCCCGAATAACCGCTCTGTGCGAATAATTTGAGCGCCGCTTCTAAGATGCGTTCTTTTGTATCACCTGCCATAGCTTCACCTCTGTATTTTAGTAACCGTTCGGTTACTTATATTATAACAGCAGAGCAGCTGCTTGTCAAGTCTTTTTTTCGGATAATTCAAATCTGAGACTCTTTTCATCTCTGATTTTCAACAAAAATTGTTGCAACCGACTTTATAATTAGTCAGATGAAAAATTTTTCAATAAATTTCAAAATTATTGCAAGGTTTTCTCCGCTCATACGTTATTATATATGAGGGGATAAATTCCGCACCGCAACCAATGCAGAAATATACATCAAAATTACGGTATCTGAAAATAACTTCGTTTTTTGAGAATTTATTGTTGACAATTGCTATAACTGTTGATAAAATTAAAATGATACAAATATTATACTCATCATCTGAATTATCACAGGGGAGGAATAGTTTTGCTTTCCGCATATCTGGCAATGGTCGGCACAGATGAAGAAAAAGATATCGTCACACGGCTTTACAATACATATAAAGCATATCTTTACACCATAAGTATGTCCATACTGCATAATCGAGCTGATGCAGAAGACGCTGTACATGAAACATTTGTCCGTATAATCAAAAATCTGTCGAAGATAGAAGATGTTGACTCACAAAAAACCAAGAGCTTTATAGCTATCATAGTACGCAATATCTGCTTTGATATGCTCAGGAAAAGCACTCATGAGGCTTTATATGAGGAATGCAATCTGGGTGAATATACCACCAATGATATTATCAAGGAAACCGAGGCAAAGCTGGATTGCGAAACTGTAATGAATAATATAAACGAGCTCTCACCGACACTCAAAAATATAGCCACACTATATTTCGTTATGCAGTACTCCGGACCGCAGATAGCCGAGATCCTGGATCTGAACGAGGCCGCCGTTTATTCGGCTATTTCGCGCGCAAGAAGAATTCTTATCAAAAAGCATGGAGGAAATACCAATGAATGAAGACATCATAATAGCACAGGCACTTAAAAACGTACTCCTGTCCGATATAGAAGATTATGATCAGCTGACTCAATATAAGGTTCCGCACAAGCTTGACCGCCGGATATCAAAGCTCATCACAGACAACACCGAGCCGATTGAAAAAGAAAAGCGCAAGCCCATACCTTTAAAGCGTCGTCTACTGATAGCTGCCATTATTATAATCACTATGGCGGTGCTTACCGGCGGAATTACAGTCATAACCCGTAATCTCGGTATGTTCAAAATAAAACAGTATGATATTTACTCTATGATGACAATCGACGGTGAAGAGGATGGACCGATAGAGTTTACCGATAAATACCGCCTTGTAATGGACTTCTCTCAATACGCAAAAGACGTTATCGGCGATATCGAATATTTATACGCTGTGCACTATAGAAACAAAACAAACGAACGGCAAATTATTTTTTCACAAACAACAAAAAATGCATTTGGGGTAGCACGACTCAATACGGAAAATGCTATAACATATCCCGAACTGATTGAAATCGGCGACAATAAAAAAGGCCTCTATTTTGAAACTTACAAGCATGATAAAGTGCTTTTCTGGGAAATGGGCGATTCTATAATAGAAATTGTCGCATACGGATTTAGTGAAAATGAACTAATTGAACTATCACAATTAGTGCAAAAAGTAGAATAATAACTTTTTGCAAATTTTTATGTAAGATTTTTGCTTTTCATACGTTCTGTTATTAGAGAGGTAACTCTCTGATATTAAAACTCAAGGAGAATAAGCGTATGAAAAAATTTATTTCCGTCCTTTTGGTTGTGTGCATTATGATGGGCATATGCGTTACAGCCTCGGCAACTGCTGTAGACACCTATGATCTCAGCACGGCATCAAAAATCTGCCTCCTGACGATCTCGTCCGGTAAAGCTGATTTTACAAGCAGGTTTTACGACCCGGACACTTCGATCAAATGCGTCCGGATCGACCAGACTCTTGAAAAGCACTCATTCTTATGGTTCTGGGACTCGCTGGGCAAATGGAACTTAACAACGTATGATAATTCAGCAATATATTCAAATGCGAAGAGAGGGCTTACAAGCGGTACATACAGAGTTAAGTCTGACTTCACAGTCACTTACAAAGACGGTCATAAAGAAACCGTTACAATCTACAGTTCCGAAAGGAAAATAGCATAACATTGCACATAAAACAGCGCACAGCAGGAGGTCTGCCGTGCGCTGTTTTTATTTTACTTTGTAATAAGCGATGGTGTGATGAAATTTATTATTGCCTTATCCGACAGCTTTTTTATCATATAAGACAAACCGTTATTGATAGCGTCAATTTCACCTGAACGCTTGATAAAGCTTGTTTGATAACGCGAATAATTCTCTTCCTTGTTATAAGAATAACCGTCCATACCGGCAATATTGATCTCCGTTACACCTATGCTTACAAGGAATTTTATAAGCATAAGACACGAGTTATCGCTTACTGCCTCGTTTTCATTTATCAGCTCTGCATAAGGGAGCTTCGCATAAGGGTTTGATATGGGAACATTCGATACCGCTATGATCTTGGATCTGCCGTTACGGCAATATTCCTTTATCTCACGCACACGCTTGATGTTGCCGACAAAGGTAAAATCACTGTCACAGAACGGGCAGTTGAAATTCACGGCAAACGACACCATATCGTCTCTTGCGGCAAGCTCGCTTATCATATCGGAATACTGATCGATCGACTTTCCGGGTGCGATTATCAATGCCTTTTTACCCTGTATAGTCTGCTTTATGCTTTCTATATTGAAGCTCTCACTGTTATGACGCTCCATAAATTCAAAGTATACTTTTTCAATATAGCTCTTATCATACTCCAGGCGTTTTTCGTCGGGCATCATTGAGAATATCTCGTTCATACTTTCAAACGAAAGTGTATCCTTATTATCAAGATAATTTGCGTAATTCGGATGCAGATTGTACGTTGCCGAAAGATAGTTTGCAAGAGAATAGCCCCAGTAGTTTTCTTTATAGAAAGTACCGAGTATCTCGTCAATTATATTAAGCATCGGAACGATGAAATATTTATTTCCGAAGCATTGAATAATAAGCTCGGAATTCAGGTTTCCCGCACCTCTTCCCATACCCATTATGCTTGAATCCAATATAAGCGGTCTGCTTGACGGCATACTTATAAGCATCTGAGCATTTGAATACGCGAGCTGTAAGTTGTTGTGCGAATGAAATCCGATCATTATGCCCGGATTAAGATTGTTGTCGGCAAGATACTTAAGCCTGAGCAGATCGGTAGAATTCATAGAACCGAAACTGTCCACTATATATACGGCATAGGGTTCTATCATGTTCACATCTGAAATCAGCTGTATAAACTCCGTGTCGCTGTATGACAGCGTAAGCATAGGCTGTACAAACACCTTGTAGCCTTTTTCCTTTATTATACGACTCATATCAAGCGCTGCCGCAACATCTTTTTTGTGGAACGCAAGGCGTATACCATCTATAAGCCCGCTCTTGTTTTCCGGGATATCTTCAGGTGAATATTCGCCGAAATTTATCATGGCAACATAGGTTGCCTTTTTCTTTTTGTCTTTAATAAGGTTTTCGAGATCGGCAAATGTTTTGTACTTAGTGACATCTTTATCATATGTGTTTATCTTCTGAGTCAGATATCCGCATTCGATTATATCTATCCCGGACACTTCCAGTCCGTTTATGATAGACTCTATATTATTGTAACCGAACCGCCACTGATTGCAGTAGCCGCCATCTCTGAGTGTACAGTCAAGAATACTGATATTTTGCATTTATCGTCCCTTTCATACGGGTACTCAGCCGAGTTTTTCGGCTACTATTCTGCGTACCTTTTCCAAATCATTCTGAGTGTCAACTGCCACTGTGCAGGAATCCACCTCAACATACTGCACCTTGTAGCCGTTTTCGATAAATCTGAGTATCTCGATATCCTCTATCGCCTCAACTCTTGCCTTACCGTACTTCTTACCGTAGTCGCAGTAGAATTTTAACGTTTCGGGCTTGAAGCCGTAAACGCAAACCTGCTTGTAGTAGCTGTAATCAATGCTTCCCTTGGGGTAAGGCGCTGTGCTTCTCGTGAGGTAAACGCCGATATTGTCCTTATTGACGATTACCTTGGGAACAGTGAAGTTTACCACGTCAACGGGATCATGAATTTTCGTCATAAGGTTTGTTATTTCAAGAGAGGGGTTATCGTAGAAAGGTGTTATAGCCTTACGGATAGTTTCAGGCTCGATCATCGGCTCATCGCCCTGTATATTCACATAAAGATCTGCGGGTATTTTTTCGGCAACCTCACCGATACGGTCGGTACCGGTCTTATGCTTGTCCGATGTCATAATAGCTTTCATACCGTATTTTTCAGCGGCATCCATTATTCTCTGATCGTCCGTTGCTATGTATACCTCGTCAAAATCATCGACCTTCTTGCACTGCTGATATACCCACCATATCATAGGCTTGCCGCATATGTCTGCAAGCGGCTTTCCGGGAAATCTTGACGACGCATATCTTGCGGGAATTACACCAATTATCTTCATTTTGTTTAACCCTTTCGTTTTTACTGTCTTATATTTAAGCTGAAAAGCTCAGCCTATGTGCCTTATAAGGTACTCGGTCGGAACGCCGAGCGATCTCATTTCAGCGATAAAATCGGGAATTTCGCTGAGAACCACGGTATCGCATACACCATCAAAGCCCAGAACCGCGGTCGAGCCTACAGTCATCATACAGCACGGTGGCTGCGACAAAATGTACGGCATAAGCTCAGACGGGAAGATCTGCCGAACAACGCGGCAATTTTCTATCTGATGCTCATAATCGGTTTTATCGTCCGGGTGAGGCTTTATAATAAGCTCTCTGTCCTTGACATATTCCTTGCGGATGAATTTATACATTCTCAGCTGTTCATCGGCACTCATCATTCCGAGATTGGCAAACTGCTCAGTCAAAAGCAATACTGCGTTATCCGGTACAGCTATCTTTCCTGTGCCGAACACATTGATAACACTGTCTGTAAATTTCTCGGAACAATTTTCCAGCTCGTTTCTAACCGAAAAGACCGTCTGCGGTTTTTTGACAGTCGGCTCTGTGCTGTTTACAATGATATTTTCGATCCGCTTCTGGGAAAAATCCATAAGTCCGTAACGGCGGACCTTTTCAGCGTGCACAGGGAACTGCTTTTCCAAAGGACCGAGCAGAAAATCTGTATTGTGTATCATTCCGGGACTGTCCTCAAACACTGTAAAGCTCACTCTTCTTTTGATCGGAACAAGCGAAAAATAAAAGTGACTGCCTGCAATGTATATTTTATCAAACGAACCTATCGGATAAGGAATAAGCTCATCGTAGGCTTTTAGAGTTGCTCTCTCAACCGTCCTGCGTATATGAGGAATGTGCAGGTACGGAAATAAATACACCTCGTCAAAAAGCCCCTCCTCCGCCAATTTTTTGTACTGAGGAAACTTTCGAGTTATAAAGTCGGGCAAAACAAGCACCGCTTTATCTCCTGAGTGATATTTATGCTTATGAATTATTACCTCGAGCAACTGAAACATACTTATGCTGTGATAAAGTACCATAATTATTCTGCGTCATCCACGAATACGCCGTGGCAAAATGAAAGATAGTTCTTGACATAATCATCAAAGTTACAGAATTCGCCGAAAAGAACACTGTACGACAATGTATCTTCTATATCATTCATTCCGAGGCTGTGCAAAACCGCAGGATAAATGGTTTCTGTAACAGATTTAAGCATAGGCTTTGAGTCAAGGCTGTTTTCATATCTGAACTTGATCTGCTCGTCCTCGGTATAAAGTCCGATAAATCTGAGTATTTTCATTGCCGACAATTTCAACAGCTCATTTGCGGGGTGATTACAGCTATAGAACAATACTCTTTTATTGTAATTCTCTTCGATATAATCAGCCATCTTTATGTCGCACACCTTTTCACGGGCGCGCATATCGGAAAACTGAGAAGCTATAAGCTCATCAAGCTCTTTTTTGTCAACAGTTTCGTCACTATAGGCAATCTTGTATATTTCATCTGCGCTTCTGCCTTCAGTCACAAGCTTATCCAATATCTCATCACCCCAGTTGAACGCACCGTAGGTATACATATCGGTGAGAACATTATGCTCATTCTTTTTATGCTGAGGGAAATAACCCTGAAACCAGTAGTTATTTATCATAACCTTTTTACAGGTTTCGGGTAGCTTTTTAAACATAAGCTCAGAGCTTGCCTCACGGCAATGATTGTTGTTGACTGATATCTTCTGCGTCATAAACAGTGAAACACAGTCAAGAAAAGCCTTATCCGAAAGGATCTCTATATTCTGTTCGGTAAATCTGTGTACAACTGTGGTTTTCAGAAAAATATACTCTTTTGAAAAACGTTCGTTGTACCGCAGGTATTTTGCTATAGGCTCTGTCTGACAATTTCCGTTTATCAGCGCACCCTTTTTACCTCTCATAAGAAGCGGGAGCACTCTTGCAAACTCTTCTTTACTGCACATAGAATACAATTCCAGGCAGTCTATCATATCATATTCAAAAAAAGCTCCGGGAAGAAAGTTATCATACAGCTTCAGCCCACGCTTTTCGGACAATGAGCGACAGCATTTTTCGTCATTGTCAAGCACTATTATCTTTGTGCCCTGTCTGCAAAGCGGTAATATCTGAGAATTAGGCAGTATGTCAAGACCGCAAAACTTACCGCTCTGTGCGCCCGACGACATAAAGCCAAGTATTTCGAAGTGCGATCTGTACTTGTAATACGCAAGCTTTCCTGCCGATGACGTTCCATACAGAACTATTTTTGTTTTACCCGGATATGCGAACATTAAAATTATCCTCCTATGGAACTGCCACCTTGAAGAAGTGCGGCGATACGTTCATTTTTCTTTTCTATCTCTGCTTTAAGCTTTTCTATCTGTATCTGACAGTCACGGATAGACATAGCGGGCTTTCTTGAATTTCCGAATGTATATTTTTTATTTGCGTCAAACTTTCTTGCAGATAAAATCCTGTCATAAAGCGAATTATTTGCATCAGTAAGCTTTAATCCGTATATGCTAAGATAATATGCGAGATGCTTTAAATATATATCTTCTTCATCGGGTTCCGAAAGACGCCATTTGATATAATCAAGATCAAGAGCATATTCAAACGGCACAAGATAACCCAGAACATAAAAGCTGACGTATTCATCGGGAGTTTCGCTGAGCTCCGTATCGGAAACATCGTGCTTAGAGTTGAAATACGGACCGTAATAGGTCATTGTATACGCCGTTCTGCCGTAAAGCATAGCCTCAAACGAAACATTGGATGCGAGAGATACAACTCTTTTGCAACGCAGTACAAATTCTACCGTATTCGCCGACTCAATATCCTTGCTGTAATCATATTTCATATACTGAGCGCTTGCAGGATCTGCCGGGTGCTTTCTTGTGATGAATTCTTCCGGCTTATAGTATTTGCTTACCTGATATAAAAGCTCTTCATCATTCATCCATGTGTTTACCTGGAACATCGGCCATGTAGCATAGCCGAGCGCCACGCCCATCTTATATTCCGGCTTTTTGTCAAGAACCGTAAGATACTTCATAAAGCCATCCCTGTACATAAGAGCCAGTATTGTCTTTTTGTCAAGCAACGGAACTTTTTTTGCAGTGGATTTGCTGAATTCTTTATATCTTCTTTCTGCACTGCTGTCGCCGTATAGATTGTGAAAATCAAAATAGACAGTCTTAAGATAAGCAGGATCACGCAATGCGCCGAGCTCAAAATGTATAACCTTTATGCCGTGCTTTTCAGCAACCGCGCTGAGCGACGGATAGTGGCAAAGCGTCATAAACGCTTCGATTTTTTCGCCGTGCTTGCTTTCGATTTCGTTTATATACTTTTCTATAAGCTGCTCAAATTTTTCCCATCTCTGTGACAAGAAAAAAATCTGAGCGGCATTGTGACAGCCTTTTTCCTTTATAAGTTCTTCTTCAATAGATTTCGGAATCGGATATTTGTCAAGCTCATCAACTTCTTTATCTGTAGGTTTTGAATAGCCGGAACGTTTCATAAAATTTTCATCGCATACTTCTTTTCTGCCCTGCTGTTCAAATACCGAGGGAGCGGTGAAATATTCTTCCTGCGCTATCATTACTTTTTTCTGCTTATTTGCAAGATTCATCAATGTATAGAAGCTCCACAGATACGGCTTGTCCGCAGTTGTGAGCATCGTCATGACAAATGGAACTATCATTATTATGTTTCCTCCGATCAATAACAGTTATGTTTCAAATCAACAAATTATTATGCCGCTTTGTCTTTGCCGAAAATGTGTCTTAGCTTCGCCCATAATTTTTTAGGCACGATACGTTTGATCATCTTTTTCAGTAAAAGTCCGAAAGGCGCAGCATCAATAACATAATTTATTTCATCCGAAGAATAGTTTTCGGCTCTCTGTGCCGCTTGTTCAATACGCTTTTCAATAACTATTTCTTTTTTTACTCTGTCTGTATCCAGTACACGTGCAAGCTGTGCCATTCTGTGATCTATATTGTTGCAATGCCCGATCGCGTTTTTGGTCACGCTGTTATAGCTCCTCACCATATATGTAAGTGCCGTTATTTCATAACGTGCGTCGTTTTCGCTGACAGCATATGCAGGATAATATCCGACCTGCTGCATTGCGTAATAGGTAATGTATTTATACGCTTCCGAAAGGAAGGGCTCTTTTTTTATCTTCTCAATATCGATCTTAAGCGAAAGCAGCTTTGTCATTGCGGAAGGTCTGAACCAAAAAATACTGCCGACCGGATATACAGGCGGTTTATTCTCTGTCATATTCACGCTAAGTCCGAGCTGACCGTAGATCCGTCGGGTGAGATTGAAATATTTATCCCAACTTCCGCCTGCGTCCTCAAAATATCCTGCGTGGTACGGCGGAAGAGCAGAAACTGCACCCATACGGCTGTTCTCGTCGAGCAGCTTTATAATGCCGCTTACCTGCGCAGGCGAACCCATTACCGCATTATAGCAACGGTCCTCAAGCGCTTCTTCTGTGCGCACCCATTTATTCTTTTCAATATGAAGATCGCGTATAAAGCAGATATAATCGTAATTGCTTTCAAGTATAAGCTTTCTTGATGTTCTGAACAATGCGTTTGCCCAGCCGCCCACTTTATCCGTAAGCGTTATATCCTTTACGGCGATGCCGGTTTCGCCGCAAAATTTTTCTATAGCCTCGTTATTCTGACGCGAAACCGTAACGAAATATATATCCGTATTATCAGGAAGGTTTTTAAGATTTTTGCAGACACGGGGAAGCTTAGCCGCATTCTCTATATAGCATATTACCGCAAGCTTATGCTTCGTTACATCGTTTTCCCCGTTACCGTTTTCGGGAATTATATAATTAAGCTGCATTCTGTCGTGCATATCCGATAGGTTTGCTGTACGGCAGAGATTGTCATATATAACATCAATGTTGAAGTCCGTGTTTTTCTTTATGTATTCGATCGACTTTTCGGCATTATCGCCGATATCGGTTTTAAGATACATATTGAAGGGGTTAAAAAACGTCTTTCTTCTGATCACGGGTACATGTTCTTCACAAAGCTGATACAATGTATCCGACTCTGTGGGAGATGTGCAGGAAAAACGTCTTTCGTCACCGACATAAGTATCCATTACAAGACCTGAATCAACAAGGCTTTTTGAGAATACAGGCTCACAGTACAGGCAGGAATCCTCATAGGAATTCAGCGGGGGCAGTTTGTCCCAGAACTCTTTGAATGCCTTAGACTGAAGCGCACGCTTTCTTATTACCCAAAAGTTTGACGGGGTAAAATCGGGCATATAGCCGTGTACTGTTGGCTTGCCCAAAAAGGTTTTAAGACTCTTGTCTTCATAGCGCTTCTGAATTCCCCAGAAATCCGCCCTTGAATTATCCATATCGGAAAACATCTCGGAAAACGGTACAAGCGGTCCGAACAGAGTATTGTTCGTAATAACAAGCTCGTCTATATTGGCTATTTTTTCCCAACCTATCACATTGTCAATGACATCTTTATATGCCCAGCCGTCAAAGCCTTTGTTATAGCGCTGATGCACCTTTGTGCAGACTGCTTCAAGCTTTTCTTTACCGCTCACAGTCAGCTTACCGTTGCATACTACGATTATTTCATTGGCAACTTCACCGAGTCCTTTGAGATAAGTTGTAACATAATCGTCAACTATACCGCTTTTATCAAAGAAAAGATAAATCGCCACACGGTACTTATCACTGTAGACAGAATCATAATTTTCCATGATAGTTATTCATTATTTCCTTTATTTTTGTTGCATCGCCGTATTCTATCGGCGAATCGTATTTCCTGTCGGGGAACACACCGTATTCAAGAGCTATATCAAGTTTGTTTTCCTTTATAAAGCCCTCAACCTTTTCCCCGAGCGTAACAGGATTTCCGGTACAGCAATTTATAATGCCGCATATATCACTCTGTATGCTTGCAACGGATATCTGTTTTGCGAGCTCGCATACATCGATAAAATCATATTTATTTTTTCCCGATGTGAAAGGAAATGTTTTCTTACCTTCATCTGCCGCCGCAAGAAGCTTAGCAAAGATCGAATTGTTCTTTCTGTCATCGCCGCAGATATAATATGCTCTGAGCCAGTGCATTGCGACTGTGCTTCCCGAACCCGCAATGTAATTCAGGACAGACTGCCTTAAAGCATTCTTGGCTATGCCGTACTGAGAAAGAGGATTACACGGGGTGTTCTCATCGATTGCGCCCTCGTAATAACCGATCTCGTGCATTGTTCCCATTACCGACAGCATAGGAAGTCCGCCGTCAATCATATTTTTAAGGAATATAAAATGTGATGAAAGATTTTTCATATGCTCGGGTGAATTATGAACAAATCCGTCACGCCACGCAAGATGTATGCATACATCTGGTCTGCCGAGCAATTCGTATATATTTTCCTTACCCGAAAAGATAGGCTCGTCACAAAACGTTGCGCGGGGATCGACCGCATTGTTCACAATATCCGACGCTATAACCTCGTGACCCTCATCGGCAAGAAATTTCACAACGTGTCTTCCGATGTAGCCACAAGCTCCGGTTACAAGTATTTTCATAGATTTTCAAACCTGAAACCGCTCTGCTTCAATGTTTCACGGTTCTTATCCTTTTCACTTAATATAACCTCTTCAATATCTCCGAGCTGCCAGTCAACATTGATATCGGGATCGTTCCAGAGGATACCGCCCTCATCTGTAGGATCGTAAAAGCGTGTGCACTTGTATGTGAATGTTGCTTCGTCGGACAGCACCACAAATCCATGCGCAAAACCCTCGGGAATATAGAACTGGAGCATATTCTCATCGGAAAGCACAACAGACTCCCATTTACCGAATGTCTTGCTTGACGCGCGGAGATCTACGGCAACATCAAGCACCTTTCCCCTGATGACCCTTACCAGCTTGCCCTGAGGATTTTTCTTTTGGAAATGAAGTCCTCTCAGCACACCCTTTGTCGAATGCGACTGATTATCCTGTACGAAAACAGCGTCTATGCCGTTTTCCTTAAATTCGTTTTCGTTATATGTTTCAACAAAATAACCTCTGTTATCTCTGAAAACCTTTGGCTCGATTATAAAAAGTCCGTCTATTGATGTCTTTGTAACCTTTATCTTACTCATTTGTTGCCTCCGTAGAACTTTTCGTAATACTGCTGATATTCACCGGAAATTATCGTTTCCCACCAGTTGCGGTTTTCAAGATACCACTTTATGGTTTTCTGTATGCCGTCAGCGAACATTGTTTCGGGACTCCAACCGAGCTCGTCGTGTATCTTCGTGGGGTCTATTGCATATCTCATATCGTGTCCGGCACGATCCTTGACATATGTGATAAGGCTTTCGGGCTTTCCGAGCGCCTTGAGGATTATCTTTACTATATCGATATTTTTCATCTCATTATGACCGCCGATATTGTAGACCTCGCCCACTCTTCCTTTACGGATTATAAGGTCGATAGCCTTGCAGTGATCCTCGACATACAGCCAGTCACGCACATTCTCTCCCGTTCCGTAAACGGGGAGCGATTTATCTGCAAGAGCATTGATTATCATAAGGGGTATCAGCTTCTCGGGGAAGTGGTACGGACCATAGTTATTTGAGCATCTTGATATTGTAACAGGCAACTTGTATGTGCGGTAATACGCCATTACAAGAAGGTCTGCGCTTGCCTTACTTGCAGAATAAGGGCTCGATGTATGTATAGGTGTTGTTTCGGTGAAGAAAAGATCGGGACGATCAAGCGGAAGATCGCCGTATACTTCATCGGTAGATACCTGATGATAACGCTGTATACCGTACTTGCGGCAAGCTTCCATAAGAGTCTGCGTACCCATAATATTGGTATGAAGGAACACACCGGGATTGTCGATCGATCTGTCAACATGGCTCTCTGCGGCGAAGTTTACAACGATATCCGGCTTCTCCTCGCCAAACAGCTTGTCTACAGCTTCTCTGTCCGTTATATCGCCCTTCACAAATCTGAAATTGGGATTTTCCATTACAGATTCGAGTGTTGACAGATTTCCTGCATATGTAAGACAGTCAAGGCATACTATACGATCCTCGGGATGATTTTTTAGCATATAGAATATGAAGTTGCTTCCGATAAATCCCGCGCCGCCTGTAACAATTATAGTCATTTTACTCTCCTAATCAATAAATTATCTTGTTTTCCGTAAGCTTCGTCAGATATCTGCCGTAAGAGGATTTTCCGTAACGCTCTGCGGCAGTTTTGAGTTCATCTTCCGTTATCCATTCGTTTCTGAATGCGATTTCTTCAAGAACGCCTATCTTAAGACCCTGACGCTCTTCGATCATACGCATAAAGTCGGAACAGGAATTGAGGTTCTCGACCGTTCCCGTATCAAGCCACGCAAATCCTCTGCCGAGTGTTTTAACATTAAGCGTGCCGTCTTCAAGATACATACGGTTTACATCTGTTATTTCAAGCTCGCCTCTTGCCGACGGCTTGACCTTCTTTGCAAAGTCAACAACTCTGTTATCATAAAAATAAAGTCCTGTGACTGCATAGTTTGATTTCGGTTCTTTCGGCTTTTCTTCTATAGATACGGCTTTACCGTTTTTGTCGAAGCTGACTATGCCGAACGCCGTAGGGTCGTCAACATAGTAGCCGAACACCGTCGCCATACCTTTTTCTTCAACATCTTTTCTTGCCTGGACCAATACACGGCTGAAGTCGTTTCCGTAGAATACGTTATCGCCGAGTATCATTGCGCAATCATCGTTGCCTATAAACTCCTCGCCGATGATAAATGCCTGTGCAAGTCCGTCCGGAGAAGGCTGCTCGGCGTATGACAATGAAATGCCGTAGTTGCTTCCGTCACCTAAAAGATTTTTGAAATTAGGAAGATCCTTAGGAGTCGATATAATAAGTATATCTCTTATTCCTGCCAACATAAGCGTTGAGAGCGGATAAAAGATAAGCGGCTTGTCGTAAATCGGCAAAAGCTGTTTTGACGTAACCAGTGTGAGCGGATAAAGTCTTGTTCCCGAACCGCCCGCAAGAATAATACCTTTCATATTTACCTCTTTTCAATTTCCTTATGTTCTTGTTCTGTTTTATCTCTTTACTCTTCCCGAGCCGCTTCCCGATACAAGCGCATTTACTTCTTCGGCGGTAACAAGCGCAAAATCACCCTCTACAGTGTGTTTCAGGCAACTCATAGCTGTTGCGAACTCGATCGAATTGCTGTCGCTTTTACCGTTTGCAAGGGAATATATAAGTCCTGCGGCAAAGCTGTCGCCGCCACCTACTCTGTCAATGATATTTATTCTGTATTTCTTTGACACAAAAGCATTGCCCTTTGTGCAAAGCACTGCCGACCAGTCATTGACATCGGCGTTTATGCTCTCGCGCAACGTAAACGCCACCTTTGAAAAGCCGAAACGTCCGAACAGCTGTTCGGCGGTTTTTCTGTAGCCGTCAACGCTGAGCTTTCCGCCCTCAATATCAGAGCCTTCGGGTACTATTCCGAATACGTCCTTGACATCTTCCTCATTTGCTATACAAACATCAACATATTTGCACAGCTCCGCCATAACTTCGCACGCCTGCTCTCTGCTCCACAGCTTACTGCGGTAATTAAGGTCAAGCGAAACCGTAACGCCCTTTTCCTTTGCCTTTTTGCAGGCATCAAGACAAATTGCGGGCAATTCTCCGCCGAGTGCGGGTGTAATTCCCGATAAATGAAACCAATCTGCTTCTTCAAATATCTTATCCCAGTCAGGCTCGCTCCGCCTGCACTGTGATATTGCAGAGTACTTTCTGTCGTAAATAACATTACTCGGACGCTGTGAGGCACCTTTTTCCACAAATATAAGCCCTATTCTGTCACCGCCGTAAATAATGTCTGATACATCGACCCCGTACTTTCTCAATTCGTTCACTGCTATCATAGACAGCGGCGAAACCGGAAACTTTGTAACAAAGGACGCTTTTTCTCCGAGGCACGCAAGATCTGCGGCTACGTTTGCTTCTGCTCCCGCAAGTGTCATATTCAGCGATGACGATTGCAGCAGTCTGTAATGTCCGGGAGGCGACAGACGTAACATTACTTCACCAAAAGTCACAAATTTCATAGAACATTTCCTTTAATTTATCAAATCTGTATTCATAGGTTTTATGCATTTTGTGCAAGCTCACCCGGTGCATTTCATTTTTCCGATACCGTAATTCATATCGGCTGTACCTTGCGTCAAATCAGTCATTGCACTATGCAAAAGCAAAACCGTGAACAAATCTTCAGCTAATTTATCACACTACATTATATCACACAAGCCGACCTTTTTCAACATATTATCCAGTAAAATCAGATATACAATTTATACAAATTTGCTTGTATTTTCCCTATTGACGTTATATGCCTATACAATATCATTTGCCTGCGTTTTATCCATTATCATTCCCACAACCTGCTCGGCTGTCGTGTCCACACAATCCACCGTAATATCCGCATAACGTTTATAATATTCCTCGCGCTCGGCGATTATCTCCGCTACCGTTTCACCCGGGCGACAGGCGATGCCGCGCGTCTTTATATTCGTAAGGCGGCGGATAAGCTCCTGCTCGTCCACTCTGAGATATACACAGATACCGTTTTCTTTCAGGTGCTCCATACCCGCGGCTGAAAATACAGCCGAACCGCCCGTTGCTATAACTGCCTTTGTGTCGTTTATCGACAGCAGAGCCTGCTCCTCAGCCAGCTTGAAACCGTCAAGCCCGCGCTCGTCTATTATGTCCTGGAGCTTTTTCCCCTGTTGTTTCTGGATAACAAGGTCTGCGTCCACAAAATCGTAGCCCATTGACTTTGCAAGCAGTACGCCGACAGTGCTTTTGCCTGCACCCGGCATTCCGATAAGTATTATGTTCTTCATATTATGTTTCCTTTTCTTTTGTATTTCACCGGATAAATGTGCCGTAAGGAAATTGATTTACATTTCCGGCAATAAAAATGGTGTAATACACGATATATTTGTGCATCTCCGGGAGGGGCAAGCCCCTCCACTACAAAAAATGATCAACGTTGCAATCAACTGTTTACTGCCGTTACTTTCTCATAGTAGTACCAGTTGTCGCCGAGGGAAGAGGTATCGTTGTCTGAAATGTCCTCTGCCGAATAAACGAGCTGTTTTGTTCCGCTGTTGTTGAAGCTGAAACGCACCGCATTATCACGCTTTTCAACACCGTAGCAATAAGTGTGACACAGCACCGCAAGCTCCTCCGACAGCTTTTCGCAAAGCGGTTCGCCGTTTTCATCGGACGATATCACCGACTTGCGAAACAGCCCGCCGTGTGCGGCTGTTATCGTATACTCGCTTATATCCGCTCCGCCGCTTACAATACTGTCAAGTATAGCGGAATATTTCGACTTCACCTGAAGTATCTCGCGCTTTTCACACTCGGTTATCCCTGCTCTCAGACAAATGTCTCTCAGGAAGAACGAGCCTATAAGCAGTGCCAGTGTGCCGACTATCACGGCGACAGTTATCACCCTACGTTTTACACTTTTTCTTTCAGCCACCTTGTTCACCTGCCTTGTCAACATCTGCCGACTGCATAGCTCTCAGTGTATCTCCGAGAAGCGTCAGCGGTCCGCCGAGCTTATCCACTCCGTTTACGCGGAAATTCGGCTTGTCTGTAGCAATATTCAGCATCATAGCCTTGCCGTATTTACCGCCCACGGCAGATACACGCTCCATTGTCTTCTTATCGATCTTCTCGGGATAGAACAGCATCGAATCCCCGCTCTGTATTATCTCGGTAAGGTGCATCTTCTGCGCTATACGTCTTAGCTTAGCAACCTCTATAAGTCCCTCTACCGCTCTCGGCACATCACCGTAGCGGTCTATAAGCTCATCGGTAACGTCATAAGCGTCATCATCGTTTTCTATCATTGCTATCTTTCTGTAGCAGTCAACGCGCTGTGCCTGATTTGAAATATACTTTTCGGGAATGAACGCGTCGATCCTGATATCGACAAGACACTCCGGAGTGATCTCGGGAGCTTTGCCCTGCTGTTCGAGTATTGCTTCGTTAAGGAGCTTTATATACATATCATAGCCGACAGACGCTAAGTGCCCGGACTGGCTTTGTCCGAGTACCGAGCCCGCACCTCTTATCTCAAGGTCTTTCATTGCAATTCTGAAACCCGAGCCGAAGCGTGTAAACTCTCTTATAGCGTCAAGTCGCTTTGTTGCGACCTCGCTTAGCACCTTTCCGCGCTTGAATGTGAAATATGCGTATGCACGGCGGTTTGTACGTCCGACACGACCTCTCAGCTGATGGAGCTGGGCAAGTCCCATACAGTCCGCATTCTCAATGATAAGCGTGTTGCAGTTTGGTACGTCCACACCCGTTTCGATAAGTGTAGTGCAGACGAGCACATCTATCTCACCCTCAATAAGTCTTCTCCATACATCGAGCAGCTCTTCCTCGCTCATTCTTCCGTGCGCTATGCCTATATTGGCTTCGGGCACCATAGAGTGAATGTCGGCGGCGCAGGAATATATGCTTTCTATGCGGTTATGCACATAGTATACCTGACCGTTTCTTCTCAGCTCCTTTGTTATAGCCTGAGCTATAACTCCCCTGTCGTGCTCAACTACATAGGTCGTTATCGGGTGACGGTCGCCGGGCGGCGTTTCGATAACGCTCATATCGCGTATTCCCGACATTGCCATATTCAGCGTTCTCGGAATGGGAGTCGCGGATAAGGTCAATACGTCCACATTTGTAAACGCTTCTTTCAGCTTTTCCTTATCGTTTACGCCGAAGCGCTGTTCCTCGTCTATTATTACTAGTCCCAGATCCTTGAACTTAACATCGTCCTGTACAAGCCTGTGTGTGCCGACAACAAGGTCAAGCTCGCCCTCTTCAAGCTTTTTGAGAATGACCTTCTGCTCCTTTGCGGTACGAAATCTGGATAACAGCTCAACTCTTATGTTGAAGCCCTCCATACGCTTGAGCACCGTCTGGTAGTGTTGCCATGCAAGCACGGTAGTCGGCACGAGAATAGCGCACTGCTTCCCGTCGCCTATGCACTTGAATGCGGCACGGAGCGCGACCTCAGTCTTACCAAATCCCACATCTCCGCACAGCAGTCGTTCCATAGGCGCAGTGCGCATCATATCATGCTTTATCTCTTCTATGCACCTCAGCTGATCGTCCGTTTCAATATAACTGAAATGATCCTCAAATATATGCTGCTGCTCGGTATCGGGTGAGAACGCGTAACCCTTTGCTTTCATACGGCGTGAATACAGCTCGATAAGCTCCTTTGCCATCTCCTGCGTTGCCGCTTTTGCTTTGGTCTTTGCCTTTTTCCAGGTATCCGTGCCGAGCTTGTTCAACCTTACCGTGTCCGCGTCACCACTTCCGATATAGCGCGAAATAAGGTCAAGCTGGGTTACGGGAACATAAAGCACGTCCGTACCCGCGTATTTTATCTTGATATAGTCCTTTGATATCTTGTCCGCCGTGAGCTTCTGTACACCCTCAAATACGCCTATGCCGTAAGAGCCGTGTACGACTAAATCGCCCTGTGCGATATCGCTCAGCGAGCGTATCTGTGCACCCTTCTTGAACTTCTTTTTAGGCGTTGCCGTTTTTGAAGAGGACGCACTGGTTCTTGTGATAACGGCAATCTTCTCCTCGGGATATTCAAAGCCCGCCGAGATTATGCCCTCTACTACCGTTATTCTTCCGAGATAGAACTTCTTGGGGCTTTTTGCATAGTCCGCCTGATATCCGCTGTCGCGCAGGTCGTCTGCAAGTATCTTTGCCGCCTTGTCCGTACCGCCGAATATAACGCAGGTATAGCCGTTTTTCTTGTAATTGTCAAGCTCCTCGCACAACAGCTTGTATTCACCGCTCCACGGAGAAAGCTGTATAGAGTCGACCTTAAGAATGTCGCCAAGGTCAATTCCGCCGCCTCTTATAAACGTATCCATATACACGCGCACATTGTTCTTGACAGCGTCCTGATATTCAGTCTTGCTCATAAGATACCTGTCAAGTCCTTTGCAGAGAACTCCGTCCTCGGTGAGCAGCTTCAGATCCTCAAGATGAGCGGAGATAGCACCCTTTGCCGACTCTGCGGCAGTGAACGATTCGCAGACAATAAGAGTACCTGCATAATCAAAAATACTGCCGGGTGTTTTATAGCACAGCGGGAAATATCTTGTAAGACAGCATACCGAAAGACCGTCGCGCAGTCTTGCTATATCACGTCTTATACGCTTTGCCGCTTCATCGTTCTTCTTTTTGTTCTTCTCAGTCTTTTCGAGAAGCGTCTGCAACGCCTCGGGGAGAACGCCCTCTTCAAATATAGTTTCCCCACAGGGTGTTATGCTGACGCTCTTTACAGTGTCAATTCTTCTCTGCGTATCTATATCGAATGATGCAACAGTGTCTATTTCATCGCCCCACAGCTCAATTCTGACGGGGTAATCACTGCTGACAGGATAGATATCCGCAAGCGAGCCGCGGAATGAAAACTGCCCCTTGCCCTCTATCATATCGCAACGCGTATAGCCTGCGGCAAGAAGAGTTTTTGCAAGCTCGTCAAGCTTTATCTCATCGCCTGCTTTCAGCGTTACGGTGTGCTTTTTCAGCACGTCATTAGGCACAGTGAGCTGTACCGCCGCTTCAGACGACGATATTATCAGCTTTGCCTTGCCCGAAAGCGCCGCCGACAGCGTTTCTATTCTTCTGTGCTCATATTCCTGCGACTGCGCCTCGGTATCGGTAAGCGTCAGGTCGGAAGCGGGAAACTGATATGCACAGCTATCCCCGCGCATTGTGTTTATATCCTCGGTGAGCTTTGCGGCTGACGCTTCGCTCTCGGTTATAACGAGTATCGGGGAGGGTAGCATTTCATAGCTCAGTGACGCTAAAAAATGCGCCTTGTGTATATGCGAAAGCCCCGTCACCAACAGGGGGACGGGTTCATCGCTCAAAATATGATCGACTGACTTTTTATACTCGGTCAGCGTGTCAGCCATATTTTTAAGAAGTTCCATATTGCCTTTCTTTCTTACGAGTTGTACTTGTTCATTGCCATATCTATCTTGCCGGCAACAATAAGCTTTGCGGCTTCGGCGGCGTTATCAAGCGCCTTTTCAAGGTTCTCGCCGTCTTCCTTTTTGAAGCCCGACAGTACCCAGTCCGCAAGCGGAAAATCAGGGTGCGGCTTTGCGCCGACACCTATCTTTACGCGGGGAAAAGCATCGCTGTTTGTAAGCAGAATGATGCTCTTTATGCCGTTGTGACCGCCGTCACTGCCTTTTCTGCGTATCCTTGTCCTGCCGACATCAAGTGAAATATCATCGTACATTACAAGTATATTCTCGGGCGGTAGCTTGTAGAAGTTCATAGCCTCGCTCACCGCTTCGCCGCTGTTGTTCATAAAGGTTGACGGCTTCATTAAGAGGCAGTGCTTGCCCTCAACAGTGCAGTCGGCTATAAGCGACTTGAATTTCAGCTTCTTTATCTGTACGCCGAGCTTTTCGGCAAGTGTATCTACTGCCATAAAGCCGGCGTTGTGACGCGTGTTCTCATACTGTGTGCCGGGGTTTCCGAGTCCCACTATGAGATATTCGACCGCGCCGGTCGGTGCAGGCTCTCTGCCTGCGGCTATTTTATCAAATATATCGGATAATGACATTTTTATTTGTCCTTTGCTTTTGCTGACACAGATTTTCTGAGATAAGCCGTTGTGAGCCTGCTCATCATTCTTGCAGTCTTTTTACTTGCTGGCTTTTTCATTCTCCATGTCCAGTTGCCGCCTACGGTAGACGGAACATTCATTCGTCCTCTGCCGTCAATGCCGAGGATATCCTGCATAGGTATTATCGCAAGGGCTGCGGGACTTGCATAAACGCTTCTTATAAAGCTTACATTCTTATGCTCTAAAATGTTGGCGTTTATGTAGCTCTTTGCCATCTTTGCCGCCTTAGAGTCTGCGGATTTAAGCCAGCCCATTATAGTATCGTTATCATGTGTTCCTGTATACGCGACACAATTATTCACATAGTTATGGCACAGGTGCGTATTGTCCTGATATTCGTTGTTGAAACCAAACTGCAAAACTCTCATACCGGGGAAGCCCGTATCGCTGAGCAGCTTCTTCACACTGTCGAATATATCGCCTAAATCCTCTGCTATGATATTTACATCACCGAGCTGTTCTTTCACCGTGTTAAACAGCTTCATACCCGGGCCTTGCTTCCACTCGCCGTATTCCGCCGTCGTTGCGTCCGCGGGAATAGCATAGTAAGTATCAAATGCACGGAAGTGGTCTATTCTTACCATATCAAACAGCTTCATAGCGTGGTCAATTCTCGCTATCCACCAGCTGTATCCGTCACGCTCCATAGCGTCCCAGTTGTACAGCGGGTTGCCCCACAGCTGTCCTGTGGGTGAGAAATAATCGGGCGGTACTCCCGCAACAAGAGTTGGTCTGAGCGAGATATCCATCGTGAACAGCTGAGGATCTACCCATACATCGGCGCTGTCCATCGCCGCGTATATCGGTATATCGCCTATTATTGAAACACCGTTCTTGTTCGCATATGCTTTCAGCTTGTTCCACTGGGTAAAGAACATATACTGCACAAAGCGGTGGAACTTTATCTCCTCTATATGCTCTTCCTTGAATGCGGCGAGCGCTTCGGGCTTTCTGAAACGCAGATCCTTATCCCACGTCAGCCATGAGCGTAGTTCATTATTCTGCTTTATCGCCATAAACAGCGCATAATCCTCCAGCCACCAGCCCTGCTCCTGCACAAACGCAAGATAAGCGACATCTTCCTTGAAAGAGAAGAATGCCTTGTGGAGAAGCTCGTTTTTCTGCGCTATCACCTTTTCATAGTCGACCGCAGACGGATCTTCGCCGTATTCTCTGCCCTTTATATCATCGGGTATGAGAAGTCCCAGCTCGACAAGCTCCCACAGGTCGATAAGCAGAGGGTTTCCCGCAAATGCCGACGGTGACTGATACGGAGAATCCGCATAGCCTGTCGGGTGAATAGGCAGTACCTGCCAGTACTTCTGCCCTGCCGCTTTAAGCCAGTTGACAAATTCAAACGCCGGTTTTCCGAGCGTTCCTATGCCCTCGTTTGCAGGAAGGCTTGTTATATGGAGTAATACTCCGCTGCTGCGTTTAAGTTCCATAATACCGCCTTTCGGAATTAAATCTTACTTTTCGTCATTCATGCTTGTTCTGAACGGAGCAACAGGTATTCCGTTCTTGCCGTACAGCGTAACATCGCCGTAATTTGTCCAGAGGTAACGCACATAAGCGGGTTTTTTGACCTCATCGGCATATACGCTTATAGTTCCGTCCTCGTCAATCACAGCGCACGCAGGCTTATATTCCTTATCAGCGCCTGCAACTTCAAAACCTGTTATGCCATTGTCGCCCTTGATATCAAAGCCGCTCTCGGCATGATCAAAGCTTATTACCGCTCTGTCGCCGGTTACAGTCATATTCTTATATATAGGACCGAATGCTTCGGTTTCGTTGTCGCCGTAAACATGGTGCATGGCCTGTAAGTACAGTCTGTGGCCTACCGGCACTTTATTCTTGGGGTGGATCTCATTGAACTCACCGCAGTCAAGGATAACTGCGATACCTGTATTCTTGACTGTCTTGAAGGTACGCATCTGCGCCTCTCTTATAAGACACCAGTGCTTCCAGTCGGGGTCAGCCTTATAGCGATGCATCGGGAGCTGTACGAACATAAACGGCAGCTCATCATCGCCCCAGTCATCTCTCCACAGCTGTATAAGCGCCTTGAACAGCTTGAAATAGGTCTTCGGTCTGTTATCGTCCGTTTCACCCTGATAGTAGATAACGCCCTTTACAGTATATGGGCAGACGCGCTTTAACATACTGTCATAAAGTGCTGTAGCGTGGAAAGGATTTAAAGGCACCATAGGGCCGGGATACTTGCTGACACCGCAGTAAGCCTGACACTCGTCCCATGTTCCGTCAGGGTGGGCGCTGTAGAACTCTACCGACTTCTTCTGCCACTCTTCCTCGTACTTTACATAGTCGAGGTATTCCTTGTCCATTTCTTCTCTTGAACGACCTGCAACAGCATTGTCAAAATCATCAAGATATGCCTTGAGGTCGGTATCCTTTTCGAGCGACTCACGGCTCATCCAGTAGCTTGCGCTTGTGCCGCCCCAGTTACAGCCGATTATTCCGACAGTAACGCCGAGCTTTGCGGCAAGCTCCTTAGCGTAGAAATACGCAACTGCGCTCCATGCTCTTGCGCTTTCACTGTCAAAACAGCTCCAACCTGTATTTTCTTCATCGCGGAAGAACTTTTCGTCCATATTGCAGTTTTTCTGTGTGTAGTAATAACGGACATTATCGGTCTTATCGTTTGCAAGATAGTCCTTGCCGCCTGTGCAGTTCTGAAGCTCAAGCTCCATGTTGCTCTGACCGCCCGCGAGCCATACCTCGCCTATCATAACGTTGCCGAATACGATGGTTTCGTCGCCGTTGCTTATTTTCATCTCATAATGGCCGCCTGCTTTCATCGCAGGAAGTGTAACGCACCACTTCTCATCGGATACCTGTGTTACGGCAGTGTTTCCGCATATTGAAACTATTACGCTCTCGCCGTCCTTACCTGTGCCGAATACTCTTACGTTCTTATCTCTCTGGAGAACCATATTGCTACTGAATACCGCAGCCGCCTTGAATTTAGCCATTGTTTTTCCTTTCGCCTGACATTTTGGGTTTTCTTCTTGTGTTTCGTCCTGACAAGGGTCTTCTGTCCGCTTTGTCCGTCCTGTCGTTTCTGATTGTTCTGTCTGTTACGACAGTGGGGGCGGGAAGCTTGTCCTTTATAAGAGAAGCGTACAGCTCCTCGTCTTTTTCATCGGACAGTACATACCGTTTTATCCATTGGTACTCTCTGTCCGCTTTCTTAACAAACCGCACCGTGACCTTTACCGAATGCTTGGTGCAGTGCATGACCGCCATATAGTTCATTGGTCTGAGCCACACGAGCTTACCTTTCAGCGTTGCGGGCTTTCCGCATATCGGGCAGATATATCGGTTGAGCGGCGATAATCTCGGCACGCTGTTCATACGCGCGGTCTTTACCGTTCCGTAAGCTGTCTGGCATATTTGCCTGAAAGGGTTTGTATGCGCATAATCGACCTTTTTCTGCCACTCTATCTCACTCGGTATATCATTTATCTTGGTAAGGACAAGCGCCGTGTAATACGCATCGTTTATCGCACTGTGATAGTCAAGCTCCTGCTGTACACCGGTGATCTCGACTGCCGACTGAAGTGTTATCTGCGGACGGTCTATGTTATACTGCCTTGTCATGAGCGGCTGTAAATTGAACCAGCCGGAAAGCCAGCTGATATCATAATTATAGAATAAGCACTGACCGCGCAGTGTCGGTATATCATCAGGACCCCATGTTGCTATAACGCTGTCACCAAAGCCCTCACACCACTGTCTGAAACGCTCCATGACAATTACCAGATCATCAGCGTCCTTAAGGTCGTTCTTGGTTATACCTGTGAGCTTCTTTATCCTGCCCTTAAGCTCTGTATAATATCTCGGCTTTACATATTCCGAAAAAAAGCTTTCGCTTATCTTTCCGTCGGTAACCGCAACAGCACCTATCTGTATTATCTCAACCTGCAATACCTTAGTGCCCGCTATGCGCGTCTTTTCCTTGCATACAGGCTGACTCCATTCCATATCGAGTACGATATATGTCACCCGTGCGCCTCCCTTCCTGTTATGATAACAACACTCAAAGCCCCGCATTGTCCTGCGGGGCATAAGTATTTATATTGCGACTTCTATTTTCTCGTTGAAATCATGATATTTATAGTTTTTCAGCGTAAAGCTGTTCTTCGTAAACCTGTAGAAATCGGTGATATTCTCGACCTCCATCTCAGGAGCGGGATACGGCTCCTTCTCTATAATACGCTTTACCGCGTCAATGTGTCTGTCATAGATATGAGCGTCCGCAATAACGTGCACAAGCTCGCCCGCCTTAAGACCCGATGCCTTAGCAAACATTATAAGCAGTGCGGCATACTGACACACATTCCAGTTGTTCGCTGTAAGCATATCTTGTGAACGTTGATTTAAAATAGCGTTCAGGGTATCACCCGTGACATTGAATGTCATACTGTATGCGCAAGGGGCAAGCCCCATCTCATGCAGATCCTTATGGTTGTACATATTCGTCATTATACGGCGGCTCGCAGGGTTGTGCTTAAGGTCATACAGCACCCTGTCGACCTGATCAAACTCACCCTCGGGATATATGCTCTTCTGTCCGAGCTGCCAGCCGTAAGCCTTGCCTATCGTACCGTTTTCGTCAGCCCACGAGTCCCATATATGAGTAGAAAGATCGGCGACCCTGTTGCTCTTTTTCTGGTATATCCACAGTATCTCTTCAATTGCGGAGCGGTAGAAGATACGGCGGAGCGTCATTACAGGAAACTCTTTTCTGAGGTCATAGCGGTTTACCACGCAGAACTTTTTTACTGTATGTGCGGGTGTTCCGTCCTCCCAATGGGGTCTTACCTCGCTGTTTGTATCCCATGAGCCGTTTTCTATTATGTCACGGCAGTTTTCAATAAAATATTTATCGGCTAAACTCATTATGCGTTATGCATCCTTATATCTTTGATAACAGCTTTGTTGTCGAGAAGTCTATCTGGTCAAATGTGCGGCTCTCGAACATATTGAGGCTCTCGATACCGCTCATATTGTAGATAGAAACACCTGCGCTCGATGCGTATGTCTTTACGTTCCTGAGCAGTGTCTGTGCTTCTTCGGGGTAGTCGTACTTCTTCTCGTCATTTACAAGCGCTTCGTCATAGCTTGTTATCTGCGCATCATAAATTCCGTCAAAGCCGTAGATGTATATCTCGGAAAATCCTTCATAAAGCGCAAGCTGTAAAGCTATGTACAGGTCATCTATACGTCTTAATGCCTCGCTGTGCTGTGTAGAGCCGAATGACGGAAGCTGAGGTATAAATCCGTTGCCCATTATATTAAAGTATGTGGGCTTCTTTGCAAACTTATCCTCAAATACGGTAATATTGCTTGCTACAAAGCTGTCCATAGCCTCAATGTACTTGCCGTTTCCGAGGTAGTGCTCCGCATTTGACAGTATGTACTGTGTAGGACGGAGCGGAGTTTTGCTGAAGAACTTGCATATACCGTTGTAGCTTATGCACTTCTCGTTGAACAGGAGGTTCAGCTCATCAAGCTTTACACCCTCCTTATAGCCTATGATAAAGCAACGCTGTCCGCGGAACTTATCCTTGCACTCCCTGAGCTGTGCCTCAGTGCGGCGCACATCCTTTTCAAGCTTGCTCTGTGTGGATTTATCTGAAATATTGAACTGTGAGCGCTTCATCTTCATATATGTGCCGAGGAAGCCTACAGGCTGGTTTACAAGGCAGTAGTCACGCTCCGTAAAGCCGTACTGCTGTAAACGCTTTTCGATAGTCTGCGCACTTCCGACACGACCTGTCATACCCTTTAAGTATACCTCAAGCTCATCATAGGACGATGAAACGAGGACATAATACGCCTTTGACATACCCTTGAGCTCTGTGATACTGCGCAGTGAATTGTCACCCTTTACAAGCGTACGTTCATCGTTTGTAGCCATAAACGCAAGCTCAGGAACACGCACACCCTTTTTCCTCAGCTGACCGAGAACCTTTTTTAGTATCTCGGCGTTGACACCGCGTCCGTCACCGAGTATTACCAGCTTACGCTGACCGATTATCTCGATGTTCTTGATAATCTGCTTCTTGTAGTTACCTGCCTTGAAGAACTTAGTCAGTCCGGCATTGGTAAGAGAATCGTATGTCATCATAAACGCTCACTTCTCCTTTTAAAATATATGTTTCTCTGAGTTGTCGCTCTATTGATACTCAGCGATTAGCCCTCGCTGAGTATGAATGGAAAGTCTGATCTTGATTTTTACGAACATCAAACTTCTCCCCTTGCTGTACTCATGGGCTGTGCTCAAAACCCAATTCGTTACTCAGCGATTAACCCTCGCTGAGTATGAACATATCATAAATAACCTTGATAGCCTTCTCAAAATCAGCCTCATGGATACCTACGATAATATTAAGCTCACTTGAACCCTGGTCTATCATCTTGATATTGATGTCTGCGTGTGATAAAGCCGCAAATATTCTTGTGGCAGTACCCTTCTTCGACTTCATACCGCGACCAACGATAGCGATAAGGGCTAAGTCATTTTCTATTTCAATATGGTTCGGGTCTGTAACCTCGCATATCTTCTCAACGATATCGGGAGTTTTGTCAACGTCCTTACCGTCAATGATAATGCTCATTGTATCGATGCCTGTGGGGATATGCTCAAAGCACATACCGTTAGCCTCAAGTACTGTCAGTATTCTGCGTAAGAAGCCGATCTCACTGTTCATCTCGTCTTTTTCGATCGAGATAACGCTGAAGTGCTTTTTACCTGCGATACCCGTGATTATGTGCTGAGGGGGCTCGTTATCCTCTGCAACTATCATTGTGCCCTTTGCCGAAGGGTCGTTTGTGTTGCGGATATTTATCGGTATCTTTGCGCTTCTTACAGGGAAAATTGCCGCCTCGTGAAGTACAGACGCACCCATATATGACAGCTCACGCAGCTCCTTATATGTGATCGACTCGATAACCTTAGGCTCGTCAACTATTCTGGGATCTGCGATAAGGAAGCCGTTTACGTCTGTCCAGTTCTCGTAGATATCGGCGTTTATAGCCTTTGCAACGATAGAACCCGTAACGTCCGAGCCGCCTCTTGAGAATGTACGTACCGTACCATCGGGGTTAGCACCGTAGAAACCGGGGATAACCGCGTGTGAAACGCCGTGCAGTACCGATGCAAGGCAGGTATCCGTAAGAGTATCGTCGAACTTTCCGTCAGGACGGAAGAACACTACCTTAGCGGCATCTATAAACTCATATCCGAGATAGTTTGCAAGAATGATACCGTTAAGAAATTCGCCACGGCTTGCGGCATAATCTCTGCCGGCTTTCTTGCGGAAATTGTCGATTATTGTTTCATATTCGTCATCAAGCGAAAGAGTAAGACCGAGATCGCTGATAATCCCGTTAAAACGCTCTGCAATAGGCGCAAACTGGTTATATGCATTCTTGCCCTCGTTTGCTACTGCGTCATAGCAGGCATAAAGCATATCCGTAACCTTTATATCGTCCTTGAAGCGTTTACCGGGCGCACTGGGAACTACATATCTGCGCTCCTTGTCACTTCTGATTATATCAGCTACCTTGCGGAACTGATTGGCATCGGCGAGCGAGCTGCCGCCGAACTTGACTACCTTACTCATTTTTTGTTTCCTTTCTTATATACCGTTTATGTCCCTTTTTGTACCGATTTTATAGTATGGGACTATATTCTATAATATTTTACCACAGCGCAACGCAAAAATCAATAGCATAAATCAAAAACAAGCGGGCTTGCCCACCTGTACAGCCTGAATTTCAGATTTTTGCCTCAGACTTGTTAAACAGAACTGTCAGCGACGACACGCAATTTTTAACGCTCTTCCATACACGCACCGTCACTCCCCGCCGTTGCATTATCCCTCGCCACACACCGCCTTTTTCAAAGGCGGAACTGTCAGCGGCGACACGCAATTTACAACTCTCTCCCATACACGCACTGTTAATTCCCGCCGTTGCATTACCCCGCGCCACACACCGCCTTTTTCAAAGGCGGAATTTGCGCGCCCCACGGCCGCTTGATTTTTGCGGTATTTATGGTATACTTATAATAGACAGCAGTACAATAAGCATATGAAACAATACGATACGCTTGAAAGGACTAATATGGGATTTCTTGTAATAGACGGCAACAGTATACTTAACCGCGCATTCTACGGCATACGCGTGCTTACAAATTCAAGGGGTGTTGCCACAAACGCCGTAACAGGCTTTATGAATACCCTGCTGATGCTTGAAAAGGACGTTCAGCCCGATATGATAGCCGTAGCGTTCGACCTTAAAGCACCTACCTTCCGCCATAAGATGTATGACGGATATAAGGCAAACCGTAAGGGTATGCCTGAGGATCTCGCTCAGCAGCTCCCTTATATGAAAAAAATAATCAAGGCAATGGGTATCACAATTATTGAAAAAGAGGGCTATGAAGCCGACGACATTATCGGCACGATCTCAGCCGTCTGTGCGGAAAAAAAGATCCCCTGCACCGTTTCGACAGGCGACCGCGACTCACTCCAGCTCGTCAACGACTACGTTACGGTAAGGCTTGCCAAAACTAAAGGCGATGTGTACTATACTCCCGGTGTAATAGAAGACGAATACGGCGTTACCCCTAAGCAGATGATAGAGGTCAAGGCGCTTATGGGCGATACAAGCGACAATATTCCCGGCGTTCGCGGCATAGGCGAAAAGACCGCCCTGTCACTTATAAAGGAATTTGCAAGCGTTGACGGCTTATACGAAAACATTGACTCGACTCTTATAACCGACGGCTTGCGCAACAAGCTTATCAACGGTAAGAACAGCTGCTATATGAGCAGAAAGCTTGCCGAGATATGCCTTACCGTTCCGATAGATACAGAGCTTTCTCACTATGTTCCCGGTGAGCGTGACGACGCACGGCTTGCAAAGCTTTTATCCGAGCTTGAAATGTATAAGACGCTTGAAAAATTACATCTGCACCCGACTTCAGCCCCCTCAGGCTCAAAGGAAGCAGGCGCAAAGCAAGCCCCCGCTATGCCCAAGGGCGATATTGTCATTACAGACGACGGTAAAATTTATGCAGGCGGTGTCGGCTCTATAAACGAGCTGTCAGGTGATGAGCTCAGAGCATACGCAGACAGCGACAGCACAAAGTACACCTTTGATATAAAGGAAACTCTCTCTGTTTCAGGTCTTGAGAAGCTTGAAAACAATAAATTCGATACGACCCTTGCGGCTTATCTTGCCGACCCCGACTCAAACGGCTACAGTATGTCAAGACTATGCACACAGTACGGCGTTCCCGAGGGAAACAGCGTGCAGGAAAAGTCTATCACAGTAGCGGCGCTGAACGATATTCTGTATGACAATATACACGAAACAGGCTCAGCTACCGTGCTTACCGATATCGAAATACCGCTTGCCACTGTCCTTGTCGCTATGGAGCGCGAGGGCGTTAAGCTGGATATTGACGGTATCAAGGCTTTCGGTGAAGAAATTTCGGAAAAAGCAGACAAGATAAGCCGTGAGATCTACGAATATGCAGGTTATGAGTTCAATATTGCCTCACCGAAACAGCTCGGCAGTGTGCTGTTTGAAAAGCTTATGCTTCCAAGTGCCAAAAAGACAAAAACAGGCTACTCAACAAATGCCGAGGTGCTTGAGAGCCTTATGGATAAGCACCCGATAGTCCCGCTTATAACCGAGTACCGCGCACTTACCAAGCTGCAAAATACCTACGTTACCGGACTGCTGAAGGTAGTCGGCGAGGACGGCAGAGTGCATTCCACCTTCAAGCAGACCGAAACCAGGACAGGCAGAATTTCAAGCGCCGAACCCAATATTCAGAATATCCCGGTAAGGACTCCGCTCGGCAGAGAGATGAGAAGATTTTTCACCGCAAAGGACGGATATCTGCTGGTCGATGCCGACTACTCGCAGATCGAACTGCGTGTGCTTGCTCATATCTCGGGTGATGAGATAATGAAAAAGGCGTTCCTTGAGGGCATTGATATCCATACCGTTACCGCTTCGCAGGTGTTCAATCAACCGATCGAATGGGTAACGCCCGATCTCAGAAGTAAGGCTAAGGCGGTAAACTTCGGTATCGTCTACGGCATCGGCGCATTCTCACTGTCGAAGGACATCGGTGTTTCTATGACTAAGGCAAGCGAGTATATAAGAGCCTATCTGTCAAAATATTCGGGCATAGCTCACTATATGGACAAGACCGTTGCTAAGGCAAGACATGACGGATATGTCGAAACAATGTTCGGCAGAAGAAGATATATAAAGGAGCTTGCCGCAAAGAACAAGAACCTGCAATCATTCGGCGAACGAGTAGCTAAAAATACTCCCATACAGGGCACAGCCGCCGACATCATAAAAATAGCTATGATAAAGGTCTACAACAGGCTTTTGGAAAGCAAGCTTGACGCAAAGCTTATACTTCAGGTCCACGATGAGCTGATAGTAGAAGCTAAAGAGGATTGTGCCGACAAGGTTGCCGCACTTTTAAAGGAAGAAATGGAGAATGCCGTAAAACTTACAGTACCTATGACGGCAGACGTAAATATCGGCAAGACATGGTATGATACTCATTGAGAAAGATAACAACAGCCCGAAGCTATGCCGTGATATAGGAGTGATCGAAAAAGAATGCTTTTCCGTACCGTGGACAAGCCGCAGTATTGAGTCGCAGATAATGACCGACGGCTCGGTTTGCGCTCTTATCCGTGATGACAGCTCCGACAACCGACCTGTGGGCTACATCTGCGGACAGAGCGTATCGGACGAATGCGAGCTTTACCGCATAGCCGTACTCCCCGCATACAGAAAGCAAGGAATCGCCGACCGCCTGATGACCTGCTTTCTCGGCAAGTGCCGCGAAAACGGCATAAAAAACGTATTTCTTGAAGTACGCTGTGATAACGAGCCCGCAAAGCACCTTTACGAAAAGCACGGCTTTTGCGAGGTCGGACGGCGCAGAAACTATTATACAGAGCCTATCTGTGACGCTCTTATCTACAAAGCAACATTGTAATAAAACAACATATAAACTAAAGCGACAGACACGCCTTATCACAGCGTCTGTCGCTTTAGTTTTCAATATGCAAAAACGGCAGGCACGAATTACGCACCTGCCGTTATGATTTATTTGCTTAACGACTCCGACGGAAGCTTTGCAAAGCTGATTGTCGCTGTACACAGAATATCCGCTTTACACGATTTTTCTCTTGCTTTCGACTGTCGGAAATATACATCTGCATTGCCGCCTACCTGAAAGTAATCCCGCAAAACTTGCAGTAACAATCAGCCCCGCCGTTTCGCTATCCTGCGGATAGCTCAAACAACGCCAAAGGCGGAATTTGGAGCGGCACATTGCCACCTACCTGAAAGTGATTCCACAAAACTTGCAGTAACATTCAGCCCCGCCGTTTCGCTATCTTACAGATAGCTCAAACAATGCCAAAGGCGGAATTGTCAGCGGCGACACGCCGCTTAGATCATGCTTTCCTGCCAGCAGTCGGGAGCTGTAAGACCGAGCATCTTAACTACTGTGGGAGCTACGTTAGCAAGACCGTACTTGGGAGCTACACCGGGAGCATACTTTGTGTCGTCCTTGATGGTGTACTTAACTTCCTTGTCATAGATGATGAAAGGAACAGGGTTAAGTGAGTGAGCGGTTCTTACCTGGATCTCACCCTTCTTGTTCTTCTCAAGCATCTCGTCTGCGTTACCGTGGTCGGCAGTTACAACAAGCGTAACACCGTACTCATCGCAAACCTTGATAAGTCTTGAAAGACCGAGGTCAACAGCTTCAACACCGATTATTGTTGAGTCAAGGCTGCCTGTGTGACCAACCATATCACCGTTGGGGTAGTTGCAACGGATAAAGTCGTACTTCTTGCTCTTGATAACCTCGATAAGATCGTCTGTTATCTCGGCTGACTTCATCCAGGGGCGCTGATCGAATGAAACATTATCAGAAGGAATTTCCTTGTATGTTTCAAGCTCTTCGCTGAACTTGTCGCTCTTGTTACCGTTCCAGAAGTAAGTTACGTGACCGTACTTCTGAGTTTCGGATACAGCGTACTCGTTAAGACCTGCGGCAACCAGTACCTCAGTGAGAGTATTTGTGATCTCGGGAGGATTTACAAGGAAGCGTGCAGGAAGCTTTAAGTCGCCGTCATACTGTAACATACCTGCGAAGCATACATCGGGCTTTGCACCTCTGTCGAATGCCGTGAAGCTGTCATCATCAAATGCCATTGAAAGCTCGATAGCACGGTCGCCTCTGAAGTTGAAGAGGATAACACTGTCCTTGTCAACTATCTTGCCTACAGGCTCGCCGTTCTCGGCAATTACGAATGCGGGGAGATCCTGGTCGATAACGCCGTCGATCTCCTTGCGGTAGGTTTCTACAGCTTCCATAGCCGATGCGAACTGTCTGCCCTCACCCTTAACGTGAGTCTTCCAGCCGAGCTCAACCATGGGCCAGTCAGCCTGATAACGGTCCATAGTGACCTTCATACGTCCGCCGCCGCTTGCGATCTTGCCGTCGAAAGCACCGTCGGCATTCAGCTCCTTGAGGAAGCTTTCAAGCTGTTCGATATATATCGGAGCAGAGGTTGCGGGTACATCTCTGCCGTCGAGCAGAATGTGTACTCTTGCCTTCTTGATACCCTCGTTCTTAGCTTCTGTAAGCATCTTGAACAGGTGCTTGATGTTTGAGTGAACGTTACCGTCCGATAAAAGACCGATGAAGTGCAGAGTGCTGTCGTTAGCCTTGCAGTTGTCAACGAGCTCCTTCCATGCTTCGGACTCGTACATTTTTCCGCTTTCGATCGATTCGTTTACGAGCTTTGCGCCCTGTGAGTAGATCTGACCGCAACCGAGTGCGTTGTGTCCTACCTCTGAGTTGCCCATATCATCATCTGTAGGCAGACCTACAGCGTCACCGTGAGCCTTTAAGCGGGTGTTGGGGCATTCTCTTAAAAGTCTGTCAAGTGTAGGAGTGTTGGCGAGTGTAACCGCATCGCCAAGACCTGTCTTTGAAAAACCTACACCGTCCATAACAACGAGTAAAACGGGTTTTGCCATTTGTATAGTCGTCCTTTCGTAAATATCCGATTTTTTATTAGCCGTTTACGGCAGCCATAATGATTGTTGTGAAATCAGCCGCCTTGAGTGAAGCACCGCCGATAAGACCGCCGTCAACGTTTGTCTTTGAGAGCAGCTCTTCAGCGTTCTTTGCGTTCATAGAACCGCCGTACTGGATTGTGATCGTTTCGGCAACATCTGCACCGTAGAGCTTAGCGAGTGTAGCACGGATAAATGCGCAAACCTCTTCAGCCTGATCGGCTGTAGCAGTCTTGCCTGTACCGATAGCCCAAACGGGTTCGTAAGCGATTATGCACTTCTTAAGGTCGTCTGCCGAGATACCGAAGAAATCAAGCTTTATCTGACGAGCGATAACTTCTTCTGTAATGTTGCATTCACGCTCCCAGAGAAGCTCACCGACGCATACGATGGGCTTTAAGCCTGCCGCGAGAGCAGCCTTTGTTCTCTTGTTTACTGTTTCGTCTGTCTCGGCAAAGTACTGACGACGCTCCGAGTGACCGAGTACAACGTATTCAACACCCATTTCAGCGAGCATATCAGCTGAGATTTCGCCTGTGAAAGCGCCGCTCTTCTCGAAGTGACAGTTCTCTGCACCGATCTTGATGTTTGTGCCTGCTGTTACAGCGAGAGCTGTTTCAAGGTTTGTAAAAGGAACGCAGGCTACGACCTCAACGTCCTTAACATCTGCAACCATAGGCTTTAATTCTTCTAAAAGAGCCTTAGCCTCAGGTCTTGTCTTATTCATCTTCCAGTTACCTGCGATAACTGCTTTTCTTACTGTCTTTTTCATGATACAGTGTTCCTTTCGTTTTTATTATAAATGCTTATTACACAACAATAAGGGCGGATTGCTCCGCCCTCGTTATTTTTACTTGTCCTGAATGCAAGCGATACCGGGGAGTACCTTGCCTTCGAGGTATTCAAGAGAAGCACCGCCGCCTGTTGAGATGTGGCTCATCTTGTCTGCATAGCCGAGGTTAATTGCAGCAGTAGCCGAGTCACCGCCGCCGATGATCGTTGTAGCGTCTGCTTCAGCGAGAGCTTCGCAAACAGCAACTGTACCCTTCTTTAATACGGGGTTCTCAAATACGCCCATAGGACCGTTCCAAACAACAGTCTTAGCTGACTTAGCGGCATCTGCGAACAGAGCCATTGTCTTAGGACCGATGTCAAGACCCATCATATCTGCGGGGATCTTGTCAGCGTCAACAACGCTTACTTCGATCTCAGCGTCGATAGGATCGGGGAATTCCTTAGCGATTGTTGTATCAACAGGGAGAAGAAGCTTCTTACCGAGCTTTTCAGCCTTTTCGATCATTTCCTTGCAGTAGTCGATCTTCTCGTCGTCAACGAGTGATGTACCTACTTCATAGCCCTTAGCCTTTAAGAATGTGTAAGCCATACCGCCGCCGATGATAAGTGTATCGCACTTTTCAAGGAGGTTAGAGATAACGTTGAGCTTATCTGCAACCTTAGCACCGCCGAGAATAGCAACGAAGGGTCTTACAGGGTTCTCAACAGCGTTGCCTAAGAACTCGATTTCCTTGTTCATAAGGTAGCCAACTGCTGTTTCCTTAACGAACTTTGTAACACCTGCTGTTGAAGCGTGTGCTCTGTGAGCCGAACCGAAAGCGTCCATTACGAATACATCGTCGTCAACGAGATCAGCAAGCTCCTTAGCGAATGCTTCGCCGTTCTTTGTTTCTTCTGCACCGCGGAAACGTGTGTTTTCAAGAACAACGATCTCGCCGTCCTTCATTTCAGCAACTGCCTTCTTGGCATTTTCACCTACTACTGTATCGTCCTTAGCGAAAACAACCTTTGTATTAACGAGCTCTGCAAGTCTTTCAGCAGCAGCTCTCAGTGAATACTTTTCTTCGGGACCGTTCTTCGGCTTGCCGAGATGTGAACAAAGAACTATCTTTGCGCCGTTCTCAACTAACTTATTGATCGTAGGAAGTGCGGCCTGAATTCTGTTGTCGTTTGTGATCTTGCCGTCCTTCATAGGTACGTTGAAGTCTACACGAACGAGGACTTTTCTGCCCTTTACCTGTAAATCTTCTACATTCTTCTTGTTTAATTTGCTCATGGTAATGATCCTTTCGCTTTTACTTTATTTGTATGAGGCAATCCTCAAGAAATACAAATCCCACGCAAAAGCAGGGCTTCTGCGCTCATATTTTATTTTACCAAAAAAGCGGAGAAAATGCAAGTACTTTTTATAAACAAATAGGAAAATAAGAAAAAGATGAAGAAGGGGTGGTAAAAGTCGGTGGTTTGCAGAAAAAAATCTGTTTTTAAGAAATGTAGCCTGTTCTCAATCCCTATCCCCTTTAGGACACTCTGATGGCTTTGCATCGTGCAAAGCTTGGTGTGTCCTTATTTCGGCATCCTTGCCGAAAACCCCTTTGGGCTATTTTGCTGGGGCTGCCGCCCCTAGTCCCTGCCGGGGGCTTCGCCCCAAAGCAAGGACGCTTTGTTTGCTTGCCAAAAGTTTTGCACGATGCAAAACCACCAAAGCAAGCAATAAGCGACACCTATTTTTGAAAAATCATCGTCTTACCCCATAACCGGTACAACCGCTTCACTCTTCCTCAGCCTTGCGGTCTGCTTCTGTGCCATTACAAGCTCATAATATACGCCCTTGTTGTGTAAAAGCTCGTTATGAGTGCCGATCTCGGCGACCTTGCCCTTTTTGAGCACTATAAGCCTGTCGGCATTAGCAAGCGTTGACAGTCTGTGAGCTATCGCAATTGTGGTCCTGCCCTTTATCAGCCTGTCGAGCGCGTCCTGTATCTGCTTTTCAGTCTGCGTGTCAAGCGACGCGGTGGCTTCGTCCAGTATCAGTATTTTCGGATCGTGGAGAATTGCCCTTGCAATAGCTATACGCTGACGTTCACCGCCCGAGAGATTGTAACCGCGCTCACCGACAACAGTATTATAGCCGTCAGGCATACGGGCGATGAAGTCGTGACAGTTTGCCGTCTTCGCGGCGTTTACTATCTGCTCAAAGGTAGCATCGGGCTTTGCATAGCGGATATTGTCAAGCACCGTTCCGTTGAAAAGATACGTTTCCTGCAATACAACTCCCACCTGCGAACGCAGTGAGTTCTGCGTTATATCCCGCACGTCTGTGCCGTCTATCAGCACCTCGCCCGCTGTCGGATCATAAAGCCGCATGATAAGGTTTATCAGCGTTGACTTTCCGACACCCGAGTGTCCGACTATTCCTATCATCTCGCCCTGCTTTATACTGAACGAAATGTCTTTCAGCACAGGGTTATAAGCCTTGTAGCCGAAATATACGTTCTTAAACTCGATATCTCCCTTTATATCAAGGCTTACCGCGTTTTCGGTATCATTGATATCGTTATCCTCTTCGAGTATCTCAAATACCTTTCCTGCGCTTACTCTCGCCTGCGCAAGCACTCTCGGCAGGCTTGTCAGCCACTGGATAGGACCGTACAGCATAGCAACATAGGTAGTGAACTGTATCAGCTCACCGAGCTGCATTTCTCTGCCGAGTATCATACTTCCGCCAAAGAACAGGGCGCAGAACTCGCCTATGCTGAATATGTAACGAATAGGCGGCTGTACCATATACCAAAGGATATCCGCTCTCTTTACAGCGTCAGCCCACTTTGACGAGGCTTTCCTGTACGCTTCTATCTCTCTGTCCTCGTTGCCGTAGTTCTTTACTACCCTTATTCCGTGCAGTACGTCATGCAGAAGCTCGCTTGCACGGCACTGGAAACGCCATACCCTGCCGTATCTTACACTTATCGCATTGAACGACTTTGCCGAAAGATACGCCGCAAGCGGTAAGGGGATCGTGATAACAAGCGCAAGCTTCCAGTTTGTGACATACATAAGTATAAGCAAGGCGACAAGAGCTGTGGTCTGGAATATCATATCCTTGCCCTGTCTCGTCATAAAGTCCTGAAGCGTCGCCGCATCACCCGATACACGGTTGATAAGCTCGCCCGGTGTACGCTTTGCAACATTGCTCATGGATAACTGCTGTGTCTTGTTGAATATGTCACGGCGCAGATCCCTGCCGTATGCCGTAGATATCTTATAGTTACATACCTCCTGCAACAGTCTGAAGCCCATAGAGGACAGGTTAAGCACCAGAATACACAGCGTTATCTTCCAGAAAAGTCCCCAGTCGCTGTTGTTCGGAACTATAAGGTCGTCTACAAGTATTCTCTGAAACAGCGGATTGATAACATCAAACGCATAAAGCACGAACGTTGCGAAAAGCGAAAGTCCAAACTGCACCTTGTACGGCGCAAGCCTTTTTACAAGCTTTAAGAACACGCCCTTTTTCGCGTCACAGAACATACATTTACTGCTTCCTCTGAGCGCCGCTCCGCACTTAGGACAGCTCGGCTCGTCCGCATCTGTGTGTTCTGTAAATTCACCCGTGGCAATGTAATGCTCGTATATCTTCGCAAGCTCCGCATAGCGCATATAGTACTTCTGCGAAAACTGACATACGCATATATCCTTGCCGTGCAGATCCTTTACGCACAGCATAGAACAGCCGATAAGCTGTTCGACAGTTATCTCGCTTATATCGGGTACGGAAAACTCCCGTACCGCTTTATCGTCATAATATACCGTGAGCTTATCCTTTGTGGCAACGAGATGCCCGTTTGCCGTTTTTGCCTTGCGGTCTATGTCAAACGGCAGTGAAAAACTCACGCTGTCAGCGTCCACGCCTTTAGGGACTGACAGTTTTAAATTCATTTATACCTGCTCCTTTCCGAAAAGGTCATAAAAGCGGTATCAGATGAACAGCTGAAGCCTTTTGATGCTCGCCTTATCCAGTTTGTCGACATCGGGTACGCTGTATCGGTTTCCGTCTGCGTCCGTCACTGCGAGCATTTTACCGTGTATCATTCTGAAATTGTGCCACCAGTCGTACACCGCTATCTTCTTTTCACCCGCCGTAGTTTCGGCTTCAAGGAAAAGATAGCCCATCTGATTATCTGTTATCTTATTGATCTTCTTTATCTCAGGAATGTAGTACTTGAGCTTAAGGTAGGCGCTGACCGTGCTTTTCATATCACCTGTCAGTTCGTCCAGATTCTTTATTACGCCTATCTCCTTCCACTCGTCCTCCTCATTCTTATAGCTTACACTGATATATTTGTTTTCATCGTTGAAAGGCACAAGTCTTGTAAGGTCGACCTTTTCATAATCCTTTCCGTCATACGAAAACGACAGATAACCGTTTTCACTTTCGGTCAGATGAATTTTATCGGGAGAAAGTATATTCAGCGTATCTACATCATAAATTGCAGTCGTATTCTGCTTCATAAGCCTTTCCTTTCTGTATCAGTCAATTCCGACAGATTTAAGCGACTCGCTTTGCAGCTTGTACAGTTCAAAGTATTTGCCCTTTGTGCGTATAAGCTCATCGTGCGTTCCGCTTTCCTTTACTTCTCCGTGCTCGATCACATAGAGTATATCCGCGTCACGGAGCGTTGAAAGCCTGTGCGCTATCGCTATTATTGTTCTGCCGTGCTTGAGGTTATCGATAGCGCTTTGTATCTTGCGCTCGGTAGCGGTATCCATTGCCGCTGTCGCCTCGTCAAGTATCAGTATATTCGGCTTCTGTATAAGCGCGCGGGCAATGGATATACGCTGTTTTTCGCCGCCCGACAGGCTTACGCCGCCGCTTCCCGTAACGGTATCATAACCCTCGGGGAGCTTCATTATGAAGTCGTGGGCGTTTGCGCTCTTTGCCGCCTGCACGACCTCCTCCATAGTAGCGTCAGGTCTTGCATAGCGGATATTGTCGGCTATCGTTCCCATAAACAGATAGGTTTCCTGCGATACAACGCCGATATTCTTTCTCAGGACATCAAACGGTATCTTTTTTACGGGTATGCCGTCTATCGTTATCTCACCTGAGGTAACATCATACATTCTTGATATCAGGTTTATGATAGTCGATTTTCCCGCACCTGTCTTGCCGACAATACCTGTGAATTTGCCCGCCTCGGTAGCAAACGACATATTTTTGAGCACAGGTCTTCCCGCCTCATATTCAAACGTAACGTCCTTGAAACATATATCACCCTTCAGCACGCCGCCGGGTATATCTGCCGGCTCTGCGGGCGGCTTTACCGTAGGCTCGCTGTCGAGTATCTCGAACATTCTGCCTGCGGCGTCCGTACATCTTGCCCAGTCGTTACCCATATACATGAAGAAGAAGATCGGATCCCAGATAACGCCGAAATAGTTAATAAGCAGTGTCAGTCCGCCGAGCTGTAGATTACCCATCAGCACGAGCGCAACACCGAGGCAGTATATAATACCGCTGAATACGGCGTATATTCCGCTCTGTACAGGGAAAAAGTGTGCGCTTCTCTTATCCCTCGCATATTCTGCCGAATAAAGATTATCGTTCTTTACGCCAAAGCGTGTTATCTCCTGCTCTTCACGCGAAAACGCCTTTACTACCCTGTGACCGTTCAGTGCGTCGGACAGCGTGGAGGTAACTCCCCGCCTTGCGATATCACGGTTTCTCCAGTGCCTTCTCTGACCTCTCAGCCACAGCACCTCGCACAGCAGTACAAGGAATACCGCAAAGAACATCGACAGTGATATTATCGGGTTTACCATAAGCATAAGCACGACAAGCCCGATTATCTTTATCATATTTGCGATAAACTGCGGTACTATGTCTACAAAAAATCCGTACACGTCAAAGCTGTCACGGTCTACCCTACCCATGAGCGAGCCTGTCTGCTTTGTCGTGAAGAACGACAGCGACAGCTTCTGCATAGAAGCGAAAATATCCGTCCTGAGCTTATGTATGACCTGCGGCGTTATCTTACTTATAATTACACCGTAAACCATTGCAAATAGGGTCGACAGCAGTGAGAATGCCGCCATTACCAGTATTACGAACAATATCTGTCCGTACAGGCTTCCGCCCTCGGTGAGCACATCATCGTACAGCATTTTTGTACCGAAGTACGGAGCGATAAGTCCGAGCGCCACCGATACGGCTATAAGCGCCAGAATTATAACTATCTGCTTTTTGTAGTCGCCGAACATACCGAGCAGGCGCTTGAATATCCATGTACGTTTTGTGCAGTACGGACAGAATGCTCTGTTCGGGTCGGGATATTTTCTGCCACACTTGGGGCAATACAGCGTCTTGTCGTCCAGTGCGGAATCGTCGGGCGTTTCGCCCTTTTTTATTGTTTCGTATCGGCGGCAGAACTGCTCGAATTTCTCGGAAAAGCCTCCCGAAAACATAGCAAGCTGTTTTTCACTGCCGTCACTCATTTTTGCCATCAGTCTTGCCGTGAACTGATAGCGGTCAACATACAGCTCTTCGATATCGGACATCGGATATTCGCAGAAGTCCTTGAAGTCAAACTGTGTGTCGAACGTCTTTTTATTTTTTACCAGTCTGTCGTAGCCCGACAACAGATAAAGCTTTTCGTTATCGAACGTGATATAGGTGTCGTAATAACACCCCTCGCCGTCCATATCCGCTTTAACGCAGTATAAAAGCTTATCCGTATCGACCGCCCTGACAGAAAAAGCTGCCTGCACAGCGTCAGACAGCTTATCAAAATACTTCATTCATTCACCGTTTCTTTCCGACCGCAAAAATGCGGTCATACGAAAACACAAAAAGATGCACAGGCACAGTTATTCCGGATTTCGGTCAACTGTGACATTTACGGAATACAAAAGGTTTGCTTGTTGCGGGTCGTATAATTTATGATGATATCTTTTTATGTATTTCAAACGTTACGCAAGCCCACATTAAGCACACCGCCGGTTTTGCAAAAAAATCAACCGACAGTACAAGGCTTATTACAGGCTTACGTCTTGGAATTTTCTTCTGACAGCTATTCTCAAAAGGGCATAATTACCCCTTTGAAGACTTGTCCGTTGTGGATAATATTTTATTATTCCGTTCCTGTTTTCCTTGTATGTCGGTTAATGTACTTTATTCTTCGGTTATCCGTAATTATCTGTACATTGTCTTTGCAACTTCAGCGAGTATATCTACACCCTTTTCGATCTGTTCGTCAGTAGGTGTCGAATAGTTCAGTCTGAATGACAGACAAGGAGCACTTTCATCTATTAAGAATGCATTGCCGGGAACTACTGCCACCTTGTTCTTTACAGCCTTCTTGCAGAAGTAAGGCATATCACCGTCGGGCAGCGTGCCCCAGATGAACAAGCCGCCCTCGGGCTCTGTGAACTTGATGGACTTCGGCATCTTCATCTTGAGGTTAGTAAGCATAAGATCGGACTTACGCTTGTAGATGGCTCTCAGCTTTTCAAGATGCTCTTCAAAGTTATTCTCGGTAACAAATTTATATGTGATCATCTGCGGCAGGATAGAGGTGTGAACGGTTGAAACCTGCATGCAGACTACTGCCTTTGCGATAACGTTCTTGGGCGCGCAGAGATATCCTACACGCAGTCCGGGAGCAAGCGTCTTTGAGAATGTTCCCGCATAGAGAACATGACCTGTCTTGTCCAGTGACTTTATTGTAGGTACGTCCTCGCCGAGATAGCGCAGATCGCCGTAGGGATTATCTTCAAGTATATATACGTTGTACTTCTGAGCCAGCTCAAGCACCTTCTTGCGCTTTTCAAGGCTCATGGTCTTGCCGGTGGGGTTCTGAAAGTTCGGGATAAGGTAGATGAAAGCTGTTCTCTGATACTTTTCGAGAGCAGCTTCAAGCTTTTCTGTATTTATTCCGTCATCGTCCATATCAATGCCGACAAGCTTAGAATTATAGGAACGGAAAGCGTTGAGCGAGCCGATAAATGTAGGTGCTTCGCAGATAATTACGTCACCCTCGTTGCATATCTCCTTGGTGACTACCTCTATCGCCTGCTGTGCGCCCGAAGTAATTACTACATCTTCTTCGTTTTCATCAAACATACCCTTTTTCTTAAGGTCGTCCTTTATCCAGTTACGAAGGGGTGTATAGCCCTCTGTTATTGAATACTGAAGGGCATCTATGGGCATTGTTGTAAGTATTTCGTTTGTAATACGTGCGATCTCCTCTGTCGGGAAAGCCTCGGGCGCGGGGTTGCCCGCCGCAAAGCTGATAACCTCGGGATCTGACGTAAACTTAAGTATCTCTCTTATTGCTGATGGCTGCAATGTCTGTACTCTGTATGAAAATGCGTTCATATTATATCGGTCATACCGGAGCATAAACGGTCTGACCTTTCCTCCTTGCATTTATTTTGTAATGGGTGAGCGGCACATTGGGACTGCCGCTGTTACAATAGCTTTATTCTATCACACATTTAAACGGAATGCAAGGTTTTTCTTTATTAAAACACAATTGCGCTTTCCTATCTTCCGTTGAAAAGCGTACACCTTTCGATCAAAATTCAGAAATTTACTCAACAAACAAAAAATCAGTTGACTTTTTTTAAAAACTGTTTTATAATTTAACTAACGGCAATTCAGCCGCGGATTATTTGAAATGGTTTTCGGAGGTTAACATTTATGGCTTTTTGCAACAAATGTGGAAATCAGCTCCCCGACGGAGCAAACAACTGCCCCAACTGCGGCGCTCCCGTAGGCGGCGCTCAGCAGAACGCTCAGGGCTTTGTAAACAATATGATGAATACCGCTGACTCAACAGCACAGTTTGATCCCCAGGACATAAGCGCAAACAAGGGTATGTCTGTTCTCGCATACATAGGAATACTCTTCCTCATTCCCCTGCTTGCCTGCCCCAACTCAAGGTTTGCACGCTTCCATACAAATCAGGGACTCGTGCTCTTCCTGCTCGGCATAGCCGCTTCTATAGTAACAGGTATTATCACTATAATTCCTTTTGTAGGTTGGGTTTTAGGTCCTATCTTAGGCTTAGCGGTGTCTATATTTGAGCTCGTACTTATGATTATGGGTATTGTCAATGCCGCTCAGGGTCAGGCTAAGGAGCTTCCCCTCATCGGTAAGATCTCACTTCTTAAGTAATTGATATTCGCATTCATACAAGAACCCCATGTTATGGCATGGGGTTCTGTTTTTAATATACAATCGCGATTATCCTACCGACACAATTTATAAAAAATCACTCCGCTGTAACCTCGTTACAGCGGAGCAACTTTTTAGTTATTCTTAGAAAGCCAAATGCTTGCAACATCAAGCGCCTCGTAAAGACTGCCTCTTTCGCTTGTCTTTGCGATTATCTCTGTAGCGGGAACAGTCGGATCTGTGTTCATCAGCTGTACCCTTGTCTTGTCTGCTATTTCAAGATCCTTGACCTTGTGCGTGGATAATACAGTCAGCATTGCAACGTACTTATCAGACATATTTCCGTAATAGATGGTGTTGTCTTTCCTCACAAGAGGAAGACCCTTGTAGGTGAAAAATTCCTGCTCTGTCATAATAACCTCCACCGTCGCACTAACGGTCGGCGTGTGACGGACAGATCCCGTGCATGATTTAAGATCCGCCCCCTATCGTCACACTGCTTTATAAAAAGCCTTTCGGCATCAGAAATCCGAAACGATCTCTCCGCCTGTAAGAAGTGCATTTAAATTTTCAAGCAGTCTTGTAGCGTATACCTGTCTTACCTTGTAACGTACATCGCCGTTTACAACTATAATGCAGGTTCTGTCACTTTCGCTTGAGTAGAACTCGACTGCATCGTTTTCCTTGCCTTCCTCGCGGTGATCGTATGTGATACCTGCAATAAACTTGTTGTCGTCTGTCAGATCATCAAGATATATCTGCTCTGCATATGCCGACAGAAGATACTGATAGAACGACTTGAACTTTGCAGAGTCGATCTCCTTGCCGTCATAACTGAAGCTTGAGTCGTCCGCGTCGCCCGTGATCTTGAAATCATAAGCCTTGCGTTCGCTGTCATAGATAGTAACACCGTCAAGATAATAGATATACGGTGTTAAGAACAGCTTGTAGAGTATGCTCTCGGGTGTGACCGTAAGCCACGGCAGATCGTCGGGCGAGAACACATATATTGCGTCCTTGTCTGACAGCATACCGTAATATCCTGTGATAGTCTTTATCTCTTCGCCTGTTTCTTCATTCTTAGTAACAGTGTATACGGCTGAGCCTATAGTAAGCTTTGTTACCGTATCCTCGTTGCTTACCATCGTAACAGTGCAGTCGGGGTCATCAAGGCCTGCCTGCTTCTTCTGTTCGTCTGTGGGAGAAACAGCAAATACGCCGGACGCGGATATTCCGTACAGTCCGTAGACCACATTCTGATCAAGCTCATCATCGGCAAGTATGCCGTTGTGGCTTGACATTGCATATGCTACATAGGTAGATGAAAATTCCTTGTCGGTCTCCTCGGGGAGCTTGTCAAGAACTATATCCTTTTCAAGATCCTTACGCTCTACACGCACTCTGTTTACCGTGTCGTTTTCCGAGTCGTAAGACGCAACGAGCGTTGACTTGTTGACATATGACAGCTCATCGTTCATAGCAAAGCTTACGCCCGAATTTGACACAAGGTATACCGTGTTGCTCTTATCGGTCTTCACATACCACGAGTTTTCACCCTCGTACTTTATTCCGACAAGGCAGGTCATATCCTCAGCCTTGTTGTCCTTGAATGTCATCTTTATTGTCGCTGTAGGCTTGTCAAAGCCGTACTTAGCAAGGTCGGTTGTGTCTTCCTCAACTACCTGCTTTGCACTCATACCGCCTGCACTGCTCATAGCTGTCGAATATGAGCTGCTGTTTGCAAGCGCCTCGGGGATCGAAGCAATGCCCCATTTTTCCTTACCTAAACGGTTGATCGTATATTCTCCGCTCTCATTTGTTATAGTGAGCGTTGAAATATCATCGGTTTCGTAATCGGTTATGCTGACCGAGGTATCGCTCGATGTGTCTGAATCGGCAGTATCGTCCTTCGGTTGTGTCAGCACCAGTGCGAGCGTTGCCGCACCGAGTACCGCCAGACCGATCACCGAACCGAGTATTATCTTTGTGTTTTTCTTCATTACTGACCTTTCGCTTATCTATGCAGACGTCTTACCCAAATTATAATGCCGAATACTATCAGAAGTACAGGCAGAATAATTACAAATCCGATAACAAGACCGTTCTTCTGAGCGTCCGTTATCTCGAATGTTGAAGAGTCGTAAGACTTGGGAGTGAGTGTTATTCCCTCCTCCTTGTTACAGCTTACATTAAAGATGTTCATGATAAGCTGTGAGTTGTTTACAGACGCTGTCTGTAAGAATGAGCTGTTGAGGAATTCCATACCACCCACAGCAACAATACGGCTTGAGAACGGTGTTGTGCCCTCAAATCTTGTCTTTACAGCCTGCATGATAACGGAATACTGCGTTCTTGTAGCATCGCTCTCCGGTGTCCAGTTGTCGCCGCTGTCCTGAGGCTTGATGACTGCACCGTCATATGTTTTGAGGATCGACTGGATAGAAATATTACCGTTACCGCTCTGATCCTCCCACTTTGATGTTACGGCGCTCATATTATAGCCGTGAACAGGTGAGCTGTTTGTGAATGTGCTGAAATCGGTATCCGGTACAGACAGTACCTGATATGTGTTCATACCGCTGTATGTGTAGTTTTCATCGGTCTGATACGTAAGACCCTTTTCAACCTTCAAGCCCCACTGGTCAAGCAGACCGTCAAGGTTCGGCGAGTCGCCGAGCTTGGGGTTGTTTACATATATAAGGTTCTTGCCGAAGTTACCGCTGTTGTCAAGCCATGTGTCAAGCTTGCTTATATCGGCAACCGAGTAGTCCTTATCAGGTCCGAAGATGAATACAAAATCATAGTCCTCGCTTATCTTGTCTGTAAGAGTGATATTCACAGACTCGATAACATAACTGTTTGTTTCGAGGAGGTTCTGTAAAACAGTATTCTCTGTTTCGCCGTAGCCTGTTATAACAGCTACCTTTACAGGGTCTGTATCGGTAACATTCATAATAGCCGATACGACAGCCTGCTCCGCATTTGCCTCAATCTTTTCGGGCTGCTTTACTCCGTAGTAGTTGAGATACTGCTCATTATAGGTTATGCTGAGGAAGTCCTCATAAGTCAGGACCTTAACACGCTTTGTGTTCTTGCTCTCGACCATAATTTCGTTTGAGGTTATGGTTTCGGTATAGTTTGCTATAAAGCCGGGGTTTGATACTACATCGATATACTGTAATGTGATATTCGAATTTGCCGCAGCGATCTTCTTTAATATCTCATTTGTCTGATAGTAGTATGTGCTTCCGCCTGTGAAAGCCGATTCCTCGCTCGTTACCGTGATCGTTACCTCGTCGGTTATCGTCTTGAGATAATCTACCGTTGACTGCTCGATGCTGTAAAGACCCGAGTCCGTAAGGTCGGCGGCGGGCATAAATCTGTCGCCGAGCAGTGTTATTATCACGTTTACAAGTACGACCGCAACTATAAAGATAACGGTAAAGAGTATCGACAGTCCGCCGTACTTGAGCTTTTTATTTTTAAAGGGATTTTTACGCGGCTTCTTTGCGCTGTCGCTTTTAGCGGGAGCTTCCTTTGCGGTGCTTTCCGTCTTAGCGCTCTCCTGCTTTTCCGCCGCTGTTTCGTTTATTGCTTCTGCCGCTGTTTCCTTTGCGTTTTCAGCCGCATCGTTAATTTTACTCATGCGTTTTCTCCTTTGTCGTAGTCACTGCTTATGCCCAGCGGCGCTTTTCAAGCACTCTTACGGTTAAGAACAGGAAGATGAAGATAACGCTTATGAAGAATATCAGGCTTGAAAGGCTGAATATTCCGTTTGTTATCTGAGAGTATCTTGAATATACGGAGATACTTGAAAGTACGTCCTGAAAAAATCCTGAGGGGAGTGCGCTTGTCAGTGTGTTCATAAGCAGTATCATCAGGTTGATGAAGAAGCTGCCTATAGCCGCGATCATCTGATTTTCCGTAAGCGATGACACGAACAGACCGATAGAAACAAATATACCGCCAAGCAGTAAAAGTCCTACCGTGTTGCCCCATATCGGAAGCCACGATACAGTGGCAAAGGTCGACATTACAAAGCCGTAGACCGGCATGACCGCAACGCCGATAGCGAATATAGCATATGCGGCAAGAAACTTGCCCATAACTATTGATAAAAGACTTACAGGAGCAGTCAGTGTCAGCTGATCAGTCTTCTGCTTCTTGTCCTCCGACAATAATCTCATCGTCAGCAGAGGAACAAATATCATAAGCACCATAAACATCATCAGGAATACGCTCGATATATCCGTAGAGCCTACAGACAGCGCGAATATATAGAAGAACAGTCCCGAAAATGCGTAGAATATAGCAAGGAACACATAGCCCAGCGGCGATGTGAAATACGCTCTGAATTCTCTTTTAAATATTGCAAACATTCTTATTCCGCCTTTCCGATCACTTTGTAAGCTTCAGCTTGTCGACCGTATCGCCGACATTGCCGTAGATATCGCCCGTAGTGATCTTGAGGAACACTTCTTCAAGCGTAAGCTCGCTCGACTTCATCATAAGCAAGGTATAGCCCCTTGACGCAAGGCGCTTTGAGACCTCACGGCGGATATCCGTACCGGGCTTTGCGTTGAGGAAGTACTCGCTTACACCCTCTTCAACGTCCTCCCTGTTGACAAATACCTCGTCCATATCGGGGATAGATGAAAGAAGCTTTTTTACTTCGGCAGGATTGCCCTCACAACGGATAACCAGCTTATGGTCAGCCGACATATTTCTTGCAAGGTTGTCTGCGCTGTCGTTTGCAACGACCTTACCTCTGTTGATAATTACTATCTTGTCGCACACCGCCTGGATCTCGGGGAGTATGTGGCTTGAAAGAATGACTGTGTGGTTCTTGCCGAGCTTCTTTATCAGCGCTCTGATTTCGATTATCTGCTTGGGGTCAAGACCTACCGTAGGCTCGTCAAGAATGAGCACGGGGGGATTTCCCACAAGCGCCTGTGCAAGACCTACACGCTGCTTGTAACCCTTTGACAGGTTCTTGATAACACGATCCTTTACATCGGTTATCTTTACAAGGTTGCATATCTCCTTGAGGTGAGAGTTTATCGGAAGCTTGCACTTTTTAAGTCCGTAAACGAACTTTAAGTACTCCATAACCGTCATATCAAGATATAACGGAGGCTGCTCAGGAAGATAGCCTATCATTTGCTTTGCTTTTACAGGCTCTTCAAGAATGTCTATACCGTTTATCTTTGCTTCGCCCTCTGTTGAGGAAAGGTAACCGGTAAGGATATTCATCGTAGTTGATTTTCCCGCACCGTTAGGACCGAGGAAGCCGAGTATCTCGCTTTCCTCAGCGGTGAAGGAAACATTGCTGACTGCCGTTTTAGAGCCGTAACGCTTAGTCAGATTTTTTACTTCGATCATTTGCTGCTCCTTAAAGTGAAGTATTAAGGCAGAGATATACCCTCTGCGCACATCTGCTATATTTTAACTTATATAGGTGAAACCTGTGTGACAGTACGGTGTAATTATCGCTTTGCTGTCATTTTATCCTTATCAAGCTGATTTTTAAGCTCGTCCACACTGTCAAAGCGGCGCTCCGGACGGATAAAGTCAAGCAACGATATACGCAGTGTCCTGCCGTAAAGGTCGCCGTCATAGTCCATTATATGTGTTTCCGCAAGCGGACTGTCCTTATATCCGACAGTAGGCTTTACGCCTACATTTGTAACGGACGGCATGACTCTGCCGTCAAGATATGTCACGCTCTTATACACACCGAACCTCGGCATAACTATATTCTCGGGGAAAAGCTGATTTATTGTAGGACTTCCGATGGTTCTTCCGATACGGTTGCCCTCTATCACCTTGCCCTCGATCGAAAAATCGTATCCGAGTAGCTTGTTCGCCTTTGCTATTTCACCTGATTTTATCAGATTTTTGATTGCCGTTGAGTGTACCACACAGCCGTCAAGACTGAACGGCGGTATTATAACGACCTCAATGCCGTACTCACGGCATATCTCCTTAAGCTCGTCCGCGTTGCTTCCGCCGCCTGCGCCGAGCCTGAAATCAAATCCGCATACAACGACCTTTGCGTTCATTATGCTGACGAGCACCTTCTCGATGAAGTCGCGTGCCGTATAATCGCATACCGAATTGAAATCGGGAGAGTAGATATATTTCACTCCCGCTTCGTCAAGCTTTTCAAGCTTCATTTCGTTTGTAAGCAGATTTTCTATCTTTTCCCGTTTCGGCAGTGCGGTGTCACTGTGGAATGTGAACATTGCGGGGCAAAGTCCCTCGTGCTTAAAGCATTCCTCCACGACCCTCATATGTCCTAAATGCAAGCCGTCAAAAAATCCGAGCGCTGTCGCTGTCGGCGGGATAGGTATTATATTTTCGGTAATGTCAATCAAGAATAAACCTCCGTGTCCCGCATTACATGGGAAAAATTAAGATAATACATTAAGATAGACGCTTTTAAGTCCGTTTTCCTCGTTCACCCTTGCAACGCCTATGAACACATCTCCGTGCTTAAGGCGCAGAAAAGTTCCCTGCGGATAAGAAATATCCATTCTGCCGCAGTCAAGTATCATACCGTTTATAAACAGCTTTTTTTGTTTGTCGTCAAGCTGTACCTCGTCATAGCACGAAAACACCCGCTCGGTCGGCAATACAAGCCTTGCCGTATCCTCGGGCGGCATATTTCGCAGTACCTCGATATCGTGACAGTCGGAAAGCGTAAAGCCCGCCGCCATAGTGCGGCACAGCGATGTCATAACAGCACCTGTACCGAGCTTCTTTCCGATATCGCTTATGATCGTGCGGATATATGTGCCCTTAGAGCAGTGTATATCAAGAGTGCCTGTCCTGTTTTGCTCATCATAGTCAGACAGCTCTATAGAATGTACCGTTATCGGGCGCGCGGCACGCTCGACCTCTATCCCTTGTCTTGCAAGGTCATAAAGCCGCTTGCCGTTCACCTTAACAGCCGAATACATCGGCGGTGTCTGCATGATATCGCCCTGCATCGACTTTACCGCCTCTGTTATTTCCGCAAGCGTCACCGGCTTGTTATCCTCGGCAAGCACCTCGCCCCACACGTCCTCGGTGTCGGTCGTTACACCGAGCCTAAACGTTGCGCGGTATTTCTTGTCGCTGACAGGGTTCAAGTCCGCGGTCTTTGCCGCTCTGCCGATATATATCGGCAAAACGCCCGTAGCCATCGGATCAAGCGTTCCGCCGTGCCCGATCTTCCTCGTTCCTGCGGCTCTTCTCATGATCGCCACAACATCAAACGAGGTGAAATCCTGCGGCTTATTTATACATATAACGCCGTTTATCTCATTCATTCGCTTTCAGTGCCTTTTCAAACACAGGCAGAAGCTTTGCTCTCACAAATTCTATACTGCCCTCGATAGAACAGCCTGCCGCTCTTGCGTGACCGCCGCCGCCGAACAACGCGCATACGCTTCCAGCGTTTATCGGCTCAGCCGTCCTTACGGAAACCTTGAATGTCGTCGGACCCTTCTGCTTTACGGTAGCGCCTATTATTACGCCCTCGACCTGTCTTGGCAGACTTGCAAGTCCGTTGAAGTCCTCGCTGTCGACCTTACCCGCAAAGCGCTCCATGATCTCTGTCGTGAGCCACACTACAGCTATCCTGTCGTCACAGAAGAACTCCATTCCCTGTGTTATCGCCTGTTCAAGCTCCAGTCTGCCCTTTGACTTCATATCAAACAGCTTATAATTTATGCCCGCTACATCAAAATCCCGCTCCATAAGCTTTGCGGCTATGATATGGGTTCTGCTCGTTGTATTTGAATACTTGAAGCAGCCTGTATCCGTAGCAAGTCCCGTATAAAGGCAGGACGCTATCTCACCGTCTATCGGTGCATTCATCTCTTCGGCTATCTGATAGATAAGCTCGCAGGCGGCGGCCGCACCGGGGTCAACCAGTGTAAACTGCGCAAACTCCTGTCTGCTCTCATGGTGATCTATCGCAAGATATATCTTATCTCCGTACACCGCGTCAAGAGCGCCGAGCAGCTTTCTGTCCGCTACATCGACACTTACTATCGTCTTTTCATCAAAGCTCTGCTGTATTACGGTATCGCGCAGAAATTCCATACGCGGCACTATCTCATCTGCACACATGACCTTTGCCCGCTTACCCATCTTCTGGAGTATTCCGCAAAGGCCGTACGCACAACCCAGAGTATCGCCGTCCGGGTTTGCGTGTGACAGTATCAGAAAGTCGTCGTTGCTTTTCAGTATCTCTGCCGCATTTTTTACGTCTGTTATCATTGACCTTACCTTTCGTCGTCGCCGTTATCATCGGTTTCGGCGGGCTTTGGTAGCTTGCTTATGACCTCGCTGATATGCTCGTAATAATCCATAGAATTATCCGGCACGAATATCAGCTGGGGAAGCTTGCGCATCTTCACACGCTCGTTTATTCTTCTCTTGAAAAAGCCCTCTGCCTTTTTAAGATGCTCGGCAACAGTCTTTGTTGTGTCGCCGCCCGCAAGCGTTGTGATATAAACCTTGCAGTAGGACAGATCGCTTGTCAGCTCACAGCGTGATACGCCGACCATTGCCTTTGCTACGGCACTGTCCTTTATATCACGCATGGCTGTGGAAATCTCACGCTTTATATCCTCGGCAAGCCTTGCTGTATTGAAATTTGCCATTAGTCTCTATACTCCTCGGTAACGAACGCCTCAAAGATATCGCCTTCCTTGATATCGGTGAACTTTTCAAGCGTGATACCGCACTCGTAGCCTGCGGCTACTTCCTTAACGTCGTCCTTGAAGCGGCGTAAGCCTGCTATCTTGTCAACGGCAACTATTATACCGTCGCGGACAACTCTTACCTCGCCGTTTCTCTGTACCTTGCCGTCAAGAACATAAGAGCCCGCAACAATGCCGACGCTCGACAGCTTCATTACCTGTCTTACTTCTACACGACCTGTGTCAACTTCTCTGTACTTGGGAGCAAGCATACCCTTCATGGCTGTCTGCATTTCTTCTATTGCGTCATAGATAACTCTGTACAGTCTTATATCAACGCCGTCACGCTTTGCGTTTTCAGCAGCAGCGGGGTGAGGTCTTACGTTAAAGCCTACTATGATAGCACCCGATGCCTTCGCAAGCATAACGTCGCTCTCTGTTACAGCACCGACCGCGCCGTGGATAACTTCCACTCTTACCTCTTCGTTAGAAAGCTTCGACAGTGACTGTGAAACAGCTTCCACAGAGCCCTGTACGTCTGCCTTTACGATGATGGGGAGCTTCTTCATTGAGCCTTCCTCGATCTGTGAGAACAGGTTGTCAAGGCTGACCTTCTTATAGAGCTTGAACTGCTCTTCCTTAGCATCAAACTTTCTCTTTTCAACAAGCTCTCTTGCAAGCTTCTCATCTTCAACAGCCGCAAAGTCGTCGCCTGCGCTCGGAACCTCCGCAAGACCCATGATCTCAACAGGAACGGAAGGACCTGCTTCCTTTACGGTTCTGCCCTTGTCGTCACGCATTACACGCACACGTCCTACAGCAGTACCCGCGATTATAGTATCGCCTGTGTGAAGCGTACCTGTCTGTACAAGAACGGTAGCGATAGGACCTCTGCCCTTATCGATCCTTGCCTCAATAACAACGCCCTTAGCAAGTCTGTCGGGGTTAGCCTTGAGCTCAAGCACATCTGCTGTAAGGTTTACCATTTCAAGCAGCTCGTCTATGCCCTCGCCTGTCTTTGCGGATACGGGAACGCAGATAACATCGCCGCCCCACTCTTCGCAAACAAGGCCGTGCTCGGTGAGCTCCTGCTTTACCTTGTCGGGGTTAGCCGCAGGCTTATCCATCTTGTTTATAGCAACTATAATTGAAAGGTTTGCCGCCTTTGCGTGGTTTATCGCTTCGACTGTCTGAGGCATGATACCGTCATCAGCCGCAACAACGAGTATTGCGATATCCGTAGCCAGCGCACCTCTTGCACGCATAGCCGTGAACGCTTCGTGTCCGGGCGTATCAAGGAATGTGATATCCCTGCCGCCTGCCTTTACTCTGTATGCACCTATGTGCTGTGTGATACCGCCTGCCTCGCCTGCGGTAACGTTTGCGTTTCTTATTCTGTCAAGAAGCGATGTCTTACCATGGTCAAC
>DJPL01000004.1:0-21292 GCA_002437415.1 Ruminococcaceae bacterium UBA6413 | reverse complement strand
TCAACGTGACCCATAACAACAACGACAGGTGAACGCGGCTGTAAGTTCTCATCTGTATCTTCAACCTCTTCAAACAGACGTTCTTCGATAGAAACTACAACTTCCTTTGTTACCTTAGCGCCGAACTCTTCCGCTACGATACAAGCCGTATCATAGTCGACCGACTGGTTTATCGTAACCATTACGCCAAGCCCGAACAGCTTTTTGATAACATCTGCCGCCGTGATCTTAAGACGTGATGCAAGCTCGGATACTACTATCTCATCGGGCACCTGGATCTCAAGCTGCTTCTTTCTTGCCTTTTCGAGCTCAAGGCGCTTCAGCTTCTGAGCCTCGGTCTCCTTCTTCTTGCTGAACTGCTGCTTGCCCTTCTGCGACTTCTGATTTATCTTCTGCTTCTTTGTATAAGCGTCATTCTGACGTCTGTTGCCGCTCTCCGTAGAAGCGATCGTTTCGTACTTCTCGTTGTACTTGTCGAGGTTTACATAGCTGCCTCTTGTATCAACGTGCTTTGTGACCTGCTCGCCTCTCTGTACAGCTTCACCCTTGACGTGCTTTGTCGGGGGTGCATTTGTCTTGATATTTGCAAGGTCGATAACAGGCTGTGCGGGAGCTGTCTGCTGTGCAGGCTTTGAATCTCTGCGGTCGTTTCTTCCCTGATAGCCGTTTCTGTTATCGTTTCTTCTGTCGTTACGGTCGCCGTTTCTGTCACCGTAGGGCTTTCTGTCGCCGAACTGTCTGTCGTTGCGGTTGCCGTTGCGATCGTTATTACGCTCGCCGTTTCTGTCACCGTAAGGCTTTCTGTCGCCGCGGTTGTCGCGACTGTTATTACGTTCGCCGTTTCTGTCGCCGTAGGGCTTTCTGTCACCGCGGTCATTTGCGGGTCTTCTGTCGGCAGGTTTGTCTGTCTTTGCTTCCGCCTTACCTTCAGGCTTTGTTTCAGCCTTAGCTTCGGGCTTGCTGTCAGCCTTGACTTCCTTTTTAGGTTCTGCCTTAGCTTCGGTCTTAGGCTCTGCCTTTGCTTCTGCGGGCTTAGCCTGTGCCTTTTCTGCCTTTTCAGACTTTTCGGGCTTACTCTCTGTCTTTGCCGCTTCCTCCTTGGACTCGGACTTCTTCTCTGACTTCTTTGCAGGCTTCTCCTCGGGCTTTTCTTCCTTCTTTTCAGCCTTAGGCTTGCTTGCCGATGCAAAATAAGAATTGAAATTGTTTACCTGGTTTTTCTGCGAATACTTCTCAAGTACGACCGAAAGCTCGTCTTCCGAAAGCGAAGCCTGAGATTTCTTCTGCACGCCGAAATATTCCTGCACAACATCCGTTATGTCGTTTGTCGAAACATTAAGGTCCTTTGCCAACTCGTTTACACGATATTTTTTATCCATTCACTGATCCCCTTTTTGGTCAAATTTAGAATTGTATATATAAATCGGATCTACCGCTTATTTCCCTTTGTGCCCGCCCGTAAGACTTACGAACAAGCCCTCATCGAGAACGGCAAGTACTCCGGTGCGCTTTCCGAGAACGTTTTTGATTTCGTCCATCGTATTTTCGCACACAAAAAGCGCTGTTTCGTACTTATCACAGAAAAAGCGCATCTCCTTCTGCGTTTTTTCCGAAACATCACTTGCGAGAATAACACCGGCTGCCTTTGATCTCGGGCTTTTAAGCTCATCGCATACAGGGTCAAAGCCGTGTATCAGCTTTCCCGACTTTCTGCAAAGTCCGAGTGTACTCAGAAAATTCATTGCCGTTACTCACCGTCGCTTTCTTCGATGCTCTTCAGCAGTTCAAGATATATCTCCTGCGGCACGGCGCATTTAAGAGAACGTTCAAGCCCTCTCTTTTTCTGTGCCGCCTCAAGGCAGCTGCGGCTCTTGCAGACATATACCCCGCGTCCTGATTTCTTGCCCGTAAAGTCGAGCATAAACTCCCCCTCGGGTGTATGAACTACTCTTACAAGCTGCTTCTTGTCTTTCATCTCGTCACAGCCTGCACATTTTCTCATCGGCGTCTTTTTTACTGCCAAAGCGACTCATCCTTTCATTGGAAAACGGATTATTCTTCTGCGGGAGCTTCCTCTTCCGCAGCCTTTTCCTGCTTGCTCTCTATGCCCTCATAGAAACCGCTCTCGGGGCGGATATCTATCTTGAAGCCTGTGAGCTTTGCGGCAAGCTTTGCATTCTGACCCTTGTTGCCGATAGCAAGCGAAAGCTGATTGTCGGGAACAATTGCCGTACAAGCCTTGACCTCGGGGTCGGGTATCTCTACTCTGATAACATCACTGGGCTTTAATGCCTGAGCGATGAACTCCTCGGGCTTCTCGCTGTAGAATACAACGTCCATCTTCTCTCCGCCGAGCTCTGCACATACCTTGCTGATACGCTGTCTGCCCGGTCCTATGCACGCACCGAGTGCGTCAACATCGGGGTTGTTGCTGATGACCGCTACCTTTGAGCGTGAGCCTGCCTCACGGCTGATAGCCTTTATCTCGACCGTACCGTCAAATATCTCAGGTACTTCGCTTTCAAACAGGCGCTTTACAAGCTCCTTGTTCACTCTTGAAATTTTCAGTGTAGGTCTGTGATCCGACGCGGAAACGCCCGATACATAAACCTTGACCATATCGCCGGGCTTAAGTACTTCGCCGGGTATCTGCTCGCTTCTGAACAGAGGCACTTCGTTGCCGTTGAGATTTACCGTAGCGTTGCCTGTTCTGGGCTCTGTCTTGAGTATCGTAACGGTGACTGCCTCGTCCTGAAGGCCGCCCCACTGTGCCACGAGCTGTTCGCGCTCTATCTCCTTAAGCCCCTGCTTTATGACCTGCTTTGCCGTCTGAGCGGCAATTCTTCCGAAGTGCTGTGTATCAAGCTTGATCGCTACTATGTCGCCGTACTTAAGCTTTCTGCGCGTATATGACTTTGCCTCTTCGATCGATATCTGGTTCGCGCTGTCCTCGACTTCCTCTGCGACTTCCTTCTGGATCGCCACATCAAACTTGCCTTTTTCGATGTCGATATCAAACTTGATATTCTCGCTTCTGGGATATTCCTTTTTGATCGCGATAACGAGCGCTGTCTGTATCTTGTCTATCAGTACAGCGGGATCTATCCCCTTTTCCTTTGCAAGCAATGTCAGAGCCTCAAAAAGCTCCGTTGTGTTGCTGTTAGCCATTTTAACCAATTCCTCCGTTATATATTTTTTATGCGTCAAGGGCTATTCTTCTGCACTTTGCGGCATTGAACGTCATATCGCCGTTTTCTGTCTGTACAGTAAATTCGCCCGAATTTTCATCATAGTCCGCAAGCACGCCCGCATAATACGCCGTCTTGCCGTTTTCGTCACGCACAGTGACCTTTATGCGTTCACCCTTCATCTTCACAAAGTGGAAAGGCTTTCTCAGCTGTCTGTCAAGTCCCGGAGAACCGACCTCAAATACATCTACAAGGTCAAGACACGGCAATGTGTCGACTGCCTTGTTCAGCGGATCCGTTATCTCCTCGCACTCGGTATCGTCAATACCTCCGTCGGGTTTGTCAAACAGCACCTTAAGGTACCACATCGCACCCTCTTTTTCAAAGATAACATCCCACAGCTCATACCCGTACTGCTCGATTATAGGCAATACCTTCTGCTCGGTGAGCTGCTCGACCTTTTCCGCCTGATTTTTCTTGCCGCCTTTTTCTTTCGGCACTTTGAAAGCCTCCTTTCGGCACAAGGACTTTAAAAAGCCCTATATATGAGCTAAAGACCGAGATGAACTCAGTCTTTAGCCTACCATATTCTACTTTAAAAAAGTATATCACATATTATGCCCGTTGTCAAGCAAAATTACGGTTTTTTCCGAAAAACAGGCGTTTACAGCCGATTTTTCCGTTATCAGTCTATTTTTTTGTGACAGATGCGGCACTTTCCCGCTTTTTTAGCCTTATACAGCTGTTCATCGGCTTCGTCAAAGTATCGCGAATAGTCTATATCGTTTCTGTCGCTCCACGCTATACCGATACTGCACTTTATCTCATACAGCTTTCCGCCGATCTCTGTGGATCTGACTATTTTCAGAAAGTCCTCAAACTTATCCACGACCACCGACTCGTCTACAGCTCTTGCAAAGACGATAAACTCATCTCCCCCGAACCTTCCGATAACGGTATTGCGGAACTTGCCCGAGAGCGTCTTTCCCACAGCCCTGAGCACCTCATCGCCGAAGCTGTGTCCGTATGTATCGTTGAACGCCTTGAAATCGTCTATATCAAGCATTATAAAGAAGCTCTTTGCCTCTGTTTTTTCATCTATCAGCTTCTGGATATGATTAGTCGTGGCAAGCTTATTGAGCAGTCCGGTCGTACTGTCAAGCTCGACAAGCTGAGCCATTCTCTGGCGTTCACGCTTCTCATCGTCGATATCCTGCGTCCTGCCGAGCACCTTTACTATATGTCCGCTTGCATCGGCAACGCTTGAATAACACGTCCTTACCCAGCGGTAGCTGTTCTGGTCGATTATAGTCGAACGGTAGTCGAGTATCTCACAGCTGACAGGCTCTTTGCACGCGGCCTTCAGTGCCTTGTAGAACTTGAGCGCGTCCTCGGGATAAACTATCTTGGTGCGCTTTGATACCTCCGTGTAGTTGGTAATGGAACGCTCCGATGCCTCCTTGGTACCGTTGCTGTACGAAAATGTCATAACATCTCCCGGTACGTCATATTCAAAGGTAACGGCGTTTGACGTTGCCTCAAGTATCCTGTAGCGCTCGGCGTTCACCGCATATTCATATTCCGCGGCCTTACGCTTGGTAAGGTCCTGTACTACCGCAAGAAAGATCGGATAATCGCTTTCAATAAAATCAATGAGGCTCGCCTTTACAAGCACCCATATATCACTGCCGTCAAAGCGCTTGCCCTTGCACTCCGCATAAAAGGTCTCCCCTGTCTTTGCAGAGCGTATGCCTTTTTCAAATATCATCTCGGCAGACTCGCCGTAAAGCGACGACGTAACACTGTCGGCATACTGTTCATACTGCTCCTTTGTGAAGCCGACCATCTCATAGTATTTTTCATTCAGATACAGTGATCTTATTTTATCGGGACACATCTCATATATCGCAACGCCGCACATAAGATGGTCAAGCATTGTAGAGCATATGGTTTCCCAGTCATAACCCGGCTTGAAGCGGTTTTTAAGCTCACTTATATCCATGTTTAACGGCTCAAGCCTTGCAGCACTTTTCTTTTCTGTCATTATGTTCTCTCCGTAGTTCAGAAATCGGTCAAATAATATCGCAGTCCTATAAATGCCTAAAGCCGCTGTTACAGCGGCTTTGACTCATTTGATATAAAACTGCTGCATAAATCTTACGCACTTTACATACTCGTTGGCGAGCTGCTGTGAATCGACATCGTACTTTTTGACAAACTCCTCGACCTTATCCCAGTTTGCGTGCTCATAGTCAACAACAAGTCTGAACACATCACCGTACAGGCTGTCTGCTCCCAGCAGACCGTTCTTGATTTCGTCCGTTACAGGCAGCTCCTTCATTATATTGCCTATATCGCGTTCGTTAGAAGTACCCGCAACCACGGACATAAGCCCCATAAGATACATTTCCTTTCGGTGTATGTACTGTCCGGGCATTACCTTAGAAATGCTTTCGCAGAACTTTGCCCTGAACAGCGCAAGCCTTATAAGCTCATCGGGAGTATCCTTCTGCAAGCGTTGAAGTCCGACAAGATATATCCATTCCTTCAGCTTCTCAAATCCGAGCAGGACAAGCGCCTGATGAATTGTCGATATCTTGTTGCCCGTACTGCCGTACATAACATTTATAAGTCTTAAAAGTCTTATCGTCAGCACAACGTCGGTCGATATTACCGCCGCTATCTCCTCATAGTCGGGATCGGGCGAATACACAAGTCCGAGTATATGAAGAAATGTCTTTGCCATAGGTGTATTTGTCCTGTGCGTCATAAGCAGAGGCTTTGCAAAGAAGTAGCCCTGCATATATGTACAGCCGAGCCTCTTTGCATACTCGACCTCAAGCTGAGTTTCCACCTTTTCGGCAAGCATTATCTTATTATATGTGATACACTTTTCCGCTGTGCGTTCCACCACCTCGCGTGAGGTGTGAAAGTCAAGCTTGACTATATCCGCAAGCTCAAACAGCGCCTTTGTATTCTCACCGTATTCATAATCGTCAAGCGCAAGCAGATAGCCCATTTTCTTAAGCTCTATACAGCGCCTTATTATCTCCGCATCCGCCATTACATTTTCAAGAAGCTCCACTACAAGTATATCACTTGATATCATCTTCGGAACTCCGCGCTTGATAAGATTGCCCGTAAAATTGACAAATGCTTTTTTGCCGCCGAGAACGCTGGTTATATTATCAACGAAAAAAGCATTATTTATTACATCGGCGGTGCTTACATCGCCGTTATTTCCCGTATACGCATTGACTCCGGGCTGATTTCTGTAAAGCAATTCATAGCCGTATGTATTGTTGTTCACATCAAGTATAGGCTGACGTGCAAAAAATACGTTCTCCACAGAGATCATCTCCTTCGTTTTAATCTTTATTTGTTAATTTTACATTATTTCAGCGCTAAAGTCAACAATAATACCTAATTTTCGCCTTTCTGACAGAGTTTTTTGTAACATTATACAAAACTCGTGTAAATTTTTACACGTTTCAGTTTGTATTTTCTGCCGACACAACAGTCGGCGAAGCTGTAGCTACGGCGAAAAAATTAACAGCCGCAGATTTGCGACTGTTAATTTATATAAAAAGTCTGTTTTTATAAAATACTGCAAATTCTCTATCCCTTTAAGAACGCTTTGTTGGCTTTGCGTCCTTGCAAAGCCTTTGGGCGTTCTATATCGGCATCCTTGCCGAAACCCCAAACCCCTTTCCCGGGGAAAGGGGCTATTTTGCTGGGGCTACCGCCCCTAGACCCTGTCGGGGGCTTTGTCCCAAAGCAAGGATGCTTTGGTTGCTTGCCAAAAGTTTTGCACGATGCAAAACCAACAGAGCAAGCAACAAGCGACACCCCATTTTAATATTTACAATAGGCTTTTAGACAGGATAACAGCCGCAGATCTGCGGCTGTTAAAAATTCATTTTACTTATACTGTCGTTTTACTGTGCTGAGTGTTGATCATCTTATATCCGAGTATGCACACGGCGCTTACGACTGCGGCAATAAGAAGATTATACGGCAGGACTGAAACAAACCATTCCATATGCGATGCCAATCCTCCGACATTCATCACGTTATAAGGGTACTTATATGCGTGGAATATGCAGATAGCGGCATTCACAACAACAGTAACGCCGATAAACCGTCCGAAGCTGTGCTTTATAAAGGTGAAAATTCCGAAAGCGACTGACAATGTGATAAGTAATGATGCGCAAGCCGAATAGATATAGAAATCAAGTCTGTCCGGCATGGTGTCCTGTGCCACGCAGAGCCATACGCCTGCGGCGGCAACGATTGCAGAAAAGATTATTCTTACCGGTTTCATAGTAATACCTCCTTGTTATTTATACGTTTTGATAAAAGCACTTTTCTTAATATAAGTATATCAGAAGTTATCGGTTTTTTCTATTGACATAAGTAACAAACATCGGCATAACCGTTTGGCAATATTTACAGAGCAGAAAAGCGGCACACCTATAAAAGATATACCGCCCAGTATTAAAGCTCTATATCAGCCTTTAAAGTAGCTGTACAGTCTGCACATCAGCATTCCGTTATACAGCTTTCTGTTCTTATCCGCCTTCTTGCCGAACAGCTCCTCAAATTCACCGTCAGGAGTGATCACAAATAATCTTCTTCCGTCTGTCGGGAGCATTCTCTTACCCATAACCTTATACAGCTCGTGTGCCTGCTCTTCATCAAGCATACGCTCGCCGTAAGGCGGATTGCAAAGCACGACCGTACAGCCCTCGGGATATGTAAAGTCCGCAACATCACGCTGAACAACCTCAATATACTCGCCCACACCCGCCTTAGCCGCATTGTCGCGCGTAAGTCTTACCGCCTCCGGGTCAATATCAAATCCGTACAGCTTGAAGCTTTCGGGCTTTCTGATATTCGCCCTGAGCGCTTCTCTTTCCTCGTTCCACAGCTCTTTGGGCAGGAATTCCCACTGCATAGCGGTAAATTCCCTGTCAAGGCACGGCGGGATATTCAGCGCCTTGAGCGCGCTCTCGATAAGCAGTGTGCCGCTTCCGCAGAACGGGTCGCAGATGATATCGTTATCCCTTATCCTCGCAAGGTCTGCAATACCCGCCGCGAGCGTTTCCTTTATAGGTGCGGTATTTGAGAAACGGCGGTAGCCTCTCTTATGAAGTCCCTCGCCCGATGTATCAAGCGTCATCATAACGTTATCCTTCATTATCGAGAAGCGGAACTGAAACAGCGCCTCCGTTTCCTGAAAATATCCGATCTTATACACGCTCTTCATGCGCTCGACCATAGCCTTCTTTATTATCTTCTGGCAGGCGGGAACGCTTGTAAGCTTTGAGTTTAGGCTGAACCCCTTTATCGGGAACTTATCAAACTTTCCGACATACTTTTCGATCGGTATAGCCTTTACCCCCTGAAACACCTCCTCAAAGGTCCTCGCCCTGAACTCGGACAGCAGTATTCCCACACGCTCTGCAGTCGACAGGCACATATTGGCTCTGATAAGCACACGCTCGTCCCCCGTGAACGTAACACGTCCGTCCGATACGGTTATATCCTCGCCGCCTATTTTGCGCACCTCAAACGAGAGCGTCTTTTCCAGCCCGAAGTGACACGGTGCCGTAAGTCTGAATGTCATAGAATATCCTTTCATCAAAACAGCGGCTTTTGTATAGCCGCTTAGTCTGTTACAAATTTGTTTTTTAATGGGGTTGAGGGGCGAAGCCCCCAATAGGGATGAGGGGCGATAGCCCCCGATAATTAGCCCCTTCCCATGGGGAAGGGGTTTGGGGATAGGGATAATAATAGTAATCTATTTTTAAAAATGCTGTTTCTACAAACTGAACTGCTTTCGTAAAGCCGCTGTAATCTATTTACATCAGTTTGAACTTGTATCGCTCGTGCTGTCGTCCTGCTTTGTGTACCATTCGGGCACAAGCAGCGTTTCGCCGCCGTGCTTTGAAACATACTCGCCGTCCTTGTGGGTCGAGTCGCAGGTCTTCGGCAGAGTATCCGCCTTGTAATAGCCCACCGCCGTGCTCGGGCATTTCGATGTAGCGATAAGTCCCGTTTCGGTGCAGTAGTTCTTTTCTACTACGTTCGGGTCTTTGGTGAATGTCTTTGTGGACTCCTCGTTCACGATGTTCACCATAAAGTTATGCCATACCTGTGCCAGGTAAATATAGTTCGTATTGCCGATATTCTTGTTATCGTCAAATCCGAGCCTTATAACACCGCAATAATCGGCTGTAAGTCCGGCAAATGCCAGTACACGCTCATCGTTTGAAGTACCTGTCTTGCCGACAACCTCAATGCCGTCAATTCTTGCATATCTACCTGAACCGTTTGTGGTATCGGTAACCGCCTTGAGCAGTCTGTTTGTGATATATGCGCTGTCGCTGTCTATTACCCTGTCGCCGAGCGGTTCCTGTTCGATAACAACATTATCATTGTAGTCTGTGATAAGGTTATACAGCTTGGGAGTATAATACATACCGCCCGAGCCGAATATCTGATACGCACCCGCAAGCTCAAGCAGTGTCATACCCTGCGTCAGCTGTCCGAGCGCAATGGGCGAATAAGCCTTATCGTTCGTATAGTCAAGAGTTGTTATATTCAGCTTATCGGTAAGGAAGTTAAAGCAGGTGTCAATTCCGAGCACCTGAGCCATTCGTACAGCGGTAGTATTCTTTGACTGCTGTACTGCGTACCATGTCGGTATATATCCGCCCGAGCCGTAGTCGCCCTCAAAGTTACTCGGCCAGTTTGTGCCATCGGGAAGAGTTATGCACCTGTCGAATATCATCGATGAATAGCTGATAATATCCTTGTCTATCGCCTGACCGTAAACCGAGATAGGCTTCATTGTCGAACCTATAGGCAGTATAGCCTGTGTCGCTCTGTTGAAGCAACCGTCACCGGGCTTATCGCCGATACCGCCCGCAAGTGCCACAACATTGCCCCTGTAGTCGGTAAGCACGAATGCCGCCTGTGCGCAGTTTTCCTCGATAGCCGTAGTATCATAGCTGTAGAAGAAGTTGTTGGGATCCTTGAAGAACTCTTCAAGCTTATCCTGGATATCCATATCCATATTAAGATATATCTTGTAGCCGCCCTTGTAAAGATCAGCCTTTGCCTCGGAGTAAGTCATACCCTTGGCTTTTCCTATATCCTCGATAACCTGCTCTATAGCCGCGTCAACGTACCAGTTCTGCGATATCTCATACTCATTCCAGCGGTAAGCCTCGTAAGTATCGTTATCGTCATACTGATCGCTGTTGTCGTCCTGATTTGCGTTGTTTCCGTAATACTCATCATATCTCGGATCTTTATAGCCGTAAGCGTCGCCTTCAACGATAAGTCTGAACTTTACCTGCTCAACCTTAGCCGCTTCGTACTCATCTGTCGTGATAAGACCCTGGTCATACATACATTTCAGTGCATACAGCTGTCTTTCCTTGGATCTCTGAAGATCCGCATACGGGTTCAGCACACTGGGCGAACGCGTCATACCGGCAAGTATCGCGCTTTCCGCAATAGTAAGCTGATCTACCGTCTTGCCGAAATAATAGTAAGCCGCCGAGCCTACACCGTAGACCGTACCGCCGAGCGGAACACGGTTAAGATACGCCTCGAGTATATCGATTTTCGTGTATTGCTGTTCAAGGTTCAGCGCTCTGAATATCTCTCTTATCTTACGCTCGGGAGTTACCCTGTCGTCACCCGTGATATTCTTTACAAGCTGCTGTGTTATGGTCGAACCGCCCTCGCCGTAGCCGTTGAACAAGGTCGATATGGTAACGCGCACCGTTCTCTTCCAGTCAACGCCCTCGTGCTCGTAGAAACGCTTGTCCTCTACCGCAACGAATGCGTCCTGCGTGTGCTTAGGTATCTGCTCCATATCTACCCAGATACGGTTCTCGTCGCCCGACAGACGTTTTATCTCGACCTGCTCGCCTGCGCTGTTCTTTGCATAAATGAAGCTGGTGTAGCTCAGGTCAACGTTCTTCAGGTCAACATCAAACGCGCTGTCCGCAAACTGCATAATGTAAACCGTCAGCGTTACCGCTACTATACAGCAGGTAATGATAACTATCATAAACAAGCTGAGAAGTGTAGTTCCTATAACGCCGAATACGTGCTTTACGGTATTTACAGCCTTATTCTGCTTTTTCTTCTTCTTTTTCTTTGGCTTAGTGTCGGCAGAGAGCTCTTCATCAAGCTCCGCGTCGGCATTAAGATACTGAGTTTTGTTTTTGCTCATATTTACGTCCTTTTAAGGTGTGTCGTTCATTTTATTATTGCCGTTTAAGGCAAGGTTATGTTTCCGGTAACAGAGTATACCACGTTGTAAGTATAGCACAAATTGCTTCAAATGTTAAGCCTTTTGTGCCGAATTTTCATAAAAAATTCAAAATAGCTGTCACAGCCGCACGAATAATGTAAATTTTGACTAATCAAAAGCACGCCCGACACCGATTTTTCACCTTAGCAGCGAAAGCACACTCCACCCCGCCCGCCGGTTGCCACCAACATCTCCATTCCCATCATCGCCACAAATCCCGCACTACCCCTCGCCGCGCACTATCCCTTTTTCTCGGCTTATGAACGCTCTGTTGGTTTCGCGTCCGTTGCGATCGTGGTCGTTTGTGGTCGGTGCGTCTCTGCCTCGTCAGTCATTTGTGTCGTTGCATCGTGCAACGACTAAGTGTGACTGACTTTATGCATCCTTGCATACCGACTGGGTTCGACCACTTATAAGCATCCATGCTTAAACTCTGGGCGTTCAATATCGGGCATCCTTGCCCTTCCCTTGCTAAAGGGAGCTGGCTTGCGGCAAGGCTCCTTTGCTTCGAATACACCCATTCTCCGCGACACCCGCAACGTCCAAATCACATAAAATTTATCTGCCGCAAGACTGAGGGATCGTTGCCGTCAACATTTCTATTCCAACCATCACCGCCAAAGGAATATATCCTGCATTCCATTCGTAGGGGAGGCGGCTTGCCCCGCCCATTGCCCCGATTATCTCCACTTCCACAAGCTTTGCCAACCCGCACTATCCCTCGCCCCGCACCGCTCCAAATCACAATCTGCGCCGCAGGCGCACCACAATTATTCATTATTCATTATTCATCATTCATTTCCCCACATACCCCACGCACAAAAACCGAGCGACGATCTTAACATCGCCGCCCGGTCATATTATTAACTTTTATTCACTAGCAATTACTTAGCTAACGTCTTCCCACTCACACTTCCGTATCCACCATAAAGCGCCGTCTTACCACTCATATGATAAGCTTTAACCCTGAACTTATAAGCAGTATTCTTTGCAAGCCCCGCCTTTCTGAAAGTAGTCGTATTGCCGTTTGTAATTTTAGCAACTCTTACCCACTTTCCGCCCTTGTACATTTCTACAATATAACCCTGAGCAGAAGTATTCTTAGTCCAGCTTACTCTGAGCGCGTCCTTAGCCTTGCCCACTATCTTCACGCCCTTAACAGTTGAGGGATTTGTTCTTGCCGTAACAGTTGCACTATAATTACCATAAAGCGCCGTGCTACCGCTCATCTTGTAAGCTCTTACTCTGAACTTATACACTGTCGAAGCCTTAAGTCCTGCTTTTCTGAAAGTCGTTGTGCTGTTGTTTGTGATTTTAACAACACGTGCCCACTTGCCATTCTGATACTTTTCTACTATGTAGCCGTCGGCTGAGGTGTTCTTTGTCCAGTTGATACGGAGCGCGTCAGCCGCCCTACCGCCAAGCTTTGCGCCCTTTATAACAGACGGATTAGTGCGTGCAGACAGTGTTGCGCTGTAATCACTGTAAACCGCGGTACTGCCATACATCTTGTAGGCTTTAACTCTGAACTTGTAAACAGTGCCTGCCTTAAGACCCGCTTTTCTGAATGTTGTGGTGCTATTGCTTGTAATCTTAGCAACACGCGCCCACTTGCCATTCTGATACATCTCAACAATATATCCGTCAGCCGAAGCATTCTTACTCCAGTTTATCCTAAGCGCGTCTGCCGCCCTACCGGTGAGCTTTGCGCCGGTTACTTTTGAGAGTATGGGTAACTTGTCAAGAAGTACATAATCAAAGCCGTTGTCTATAGCATACTTTTCACCCTCTGTACCGCTGTAGCAGTAGATTTTGAAGTTGTCGATCTTTTGACCGTACATAAATCCTAAATCCTCATAAGCATTACCACATATTTCTGTCACACTTTTCGGTATAGTAACACTCTTTAGTGAATTGCAATATTGAACTGTTGCACTATATAAAGCTACCGTTCCGTCTTCATATATTACATTCTCAATTTCGCAATTATAAAATGCATATCTGCTTACACGAGCCGCTACATCGTGCAATCCTAATTTGCTCAATGTTTTTGGCATTATCAGAGTTTGTGCTTTAAGCCGTCCTCCGAATGCGTATCCACCAAGATATTCAATTTTTCTTGGTATATTCGTTAATTCAATATTATAACACTTGTCAAAACAGCATTCACCTATGCTTTTTATCGAATCGGTAAAATTTATCGATGATATATTTCCGTTGCCGTAAAAAGCCCAACTGCCGATATCAATAACACTGTCAGGAACATTGTAACTTGTATTCGCAAGCTGACACGGATATTTTACCAACTTCGTTTTATCTTTAGTAAACAAAATGCCGTTTTCAACCGTATAATAATTATTTCCTGTTTCTACAGAAACTTGTGTTATGTTTTCATTACCTCTGAAAGCCGAATCGTTAATATACTTGACAGATTTCGGTATAACACATTCACCACACTTTCCGGCAGGATAATATATCAGTTCAGTTTTATCTTTATTGTATAGTACACCATCGACCGAAGAATAATTTTTATTATTATCCGATACAGTAATATCGTTAATATATCCATCTGTCCATTTGAACATATCTTCATTTATATATGTAACCGTTTCCGGTATCGATAAGTATTTCGGTGGCGTTGAATCAAAAAAGAATCCGCCATCCATAGTTGTAACGATTTTTCCGTCTATTGTAGCCGGAATTTCACAAATGACCTCTTCCGTGTAATTATAACTGCCCCAATTAGTAATACATATCGTACCATCATCCAGTACTTTATAATAAAATGCCCCATCAGTTTCCTCATAAGTCTCCGCTCCTGCCGCAACAGCGCACGCCACTGCCATAACCGCGAAAGCCGCAATAGCCAACAACCACTTTTTCACTTTCATAAGATCCTCTCCTTATACTTACTTCGATCTCAAACGCAAAAAGGCACAGCTCTCCGTGAGCCGTGCCCTGATATCAATATGTGTATGCCGCCGATATCAATATATCTCCCACGGATAGCAACTGTATCTTTATGCTTGCTGTACCCAGTATATCATAACACTTTATGCCTGTCAAGCATTTATCCTACAGTCCATACCCCCTTACGCATACAAAACCGTCACCTCTTTCCTGATAAACTCCCCTGTTTCTGCAGAGAATATCCTGTTCTCAAAAGAACCGTCATCATCCATGCAAGTGATATAGATTTCATTGTCGGAAGTAAATCCTCCATAACCGGTTACTGCATTATCACAGCTTAAAACCGTCTTTCCGTCGGGAGTAAGCACATCGACCAGATACTGTTGGTCGTCACGTTGTTCTTCTCCTGTATAATAGCTGTATACGAACATATATCCTCTCTCTTCCTTCAGATATTCGATACTATAGTTCTCGGCAGAATGCATAGAAAAAATATCACTGCCGTCACTGCCGTAGATATATATCGTATTTCCCGAGCCGTCACTGTTATTTACTATCTCATAAATATATCCGTTAATAAAAACGCCGGAAACACCGTTTCTGTTATTACCCCCATAATATGATCCTCGTTTGTTGATCTTTATTTCGTTACCGTCAAGCCCGTAGATCCGTAATTCGGATATCTGATCATATACAGCGTCATTATCGGAGATCACCCTTCTGTAATAAGCCTGTATTACAGGTGTTCCGTCATAAAGTATGGTTGCGCTCAGAGCAGAGAAGATTTTTTTCGTCATCGGTATAAGCTGATACATTATATTACCGGCAGCGTCATAGATACCGTCGCGTAAGGAAGACTTGCAGGCATGAGTAACATCAACGTAACTGCCGCCGGCTATTTCTTCATTATGCTCCTTACAATAGTCGATTATAAATTTATATCCGTCTGCAAAAGAGTAGATCGTCTTGAAATACTGACCGTCATAGCTGAAGCCTTTGGTTTCAAGATTTGCGTTTTTGCTTTCATAAACCGTTTTGCCGCTTGTGTCTATCAACTCCTCATCGGTCAGAAGTTCAAGCGATGATGTATCATCATATATCGCATCGACCTCGGCGTACTCAGCTATTCTTGCATATCCGTCAGTCGAGAAGTCCGCCGCGAACTCCGTAAACGCAGGTATTACGACCTCGCCTGTCATATTGAGATATCCTATCTTACCGCTGTCGGTATCAGCATAAGCCGCATACCCGTTCACAGGCGGATTGAAGGGTTGCTCACCGACAAACACCTCGTTCATTCTCCTGTCAAGGCAGACATATTTTCCGTCCCGCTCTACAACAATATACTGCGACTTTTCGTTCATACAAGCATAGTCGTATTCCCCGAGCAGCTCGCCGTACCTGCTGTACACTCTGAATTTTCCGTCATCCGTTACAGCAAGAAGCTTGTCGTCACAGGCAGACGCATAAACAAACGCACCTATTCTTTTTCCGTACACCGTATAATACTCGTTATCGCTTTTTTCAAGATACGAATCGCCGCTTACATCGATGTAGTCTGAAGCTCCGTCACTGCTGATGCGTATAAAATATTCATTCATATATTCGAGCGCACCGTTATCCTGCTTATAGCTCAGCAGACATTCTCCGGTTTCGCTGTCAATAACGCGGCGGATATCATTGCTCATATCAACAGTGCCGTAATATGTGCACGACAGCATTACCGTATGCTCCGTGTTCTCATAAAGTCCGAGATAGTTGTTTGTTTCTATCGTCAGAGGTTGATAAAGCTTGCCGTTATACACCCTATATCGGTTATGATACAGATTTTCATCGTTTCTGTTACTTAAGAACAGACAGTCATTGCCGCTGTACAGTCCGTCATAGTCGGAAAGCGTTATCGCGTTCTTGTTGACATCGGTCATAGCGAGCGGATCCTTACTTCCGCTTCCCACAACGCCGTAGAAATACTCGTCTGCATATTTTGTCGTATACAGCTTATCCATTCCGTCCGACGGTATCGGTATTACATTTACCTTGCTGTCGACAAGATAATATCCGTTCTTATCTACTATAGCGTATCCGTCCTCAAACTCGCCGTAGTTCCTCAGCAAATCGGAGTTCTCCCTTACCTCATCTCCGTTCGCGGCATACACAAGCTTATTAACATATTCTTTGTTAAAATAGTCGGAGTTTTCGCTTTCTGTCTTTACTGCAAACGTACCGTAATTCACCGCATTTTCATAATACTCTGCCCCGTCAAAATCTTTTGGTGTATACCAGCCGTGGTTTACACTGTTATTTACAAGCTTTGTCGGAGCGAAGCTGAGATTTTCCGCTACAGCCTGACCCTTAGTATCTATAATGCTGTATTCCCCGTTTACAAACACATACGCATAACCGTCCGCATAGAACTCCGATGCCGCATCATACTGTGCATTTATTACGACCTCTCCGCCTGCATTTATATATCCGATCTTTCCGTTGTCGTAATACGGCGCAAGCCCGCTGTTGAACGCCGTAAACGCATAGTCGCACTCAAAGGCTTTGCCGTTTACCGTATACCCGCAGTACTTACCCTTTTCATATACGCACGCAATACCGCTGACATCAAACGCGCTTATTATGTCCGTGCCGTCTGTTGTGGCGTAAACCTCGTCAAGTTTACCTCCGTTTTTATTCACAAGCACTTTTCTGAAACGCTCACCGTCACGCTTTATCAGCACAAGCCCGCTGTCGGCAAATTCGGGATTTCTGTCACAGTAATATTCATCGCTTAACTTATTAAGCTCTCTGTCATACACCGCCGCCTTATATATCCGCGTTTCATTGTCCGTTTTGCACATCAGCACAAACTCGTCCGTTACAAATATCCTGTCGTACCATTCGTCGCTCTTCATTTCACCGTCTGCCGAGAAAACAGCATAGCTTCTTTTGGTAAAATCGTTGCTTCCCTCATTGACATTCTTCGTAAATCCGACATAGTATTCGCCGAACACACAGTCTATGCCCATCCTGTCGGGAAGTCCGGTCACCGTCTTTCCGTCCGCAGACAAAAGATAATATTCATCTGTGATATCGCCGACCGTTTCACCCTTATCATTTTTAGTGTCCTGCGTCATAACGGTATATGCAAAAGTATACGGCGCTCCGTTTTCAAAGGGGTGAGCATATGTAAAATGCTTCTCGTCATACACCGTCCTGCCCTTGCTGTCAACATACAGCATATATCCGTCATTATCGGTCACCGCCGAAAATCCGTTGTCGCTGTAATATGACGCAAGCCTGAACTTCGGCTCGACCGTAAACTCGCCCTTGCTGTTTATAAAGCCGTAGCCGCTTTCGTTGCTCACTGCGGCGTTTCCGTTTACATTTTCGTCAAACGGATATGCACAGTCAAACTGCGGCTCTATCCTGAACTTTCCGTCCTCGCCGATATAACCCCACTTATCCCCGCTCTTTGCAGGCGACAGCGACATATTAAACAGCTTCTCGCCACTGCCGTAAAGCACCTCGGGCGTATTTTGAAATATCCCGAAAATATCAAACGCGAACACCGCGACAGCCGCGCCGCCGATCACAGCCGCTCCCGCAATGCCGCCGATAATAACCCCTATGCGGCTTTTCTTCTTTTGATCGTTTTTATCCCCGGTAAACGCCGCACAGAACGGGCAGAATTTCAAATCCTCGTCTATTTCGCGTTTGCAATTAGGACACACCTTGCTCATTTATTATTCTCCTGTCTTTACTTCCGTAAGCTCCATACTTTCCACATCAAGCTTGTATTTTCCGGTTTTTTCTTTATCATGCACCGATATGAATATTTCGGTTGTGCCGGTATAGCCGATATTAACTACATTTTCAACCGTTACTGTCTTTTCGAGCGATCCGCTGAAGAATGTATATTTCAATGTACCGTTCTCTGCTTTATCGGCGCTTCTAAGAACATATATCCATTTCCCGGTGTCATACATCCAAGCTTCGAAATATTCTCCCTCGCCTGCCGTATAACTGCGTACAAGGCTCGCCTCCATATTTTCATCAAGCTGATACAAGCTTAAAGAATCATAGCCGTTATCGCCCATTGTACTTCCACCGGTAATATTATTCCCGCACCTTACAAACTTCAGCGGGAACTCCGCTCTTTTTCCTGCCTCAATGTTGAAAAAGTCCGTTCGCCCTTCACCGCGATACTCCTTGCCGTTGTCAAGGTTTCTGTAAGCCGTTTCATATGTATCACCGTGAATTATGTCATACGAAATAAGGTTTTCCGCTATCAGATTAAGATATTTATCCGGAGCTTCATACAGCACCTCCTGTGTTGTCAGATCAAACACCCTCGTGCCGCTTTCATCTTTGAAAGCCATACTGTTGCCTGCTTTTTGAATGTATATTTCATTTTGCCAATCATCCGTATACTCGCTTTTCTCTATTTTTATATCGCTGAGCAGTACCTTTCCGCGTCCTCCGTAGATATTGTACCCGCCGTCTGCGCCTTCTCCCGCGACAAAGCCCGACAGTCGTGTAAGCGTCCTGTCGCCCTTTACAAGCGGTGTGCCGTCAAGGTTCAGATAATAGCTTACCGCCCTTGAGTTTTTACCTGTTTCGTCATACATAAGCACGCTGAGCACCGCAGATGTGCTGTCGATTATACCGGCACTCATATAATAATCGCCGATATTGCTTACCGCATACTCTTCATAATGATAATTTCCGTATATATCTATATAGCGGTCTTCTTTGCCGTTTTCATCAGGCGCTATGTAACACTCGATATTTTTAAGTATATCGGGCGTATTCTCGCAGTACTCTGCTCCCGCATAGAAATCAAGCGGCGAATATCCGTCCGTCGCGCTGTTTCCCGCATTGTACATTCCGCCCATATTTTCTGCCGCCTCATTGCCTTCGCGGTCATATATCGTTACATCGATAGGACCCCTTGCGTATACTTCCGAAAGTATATCGCTGAAATCTCTGCGGACCTTTGTTACAAAATATCCGTCCGGTGACATCGCACCGACAAATTCATACTTTGCCCCGATCGCAACATTTCCCTTTCTATCAAGAAATCCTATCTTGCCGTTCTCAGCCTCGCAGTAAGCCATATATCCGTTTTCAAGCGGCTGTATGTCATACCTTGTTTCAAGAATAACGTTGAGATCCCTGTCATAGCAGGTGAAGCTTCCGTCTGCGTTTCTTACAACCACACTGCCGCTGTTTTCGCTTATTCTCGGCTTATTTTCATACTCTGCAAGGAGCTGACCGTACTTGTCATAAATATAATATTTGTCATAATCAAAGCACATCAGCCTGTCGCCGTATGCCCTTGCATATATAAACTCTCCGAGCTTCTTTCCGTAAGCCGTATAGTAGTATGACAGAATGCCAGATGACTTGATACCGCAAAAATAATTTCCGACCATTGTCAGTGCCTTATCGTCATACATAAAAACGTGTCCGTTGTTCTTGTCGATAAGCACGTAGTATTTGAACTTTTCATCGGTCTGCCGCTCTGACTTATAAGATGAAATATACAGCGTATCGCCGTACTCCCTTACGCCGAAATTTGCCTGTGAAGAAACAGTCAGCACAGGTCTTAACCTGTTGTCGGATATCATCATCTGGTTCTGCCACTGCGTACCGGTCAGATTGCAGGCTGTATATTGCAACATTGTCGCCTTTGCCGATGAACCGCCGATTATATAGCGGTTGCCGAACATATCCTCCGCCACCGTGTTGCTTTCGCCGGAATATCTTACCAGCCTTGCGCAATCGGTATCAATCACCGACGCATTTGTTATTTCGTCTTTTATCTCATCATATTCGGAATAGTCGCTGTCCGGCGTAATAATTCTCCTGTTTTGCTCAGATATATTATAAACAAGAAAATACCCGTCGTCAATATAATAACCCTCATTCAGCTTTCTGTATGTTCCGCTCAGTATCTTCTTGTCCTTTGTTACAAGCGTCATATCGCTGTATGTATCGTCATACGTTTTATCGCTTTCTATATTGCTTACGAGCTCGGCAAAATAGTTTTCACCGATAAACATATTCTCCCCGTCAAACCCCTCAAAGTCCTCAGGGTCGTACCAGCTGTGCACCGTATCCGCAAACATCAGCTTGTCCGCCGCATAGCCGAGCTTTTCTATTACGGTATTACCGCTCATATCTATAACCGAATACTCCGTGCCGCTCTTTATATAAGCATAGCCGTCCGCATAATATCCGCTCGCGCCGTCATACTTAGCGTCCGTTACCTTTTCGCCCGCCGTATTGATATATCCGATTTTTGCATTGTCATAATAAGGCGCAAGCCCGCAATTGAACTCGCCGAACTGAAAATCACTCTCAAACTGCTTGCCGCCGGCAGTATATCCGCAGTATTTTCCCTTTTCGTAAACGCACGCATAACCGCTGATATCAAATCCGCTTACTATATGCGCTCCGGCAGAACACCGATAAACTTCATTTCCGTTATCGTCAATAAGTACCTCTCTTATAAAGCCGCTATCATCTTTTTTAAGCAGTACCGCTCCGCTGTCATACGCTTTCACATCAGCCCCGCAGAGATATTCCCCGCTGACCTGCTCAAGCGTGTCAACACGCAGTAGCTTTGCGTTGTAAAGCCCGCTGTCGCTGTCGTACCCTTTGCACATAACAAGCAGACCCCCGCTCTTTATTATGCGGTCATAATAGTCAGTCAGCGCCGTACCGTCCGCCGAGAACACGGCATACTCCCTTGTAAAGTCAAGCGTTGTTTCATCTTTGTTTTGTGCCTGCCTGAAACCGATATACTTATCGTCATATAAAGCCGATATTCCCGTACCGTTTATAAGCTCTGTTATCTTACCGTCGG
>DJPL01000065.1 GCA_002437415.1 Ruminococcaceae bacterium UBA6413 | reverse complement strand
ACTTTTTATAGCTGGTCTTTCTTTTATTTTTTCACAAAAAGGCGTTCTGCGGAAGAAGATTGCTGTGAAAATACGAATTAAATAAAATCCGAAGCGGAGAGGTGGGATAGGTGGGCAGACAAAGAAGTCCTAACAGAGATAGGGCATACGAGATATGGAAAAAATCCAACGGCACAAAACCGTTGAAGTCTATAGCGGAAGAACTCGGAGAGCCTGAAACACTTGTCCGTAAGTGGAAATGCCAGGATAAATGGGATAGCAAAAGTAACGTTACCGAAAAAGAAAAAGGTAACGTTACTAAACGCAAGCGGGGCGCACCGAAAGGCAATCACAACGCAAAAGGACACGGCGCACCGAAAGGAAACACCAACAGTCTAAAACACGGCGGCTACTCGATGCGAATGTACGGTGAGGGGCTGAGCAAAGAAGAACAAGAGCTATGGGACAGCATGGACGAGGACGAAGAAGAACTGCTACTTGAGCAAATCCGCTTTTACCGTTTAAGAGAACGCCGCATACTGATAGCAATTGCGTCTTTGCAGGAAGAACACCAGCTGATAACAGGCGTAATGCGAGTTGAAAATAAACGTAACTTCAAGAACGCTTCGGAAATGGAGCGGTATAATGAGCAAATCGAGGAAAAGGTTGCAAAGGGCGAACGCCTTGCAGGCGATGCGTTCCAGATGCAGACAATGACGGAAAACAGCTATAAGCGCATAGAACGGCTTGAAGCAGAGCTGACGAAAGTACAACGTGCAAAAGTCGAGGCTATAGGCAAACTTGCTGATATACGCAAAAACCGCAACGAAGCTACCGGAGATGAGGCGGTCGACGATTGGATAAAAGCAATTATGGACGGTGATAGCGTTGAATAGACAAGACTTTATCGCCGAGCGCATTAAGCTTTATCGAAAAAATCCTGTGCTATTTGCTAATGAAGTAGTATGCTTTGTGCCTGATGAATGGCAAAGCGGCGTGCTTATGGACGTGGCTAAAGTGCCGAAAGTTTCTGTCCGCAGCGGTCAGGGTGTCGGCAAGACAAGCATCGAAGCGGTTATTACTTTGTGGTTTTTATCGTGTTTTCCTATGTCAAGGGTTGTTGCTACTGCTCCTACGGCAAGACAGCTCAATGACGTGTTATGGGCGGAGCTGTCAAAGTGGATAAGCAAAAGCCCGCTTCTTAAAGCCTTGCTAAAGTGGACTAAAACCAAAGTGGAAGTAAGGGGCTACTCAGAGCGGTGGTTTGCAACGGCGAGAACGGCTACTACGGCCGAAAATATGCAGGGTTTCCACGAAGACAATATGCTATTTATTATAGACGAGGCTTCGGGTGTCAGCGATGAGATCATCGAGGCTATCCTCGGTACGCTGTCCGGCAAGAACAATAAATTGCTGATGTGTGGCAACCCCACTAAGACCTCAGGCGTATTCTTTGACAGCCATAATCGTGACCGTGCGTTATTTAAGACGTATCGGGTTTCTTCGCTTGACTGCCCTCGCACAAATAAAGAAAATATAAACGCAATGCTTGAAAAATACGGGCGAAACAGCAATTTCGCCCGTGTTCGTATATATGGGGATTTTCCCGAACAGGAAGACGATGTGTTTATAACACTGTCAGCCCTCGAACGATCGACAAATACGGTTGCAGACGAAAAGCCCGTTCCTGTTACTGTGCGTATCGGCTGTGACGTTGCCCGATATGGCGACGATAAAACCATTATCGGTGTAAAGGTTGACGAAAAAGTGAGCTTTTACGAAAAGGCACAAGGGCAAGACACAATGCGTACAGCTGATAACATAGCAATGTGCTACAAAAAGCTGATAGACAGATACAGCCAATATAAAGGCAAAATCATTGTCACTGTCGACGACGGCGGTGTCGGTGGCGGCGTTGTTGACAGATTACGCCGTATATGCAAGGCTGATCCGCAAACTTACGGGCGCATGAAGGTAGTGCCTGTTAAATTTGGCATGAGGATACGTCACCGCTACTATTATGATACGACAACCTATATGATGGCTGTCGTGAAAGAGCTGTTGTCTGATACCGACAAAAACGGCGAAGCAAAGCCAATAGAACTTGTACTGCCGAAAGACGATGACCTTATAGCACAGCTGTCATGCAGAAAATATACGATGACCGAAAACTCGGTCATAAAAATCGAAAGCAAAAAAGAAATGAAAGCGAGAGGACTACCCTCTCCCGATGAGGCAGACTGTGTATTACTGCTATGCCTGCCGATAAAGAAGGACTGAAAGGATGTTGAAAATGTCTGATGAAAAGAAAAAGCCGTCTGTTACGATAGGTGTCAAGTTTGTGGACGCACCAATTAAAAAAGCCCTGTCGGACACGGCTATGGAAAAAACAGACGAGTATACAGCTGGGGAGTGGCTCGAACCGCCTGTTCCCCTTCAGGACCTCTACGAAATGTACAGACACTCCTCAACGCTTCCGCAGTGCGTAGCTGCTTACGAACGCAACATAGCCGGCTTTGGAATTTCTATCGAATATTACGACGACAAGAGCGAAGACGAGGCAATGTCGGCCGAGTACACAAAAGCTGAAAAGATACTGTCTTTGATGAATTTCGATAAGCCTATCGAAGGTGTATTTAAGGAAGCCATAAGAAGCCGTGAAATATACGGAATAGCGTACATCGAAATCATTCGTAATGCTATGGGCGAGGTGGTTCAGGTTGAGAACATAAGAGACGTTGATACTATCCAAAAATCCGTTCTTTCAAAGGAATGGTTCGAGGTGCAGTATATGGATAAAGGTGTCCCGTTCACCTATAAAAAGCGTTTCCGCAAATACAGACAGCAGGTAAGCGGTAAGTACGTTTATTTCAAGGAGTTCGGCGACAAGCGAACGCTTGACATCCGAAGCGGTGATTACGTTGACGAGGTGATCCCCACTGAGTACCAAGCGAACGAAATACTTGAAATAAAAATCGGCAGTATGCCTTATGGTGAGGTGCGTTGGATAGGTCAGACACTTAGCGTTGACGGCTCAAGGCGAGCCGAAAACCTTAATAACACCTACTTCCGAAAAGGCAGACATACGCCTATGGCGATACTTGTCAAAGGCGGTACACTGTCACAAAAGAGCTATACTAATCTTCAGCAGAACATAACCGAGATTGAGGGCGAAAAAGGACAGCACGCATTTATGGTGCTGGAGCTTGAAGGCTTAAACAGCGACACAGGCTTTGAAAACACACAACGCCCGGAGGTCGAAATAAAAGACCTTGCGCCTATTCTGCAAAAAGATGAGCTGTTTCAGGAGTATCTTGACAACAACCGCCGCAGGATACAGAGTGCTTTTCAGCTTCCCGATATATACGTCGGCTACAGCTCCGACTATACACGAGCAACCGCTCAGGTTGCAATGGAAGTCACAGAACAGCAGGTTTTCCAGCCCGAAAGAGCAAGCCTTGAGTGGATTATCAATAACAAGCTTCTTAATGGCTATGGCTTCAAGTATGTTCATATAACATTCAAAGCACCTGAGATACGCAATCCCGATGATCTCTCCAAGATACTCGGTATCACAGAACGTGCAGGCGGCTTAACGCCGAACAAGGCAAAAGAAGTGACATACAAGTTCCTCGGTGATGAGTACGAGGACTATCCGGACGAATGGGGCAATATCCCTATAGCTCTTGCTTCTCAGCAGTCGTCCGCTCCTCCTGCACCGGCAGACGATACACTGATAGCCAAAAGCTCCGATGACGTTATATCGGTGCTTAAATCAATACGGGACAGGTTCGAGGAATAGAAATACTATGGATAGAAAAGCTTGCTGTGATGCCGAAATCATTGAGTGCATTAACAGGATAATCGAGAAAGACAACGACAAGCTTTACGATAGGCTCAAGAAAATGGGTATAGCTTTTGCGGCAATGACAGTCCGACAAATATCCTTGCTCGAAAAGCGTATAGCAACAGCAATGAAAAAATGGCATAAAAGCGAAAAGACTTCTCTGCTTAATTCAGAAAGTCTTTTTTCTTTTCTGTCCTCCCACACCACAGAATCGAAAGCTGATGCGGAGCTTGTGCAAGCAGTTTCGCAGGCGGTTGAAGAAACCTGCGGCGATGTGTTGCAAGCATCGGCGGATCAGTACATACGGCAGACGGACGCAGAACTGTCGGTGACGGAAATAAGTGCGCCGACAGCGGCGGCGGTAAGTGAGGCAAGCGTACAGGCAGGCACATCGGTTTTAAGACACGTTACTGACGAGATAAGCAATATCATACAGGAAGCGATAAACAACGGTGACAGCGTTGACGATGCGGCTAAACGTATCTTTGACGGTGGACTGCGTGATGAATATTACGAAGCTCGCCGAGTGGCGCAAACAGAAATGATGCGTACACACGCCTATGCCAAATACGAAGCCCTCCAGCAGTCGCCCGTTGTAAACGCAAAGCGGTGGAGGCATACCGGAGCGAAGGGTGCAGCTTCAAGAGAAAATCATGTCAACATTAGCGGTCAGACAGTGCCGAAAGACCAGCCGTTTACGCTGACGGGACGTGACGGTGCTACATATCACCCGATGTTACCGCATGACATCGCATTGCCTGCGGCAGAAGCAATCAACTGTCACTGTATACTCGAAGCGGTTATAGACAAAGATTTGAAGTCACTGCCGCCTGAGCAAAAGGCACAAATGCAACGTGACAATATCCGTGTGCTTAACGAGAATTATGCTGAAAACAGCAGAAAATACAAGCAAATTGCAGGTATAAGCACAAATAAATTAGACTATAGTAATAAGATTGTTGTGCCTGCACCGTCAGATGACAACTCGCAGTTTTACAAGCCAGCGATTATGAATGACGATGACACTATTTCTTTATATCGTACTAATCATGGCAAAAGCGTGGGCATAGAAGCAAAACGTCTTATCGGAATAAAGCATAATGTTTATCTTTCGACTCAAGCTAAAATAAAACCAAAAGCTCTTCATGAAATCGAAACAAGAGCTACTAAGGTATATGAAATGCTTGGAGTTTCTAATGACAATAGTCTCCCAAAAATTTGTATCGTTGGAGAAAAAGAAATGTTATCAAATGCTTCTGCTGCATATAATGCAATAGATAACGTGTTGTATCTCAATGAAAAATACGATAAAATAGAAAAGGCGATAGAGTATAAAAAGCAAATGGCTTGTCCGAACAATCCGTTGAGCACTATGCTTCATGAAACGTTCCATTGGAAAGACGCACAAGAGTATATCGCCAAAAACGGAAGCATTACAAGTCTTGCAAAATTAAACGAATATGAAAATCTAATTTGCAAGAAAAAGCTTGACGATTTAGCCAAAACGGGTTATAATATATTTAATATTAGCGATTACGCTACAGATATGTACCATCCCGCTAATGCCAAATATTATGAAACCTACACGGAATACAGAGTGAAAAAACTTTTGGAAGGGTGATTTGAATGAGAACAGTTATGGTCGGCAGGAGATATGAGCTTTTTAAAATTGTAAAGCCGTATTTGCGTTTGGAAGATGGAAAAATGGTTGTACTTGACACTGCACCTGACAGTGTCAAAAAAGCTTTTGAAGAGTATTCAAATATGCCTTCAACATCTGAGTAGTTTAAATGCACAACATTCCAATCAGGTGCAAATCAGAACAAACTTAATAATTTTACCACTCTGCAAAGGGTGGTATTTTTATACCCAAAATTAGAAAGGAAGAACTACAATGGAACTTAAAGACACGGTTGCACTTATGGCAAGTGCTGACTACAAGGAGCGGTTTAAGGTCGAATATTATCAGCTTGTAATTCGTTTCAAAAAGTTGCAGACAATGCTTGAAAAGTGGGATAAGGGCGAACTTGATTTTACGCCCACTTGTCCGAAAGCCGCTTATGCTTTTCAGGTTAAAGCGATGAGTGAATACATCGCAAGTCTTGAGGTAAGAGCGGCTATCGAGCGCATTGAATTGTAAGAGGTGGCTATTATGACTACAAGGAAATACCGAAAGAAGCCTGTTGTTATCGAAGCATATCAGACAGACAAGGAAATGATAATACACACGCTTGAGGGTGACATGAAAGCCTCTGCGGGTGATTACATCATAACAGGAGTAAACGGCGAACAGTACCCCTGCAAGCCTGATATTTTTGAAAAGACCTATGAACCTGTTGACTAATAATACATCGGAATGAAGCGCCTTAACGGGCACTTTTTTTATATTCAAAATCAGAAAGGAGGACACCGATATGAACAATATCGAAAAGGCAATCGAGATAAGAAACGCAAGAATACGTTTTGTGTCACTTGTTGATAAGGCGGCAAATTTTCAGAGCTTCCTCGTCACCAAAAACAAGGACGGTGAAGCAAGCTTCACGACCTGCGGGCAGATAGTGAAGGCTGACGCAGATAATCACTATGTCACAGGCATTGTCTATGAGCCTATGGTAAAAGACTCACAGGGCAACTTTATGACAGAAGACGAGATAGTCAAGGCGGCAAGGTGGTATGCAAAGAACGGCAATATGGTTGATGTTCAGCATAGCTTCTCGCCGCTTTCTTCGGCTTCGGTCGTAGAAAGCTGGGTAGCAAAAGCGGATTTTTCGCTCGGTGACAAAGCGGTCAAAAAAGGTACTTGGCTGATGACGGTAGAGATTTCAGACGATAAAATCTGGAACCGCATCGAAAAGGGCGAGATTACAGGCTTTTCAATGGGCGGTGTCGGCGAATACGCCACCGAAGACGTTGACATTGACAATCTCGAAAAATCATTTAGTGATGCCACTCCGAAGAAGCGCAGAGGTATCATAAAAACACTGCTGTCATTACTTGACGGCGAAAAACAGGAGGAAACAGAAGTGACAAAGGACGAAATGAAGGCTATCGTTTCAGAAACGATAGAAAAGTCCGCCGGCTCTATTGCGGCGGAAGTTGCTAAGATCATCAAGGAAGAAGCTCAGGTGGCAGACAACGGTACATCGCAGGCAAGCTCCGAGGAAAAGAGTGCAGAGGCTGACAACACAAAGGATGCCGAGAAAAAGGAAGAACCTCTCACAAAAGAAGAAATCGGCGCAATGATTTCTCAGGCAGTCAAGGAGGCAGTTCCTGCAATGCTCAAGGAAGCTCTTGCCGCACAGAGAGGCACAACACAGCAGAGCGATGAGGCTGACGTAAACAAGTCTAAGGACGGTGCTCAGAAGAAGCACTATCTTGCAGGTATCATCTAAGGAGGAAAAAGAACCATGTTCCAGAACGAAGAGATCATCAAAGGTACAATTACCACCAACTCCATTTCAAGCGGTCTGCTTAATCCCGAACAGGCTAAGCAGTTTATCAAGCAGACATTTGACGCTACACCGCTTGCAAGTGCGGTGCGTCACGAAATGCGCAGAGCAAGAACGGGCTACATCGACAAGATCGGTATTGCAAAGCGTATCGTAAGAAAGAAAGTCGAAAACGCCGATGACGGCTACAGAGCAACTGTAACACCGTCACAGGTCGAGTACAAGACAACGGCCATAAGATTACCCTGGGAGATTACGGGCGAAACGCTCAGAGAAAACATCGAGGGACAGAGCTTTGAAGCAACGGTTACAAATCTGATGACTACACAGCTCGGTGTAGACCTCGAAGACCTCTATCTCAACGGCGACGAGGCAACACCTGCACAGTACGACACAGGTAAGAAGGACGGAGAAACAAATCCGATTATGGCGGCTACTCCCGATTACGACTTCTTATCTATCAATGACGGCTGGATCAAGCAGATTAAGGCTAACGGGCACATCGTTGACGTTTCAAGCAAAAACAGCGGGGCAATGTCACTTGATATGTTCTACGATGCACTGAAGTCCATGCCGAACAAGTACAATAACGGCAAGCTCCGTTGGGTTATGTCGCCTCACAGAGCGCAGGAATGGGAACTCTACCTGCTCAACAAGGCTATTACAGCCGGTGGCATGATACCTCAGTCAATGTACAATGAGCCTGCAAAGATCCCCGTAATCTCTTGCCCGTCAATTGCTGATGACTGCATTCTTCTCACTGACCCCAACAACCTTATCGTTGTTAATACATACGGTGTTCAGATTCGCAAGACAGATACCGACAAGGAATCTATCATGCAGGATAAGATTTTCTATGCAGTACACCTGGACTTTGATGCAATCATCGAGGAAGCTGACGCAACAGCTATCATCACAGGTATCGCATAATACAGGAGGGCACTATGTATAAGTTAAGACTTATCAAGGGGCTTTCATACAGTGGGGCTGTTTCTGCGACAAGGAACAGCCCTTTTGTATCGGTTGAAAACAAGGATATTGCCGACAAGCTTATCGCAGACGGCTATTTTGAACTTGTCGAAGCCGCAGAAAAGCCTATCGAATATAAGGACCTGCCGCTTGACGAGTTAAAGTCTATTGCCACCGAGCGTGGTATTGATATAACATCGTTAAAGAAAAAGGCAGATATTGTAAAGGCAATAACCGACCTTGAAGCTGACAACGCAGAATGCGAGGCTGATTACGGTGAGTGTGACGTGGATAACAGCTGATGAGCTGAGGAGCTACACGAACTATCCGTCAGTAAAAAACAGAAGCGATAATCAGCTTGCCATAGATATAAAACGAGCTATGGCGGCGATTACCAACTACACGCATAACAATTTTGCTGACGGCGAGATACCCGAAAATGTAAAAACGGCTTGCTTATTGCTTGCGGAAGCTTACGCTTATAATGCAATGGCAACGAGCAAGGAAATGAAGTCGGAAACTTTCGATGATTATTCATACACGGCCAATGACACGCTTGTGAGCATATCCGACTTAAATCTTGCTCCTTTGCTTGATGAGTATGTGATATCAACACAGAGCGGAAAGGTCGTTATGAATTTAAGAAAGCTGTAAAAGGAGGCGGTACAATGAGTTTAGACGCTTTGCTAAATCACAAATGCAACATATATCACTTGCAGGCAGTTGAAAAGCAGGTAGGCTATGGCTTGCCTGCTACAAAAGAGTTTAAATACTCCGATGAGCCTGACTACACAGATGTTAAATGCCATTTTTGTACCGCCGATACCGGCTTGAGTCTTCAGACTGCCCCTGCGTATAACGCCGTATCCGCATCTATAAAGCTGGTGCTTCCTGCATCTACAGATGTCCGTATCAATGATAAAATTGTTGATACGGAAACCGGATACGAATACACCGCCGAAGTGCCGAGAAATATCCGTAATCATCATATTTTTGTTATGTTAACTCGCAGAGAGGAACAGAAGAAGATATGAACAAGAAGTATGTAAGCTTTGATTATTCGCAGATAGAAGCGTATCTGCGTAAATTTGAGGAGCTGCGCCCCCGTGTCGAGCAGGTCATAAACAACGTGCTAAACGAATGGGGGATAATCTTTTTGAACAAAGTTACAGATAACATCATAGAATGCAAGTCTGTAGTAACATCAAACATGATTGCAAGCTTTACGTTTGGTGACACCAACAGTATATGGGAAGTCGACAAGAACTCAATTACTGTAGGTAGCAAGGTCAGGTATGCTTATCTTGTCGAAAACGGACATTGGAACATGGGGGAAGATGTTACGCACAGGTTTGTTCCTGGCTACTGGAAAAGCGGCGATACGGGCGATAAGTTTGTTTATGATCCGACCGCTAAGGGCGGAATGATGCTGAAACGGCAGTATATTGAAGGCAAAAAATTTTTTGCTAAAGCTCTTTTGGAAATGGAAGGGCAGATAGGCGAGATATTTGACAGCTACATGGCGGAGCTGTTGGATATATTCTAACAATGTGTGTGAGGTGGAAGAATGATTATTACAAGCGAAACGGCAAGTATTGCAAAATTCATTATCGAGAACGCCGTGGAGGGTACAGTGCCGTATTATGAAGAAATGCGAGAAAATTTTGCTGTTCCGGCTGTTTTCTTCCCCTCGCCCGTTGTTTCTTCAAGTGAACACACCGTTTCCTCATATTCGTTTACATACAGCTGGAGCGTGGTTGTGTTTGCGACTAATGATGATTTAGCGTATGAAAACGCTTTGGGAATTGCAAAAGCAATTCGTGACAATGCTATGCTGATCCCTGTCGTTGACTCTAACGGTCAGCCGACAGATGATTATATACGCATAACAAAATGCGAAATAAACGCAAATGATAGTTGTGCCAAAAGCATAGACATCGGCTGGCAAAGCACTGAATTTTACAGAGATGTAAGAGAGGTTAAGCCTACAGCTGATGAGGTGATGTGCTCGATCTCAAGAAAGGAGAATACATGAGCAAAAACACTAATGCAACAACAGCAAAGAGCGAAAAAACGGAGCTTGTTTTCACTGTAAAACAGCTTCGTCAGCACGCTTTAAAGCTGTTCGGAGTAACTGTCAGCACATTTGACGGTGCTGCTTACGGACTTGCAGAAGACGCAAAGTTTACCGTAAACGAAATGGCAGAAAAAATAAGACAGTGGCAGTCAAAGGAGGTAAAGTAACAAATGGCAGGTGGAAGATTTGACAAGCGTACCGGTAAGACACGCCCCGGTACCTATATCAACTTTGAGAGCTCAGTAACCGAGCTGATACAGTCGTCTGACAGAGGTGTTGTGGTACTGCCTCTTATTGGTCATGATTACGGACCTGAAGGCGAGTTTATCACCATTGACAACGGCTCTCCCGATGAGCATTACAATAAACTCGGTTACAGCATTTATGACGCAGACAATCAGTTTATGCTTATGATAAGAGAGGCGTTAAAGCTCGCAAAAAGCGTAATCGTATATATACCTAAAACGGGTACTAAGGCAACAGGTACAGGCGGCGGCCTTACCGGTACAGCTAAGTACGGTGGTACACGAGGCAATCAGTTTTCTTTCTCTGTTGCTTCAAATGCCGCAAGCGGCTGGGACGTAAATGTCTATATCGCAGGATCGGTTGTTGAGGAATTTGTCGGCATTACAAACGCCGCACAGCTGACAAGCGAATACATTGATTTTGTTGCTTCGTCCGACATAGAAGCTGTGGCAGGTGTTGCACTTGAAGATGCGACGGCTTCGGAAGCATCAAACAGTGATATAACAGCGTTCCTCGATAAGCTTGAAAGCATAACGTTTAATACACTTGCGTTCCCTTCGACAGAACAGTCATTACAGACAGCTTGTAAGTCAAAAATCGTTTATATGCGTGAGAATATGGGACGTTGCGTAAACGCCGTTCTGCCTAATTTTGCAGGCAACTACGAGGGTATTATCAACGTTACCAACTCCGTAATACTTAGCGACGCAACGCTTACAGTTCCGCAGGTAACCGCATGGGTAGCGGCGGCCTATGCTTCGGCGACAGAAACGCAGTCAAACACCTATCTGAAATACGAGGGCGCAGTTGCCGTAAACGGTTTAAAGACACACGAAGAAAGCATTACCGCTATCAATAGCGGCGAATTTTTCTTCACGAACCTTGAAGACAGCTCGGTAGCGGTTGAATACGACATCAACAGTCTTATTTCGTTCGGTGACGGTAAAGACTCGAGCTACAGAAAAAACCGTGTAATTCGTGTCCTTGACGCTATCGCAAAGTCCATCCAGGATAATTTCCCACCTAACAAGTTTGACAACGACGAGGACGGCTGGAACATCATGGAGGGCATAGGCGTTTCACTGCTCAAAGAATACGAAGAAGAAGGCGCTATCAGAAATGTCGATGCCGAGTCAGATTTCCTCGTTGATAAAGTGCGTTCCTCGGGCGACTCTACATATTTCAATGTTGCGATCACCCCTGTAGATAGCGCAGAAAAGCTGTATTTCTCGGTAACCACAAGATAAGGAGGCAACAGAAATGCGTAACGATATATCAATCAGAAATGGCAAGATACTGCTTGACGGTTACACAGTCTATGACGGTGTAAACTGCACTATCACGGCTACTCCCGAAGTGCAGACAAGCAAGTGTATCGGCGATAAGGGCGAAAGCTCTCGCTGGATGGACATAAAGTATACTGGCACTATCACACGCCGTAGGGCTACACCGTGGCTTAGAAACAAGCTTAATGCTTACTTAAAGACGGGTAAAACGCCTACTTTTACAATCCAGGGTACGATGAACGATAAGGCTTCGGACTACTACAAGAAAAACAAATCAATAACTACAACGGCTACAGGTTGCGTTATCACGAGCGATATTAAGCTTCTGGAACTTGATGTCACAGGTACTTTCCTTGAAGACCAGATCAACTTTAACGCATACAGCGTTGTAACAAAGTAAACCAAAACAACTCGGAGCGAGCTATAAAAAGCCGCTCCGAAGTTTTATTATAAGGAGAAAGCAGTATGAAAAAGAATTTATCCTATTTTATGAAGAAAAACAAAGAGCCCGAAATCGTTTCTGTGTTAGGCCCTGAAAGCTTTGTAGACGAAAACGGCGCTCGCATTATGTTCCAGATAAAGAAGTTAAGCACAGCCGATATCCGCAAGATCAACAATGGATATAAAGATAAGCGTGTTGCTTATGGCAAGAACGGCAGACCTTATGCAGAAAACGGCGAGGTGCTTTTTGTTGTTGACAATGACAGAGAAAAGGCTCTTTCGCATATAATCGCAGAAGCCCTCGTATATCCCGACCTTAAAGATGAAGAGCTGATGAAAAGCTATGACTGTTTTGATTTTACCGATATGCCTTCGCTGGTGTTCGATGATATCAACGATTATAACTACGTCGCAGAAGCAGTAATGAAAGTGTGCGGCATGACATCAACCGAGAGCGAAAACGAGGAGATTGAAGAAGCAAAAAACTAATTGACAGCAAGGGGCTTGAGTATTGGGCACACGTTCTTTGGCAACGACATCATCTTCGCATGGAAGAGTTTAACGATATGCCGAGAGAAACACAGCTGTTTTATATAGCGTCAGAGCTGTACGAAGCAGAAAAGCCCTGCGTTCCCCCTGCTGTTAGATTGTGAGGTGAGACATACGGCGGAGAAATTACAAGCAAAGTTTTCGCTGATAGACGACTTCTCGAAAAAGCTTGATGTAATCACAAAAGCCGGAGATGCGTGTGTCAGAAAGTTTGATACTATAGCCACTTCTGCCGACAAGGCAATGAATAAAGTAGCAACCGGATTAAACAAAGCGTCCGATAAGATGTCTCAGACTATTTCAAGTGCCGCTGAAATGTCGGCGGCTGCGGATAATGTCACCGATAGCATAGGGCAGACAACGGAAGCTTCCGACATGCTTTCAAAGAAGCTTGATGAACTAATAGAGCTACAAAAACAAAATTCGGAATCATCGGTTGTTCTTCGCTCTGATTATGACAGTTTAAGAGAAAAACTAGAGCAGGCAGAAGAAACAATCGATAAGCTTTCTGAAAAAATCAAAAAGCTAACGGAAGAAAGTAAAGAAACACCCAAAGGCTTTGAGGCATTAGGCAATGTTATTCAGGCACTCGGACTTGCAAAAGTCGCACAGGAAATAAGTGCGGCTCTTGTTGCTTGCTCGCAGAGTGCGGCGGAATTTGAAACGTCCGTTGCAAAAGTGTCTACGCTTGTAGATACCAACAAAGTGTCAATGCGTAGCATGAGAGATGAGCTGTTGCAGCTTTCGGGAGAAAGCGGAAAGAGCGTAAACGACCTTTCTGACGCTACATATCAGGCAATTTCTGCAAGCGTGGAAGTCGGAAATGCGATTGCTACGGTTGACAAAGCAAACAAACTGGCCGTAGGCGGTTTTACGTCGAGCGCTACGGCGGTTGACGTGCTCACGACGGCTCTTAACGCTTACAACCTGTCTGCCGATCAGACCGAGTATATTTCGGACATTCTTGTTACGACGCAGAATTTAGGCAAAACGACCGTTGATGAATTGGCAAGCTCGGTAGGCAAGACTATACCGCTTGCGGCGGCATATAACGTAGAGATGGATAATCTGTCTACTGCGTATGCCCAGCTGACTAAAAACGGTATTGCGACAGCCGAAGCAGGTACATACATCAAGTCAATGCTTAATGAGTTGGGTGACAGCTCGAGCAATGTTGCTAAGATACTGAAGGACGAAACAGGAAGCACATTTGCCGAGCTTTCGAGTGAAGGTAAATCAATAGGTGATGTGCTTGACGTTCTCGTAAATAGCGTAAACGGCAATCTCACAAAATTCAACGAATTGTGGGGTTCGGTAGAAGCGGGAACAGGCGCATTGTCACTTGCGAAGGCAGGTAGTGACGCATATAACGACACTCTTATGGCAATGAAAGACAGTGCAGGAGCTACCGAACTGGCATATAGCAAGATGATGGATACGACAGAAGCCGCATCACAGAAATTCAGCAACAGCGCTCAGAACGTTGCAATAGCGATAGGCGATGATCTCAATCCTTGCCTTGAGGCTATGTATAATGCAGGTTCTAATGTGCTAAATATATTTGCTTCGTGGATAGATCAATGCCCGGCACTGAGTGGCGCTATCGCAGGATTGGCTGTTGCATTAGGTGCTATGGGACTTGCAGGTGCTATCGCAGGTATAGTAAAACTTGTTCCTAAAATTGCTGAAATGCTTTCGTTAAGCCCTAAAATAATGATTATTGTTGCGGCAATTGCAGGTGCTGTGGCTGTAATAACGGCGCTGACTGTTGCTCTTTCTAACACAAACAAAGAGTATGAATCGTGGACTGCTTCCACGAAAGTCAATTATGACGAATTACAGAAAGCAAACGCCGAATACAAGAATGCTTGTGAGGAATTTGGTGCAACTTCCGCCGAAGCAAGCACTCTGAAAAATAAGGTTGACAGTCTTACCGAGTCATTTGAGAATAACAAGATGACCATAGAGGAACTTTATGATAGGTTTGATAAGCATATCGAATTGTCACAACAGATAACATCAAGTTATCAAGATAATAACTTTGAAATCGAAAACCAGTACGAAACCGCAGGGAATCTTGTTAATAAGCTCGAGGAATTAGCAACTAGCTCTGAAAAAACGGCGGCAAGCCAGGAGCAAATGAAGCAGATAGTATCTACTCTTAACGGAATGTATCCTGAGCTTGGCTTAAACGTTGAAAGCGTAACTGACAATATAGACGCTTTGGGCGATAAGATAATGGAAACGGCCGAAAAGACCTATAAAAAGCGAAAGGTTGAAAACGCTCAAAATAGTATAGCTGATCTTATGGGTCAAGAGGAAACGCTACGAAGGGATATTGAAATTGCAGAAGCCAATATGCTTGCTGCGGGTAAGAAATATTCTCAGCAGAATATATTTGAAGGAGCTGCCACTACATTGCTCAACTCGGGAGCAACCAAAGAATATAATGACGCTAAAGCAAAATGGGAAGCTCTTCACGATCAGCTTACTGCAAATATACAGGCTCAGGAAGATGCAAAGCAGGCTATCGAAGACTATGCAAAAGAGGCAGAGGAAGCCGCAAACGCTACATTAAGCTACGGAGAAGCTTGCGAGCGTGCTGTTGACGGTAGTAAGGATGCGATACAGGAACTATGCGATAAATACGACGAAGCATATGACGCAGCAAGAAAAAGCATCGACAGCCAGATAGGGCTTTTTGACACAATGGCTACGGAGTCAAAAATAAAAGTTGAAGATATGTTTGACGCTTTTACGAGCCAGTATGAGTATCTTACCACATACTCCGAAAACCTAAAGAAGGCGGCTTCGCTTGGGCTTGACGATGACCTCATAGCAAAACTTTCGGACGGCAGTGCGGAAAGTGCGGGCTATCTGAATGAAATCGTAACGCAGGCCGAAAACCTTGACAGCGACGGCGCAAAGAAATTTGTAAGTGAATTTAACGATGCTTTCAAGAAGACAGAACAGGCTAAAGACACGTTCTCGCATACTGTAGCAGGCATGCAGACTGACTTTGACAAGGAAGTAGACAAGGTTAAGGAAAGCCTTGAAAATGCCGTAAACGACATGAATATGAGCGACGAATCGAGAAAAGCGGCACTGGAAACAATGGACGCTTATATCGAAGCGATAAAGAGCAAACAGGCTGAAGCTGTTTCGGCTTCTGAAGCTGTTGCCTATGCTACGGCGAATGTTCTTAACAGCAAGGCACAGTATCCGACTGGTTACTTCCCCGGTATGCCGTCAGATGTCTATGAGAAAATTCAGCATAATGCGAACGGCACCGATAACGCCGCAAATGCGTTTATAGCAGGCGAGGAAGGTCCGGAACTTGTTGTCGGTGCAGGCGGTTCTAAGGTATTTACAGCTGATGAAACACAGTCGATATTCAGAAATGCGGCGGCGGCTTTAGGTGCTGCACAGTCTTCCGCTCTTCCGTATGCTTCGCAGGAACGTAAAATCGTTATTGATTTTGGCGGTAAAGGCTCGATTAAGGTTGACGGAAATGCAAATGTTGATGACATCGTAGCGGTAATGTACGAATACGCAAAGCCTATACTCGTTTCTTTGCTGGAAGAAGAAATGGTAGAGGAAGGAGAAGAAAGCCATGAGTTCTAAGTATTCAATGCACTTGTCGTTCAACGGATCTAAAGAAAAAATTACGTTGCCGGTCCTGCCGTCCGAGTTTTCAGTGAAATATTCAAGCAAGCTTCAGACTATGGATATTGTTCAGCTTGGCGAGGTCGTAACCTCGTCAACTGAAAATGCGGCAACGATAAGTTTTTCTTCGTTCTTTCCTGCTACAGCCTTTCCGGGCGTAAAAATAAAGAATACTCCTCGCTCGCTTGTTAATAAAATACGCAAGTGGAAAGCGAGCAACAAACCTGTCAGGCTGGTGGTGTCCGGCTGTGGAATAAATATGTACTGCATGATCGACTCCTTTACCGTAACGGAAAAAGGCGGAGATGTCGGTACAATATATTATTCCATATCGCTGAAAGAATACAAGGAAATCAAAGTGCGTAAGCTGAAAACCAAAATCACAATAAACGCACAGACTGTCGCTGTAGGCACGAAAACTAATCGTGTTGATAACACTGTCGGCAGTGCGACTTATGTGGTAAAGGACAATGATAGCCTTTACAGTATTGCATACTATCAGCTTGGAGACGGACAGCGATATAAAGAGCTGTACGAGTACAACAAGTCAACGATAGATGCTGCAAACAAAAACGAAAAGGGCTCGAAGTATACCATACACACAGGGCAGGTATTAGCAATACCATAAGGAGAAGCGCACATGAAACTATATTTCGTGAACCACGACAGCGAAGTCTTTGACGCTACAGAAGCTACCTCGAGCGTTAAATGGTCGGGAAAAAACGAAAGTGCGAGCCGATCTGTTACAGTTACAATGCTGAATGACCGTACAAGAAATGCCAATTTTAAGCTATCGCCTGAAGAAGGCTGGCATTGCATACTGTACGATGAAAAAGAAATTTTCCAGGGTATCATAACGAAAATATCAGAAAGCCGTGGCAACTCTATGACTGTCACGGCTTACGATTTGGGTATATATCTGTCAAACAATAAAGATACGTTTGTTTATGAGGGATATACTCTCTCGGAAATTTTTACTGATGTATGCAGTCGCTACGGTGTTCCGTATGATAGCGTATGCTCATCATCGGCGCGCATAGAGTCTATCGTCAAGAAGAACTCTACGGCTTACGATGTGCTTACAACGGCAATGGAAGAAGAATATAAAGCTACCGGCATTAAGCACTCTATTGTAGCAAGCAAGGGCAAATTAAGCCTTATCGAGCGTAAGAAACATCTTGTCGAGTGGATGATAGAAAGCGGGCGCAACATATCCGCATATACATATACTCGCAGTATTGAGAAGATAAAGACACGAGTTAAGCTGTATTCTAAGGATAATGTTGCAGTGGCAGAGGAAGCAAATACCGCACTTGAAGCAAAAATAGGCGTGTTCCAGGACAGCCAAAGCACAAAAGACGATGCGAGCGAAGGCGAAATATACGAGCTGGCTAAGTCTTTGCTTGACGAACAGGGAAAGCCGTCTGTCAGCTTGTCGGTTACCGCTGACGGCAATTCCGAGCTTATCTCAGGACGGTGCGTATATTGCGTGTTAAAGCCGCTTGATATTGCCGCATCGTACTACATCGACAGTGATACGCACACATTCAGCGGTGGCAGGCATCAAATGTCTTTAACGTTGACGCTTGTACAGGGTAATGTACTGTCGGCTGACAGTAACAGCGGTAGTACAGTCGATGCACAGATTGGCGATATAGTGTGGTTTAATGGAGGACGGCATTATTACACAGCTAACAGTGGCGAGCCTACAGGTCCGTTACTTACCGCAGGTCCTGCAAAAGTACAGAATATTTGCGCAGGGGCAAAACACCCGTATGCGCTTGTTCACACGGACAATCAAAGTATGGTTTATGGCTGGGTCGATATAGGAACATTTGGAAAGAAAGGATAAAAAGTGAGTTCTTTAAAAGGCTTAATTCAGGCAATGAACAGCAACGGAAAAACCGAGATCCTTGTTGCAGATGTCGTGAAAATGTCGCCTATTACTTTTCAGGCACGGTCAGATAAACAGTTGCTGATAACCGAGCGTAGCGTAATTGTGCCAGAACGTGTGAAAAAAGAACTGTCAGTAGGTAATAGCGTTTATCTGCTTATAGCAGGTAATGTAATCTATTGCCTTGACAAGAAAGCGAGTGACAAGTAATGCTGAATGTACCGATAAACGTCACAGTCGATACGGAAGTCAACGAACCGAGCAAGACGTATGCGCTCGATTATGACACATATTCGGTTGGTAGTGACAAGATAGACGGCATAGAAGCCGTAAAACAGGCGATAAGCAAGGCACTGTCAACACCACGCTTTAAGTGTCGTGTCTATGATAATCAGTATGGTTCGGAAATACGAGAGGCTATAACGGAAGAAGACGCTTCGGACGAGTATATCGCCGATAATATGGCGTTTTTGATAGAGGACACCTTGAAGGTTGACGACAGAGTGCTGAGTGTTTCTGACGTATCTGTAGAGCACGTTGACGACATACTGTATGTGTCATTTTCCGTAAGTACAATATTCGGAGATACCACAATTGAGGAGGTGCTATAAATGTTCAGTGACAAGACGTATGACAAACTACTTGATGAGGCTTTGGCAAATGCCCCTGATGATATAGACACACGGCAAGGAGGCATATACTACGATGCAGTTGCGGGACAGTGCCAGATAATAGCACGTATGTATGAAGAAATGTCAGCACTGAGCGAGTATCTTTCGCTGGATAAATGCTACGGTGAGATCCTTGACAGCAAAGCATACGAGCACGGAATATCAAGAATAGGAGCAACAAAGAGTGAATATTTGCTTGAATACACCGGGACAGCACCCGCTGTAGGTAGCCGTTTTTTTGATAACAGCGTGTTCTTTGAGGTCGTCAAAAGCGGCGACAACCTTGTACTTCGTGCGGAAGAGGCTGGAAGCTTAGACGATAGAGTTAACGTTGGTGATATTGTCGTGCCTGTAAACACGATAGTCGGTCTTACGAGTGCAACTGTCGGCGACGTGGTAACCGTCGGCGTTGACGAAGAAAGCGACGATAATTTGCGTCAGAGACTTGTAGAAAAAATCACAACACCGTCGCAGAACAGCAACAAGAGGCAGTTCAAAACATGGTGTGAAGCAATTTCGGGTGTAGGTCATGCCCGAATTTTGCCGCTTGAGAACGGGCCAAATACCGTTGCAGCTGTGCTGATTGGTGCAGACGGGCGAGGCGCTGAACAGAGTACAGTTGATGATGTACAGGAACAGATAGACCCACTGGACAAGCAGGGGCTCGGTGAAGGTCTTGCAAATATAGGCTGTGTATTTACGGCAAAAGCCGCCACAGAAAAATCTATTGCCGTAAATGTTTCTGTGGCACTTGCGAAAGAAAAGTCTATGCAGGTTGCAAAAGCCGAAATCGAAGAAAAGCTTATCGCATATTTCAAGGATCTTGCGCTTGATAACAAAACCGATACTGCTATTGTGAGACTGACGAGCATAGGAAATATCCTGCTCAACTGCGATTCGATAATAGACTACAGCAACCTTACGCTCGACGGCGGAACGTCGAACGTCACAATTTCCGTGAATAGCGTCCCGATACTTGGGACGCTTACAGTGTCAGCGATGGAATAAGGAGGCTGATCATATGAGTGTTATTTTTCCTAAGCCGCTTGACACTTGCTACGAAGAACTACGCCGTATGTACCCTGTTTTTATGCTCAAATTCAGGGAAATTGACGCATTGTTACAGACCGAAGGGAAGCAGCTGGACGAGCTCGACGCAGCTATAAGCAAGATTGTTGATAATCAGCATATAACTACAGCTGATAGTGATACGCTGACAGAACTCGAAAAACTCTTGCTTGGCTACACGAATGAAACACTTGAAACAAACGAGCGCAGAACTGTATTAACTGCGCTGATTATCGGAGACGCTAAATGCTCAGCCACAACCCTTGAGCGATATATCATGAAAGTTTTTGGTGCTTCGGCAGAAATACGACTGCGGCAGGCAGAGGGATATAAGTATCTTGAGTGTAAAATTGACATGGATCAGAACGCACGACTTGCAAAGCTACTGGATGTACGGCAGATTATATCTGACAAGCTTCCGGCACATCTAAGTCTACAGCTGTTGTATGTGTCAAGTGTAACGTATGGCTTATATACAGGCATAAAACCGCTGTACAGTCATCATAAAACGGAGGTAAGTATTAGTGGAATGGAATAATTACTGTGTCACAAATGCAGGCGTAGAGGTGCTTAAAAAAGCTATAGGCGGTAAAAAAGTTACGATTACCGCCGCAAAAAGCGGCACTGACACTGTAGCTGAAAGCGAGTTAAAGGAACAGAGTGCGCTTTCGGGTACCGTGCGAAATGTGACTATAGCAAATGCAACAAATCAGTCTGAAGGCTACAGAGTGACTTTGAGAGTTACAAACACAGGAGTCAAAACGTCATATATCTTTAAGCAGTTGGGGTTATTTGCGACGGCAGAAGATGAGTCGGAAGTCCTTTTTGCAATTTTACAGTCAGAAAACGGCGAAACAGTACCCGACGAAAGCGAACTGTACACTTATGATGTGTCACTGATTATTGCTATCAGCGACACATCGAATATCACTGTAAATGTCGATAAAACGAGCTATGTTACCGAAGAAGAGCTTGACGAACATAAGACAGATACTTCAAACCCTCACGGTGTAACAAAAACGCAGGTGGGGCTTGGTAACGTGGATAATACATCAGACGAGAATAAGCCTATATCTTCGGCGACACAGACTGCCCTTAATGGTAAGTCGGACAAGACACATAAGCATAAGACAGCTGATATATCAGATATGCCTACAGCATTACCAGCTGACGGCGGTAACTCCGCTACTGTAAACGGTCATACTGTAGCATCTGATGTTCCTGCAAATGCAAAATTTACAGATACGCAGTATTCGCCCTTTGTAAAATCAGGAGCAGAAGCAAAGGCAGGACTTGTTCCTACTCCGTCCACGACAGCTGGAACATCAAAGTATCTTTGTGAAAATGGCACATGGGCGGTACCGCCTGACACTAAGTATAGCACTGCGACAACTACATCAGCCGGATTACTTTCTGCCACTGACAAATCAAAGCTTGACGGCATAGAAGCTGGAGCTGATAAATACAAGCTTCCCGTCGCAAGTGAAACTCTTGGTGGCGTAAAAACAGGTCCGTCGGTAGTAGTAAACAGCGATGGCACAATGTCAGTCGTAAAGGACTCTCATTATCACTCTGCACTTGAAGCAATTGACGTTACAGGAAAAACAATTGACCTTAACACGCTGAATTTAAGCGATGCACCCGGACAGATTAAGCACTACGTCGAAAAGACGGCAGGCGGATCGGCAAACATTACAAATGCACCGCAGTCAGGGATGTTTCTTATGATAGCAAGAAACATAAGGTGGGCGTCAAGTACAGACTATATTACTGAGCAGGTCTTTGTTTCCGTTACAACGAAAAAAGAGTACAGCAGGTGGTGTACAAGTGGAGCGTGGAGTGCGTGGGTAGAGCACAACTACACTAACACATGGCGAGGTATACAGAACAATCTGACATCTGACAGCACGACAGAAAGCTTGTCAGCTGCACAGGGCAAAGCACTAAAAACGCTTGTAGACGGCAAAGCTTCAAGCGGTCATACTCATAGCTACGCAGGCAGTTCCTCAGTAGGCGGTGTGGCGACGAGTGCTAATAAAATCAACACTGACGCAGGAAGTGCTACACAGCCGGTATATTTCAAGGACGGCATACCTAAGGCAACTACATACACTCTCGGAAAGTCCGTACCTGCTTCGGCTGTTTTTACTGATACATGGAAAGCGTTGGTCGGCTCGTCAACAAGTGCCGCAGGAACAGCGGGGTACGCTCCTGCACCTGCAAAGGGTACGTCAAATCGCTATTTACGATGTGACGGAACGTGGGTTGTGCCGCCTGACACAATAAACACCATTGTGATTAAACAAGGATCAGCGCTTGGACAAGAGATAGATATCTCTTCAAGAAAGCAAGCGTATATTGTTTTCTACAAAATAACATCTTCTGGAGCGTTATCTAGCTTCATACAGCCTTTTATAATAGAGGATACTACTCCTGCAACAGCAATTTCGCACACAACAATATGCTCTGGAAGCAATTTAACTGTTGGTTATTCTTTAACTACAGACGGAAAAATTACGTTTGAAGGAAATGGCGGATATTCGTACAAAATACTGCTGTTTGATTGATAGGAGGCAAATATGATTATTTTTGAAGACGGAAGCTGGCTTTGCGGAGAAGACGAAACAACAGTTCCCGACGGGGCGATGATTATAAACGATGATACTCGGCTTGCAAGTGAAATAATGCAGTATCCAAAGGTCAGACTGATATCGCCAACTAACGAATTTGGTGATCTTGACAACATACAGGTAGTTCCGATAGAGGACAGGCGCAGTGTGATACTTGCCGAGCTTGACCGCCTGGACTTACAGGCGGTGCGTCCGCTTAGGGCAATTGCCGCAGGCACAGCAACAGAAACGGATAAGCAGAAGCTTATCGCATTGGAAGAACAGGCAACACAGCTCCGTGAGGAGCTTGCAAATATAACAGCTGAGTGATGATCAGCGGAAAGGAAAAGCAATGGAAAAGATAAATGCTATTTTTGGCGGAGTTGTAGCCGCAATCGGCGGAGTGATAGGCTGGATATGGGGCGATTTTACTCCCCTGCTTGCCGCTTTAATTGTGTGCATGATGCTCGACTACATATCCGGCGTTGCGTGTGCGGTCATCAGAAAAGATGTATCAAGCGAAATCGGGTTCAAGGGTATCGTCAAAAAAATCCTGATTTTAATGCTCGTCGGCGTTGCACACGTTTTAGACGCTTATGTGCTTAACTCGACTCCCGTGCTACAGTCGGCGGTGATGATGTTTTTTGTGGCGAACGAAGGTATATCGCTCGTGGAGAATGCCGCAGGGCTCGGTATACCGATACCAAAGAAAATGCTTGAAGTGTTAAAGCAGCTGAAGCTTAAGGGTGACAGCAACGAAGAAAGCGAGGAAAAGTAATATGTTAAAAATCAAGGGAATTGACATCAGCAGGGCGCAGGAACAGTTTGACTTTGATGCCGCTGTCAAGGCAGGTGTGAAGTACGTCATTATCCGTGCCGGTATACGCACGGATGAGGATACATATTTCAGACGCAATCTGTCCGAGTGCCTGAAGCACAACATACCTTATGGGCTGTACTGGTATTTTGAGGCGACGTCTGACGATGCGTTTAAGGCGGAGCTTGCCGCTTGTAAGAAAGCGGTAAAAGGCTTAAAACCTGCATATCCGATATTTTTTGACGCCGAAGAGCAGGCGCAGATAGATAATCTGACGACTGCAAAGCGTACAGATATGGCACTTGAATTTTGCACTGAAATGACCGCTATCGGTCTGCCGTCGGGTATTTATGCCAACCCGTCATGGATGTTAAACTATTACGACAGTGACCGTCTGGATGGTATAGATATATGGCTTGCAAACTGGACGCACGATCCTGAAATACAGAGCAATTTTGACTGTGGTCAGCTGATGTGGCAGTGGGGTGTTGAAAACATAGGCGGCAAAGACGTTGACGGGGATATATGCTTTGTTGACTACCCCGCAAAGACTGACTATTGGTATAAAACACATAGCGGCACAGATATCCCCACAAAGCCGTCAGAGCCTGTAAAACCTGCTACACCCACTGTAAAGACATACAAGACAGGTGACGCAGTACAGCTGTCAAATACCGCACTGTATGGCTCGTCAACAACCTCACAGCCTGCAAATCATCTTACAGGCACATACTACATACATACCGCAGATGATGCGGTAAATGGCAGAGTGCGCATTACCACACCGAAAGGTTGTAGTGCTGTAACTGGCTGGGTAAAAGTTGCTGATATAGGCGGTAAGACTGCCGACAGTAAGCCTACGGCAGAAATCCGCAAGGGTGATCATGTGCAGATAAA
>DJPL01000071.1 GCA_002437415.1 Ruminococcaceae bacterium UBA6413 | reverse complement strand
CTTCTTGAATATTATATCCAGCTTTGCTTTAACTATATTTCTTGACATTCGCCCATCTCCTTTCAACTTACTTTTCCGTTTCTTCTGAATTTATTGTATCACATAAGAGTTAAAAAGTCCAGTTTAAAACTATAAAAAACAAGGGAGAACCTGTCGGCCCTCCCAATTATGCTATTTGTTACTCACTGTCTGTTTTGACCGTTTATTCTGAAATATCGTCAAACCCCGACCGTCCCGCAAAGTCACGCCAACTACCGACATCTCAAAAGGTCGGAATTTGCTGTGCCCCACGGGCGCCGCCTAGTGGTTTTTGAGCCAGTTGTGAATCCATTTGCCGTTTTCGGTGAGGTTGCTCTCGCTCCAGTTACCGCTTGCCGATGTGCCCGGTCGCAGTACAGAACAGGTTTCGTCCTTGTTGCACAAGCTCCAGTTACAGTAGCTGATGCCGTTGTTGTCAAAATAGCTCAGCCACTTCTGCGTTTCGTTGAAGTCGTTTGCTCCGCCGCCCGATGCGTCGCAGGTACCGAATTCAGATACAAATACAGGCAATCCCTGTGCCACACAGTTTTCGACATTTGAGCGCAGTCCTGCATGAGTTGCCGCATAGAAGTGGAACGCATACATAACATTCTTGTAGCTCAGCGGATCGGAAAGCGGTTTGTCGATTTCCTGACTCCATGTGGGAGTACCTACTATAATTACCGAGTTCGGTGCATTCTTGCGTATAACGGGTATTATCTTTTCCGCATAAGGCTTGATATTGCCGCTCCACGACGCACCGCCGTTCGGTTCGTTGCATATTTCATAAATCACATTGGGGTATTTTGCATATCTCTTTGATACCGTTTCAAAGAAAGACTTTGCTTCGTCTGTATACTTTGACGGGTCGCCGGGGTTCAGGACGTGCCAGTCGATAATAACATACATGTCAAGCTTGATACAGATATCAACACCCTTTTCAAGCAGTTCAAGGCTTCCGCTCTTGTTGCCCATATAGCACTGACCGTTGCCGTATTCGTCTACATACATTGCAAGGCGCACAACATTGGTGTTCCAGTCGTCACGCAGAGTTTTGAATGCGCTCTCGTTTACAAATTCCGGGAACCACGTAAGACCGTGCGTACTCATTCCTCTGAGCTGATAACCCTTGCCGTTTTTATCGACAAGCTGACCATTCTTTACAGAAAGCTGTCCGTGCTGTGATACGGGTGTTGTTCCCTTAGGATCGCTCGGTGCAGGAGGAACTGTAGACGCAGGCTTGCTGACCGCTGTCTGATCGTTGTTGTTATTGTTGTTATTATTATTATTGCCGCCGTTATTGCTCGGATTTGTATTTGCAGAACTTCCGTTTACTGTCACTTTACCCTCATTTATGTACGAATCAGCCGAATAGTTGAAGCCGAATGAAACACTCGCACCCTTTTCTATCGTACCGTTATAGCTCTCGTTCTTTACTGTCATTGTGTTGCCGGAAACACTGAATATACCGTTCCAGTGCGATGTAAGCTTTGTATTGTTCGGAACAGTGATCGTTGCCGTCCAGCCGTTGACCGCAGTGCCGTTATTAGTAATTATAACTTCATAACCGCCGCACTTCTTGCCGCCCTCTTCCCAGTCGCTCGACTTTTTCCACTGAACGGTGAAGTTGCTTGTCGATGCCGCCGGTTTATTCTGACTGTTGTTCTTTGTTGTAGCGGTTGTGGTCGCCTTTGTCGTATCGGCAGGCTTTTCGCTCTCCTGCGTTTTTTCTGTATTGTCCGCTTTTGAAGTGTCCTTTTGCTCCGATGCGGAACTCTCTTCCTGTTTGGAGGTATCGGAAGATGTGTCGCTCTCTGTTACAGAATTACTGTCGGAAGTAACCTCAGAATTATCGTCAATGTTACTGCTTGTGTCATCAATATCGGAATTATCGGACATACTGCTCTCATTCACTGAGCTGTTGCCGATCGACGACAGGATCCCGTCATCCTGTGCCGCACAGCCTGCAAGCAATGCCGCCGCAAGAAATGCCGCAATAGAACGTTTTATTATAGACCTTTTCATATTTCCTCTTTCGGTAGTGATATTAAAACAGCCCTCACGAATGAGGGCTGTCATTATCAAGGTTTAATAATAATTACTTTCTCTTCTTAGCAATTACTACTGCGCCTGCTGCGAGAACTGCAACACCTGCAACTACTGCAACGCCTTCAACACCTGTGTCTGTGCTGGGCTTTGTAGATTCACCTGTTGTGGGAGCTTCTGTAGTGGGAGCTTCTGTAGCGGGAGCCTCTGTATCAGCGGGAGCTGTTGTTTCTTCTTCACCGCCGCCGAGACCTGAAACTGTGAATTCGATCTCTACAGACTTTGTGGGGTATGCACCGGTATAACCCTCTGTCTTAAGAACATCGTTCCAGATGTTAGCGAACAGAACCTTTGTGTTGCCTGACTTCTTGCCGTCTTCTGTATCGATGATGGGATCAGCAACTTCTGATGTTACTGTGCCGTCAACGATGATCTTGCAGTCAGAGAACTTAGCGATAGACTCGCCGTCTTCGCCTGCTTCCTTATCAAAAGGAATATCTGTTGAGATGAACAGAAGGTTGAATGATGATGCACCGTCAAGTGCCCAGTCAAAGTCAGAAATACCAACCTTGTATGTACCGTCCTTGTCGATCTGTACATCTGTGTATGTTGCGGGAAGAACATAACCGTCGATATCATAATCGTAGTTGTCTTCATACTGAGGATATGTTTCGGGATCGTTACCGCCCCATACGATTACGCTGTTGAAGTACTTGCCGCCCTCAACGTCCTTGCCGTATGTAGCCTCGTCAAATGAGTTTCTGAATGAGTAAGGAGCTGTCTGGAAACCGATATATGCGTTATAGGTTTCAGCTGCTGCGCCTACTGTAAGTGTGCCTGCTACTGCCATTGCAGCTGCTGCACCGATGAATCTTTTCATCTTCATTTTAATTACCTCCAAACAATATATGTTTTGCTCTGTTTCAGAGAATGCCGTGTAAAACGTTTACAACATTCTCAATTAAACTAATTATAACCGTTTATCGGAAATAAATCAATCTGCATTTTTCACACATTTGACACAAAACTTTTAGTTATTTTGTACAATTAGGTTATTAGGTTAATTGGTGTGGATCTTTTGATTGTCACCTGTTTTTAGCATTCGGTTGACACTGAGGGCGGACGGTGGTATTCTGTTAAAGTCATCTGACACAAGGAAAGGAAACGAAAAATATGAACAGACAGAAAATCACAACCATCGTGCTTTGTGCGCTCTTTGCGGCAATTACGGCTATTCTTTCACAGATAGCAATTCCCATGCCCTCAGGCGTACCGGTCACATTACAGACATTTGCGGTAGCTCTCTGCGGATTCTATCTCTGCACGGCAAGAGCAACCGTTTCAACGCTTGTTTACGTTCTGCTCGGTGCAGTCGGCGTTCCCGTATTCAGCGGTTTCAAGGGCGGTATCGCATCAATAGTCGGTCCCACAGGCGGATTTATAATCGGCTTTATCGCTATGGCGGCTATCAGCGGCATTGCATTCAGAAATATGCCTGAAAAGTTCCGCGTACCGCTGAGAATTGCAATGGGTATCCTTGGAGTTGCCGCTTGCCATATCTGCGGATTTGTACAGTACGCACTCGTTGCAGGCAAAGATTTATTATCAAGCTTCCTGCTTGTATCCGCTCCTTATCTTATAAAGGATATCGTCAGCGTAGTTCTCGCATATTTTGCCGCTCTCGCAATTTCAAAGGCACTTAAAAGAACAGGTTTTGCACCGAGCGAACAGGCGTAATTGCGGACAATTAAAGTGGGCAAGGGCAGTGCCGGGTGGTGCTGCCCTTTATTTTTTCAGATAGAAAACAAAATAAAAAACCGATTTACTGCTCCCTCAGAAAAGGTAATATTGACATATAAATCCGAACAAATAAAAGTGTATACACGTTTTAATACCCGCCGGTAACGCAAGCTACGCAAACCGCCAACCGTCAGAACGGCGGAATTTGAAGCGGCTCACAGCCGCAACGGCGAATTGGGAGCGGCGGCACGCCGCCCGCCCGCTTTGACTTTTTCTCATTTAAGTGCTATACTCTCTACAGATAAAGACAGAATACGGAGAAGCTTTAATGGATAATAAATACGAAGAGCGGCTCAGCACAGCCTCAATGCTCCCGCTGATATTGAAAATGGCTCTGCCGGGCTTTGCGGCACAGCTTATAAATCTGCTCTACAGCATAGTTGACAGGATCTTCATCGGTCACATTGACCTTATCGGAACGGACGCACTAGCAGGTATCGGCGTTACAAGCTCAATAATCATTCTGATATCGGCATTTTCACAGATAGTCGGCGGAGGCGGCGCACCGCTTGCTTCAATAGCACTCGGCAAGGGCGACCGCGAAAGAGCACACAGGATACTCGGCAACGGCTTTTCACTTCTTATACTGTTCGCAGTCGTAACATCGGGCATAACCTATATATTTATGGATCCCCTGCTACGTCTTATCGGTGCAAGCGACGCAACGATCGGCTATGCCACGGACTACCTCTCAGTATATCTTGCAGGCACGTTGTTTGTAATGTTCGCCACGGGACTTAATTCATTTATCAATGCACAGGGCAGACCCGGTATATCCATGATAGCCGTGATAATCGGTGCGGCTATGAATATCGGACTTGATCCGCTGTTTATCTATGTATTCGGTATGGGCGTATCCGGTGCGGCACTCGCAACCGTGATATCTCAGGCAGTAAGCGCCTTTGTGATAGTCGGCTTTCTTGTGTCGGACAAGGCAACACTGAAAATCAAGCTGAAATTTCTCAAGCCCGACATAAAAATAATAGGCTCTCTGTTTGCCCTCGGTATAGCGCCGTTCATTATGGCAAGCACCGAAAGTCTTGTCGGATTTGTACTCAACAGCTCACTGAGCAGTTACGGCGATATCTACGTCAGCACGCTTACGGTAATGCAAAGCGCAATGCAGTTTGCCGCTGTTCCTCTCAGCGGATTTGCACAGGGATTTACTCCGATAGTAAGCTACAATTACGGCAGGGGCAACACCGACAGAGTGCGCCTTTGCTTTAAATATGCCGTAATAATCATGTTCTCATTCTTTGCGGTGATAAACCTGTTTATGATACTTTTCCCCGAACTTGTCGCAGGAATGTTCACAAACGATGCGGAGCTTATAAAAACTGTCGGCAGAATGATGCCGTTGTTCCTTACCGGTATGACGATATTCGGACTTCAACGCACCTGTCAGAATATGTTCGTTGCTCTCGATCAGGCTAAAATTTCACTGTTCATAGCGCTTCTGCGTAAAGTTATCCTACTTATCCCCCTCGCACTAATTCTTCCCTTTTTCTTCGGTGTGGAGGGCGTATACATTGCCGAGTCGGTAGCCGATGCGACCTCGGCGATATGCTGTACGACTATTTTCGCATTGACATTCCCGAAGATACTGAAAAAGCGTGAGCAGGCATAAATAAAAACGGCGGTCACAGGACTTTTCCTGTGACCGCTTTTACTTTACATATGTTTAAGTATCTCAACCTCTTTGTCAAACTCGCCGTCGACCCACGAATACAGGTTTTTATCCTCGTATTCGCGATAAACCTTTTCAACTATCATTCCGAGCCGTTGCCATATCTTATATATCTGTATGCGGATAAGCTCGTCGGTGCTGAACTCAGTCTTGCCGTACCCTCTCAGAAAATCCGCGTTCATTTCACCGAAGTCGTGAAAATCGTGGCTCATAAGCGGATCGCCGTAAAGTATCGCCGCAAAGTCGATTATTCCCGAAAACTCTCCATCCTTCACCATCACATTTCCGTTCCAGGTGTCGGTATGTATAAGGCAGGGCTTATCCGCCGTATCAAGTTGTTCCGTAAATTTTTCGATAAGCTTCATCAGCTCACCGTGTGATATGCTTTTAAGCTTTCCGCCTTTCTGCTCTAAGTCGTCAAGCAGTTTTTCAAAAAGTAATATCACAAAATCGGAATTTCTGTCGCAAAAGCTCTCACTGATATTCGGTATGCCGAAATGCTGTGCAGGAATATCGGTTATCTGTCTTGTAAGCCTGCCGACCTCATATTTTATGTTGCCGTACTGCTCTGCGGTCAATCCCTCTGTATTGTTCAGCGGTTTTCCGTCAATAAGGCTCATGAAGAAATACGGCACATCGCAGATTTCCGTACTGTCGTCATAGAAAAGCACTTCGGGCATAGCTATGTCTGTTTTTCCGCCTATTAGTTTCAGCATTTCCGCCTCGGTCGCAATATATGCCGTTTCGTGCCACATCACTTTAACGTTGCTCTTAGTTCCGACCTTAAGTACGACCTTGTTATTTCCGCTTTCTATAAGATAAACACTGCTGCAAAAGCCGCCCGACAGCGCTGTAATTTTCAGCTCACCGCTGTCCGAAAAAGCCCTGCGGTACATCTTTTCGATTGTATCGTCATGCAGCTTATATTTAGTTACTGCGTTCATTTTATCCACCATTCCGGCGTAAGCTCACCGAGCGTTATCACCTTATCGTTTTCATATTTACGATTTTCCTCAGTATAGCATTAACTTCTTTTTTAGTCAAGCAACCGCAAATTGATTTTCACATACTTTTCTTATTCGTTTAAGGTTCATCTAAGGGAAAAATTGTATAACATAGTTAACAACTTAAAGGAGGTTTACCCTTATGAGTAGCACAACAAAAAGAATAATTACTATAATGACTGTTCTGGCAGTCCTTTCACTTTCCGCTTGTAAAAGCGAGGAGCAGACAAGCTCTGTAACAGAATCATCTGCAACATCAAGCGTTTCCGATACAGCTTCCTCTGACATGGGAGCAGACTCTTCCGAACAGGGATCAACGGAAGATTCATCAACCGACAGCACCGATAATCCAACTGTTTCGGACAGTACGGACAGTACGGATAGCACAGACAGTTCCGACAGCACGTCCGGTACAAGCACGGCAGGAATATCCGATATAAAAATACTTGACGCAGATTCGTCAAACACTTCTCTTTCGCAGGGCAGTGCAACGGTAACGATAGGCAACAAGCAGGTAACGCTGAACGGCGCATACATCATTGACGGTGTTGATGCCACAATAACAGGCGGCACTTACACCTCGACCGAAGCAGATCAGAATGTATTTCTTGTAATAAACGGCGGCTCGCTCAAAATCTCCAACGCCGAGATAGTAAAGTCGGGCGATGCCTCGACAAACGACAGCGAGCGCACCTCGGACGTTTCCGATGATTACAACTTCTACGGTATCAACTCCGTTATTCTTGTAGTCGGAGAAAACAGCTCCGCCGAGATAACAGACTGCACCATAACGTCCGATTGCAGTGGCGCTAACGCCATATTCTCAACTGCCGGCGCAACGGCAAATGTCGATAATGTTCAGATAACCACAACGGGCAATTCTTCCCGCGGTGTATACGCTACCTACAACGGCACGATAAACGCCGAGCATATTGACATTACCACGAGCGGAGCGCACTGCGCGCCGATAGCTACCGACCGCGGCGGCGGATACGTAACTGTTAAAAATTCAACCGTTCAGTGCTCGGGCGACGGAAGCCCCTGCATCTACTCAACAGGTGAGATCACCGTTGAAAATGTAGTCGGCACATCGACAGGCGCACAGGCGGCGGTAATAGAGGGTAAAAACTCTATCACAATGACGAACTGCGACTTCACGGTAAGCGGCGGCAACAACGGCGTAATGCTGTATCAGAGTATGTCGGGCGATGCCGCAGACAGTGACGCTACCGCAAACTGCTCAACCCTCACAATGTCGGGTACAACTATCAGAAACAACACCGACGGTGCAATGTTCTATATCACGAACACCACATCTACCGTAAACCTTAACGGTGCAAATATACTTGAATGTTCAAACGGTGAGCTTGTAAGCGCCGCAACAGGCCGCTGGGGCAATGACGGAAGCAACGGCGGCACGCTCACGCTGAACATCGCTTCCGATACGATAAGCGACTCGGTATCTGCCGATGATATAAGCTCTGTTACAATAAGCACCTCGGACGGCGGCTCATTCACAGGATCTACATCGGGCAGTGTAACAGTCGGCTGATAATTAAAACAAACTAAATCTTTTTCAAGGCAACTCCTCCATTTTGCCCGTATTATTACAATAGAACACCGCCTGTACGTTCTCTGTGCAGGCGGTCGTTTTTATGTTTATTTCAGGAACTCGGCAAGTATGCGACCGAGTACGCGGTAATGCCGCTGTAATTGTTTTCAGGCTGTAAGAAATTACTTCTTTCATATGCCGAAGCGTTTATTCGGAGTAGCGGATTATTTCTACCGGTCGTTTTTTACTCATCATTCTTATAGGGATTGCAGATGAAATAAGAGTAAGAGCTACGGTTATCAGCGGAACAATAAGGCAAATCGCTATGTTCGGTATTATTATATCAAACGGATTTTCGGTAAGTGAACCGGCGTACATATTGTTGATATAAATTGTCAGAACAGTATCCAGAATATAAGAAACAACAAGAGCTATCAGAGCTATTATTATTGTTTCCGCCACAAATATCCTTACAGTATCGGCTCTTGTCACACCGATCGAGCGAAGAATACCGATCTGTCTGCTGTTTGAATTGATACTGAAGGTGATGAAGGAAAATAATACAAGCACGGTTATTGAAAGCGCTATAAAAAGCAATATCTGAAGTACAGGCATAAGAGAAATTACCATATCTCTGACGGAGTATATCAGGCGCACGGAAGGTTCGTTTATTATGACATCAAGGTCGTTTGAAATTTTTACAAGCTCCTCGTGAGTCATTTCCGTCAGGCTGAGTCCACAGTCTGTGAAAAACAGATTGTCAAAGTAATAATCGTAAAGCTTGTCATATGTATCCTTGTAAAAAATAATGTCAGTATTGTTTATCTCCTGCAACGTATCTGTACTGTATACGCCAACTACTTTTACTTTGCCGATAAAATCATATACGTTTATGCTGTCGCTGTAATAATTGCAGAATTTGTCTGCGTACATATCGACATATTCAAATTCTGTCGGCACAAAAGCCACGTCTGAGTCATTCGGCGATGTCTGTAACTGCTCAGAATTCGTAGCGGTATCATCAGTCTGTAGTATATACCTGTTATAGAATATGTCCGATACCATCACTTCATTTTCTTTTGAAGGTATTTTCCCCGCAAGTATAAGCTCTTTGTTGTTTTCTATTTCGTCGCTTCCACAACAATAGATATCCGGAAAAAGTTTGAAGTCCAGATCCTTGTTCGGCATAGTAAAGTTTGCATATTCCAATTGCAACTGTTTGTTCTTAGCCTTGTAGAGATCTACGAAGTCTTCGGTTACAACAGCGACCTCATAATCGCGCTTTGCGTGATATTCGGTGTACATATCCGTATAAACGTATTTTTTCTTATACTTATAATTATACGCTATGTAGTCGGTTCTGAGGATACCGCATACTTTCATTTCAACTCCGGACACATAAACTGTCTGACCGACTGCGTCTCCTTCTCCGGATAATATTTCTTTAGCCAAATAATCCGTAATAACGATGTCATTAGGTGACTCGGGTAGCTTTCCTTGTGCAAGCTGATCCTCTGTATATACTAGTCCGTTATCAATTACATAATTGATCGAACCGTTGAAATCTGAAAAAACAGGCGTTCCGTCGCTGTCGATCCGATATATGTTACCCGGCTTGTCTGTTATTTTAAAGACATTGACCCCTGTATAATTGTCATTCAACAGAGAGTTGAAAAAACAGCCGTTTGTAAGAGCTTTGCTGTGATTTTCGTATAAGGAGTCCGAGTAAGTCACTTCCTTTTGAAGATAAACCTCTTCTATGTTATATCTGTCAAGGTAGGTTGTCATTACGGTGTCATAATTGAATTCCGACATATGTAATGTTGCCATAAGCAACGTCAGCGACAGGCTGAACAGAAGCGTGACAAAAAAAGCACGCATAGGTCTTGACGAAAAGTTTTTTGCCGCAAAATAAGTTATTCTTTTGGCAGGCAATCTTTTTACTTCCGGGGATACGCGCTTCTTTTCCGTCTTTACGGAGGAGCTTTCTGCTATTGTATCTTTTTGCAGTTTAAGCTCTAAGCTTCGTTTTTTATTGAGCAAAGAAAGAATAAACTCAGAAAACTCCTTTTCGGTAGAGAATGACAGTGAGCGCTCGCTTTCGTCATCGCTGTATACCACACTGAAGGTTTCCTTCAGCTCATCGTTGCCTTTGATACTGTCCACACAACCATCAGACAGCCGTATTATAGTATCGCCGTATTCCTTTGCTATATTTTCATCGTGGGTGATAATTATTACAAGACAATTTTCGGATATGCTTTTGAGAAGCTCGATTATCCGCATTCCTGTCTGACGGTCAAGGTTTCCCGTAGGCTCATCGGCAAGTATTATACACGGACTTTTTACAAGCGCTCTTGCGATAGCAACTCTCTGTCTTTGACCTCCGCTGAGCTCGGTTACTTTACGGTTTTCGTATTCCTCAAGATTGACATATTCCAGTACTTCTTTAATTTTTTTGCCGATAGCATCTTTATTATTTCCCTTCTGAATTTCCAGTGCAACAGCAATGTTATCATATACCGTCATCGATTCGATCAGATTATAGTTCTGAAAAACTATGCCTGTTTCGATGTTCCTGTATTTGTCCATTTCTGCTTCGCTGAATTTACTGATATCTTCGCCTAGAAAATACACGCCTCCCTCTGTCGGTTGGTCAAGTCCGGACAAAATATTAAGAAGAGTGGTTTTTCCACTACCACTCTTTCCTAATATAAAGGTCAGTCCGTTTTCTTTAAAGCTTATATCAACGCCGTTTAAGGCAACAACGTCGCCTGATTGCGCCTTGTAAATCTTTTTAGCCTTGTTTACGGATAACATTTTAGTCCTCTCTGATTATTCTTTCAATTAAGATAAATACGCTTTCTCCAAGTAACTCGGGATTGTTGGTTTCATAATATTCCAAAGAGGTTTCATCCCACAAGCCGTCTGTTTCTATAACTGTCCCGCCGGAATGGCGTAAAGCAAAACCGATGTCTCCTTCAACAATATGCTCTGTTGCAAAGCCGTTTGCTATGAAGGTATCCATATGCTTGCGTCCGGTATAAAATAAGGCATAGTCGCCTTCCAGAACATATTTTTTCAAAACGGCAATATCATCATCGGTAAGATCTGTTTTATCATACAGGTCATTGAATACAATAAGCTTGTATTTCTTGTCCGATTTCAGGTTTTCCTCAGATAAACTGTCGATCTGCTTGAACTTAACATTCTTTCGGAATTTGCAGTCCTCTCCGTAAACAAAAATGTCGGTGGGGTAGGTAGTCAGCGTGGACTGAATTATCTGGTCATAAGAATCAAGGTTATCGTTATCATCCTTAATTACTACCTGAAAATTGCCGTTAGGAGCAAAACCTATTTCTACATTTCCCGTAAGTACAAGTGTTGCTGTTATCAAAGCAATTATTACGATTATAGATCCAATGATCACAAGTGATATTTTTATAACTTTCTGCATCATTTCTGCTCCTTATTTAAATTTTAATGGTGTAGACACGGTGTATTTATACGATGACGTTTTGCCGTCACAACCATACACAGCATTGAAGGATGTAACATTTGTATAGGATTTTCTGTGTGACAGGTATTCCTGCAAAATGTAGTAGTTAGTTTGTTCGTAGACTCTTTCTTTTTGTTCAGAAGTGCTTGGATTACCGAAAGTGAAGGTAAGTTTCATTTTTGTTCTTGACGAGTTGTCAATAACATCTACAATGCTTTTATCTACCGTCTCGGACTTGTTGATAGAAATTCCAGCTGTACCGAGAACAGAAAAAGAAAGAGAGCTGTCAGTCGTAGATGACTTAGTAGCTGAGTCAGCTGTTGTTGCATATTCTATTTTATTCACTACAAAAGGATTGGTAGAAGTGTTGAGTTTCGATTTCTCACTTTCTACACAAAGTGAATTGATTCTAAATTTATAATTTGTGTCCCAATTAAAAAACAGAAAACCATTTTTTAACGTGATACTGCGAGGTTCTGTAAGGATTTTAATTGCACAAAGATCTGAATAATATCCTAAAGATTTTTGCTTTCCTCGGCAGTAGGAATAGCTATAGGTAGTGATTCCTACCTTCTTTCCGTTATAATAATTGCTAAACGACCGTTCAAATATGTACCCGAATTGATTGTAATGTGTTTTTGAAATGGCAAAACCAAGTTGCGAGGATGTAGTGTCATATGCTGCAGATGCATAAACGCAAAGTGTATTGATAATAATCGAGAAACAAATAGTTATCGAAATTAGTTTTTTTATCATTGCTTTTCACGCTCCTATCATAGCTGAAAATGAAATATTTGCAGAACCGTCGACCGGAACTGTATAAATACTGTTCATTGTGCTTCCTGTATAATAACCACGGAAATATGCAGTTGTATTCGAGGGTGCAAGATATTTTTTCATTGCAGAACTGGTACCGTAAACGGATTTTGCAGTATAGAAATAGTTTAATCCATAGCAATAGCTTCTCTGCTTGCTATTCATAGTATTGTAATATGGATCAAGGATGTTATATGTAACCTTGAATCTGTTTGTTCTGGATTCATTGTATGTTGTGCATAATATTACATCAGATGTACTGGACCACGAGCGTCCCATAGTACCACTTCCTATTTCTATATTTTCGTAAGAAATAGCAGCGTTTTTATTTATCTCCCAACCATTTGTAACAGATTTTGTTATAACTTGTGACGGTGATGTTGCCATATAATTAGCAAGCTTGATATTTTTAGGCATTGTTTCATATTCGACCACTTTGTTGGTGGCAAACGATATATTTTTTTCTTTCATAAAAAACAAAAAACCAGGTACATTGTACTTTGTTTTTTTTGCCTCTGTGATTGTTCGAGTTAACCATACATCCATTTGATTGGATAGCAAATACTTAGTCTTGCTTGTTGCATAAAGTGTCTGGGTTCTTAATGTTCCACAGTGACGTTTTACTGCACTTTCATCTATTACATATGCTTTCATGATGTGTTCAGTAACCCAGCCAATGTTTTTATAACTGTTTTTTTCTAAATTAAAACCTAATGCTTTTGCGGCAGGCGAATAATCTGCTGATGCCGAAGCAATCATAAGAACCATAGCGCACATGCCTGATATAAGGGATACAATAAATTTTCTTGATTTTTTCATACATAACCTTCTTTCTAATAGCAATATTGCTTTGTAATAAATGATATACTATTTTTTTGGTAATTTCAAGTGTTTTTTCATAAATTCACATAATTTCTGTTTTTTTCCACAATTAGTAAGTTAAACTTTATGACATTTTTTGTGAATGACGTATAGAAAATGGCAAACAACAAATCAACTTCACTTTCCCCGACGCATTCACCGCCGGCTTCCTTCACCTCCCGAAATAATCAAAAGCTACAGCCCGGCTCAACAGCCGTACTGTAGCTTTACTCTTATCCTGCCTTCCCGAAAACCAACCCGACCTCAAACTCTCCCTCAGTTATCCTCGCAAATATCTCCCCGTTCATCTTGTTCATTATCTGCCTTGCTATATAAAGTCCAAGTCCGCTTCCCTTTTCATTGACGGCGTTTTTCCCCCTCTGAAAGCTCTCGAAAATATGCGGCAGCTCATCGCCGTCAAGCGTACAGCCACTGTTTCTGACCGTTACGAGAATACAACCGTCCTCCGCGCCGACATCTACCGCTATTTTCTTTCCGTCACCGTATTTAATTGCATTTTCAATGACGTTCTGTATTGCTTCAACGCTCCTGTCAATATCGCCGTAAAGCAGACAGTCGGAATGCTCCGAAACCGTAAATTCCGTACCGATAAGCGACAATTTCTCCGCATAGTACTCCCTTATCCGCGAAATAAGCTCAGACAGATAAAACTCACCGTTTTTTACTTCTATGCTGAGAAAATCCTCTCTTGACGCAAGCGTTATGCGCGACAGATATCCCTCTGTTTCATCGGCTTTGGCATAAATATTTTCCGCTATCTCGGTCTGCTTTGCCTTATCGGTATAAAGTCCCTTTGACAGAGCCTTTGAATACAGCTTTATAGCCGAAAGCGGTGTCCTTATATCGTGCGAAAGGGATAACAGCAGGGTTTTCTTGTTTTTCTGAAGCTCAAGCTCGCGCTCCTTTTGCTGTTCAATGCTTTCTCTGAGCATATCAACGCCCCATACAAACCGCCCGAAATATCTGCTTTTGCTTTCCTTTACAGGCATTGTCAGATTTCCTTTCGACAGCTCATACGGCACATCGGACAGCCGTTCAAACGGCAGTATGATCTTGTTTTTTATATAAAACAGCACAGCGACAGTCAGCACTGCCATAACGCCGAGAAAAACGTTCACAATTACTATCTCCGTTGTTCTGTCGGTCTTGCTCTGCGCGTTATATTCAAAGCGGTAAAGCTCGCCGTTTATCAGCTTTATAACATAGTCGCTGTCCGTATCGAAAATATCGGTGTTTTCGATATCTCCGCCGTATTTTTTAACAGCGGTGACATATCGGCAATTTTCTGATATTGATGAATTGTACCCGTTATTTCTGATATCCTCCGCAACCCTGCCGATCTCGACACGATACTCTCTGTCGTTACTGCCTTTGTTGTCGGTGATAAGCAAAATATTCACCGCTGTAATTATAAGCACCGTTACGGCAACCACGGCTATAATGATTTTATTGTACGTTTTCATATCTGTAGCCCGTTCCCCATATCGTCTTTATTCTCTCAGGCTTCGCGGGATTATCCTCTATTTTCTCCCTGAGCCGCTTTATATGTACAGTGAGCGTCTGCTGTTCAGAAAAGCTGTCGCTTCCCCATACAGATTTGAAAATATATTCCTTGCTGAGCGTCCGCCCCTTGTTTTCGACAAGCAACAGGAGTAAATCAAACTCCTTTGCGGATAATTCAACCGCCGTGCCGCCTTTTGTCACAGTCCTTGCAGACAGGTTTATAACTATATCGCCGTCCGTTACGGTATCAAGCGAGTATCTCCGTTTGAAAATCCCGCTTATCTTTGCAAGCAGAATATCAATGTCATACGGCTTTTCTATGTAGTCGTCAGCTCCGAGAATAAGTCCGTTCAGCTTGTCCTCCTTTTCGGTTTTTGCACTGACTATAAGTATCGGCGTGTTGCTTTCCTTTCTTATCTTCTCAAGCACCGAAAAGCCGTCCGCTCCCGGCAGCATTATATCAAGCACAATAAGCCTTGCCCCGTACCTTTCGTACAGCGACAAGGCTTTTTCACCGCTTTCGGCTACAGATACCGTGTAATTTTCCGCGCGAAGAAAATCACACAGTATATCCGCAAGCTCCTTATTATCCTCAACTATCAGTATATCCAGAATATCCGACATATATATTTCCTTTCGGCTCAACCGCTTACAATATCACCAGCCAAGCTCCAACAGCCAGTTGTTGAGTGCTCTCTCCCGCTCTCTCACCGACATATCGCTTTTCTGCTTATCAAAATTATACTCGCCTTTTATATTTCCGTCAACTATGTAAAGCACTCTTGTGCAAACGGCGGCAACCTTTACATCATGAGTTACAAGCATTATCGTTGTACCGTCATTGTTAAGCTCGCCCAGCTTCTGCATTACCTCGTCCGATGTGGTGCGGTTTAGTGCGCCTGTCGGCTCGTCGGCAAATATCATTTTAGGGGTGTTTATCATACTTCTGCATATACACGCCCGTTGCAACTGTCCGCCCGACACCTCGTTTATATCGTTATCGGCTATTTCTATAATGCCGAGTTTTCGCATAAGCTCCTGCCCGCGCTTCTTTATTTCCTTACGGCTCTCACCTGTTTTGTGCGACTGCACCGCGGGAAGAATAATATTGTCAAGCACGGTGAGATTTTTCAGCATATACATCTGCTGAAATATAAACCCCATTTCATTAAGCCTTAAGTCGGCAAGCTCCTTTTGCGCCATATCCGCAATATTTCTTCCGCAGAACTTCACCTCTCCCGCCGTAGCGCCGTCCATTCCCGACACGGTGTATAATAAAGTCGACTTACCCGAGCCCGACGGTCCCATTACCGCCACCATCTCGCCCTCGACAACAGAAAAGCTTACGTTTTTCAGCACATTGTTCTGACGCTTGTTTACTACATAAGTCTTGCATAGGTCCTTGACTTCAAGAATATTCATATACCTTCCTCCTTATTCAATGTTCGCCGTATCCGACGCTTTTATCCTGACCGTATAAAGCGATGTGATAAACGCACTTATAACCGTTGTTGCAAAAATTAACGCCGGCAAAGCAAAATACATTTCAGAAATATCAAGCACATATTCCACAGCGATCTGCATACCCATCATTTTAAATACAGGATCTATAAAGATATGTAAGAACGGAACAGCAAGTGCCCCTGCAACGATCACCGCAATGACCGCCACTGCTGCAAACCGCAGGGTATGATAAGCGTATATACTGCCGTTTCTCATTCCTATCGCTTTCATAAGAGCGATCTCGCCCTGCTCCTTGGTAATGAACGACCTTTCCATAAGTACGGTTATAAGAGCGGTCAGAATGATCGAAAGAATTGCCACCATCTGCTTTATCGTATTGAGCGTTTCTGTCACACCGGCGCTTTCGGACACAAATTCTCCGCACGTTATTATTCTGTCTATATCCGGGTACAACTCCGCTATCTTTTCAATTCTTCTTTGTATCTCATCTTCACTCGGGTTATCCGTGAATTTTACCTGCGTTTCGGTTTTGCCTTTCGCGTAAACATAATTTATATCCTCATCGGTGTACAGTCTTACGCTCTCACCCTGGTTGTACATTGTCTGATATAACGCGGTGATAATGTATTCCTTGCTTCCCTCCATAGTTCTTATTGTAACACTGTCGCCAATACCGACTCCCAGCTTATCCGCCGTTATCTGCGTTATCGCGATCTCACCGTTTCTCTGAGGTGCTGTTCCGGATAAATATGAATATTCATCTGTTTTTATATTGACCCCTTGATATATATGTATCTTTCGTTCGTTTTCACCGTGTATTACCGCAAAATTGAATTGAAAATCGCAAAAGCAGCTTGCAGGAATACCGTTTTCACTCAATGTTTTCTCCATATCGGAAAGATATTCCTCTGCTTTTTCACGACCGCCGTCTGACATAAATTCGAGCGAGGGATCACCGAACAGCACGACATCACAATCCGCCATACCGAATGCCGTTATAAGGCTTTTGCTTTTCAGCGTAGATACCGTACCCGACAGCATCAGCATAATCGAAAGACACAATACAAACGTAAGCGTGACTATACCGTATCTCTTAGGACTGCTTACGATATCGTTCACCGCCATAAAAGGCACTGCGCCAAGCTTTGATTTACTCAGACTGATAAGGCTCTTATTTCTGAACCTCTCACCTGTCTGTCCGTTTCTTATTGCGTCAATTGGCGACAGACGCTTGACTTTTCCCGTACAGCCGTAGCAGAACAGCATTATGACCGCCACGACAAGCACAGCGCATAAGACATTTATAATTATTACATTCCGTCCGCTTATAACAATGGTTTTAGACCAGACATTTTTCAGCATTTCGCCGAAAGGAAAGCTGAATATAAGCCCGACAACCGCACCGATCACCGACACTGCCGTATACTTTACAAGGTACAATCCCCTGATTTTGATATTGCTTATTCCGATAGCCTTCATAACCCCGATTTCCCGATATTCCTCGTTTATAGTAAAGGTTATCGTAAATTTCAGCACAACAAATGCTATCGTTATCAGAATTAAGCTCACTACAAGAAGCAGACCTGTCCCTATCATATCAAAGATATATGTAAATTTCATAAAATCCCTGTCAAGACTGATCACCGTATAGTCCGACAGCGGCTTAAGTTCCTTGCTGAGCTTATCCGTATCGCCGCTTTCAATGTAGACAAACTCGCCGCCATAGTTTTCGACTACACGCTCCTGCCCGTAATATGCCTTAAAATCATCGTCATTCATTATGTATCTTGCCAACGTCATCTGATTGGAGCCGAGGACAGCGTCCTTTATCCCCCCTGCATATCTCAGCTCACGGCTGATGCCGTTTACTGTAACGGTGACCTTATCGCCTATATTTATTCCTGCCGACTGTGCCGAATGACCCGTAATATATACATCGCCCCGGTTTACGCTTTTGAGGATACTCCCATCATCAAGAAAATAATTCAGCGCCATATCGCTTTCACTCTGCAATACGTTAGTTCCCGCCGAAAGCTTTATATCCTCTCTGTCCCACTTTATCTCGGTAGACGATAAATATATTACTTTTTCAGTTCTCACACTGTCAGCCGCTGTCGCATTGCTTATAACCCCGTCAATATCTGCTATACCCGCCTTGTTCATTGTAGCGAACATAAAGTCGGGCGCGTTCGCCATTTCAAAATAGTTATCCAACGCAGAGGTAACACTTATAATATTGTTAGCGCTTGACGAAACAAACATCGTCGCCATTATTATGAACACAAGCACTATGACATTCATCGACTTCTTGCGCCTTATATCCCTTTTTAGTATGTCGATATACATTTCCCTGCCCCTTTCCGAATTTCTGTACCTCTATGATAACATATAAATTATTAAAAAATCCTTAAATTTCATCAAATACAATTGCATTATATTCCAAAGTCAATACGATTTGCAACTAACCGTTTCAACTTTTTTGCATATCCTATTGGAATTTGCTTAAAATCCTTTATATCACTGCACTGCACCACATCTATACCAAAATGCCGCCGAAATGTACCAAAAACATACCACCATTACTATACCAATATACAACAAAAAATCCCGTGCAAAATACACGGGATTAGCATGGTACACCTTCAGGGACTCGAACCCAGGACCCACTGATTAAGAGTCAGTTGCTCTACCAACTGAGCTA